>NZ_JALNMH010000005.1:0-96174 GCF_023156535.1 Pseudomarimonas salicorniae | reverse complement strand
GTTGCCGCCAAGAGCCAGGTCATCGCCGCCGTTGTTGCGCAGGACCAGGCCTGACCCGGATAGACCGGACAGCGTGCCGCCCACCGAGAAGGTGTTGGTGGAGCAGGTCACTTCAACGTGGGTGATATCCGCCGAGCTGACCGTGCCACTGCCGTTGGCGACGGTGCAGGTCTGGTGCGGAGAGACGGGCTGGCGTGCCACCGCAATGCGGTAGCGTGTGCCATCGACCATGGCCCTGTCGAAGGTGAAACTGCCTGCGCTGCTGATCGCTAGCGGGTCCTCGGCTCGGTTCCTCAGTTCGAGCCCGCTGCCGACAAGTCCAACGACGCTGCCCCCCAGCCGATAGCTGCGCAATGGGAACACGTAGGCAGCACCGCTACGGTCCGCTCCATCGTCATCGCCATCCCCGTCGATGCCGGTCGACCGGCTGGACTCAAGCGGCGCGCCCACGGCGACGACATCGCCTTCCAGCGCCACGTCATTCCCGAACCAGTCACCCTGCCCTGCATTGTGGGCCTTGAGCATCGACTGTTGCCGCCAGCCCACATCACCGCGCACGAACACATACGCTGCGCCGCTGTCGGTCAGCGAGTCATCGTCCTGGCTGCCGCCGACCGGACTGTCCTCGCGCCGGGCGCTCACCACCACGACGTCACCGGAGACGGCCAGGTCGTCGCCGAATCGATCGACACTGCCGGGGTTGCTGGGTTTGAGATAGGCCTCCTCGGTCCAGACGTCGGCCTCGCGCACAAAGACGTACGCGGCGCCACTGTCGAGCACGCTGTTGTCCGCCCCGTCACCGTTGACGGTACGGGCGCCCCCGTCTTCCAGAACGGCGCCGACCACCAGGGTGTCGCGGAAAAGCGCCACCTCCTGCCCGAAGCGGTCATCCGCATCGCTGTTGCTCGCCTTGATATAGGCCTGCTCGCGCCAGATCTCGCCCTCACGAACAAATACGTACGCGGCACCGGCTGCGACAGCCGAGTCATCGTGACCGTCACCGTTGACGCCCCGTGCAGAGCTGCTTTCAGCAACCGCGCCCACGGCAACCGTGTCGCCGAAGACCGCCACCGACACGCCGAAGCCATCGCCAGCGCCGGCGTTGCTCGCCTTCAGGTAGGCCTGCTCACGCCAGGTCTCGCCCTCACGGACAAATACATAGGCGGCGCCGCTCCGGTCTGCGAAGTCGTCGCTACCATCGCCGTTGACCCCTCGGGCCGCGCTGTCTTCACCAAATGCGCCGACCACGACCGTATCTCCCGACACATCGACAGACCAGCCGAAGAGGTCTCCCGGGCCGGGGTTGCTGGCCTTGAGGTAGGCCTGCTGGCGCCAGGTGTCGCCGCTTCGAACGAAGACATAGGCGGCGCCGCTGGAAGGCATCGAGTTGTCGTCTGCCTCGCCGTTCACCCCCGTGGAGGCGCTCGATTCATAGATTGCACCCACCACGATGGTGTCGCCGCAGATCGCCACGGCCACCCCAAAGTCGTCGTTCTCCTCGGCATTGCTAGCCTTGAGATAGGCCTGCTGCTCCCAGCTTCCGTTCCTGCGGACAAACACGTAGGCCGCGCCGCTGCCCGGGACGGAGTTGTCTTGCCCACCCTGCCCCGCCCCCGGCGCAGCGCCATCCTCCTCGGGCGCCCCCACCACCAGGGTGCTGCCAGAAAGAGCCAGTGAATAACCGAACTGATCGCCGGCATCGACGATCGCGGCCTTCAGATAAGTCTGGCCAGCGACAGAGGTGATGCCCTTCCCCTTTGGCCCGTTCCGGACAACCCGTTCCGAGGCGGTCGCAGGGGACGCTTGGCGCAGTTGGGCGGACACCTGCGCCCAGTCGGAGCCGCTCAGTCCCTGCGGCAGTGTTGGTGATGCGAAGGCAAGACCCGATACCAGGGGCAGCGCTAGGGCGAGGGTAGAGAGAGATCGGATCAAGCGTAGAGCAAGGTACATAGAACCCCCGAATGTACGTTCAACGGTTGGGCAGGCTCTGGGCATCCGGAATCGCCAGGGCTGCCCGGAATGATGTGAATCAGTGCTTGGGTGGTGCGGATGCGGAAAGCACTTCGCCCGCGGCCGATTCAAAGGAATCGACCGCGAGCGCCGACGCGCTACTCGTACCCCGAGCGGAACAGCGCCTCCGGCGCCGCCAGCTCGGACAAGACCCGGCGCAGGCTGCCGACCCGCTCGCTGCGGGCATCGGCAAGGCCCGTCCCGGTCAGCTCGGCCACCAACTCGATGAACCGCGCGCCCGGCACGAGGCGCCCGCTCACTTCGATGCTGACGCTCTGACCGACAGCAAGCCGCACCTGGGTGCGCACGTCCCCGCTGCCGTTGATCGGCGTGCAGGCGGCCGGAGGCGTGCAGGACCACAGCACCTCGCTCAGCGCGCCCTGGGCAGTCAACCGCACGCTCGCCGCGGCGAGCGGCTGCGGGCCGCGGTTGCTGATCTGCAGCGCGTAGCGCAGCAGGGTGCTGCCCTGGGCCACGTCCTCTCGCAGGTCGGCGCTGCCCGGATCCAGGCGCTGCAGAAGGAGATCCGTATGGGCGCGTGCGTTGACGTAGCTGCAGGTGATGCTGACCTGCGAGACCGCGGCGCCGCTGACCGTCCCGTTGCCGTTGCTCACCGTGCAGGACTGTGCCGGGGCGCCGGGCTGGGCGTGAACGGTCACCGCATAACTGCCTCCGTCGACCACAGGCGTGGAGAAGCTGAACGGGCCCTCGGCGTTGATGACCAGGTCGTCAACGCCGTTGTTGCGCAGGACCAGGCCCGAGCCCGTCAGCCCGCTGACCGTGCCGCCAATGTCAAAGCGGTCGATGGCGCAACTGACGACGACATCCGTGACGTTGGCTCCGTCTACCGTTCCGCTTCCGTTGGCGATCGTGCAGGTCTGGCTGGGTCCGGTGGGCTGCGCGGCAACCGTGACGCTGTACGGGGTCAGGTCGAACAACGGCGTAGCGAAACTAAAGCGACCGTTCACCCCCACCAAGAGGTCATCCCCGCCATTCTTCTGCAGCACGAGGCCTGCGCCCTCCAGGCCCTCTGTCGTTCCGCCGATGGTGTACGTGCCGGGGACGTAAAAGACGTAGGCAGCGCCGCTTCTTGCAGTTCCGTTGTCTGACTGCTCTCCGTCAACCCCTGATGCGCCGCTGCTCTCCCAGAAAGCCCCGGCCGCACCGACTCCACCGGAAATGCCGAGGGAGGTACCGAACCCGTCCTGAGGATCCGCATTGCTGGCCTTGATGTAAGCCTGCTGGCCCCAGAGCCCCCCAATGCGCACGAAGCCGTATACAGCCCCGCTGCCGCTGTTGGAATTGTCGTTCTCATCGCCTCCCACACCCCGGCTGCCGCCATCCTCTCGCGGCGCACCCACCACCAGGCTGTCTCCGGAGATGGCGACTGATGCGCCGAACCAATCGCCCGCTTCCGTATTGCTCGCCTTGAGGTAGACCTGTTGTCGCCAGCTCTCGCCATCCCGGACGAACACATAGGCAGCGCCGCTGTCGGGCGCCGAGTTGTCGATGCCCTCGCCATTGACACCGGTGGCGCTGCTGTCCTCACGGAATGCACCCACGACGATGCTCTCGCCCGACACCGCCACGGCGGAGCCGAACTCATCGCCCTCTCCCGGGTTACTCGCCTTTAGATAGGCGTGCTGAGTCCACGATCCTGCGCGGCGCACGAAGACATAGGCGGCCCCGCTGTCGAGCAGCGAGTTATCGGATTGATCACCGTTTACGCCACTGGCCGCGCTGGCCTCGTATCGCGCGCCGACCGCCAGCGTGTCGCCAGCCAGCGCGATGGCAGTTCCGAAGTAGTCTCCGGCGTCGGTGTTGCTGGCCTTGAGATAGGCCTGTTGCGACCAGCTCCCGCCTGCTCGCTCGAAAACGTAGGCAGCGCCGCTGTTGCTGGCTGAAGCGTCGTCCTGCCTTCCATCGACCCCTGTCGCACTGCTCGCCTCAAGTGGCGAGCCGACCGCGACGGTGTCGCCCCATACCGCGACCGAGGACCCGAACAGGTACGAGCCACCGGGGTTGCTCGCCTTCAGATAGGCCTGTTGGCGCCAGACACCTGCCTCACGCACGAAGACGTAGGCGGCGCCGCTTCTGAACAGCGAATCGTCGGACGCATCGCCATTCACGCCTATGGCGGCGCTGCTTTCGTTCGGGGCTCCGATCACGACAGTATCGCGGGAGATCGCCACCGCCGTCCCAAACCCATCCAACTCGCCGGGATGGCTGGCCTTGAGATAGGCCTGTTGCCGCCACGCGCTGCCCTCGCGCACGAAAACGTAGGCAGCACCACTGCTCAGCAGAGTATTGTCAGCTTGGTCTCCGTTCACGCCGCGGGCAACGCTGTCCTCGGAAGGCGCACCCACCACAACCGTGTCGCCGGACACCGCCAGAGCGATGCCGAAGTTGTCATCCACATCGGGATTGCTGGCCTTGAGATAGGCCTGCTGGACCAGGGTCGGATCAATGGTGACCGGGTACACCGCGCCGCGATCGTCGATCTGCAGGGCCAGCTGCCGTTCGTGCAAGACCATCCGTGCCGGCAGTTCGCGCTGCTGCGCATCCCACACCTTCAGGCCCTGGTAGCGCAGCTCGGCGCGCGTATCGAACAGCCTCAGATACTGATTGGGCAGATCGCCTTCCAGCGTCATCTGCAGGCTGCTTTGCACGTCCAGAAGCACCTCCAGCGGAGCACCCTCAGCGCCGCCTGCCGGGCGGCGGGCCAGCTCGAACCACTGCTGCGCTCCACTCGGACGGTTCTCCCACCACTCGCGAAAGCTGGGTGTCCACTGCGTGTGCACCGCGCCCTCCTCGGCGCGCTGGGACAGCGGCGTGTCCAGCCGCTCCCGCTCATCGGCGTAGCCGACCGACAGGGGGCGGATCCGCACACTGAAGTCCACGTCCGCGTCGGAGGGCGTGACCCCGGTCTGGCCGTCGGCGCCAAACCGCAGCCGGTAGCCCTGCCCGGGGTTGGCCATCAGGTACCCGTCCCCCGCCTCGATGGGCGCATAGGCCTGGGCTTCGATTCGCGACTGGATCTGCGTCCAGTCCGCTTGCGCAAGCCCATCCGGCAGGTCGGGCCGGGCCTGCACCCAGGTGCCGATGAGAGCGAGCAGCCACCAGGCCCGGATCAGAGCCGGGCGAGTGCGCATGGACACGGTGAACCCCCTTTGCGTGCGGTCTGACCGCGCTGACTGTGCGTGCAGAGGGGCGCTCGGCGCTGCTCCAAATGGTGCGATCTCGCGCTGGAATGTTGCAGGAAGGCGGCCGCGCGCTTGGCTAGGCCGACCCCGCCCGTGGGTGAACGCCTCTCTGGCGCAGCTCACCGGGCGGCATGCCATAGGCCTCGCGGAAGCAGCGGCTGAACCAGGACAGGCTCTCGAAGCCGCAGGCATAGGCCGCCTCCGACACCGAGCCTTCGCCGCGGAGCAGGCGCTCGCGGGCCGCGGCGAGACGCACGCCACGGATGAACTCGACCGGCGTACCCGCTTCAAGCTGCTTGAACTTGCGGAACAGCGCGCTGCGGTCCATGTGGAGGGCGGTCGCAAGCTCGGCGACGCCAAAGTCGGCTTCGTCCAGATGCGCCATGACTTGGGCGCGGGCATTCGCCAACAGCGCAGGTTCGCTGGGGGCCGGTGAAGGCGCCTCGACCGGCGGGCGTCCCTCGAAGCGGCGGCGGGCACGCAGTAATCCGGCGATGCGCGCGAGCAACTCATCGCTGTCGAAGGGCTTGGGAAGATAGTCGTCGACGCCCGCCTTCAGGGCAGTGGTGGCGTCCTCGGCATCCTTGGGTCCGGCGACCATGATGAAGCCGACCCCATCCAGTTCGCTGTCCGCGCGCACCGCTGCGACGAGGGCCATGCCGTCCATGCCGGGCATGCGCCAGTCGCTGACGATGACATCCGGCAGCTGCGCTCGCGCGAGATCCAGTGCGGTCTGCCCGTCACCCGCCTGCAGGACGCGGTAGTGTATGGCGAGCCGCCGGGCGACAAAGGCGCGCAACTCGGAGTTGTCGTCCGCCAGCAATACGCAGGGGAGATCTTCGGTCCCGCGATGGGCGACAGCTTCGGCGACGGGCGTCCGGAAATGGGCGATCGGATCCTGCCCGTCCTGCCCGCTCAGGGCGGGGTACTCATGGGAGCAGCGGTGATCCTTCGCATCATCGGCGTCGGAGGATCCCGGTTCCGCACTTGGGAGAAGGAGGATGAAGCAACTGCCGCCACCCTCCCGAGCGGTGACCTCCGCACGCCCCCCGTGGGCCTCGACCACTGCGCGGACAAGGGCGAGGCCGATGCCGGAGCCGACGCTCTGCTGACGGCTCGTGCTGCCGCGGTAGTAGAGTTCGAACACATGGGGCATTTCGCTTTCGGGAATGCCCTCCCCGCGGTCGCTGACGCGAACCTCGCAGCGACCGCTGGGGCGATCAAGCGTCACATCGATTGGGGCCCCGGGCGGCGAGTATTTGAAGGCATTACCGATGAGGTTGATCAACGCTCGTTGCAGCTGGGCCTGGTCGCCCTCGATCCAAGCCGGTACGGAGGCGCCCTCCAGCGTCAGACTGCGCTGCTGATGTGCGGCGAGGCTTTCAAACAGTGAAAACACGTGGCGCAGGAGCAGAGCCAAGTCGAACCGGGTCGTTCGCAGGCGAATGCCCTGCGCAGCATGCCGATTCAGTTCCAGGATCTGGTCGACAAGTACCGCCAGTTCTGCCGCGTTTCTCTCCATCACGCGAAGTTCCGCCGCTACCGACGCCGGCACACGACCCGCGTCTCCGCGGCGCATGCCCCGCAGCGGTCCGAGAATCAGCGAAAGCGGGGTCCGGAATTCGTGAGAGACACTGGCAAAGAAGCGTGTGCGGGCTTGGTCCATCGCCTCAAGACGACGGTTCTGTTCGGCGATCTGTTCCGCGCGCTCGGCCAGCTGCACGGTGCGCTGTTGGACTGCGGCCTCCAGCGCGCGCGTGCGCTCCAGCAGTTGTCCGGTGCGCAGCCGGGTCACCCAGCGCATGATGAGCGCCAGCAGCGCAAGCCCACCCAGCGCCCAAATCGCTCGGGCCACGCGGTGTGTGTACCAGGGGCGGGCGATCACAAACCTGTAGTTCGCCCCCTTACTCAATCGTCCGTTGGCGTCCCGTGCCTGCAGGTGCAGCCTGTACTGGCCGGGCTGCAGGCCGGAAAGTTCACGCGTTGCCTCATTCCGCCACGGTGTCCAATTGCGTTCGTGGCCCTCGGCCCAAGTCCGGTACTGGAAGGGACCGGCCAACGGGTCGCCGGCCCAGGCCAGGGCAAAGCGCAGGGCACGCGTACCGGGCTCCAGGGCAACCGCGCCATGGGGATCAAGCGGCAGCGCATCGCTACTCGACTCCCATGAGACGACCTGTGGAGACGGCAAATGCTTAGCTTGCGACGGGGCGGGGTCGAGGCGAAGCAGGGCGTGGTTGGTCGCGATCCACAGCGTGCCGTGTGCATCTCGCAAGGCGTCGGCGGGAGGGAACCGATGCCAAGGAGCCAGCGCCACGGGGTCGCTGCGCAGGTTGCCGCCCTCTGTCCAGCTTGCACGCTTGAGCTGGCCATCCAGATAGATCAGGAACTCCGTTTCCCCGATCGCCAACATACGATGGACGTTCTTTCCGCAGAGTCCGGCCAGCGGTCCACTGACGCAGGCGAAGCGGCCTTCGGGCGCGGGTTCAAACAGCCCCTGCCGCGTCGCAATCCAGAGCCGATTGCCTACGCGATAAGGGCGCGTATCGCCGAGTGGAAGGCCGGCTTCTGCGCCGAAGAGGCTGAGCGTGCCGTCGGTAGCCACGCGGGCAACGCGTTGCTGCGAGCTACCCGCCCAGACAACGCCGTCGGCGGCCAGGGCTAGGTGAGTCCATTCCCCCTCGCTGCCGGCGAGCCGTTCAGGCGCATGGGCCCCGGAAAGCGAGAGGCGGTGCAGTCCGTCCCCGGTTGCGACCCAGGCGGTGTCACCATTCACCAGCAGGTCAAGCGTGAATCGGGCCGGCATCAAGAGATCCGGTTGCCTGGGATTGCCCTCTCCGTCGAGACGGGTGCGGTAGACCCCGCCCAGCGCTCCCAAGAGCAGGTCACCTTTCACGTCCAACATGCGCCACACCTGGCCTGGCAGGGAGTCCAGCCGACGGGGCACTGCAGTGCCCCGGCCCAGGCTGAACACACCGCGCTGTCCGGCAGCCAGCAAGTGCCCGGAATGCTCGACAAGACTGAGCACAGGCGCCAGCCCGAAGTGCTTGCCGAACGCGGTCAGGGGTCCTGGCCAAGCGACTACGCTAACCCCGCCTTCCCCGGCCAGCCAAAGGCGTCCGTCCGGCCCCGCCGCCGCATGCACCTGGGTGTCGGCTGGCAGGCCGCTTTCGCGATCCAGGCGGAACGCCGGCTGCAACTCGGCATCCAGTACCAGCGCCCCCCCACCCACCCCCACCAGGACTACTCCGCCATCAGGGAGGGCCGCCATCTCAAGACCAAGGTGGTTGCTCAGCCAATCGCTGGCGACGCCCTCAAGTTGAGTCCAGCTACCGTCCTTGTTCAGCAGATACAATCCCTCAACGGCCCAGCCAAACAACTGGCTCCCATCCGGTCGCTGCACGCAGCCCATCCACAGGTCGCCGCGGAAGCGCTCCGACCCCGGCACAGGCTCGAGCGCACGCCGATCTTCAGACAACGCAAGCAGCCCGCCCTTGCGCTCGTTGATCAGATAGCGCTCACCGCACAGCCTGCCGACCTGGAACTCGATCTCCGCGGGCAGGCTGTGAACCCCCTCCCGTCCCCAAACCACCAGCTGGCGGCTATCCTGGAGAAGCAGGTCGCCATCGAGACGGCTGATATCAAACAGGTCACCGAGTGCGCGGGCAGGCATGGGGATCCGGTCACGCCAGGACTCCAACTGCAGCCGGCCATCTGCGGCGGTTTTCACTGCGCCGAAGTCATCGACGCTGGCATAAAGCACTTGGCCATCTGGCTCCCGCCAAAGGTCGCGCACCCGGGTGCCCTGCGGTGTGGGGGCGAAGACCCAACGCTGGCCATCGAAGCGCAGCACGCCGCCGCCATTGCCGGCCAGGACCTGACCCTCCCCCAGCGGGAGAACGACGAAGTTCTGAAAGTGTGCGCCGAGCTCAATCTCAAAATGATCGAACACGCGCATCGGGGGAGTGCTCGCTGCTCCTGAGGCCGGCTGGAACAGGAGGAAAACAAGTGGCAGCAAATTGGAACCGCTGAACCTCAGAGATCCCAGCATCGACAACCCCGCCCGACGATGACGAAACACAAAGACTAGCCGAAGCCATGGAGAACACCAGCACCGCCCTTGACTTGATGGTGGGTCGGCAGCGGTTCCGCGGTAGCGGAGGGGGCGCGAGGTACGACGCCGCCCACCCGGTCAGTCAAACCCACCGTGGTAGCGTAGCCCCTGGTTTCAAGGAGCGCCTGCATGGCTTCGGCACTCAGCGCCGTGGGGATCGAGCGCGGCGACAAGGTGACCCGGCTCGAGGCATTCGTCGATGCCTCCTTCGCCTTCGCCCTGACCTTGCTGGTGATCTCGGGCGACACCATCCCGGGCAGCATCGGCGAGCTGACCGATGCGCTGAAGCAGATCCCCACCTACGCGCTGAGCTTCAATCTGATCGCGCAGTTCTGGAGCTCGCACGCGCTGTGGAGCCGCTGGTTCGGCCTGGACGATGCCCTGTCGCGGCGGCTCAGCCTGACCCTGGTCTTCGTCCTGCTGATCTTCGTCTACCCGCTGAAGATGGTCTTCGCCGCCTTCTTCCACGCCATCAGCGCCGGCTGGCTGCCGGCCACCTTCACCCTGCAGAGTGATGTCGAGCTGCTGGTGATGTTCCAGGTCTTCGCCGTCGGTTACGGCAGCATGGCGATCATAATGGCCCTGCTCTTCGCTCACGCCGCGCGAATGGCCACGCCTCTCGGCTTCACCCCCATCGAACGGATGCGCGCCCGCCACCATCGCACCAACTGGCTCGTCGTCGCCGGCTTCTGCGCCCTGTCCTTCGCGCTTACCCTGATCCTCCCCACCGACCGTCCCCTCGGTCACTGGCTGGGCCTGCCCGGCTACATTCTGTTCGGACTCTTCGTCTTCCAGTTCATCCGCTGGCGCGTATTCGTCCGGCGCGAGCGGCGGATGGAGGCGGCGGGATAGGCGAGCAGCTATTGCTCGACGGACGAGCCGCCCGAGCTGCTTCCGCACCGCGGAAGAACCCAGGGGCCAGTTGGATCATGCTGGTCGCGGCCAGCCAGGGACATCCGCAGCTGATACGGCGAGGTTCTGGCAATAGATTGCCTCGGGGAGTGCGGGATTGGGCGCACGTTTGCCGCTCCTCACCGCCGCGGATGGGCGGGCTTCTCGTAGGAGCGGACATGGCCGCGACCGCAAAGATTCGCTCTGGCCACGGTCTGTGGTGGATCCGATACGCCGCGGTCGCGCCCATGTGCGCTCCTACGGTCGGGCTTCATTGGGCGTGAGCGAAGCCCCATAGGGTGTGCCTTGGGCGCACCGGTATGGGCATTCGGACGGTACGCCCGGTGCGGCCAGCCGCACCCTATGAATATCTGCTTTGCGCCGAAGCAGACATTGCCGAGCGCACCCCTGCAAACTACTCGTGCCCAGTCCGGCACCGTGCACCATTTGGTTGATCGGCCAAACGATAGGCTAAAATCCCCGGCCATTCTGTGATTCAACCGGAGGTTGCCTTGAAGTGTCGCTTGCTCGTGCTTCTGGCAACCGCTGCGGCGATTGGCTTTTGCGCCCTGCCACGGGCGACGGTGGCGTCCGATCTGCCTGCCGTGCCCTGCATCAACTGCGATGCGGAGGACTCCTTCCTGCGACCGACTTCGGGCCTGTGGTACGACCCGGACCGGCCGGGCACCGGTGTGCTTGTCCAGTTCCAGGGCGACATCGCCTTCGGGGCGCTGTATGCCTACAACCCGGACGGCTCAGCGCAGTGGTACACGTTTTCCGGTCCGCTGCGTGATTCCGTCGAGGGGGGCTATCAGCAGACGGTCGAAGGCGAGTTGCTGCGATACTCAGGCGGGGAATGCCTGAACTGCGAATACACGGAGCCCGAGGAAATCGCCGACGCCGGGCAGATCCGGCTGCAGTTCCGGCAGGCCAACTACGGAATCCTGACGGTGGCAGGCGGAGAGCCTCGCAGGATCTTCCCGCTCGTTGTCGGCGTCGACACCGCGGTGGATCTCGAGGGCACCGGTTATCCGGTGCCAAGGTTGACGGGCGTCTGGGTCTTTGCCTTTCAGGACACGCGTGAGCCGCTGCCCTACGGGCGCGCTTCCTCCGTTCTGCATCTCGGGCCGAGGTTCCTGACCGTGGATCCGTCCAGCGGCAGGACGGACCGTTTCCACTTTCCATTGAGTTCCTACGCGTTTCGCGGACCGGAGCAGTCCGTCATCGGAGGTCTCACCTGCGGGATCAATCTATTGAATGCCGAAAGAACCGCGCTCAAGCCGCCCTCCTGTGAACTGAGCTTGATCGTTCCCTCCATCACCGATGGGTCAAAGAGAGTGATCTTCAACATCAGTCTTGCGAACTTCGGTGTAGACACCTTTTCCGCGGTCAGCGATGACGGCGTGTTCCTGTTCCAGGCCTTTCGAGTATCCAAGCCGCTGGAATCCGATTGAACCGCCACGTGGCGGGGGCAGAAGTGGCGGGGTCAGCTCGATTCGCGGCTCCGGTCGTGCGGCGTGGTCGAGCGTACCAACGCTTGATGGGCGGAGACGCATGCGGTTTGTTGATCGCCCCAGTAAATGTCGTCCATTGCGGTTCAACGAGAACCAACCATCGATGATGCATTCTCGCCGGTTGCTCACACGGTAAGAGCTGATTTCCGTCCCGCGGCTCGGCATCTCGGACGGCGGCCAGCGCCGACGGAATATTCGGTGCGCCGAGGCGCACCCTATGAGCGGGCTTCGCCGCGCCGCTTGGGCTCCTCCCCTTGCGCTGCCGCAGACTGCGGAGGGGGAGGCTCGGAGGGGTAGGGCGGTAAGCGCAGTTGTGGCGCCCGCGAACAGGTGCTTCCCCGCTGAAGCGCATGAGGGAACCGAACCCGTTCGGACTGAGGTATCGAAGTCCGAACGGCCCCCATTCGCCGCGTCTGCGGCGCCGCTATCGATAGGGGTCCGCGGGCGTCAGCGCCGGACTTGCACTGCCGTCGACGCTGAGCGTGATGACGCTGCCGCTCTGGCCGCCATTGCCCAAGTGGTAGCTCTGCCCGGCCTGCAGGCGGATAGGCCGGAGGGTGCGGTGGATCAGCGGCCGGTTCGGGTCGACCTGGACCCGTGCGGTGCTGGCGGTCTCCTCGATGACATAGTTGGCGAAGTCGCCGTCAACCGTGCCGGGGCCCTTGCGGTCGATGAGCATCGAAGTGTCCTCGTCGATGCCCGGGCCCGCGCTGCGCTGGGCCGTGCGGTCACCGCGTATCCTGGCCATGAGGCCGGCAGGCCCACTCGGTCGCGCCGCGCGCGGATCCACGAGTTGGCGGAATGCGCTAACCGCGGCAGCTGGCGACGGCGTGGGCGAAGTCGCGGGCGACGATCTCGCGCAGCACGGCGAGGTCGATATCGGCCAGCTTGTTGACGTAGAGGCAGGCCACCGACTTGCGATGCTTGCCAAGCCGCGCGTAAAGCCCGGCCGCACCGGGAAAGCTGTCGCCGACGTAGAAGCTCATGTTGGCCTTGCGCGGCGAGAAGGCCGCCTGCGGCATGTCGCCCTCGCGCCCGCTGTCGTAGACGTAGTGCATCGAGCCGAAGCCGATGATCGACGGCCCCCACATCACCGGCGGCAGCCCGGTCACGTCCTGGTACAGCGCCAGCGCGGTGACCGCATCCTCGCGCCGCCGCGCCACCTCGATCGAGTCGATGAACTCCGCCACCGAGGCCGTGGTGGGCCGGGTCTTGTTCTCGGCCATGGCGATACCTCCGGGGGGGGCGCCCTTTCGACGACGTTTGGTCACGGTAGCAGCATGTGCTGGGCGGGAGGAGTTGGCCTTGCCCTTCAGTTGCGCCTCAAACGGATAGGGCGAAGGGATGTCTGTTGCGGGCGCAAATCGGAAGTTCGCCACCGACCCCGATCGGGCGGGCTCCTCATAGGAGCGGACATGGCCGCGACCGCGGAGATTCGCTCTGGCCGCGGTCTGTGGTGAATACGCCGCGCCGCGGTCGCGCCCATGTGCGCTCCTACAGTCGGGCTTCGTCGGGCGTCGACGAAACCCCATAGGGTGAGTCTTGGACGCACCGATTCGGGCGTTCGGACGGTGTGCCCGGTGAGGCCAGCTGCACCCTATGGATGTCTGCTTTGCGCCGCCAAGCAGAACTCGCCGCAGTCGGATTGTGGGGGGCGCCCTTGGGCGCGACCGCGGCGCTACGGATTCACCTCAGAGCGCGGCCAGATCGGAACTCGCGGTCGCGCCCAAGGACGCTCCTACAGTCGGGTTTCGTTGGGCGTCAGCGAGATCCTATAGGGTTTGACTTGGCGCGCGGGCACAGGCTTTAGACGGTACGCCCGGTGCGGTCAGCTGCACCCTATGGATGTTTCCCTTGCGCCCGAACCGCGCCCGCATCCGAGGGCACTCCACAGAATGCACGGCAGTTCGGTGGATGTCCGGAGAAGCATTGAGTCGCTGGCGGATTCCGCGCGGCGGACGCCTATCGATGCAAGTTCGCCGAGTCCAGACGCTCAACCGGAGCATGCAGTGGGGCGCCGGAGTGGCTCCACTGGATGTCGACTAAGCGGCACGTTCAGAAACTCTCGCGGGCGGGTTGCCCAGGCGGGCTGTTGGGCCGCGTGCGCAGCGCAGTTGCCGCTCAACGCCCCCGCAGCCGAAACCGCTCGCGGTAGTCGGACGGCGTCTATGTAGTTGCAATTGCGGGGCGTGCGGTGGCCAAAAGCAACGGACCTGCCGCGAGGCCTGGAACGTATGTCGACGCAGATGCGCGGGCGCAGGCGGCTCGTTCCCTTGGCTCCCCGGCTGCAGCTTCCCCGGCCTCATTGCCGGCTTGATTCAAGCGCGCCCAGTTGACCTTGGTGCAAGAACGGCTGCGCGCGTCCAATCCTGACGCAAATCGTCCAGGAAGGCCCTTTCGTGGCATCTTGACTGTCAATCAGGAGATTCCTTAATTTCTGCGACACAGTTCACGCAAGCGAAGACCAACCTCGGCTCGCCCTCGCAGGAACGTCCGTCATGCCGTCGGTGGTGATCGGGCCTGAAGCGCGGCGAGCCTGACAGAGGGGGCGGTGCGGAGAGCAGGCTCGCTTGGAAGGCGGGCAGCGCAGCGTCCTGGCGAGGGGGCGCGGGTTGCGCAACGGTTCCGGGGAAAGGGGCTGGCCCTCGGACTCGAAGAAGCAGGACGCGCCAGTTGTCGCTTCCATACTCGGAGATCCTGCATGTTGCGCACGCTCGTCGTCGCGTCGTTCGGCGCGTTGTTGTCCTGTTTCCCTGCGATCGGTCACTCGGCCTGCAGCATCGACCGGGTGTACTCCACGGGCTTCGAAGTCCAGGGGGCGTTGACCCTCAGAGGCTACGTGGCCGGGCTGCAGCAGGCCAGGGTCGAGGTGCGCCAGGGCGCCGCCGTTCTCAATCAAGCCACCGCCAATCAGGGGGCGTTTACGCTGCAATTGCCAGCCGGCGCCGCCGAGGCTGTCATCGAGTTGCGCCTGCGCGGGCTGGTCGAGAACGGTCAGGAGTTCATCGAGTTGGCCTCGGTGCTCGGGCCGCGCCGGTTTCTGGCCGAAAGCGCGGAGGCCGACGGAACGGTTTCCGCCGGAGCGGTGCCGGCGCTCGCCGTATCGCCCAAGTCGACGGCCCGTTTTTCGATGCTGAATAGCGAAGTGCCGCTTCCGGCAACCGAATGCCAACTTGAGGCTGAAGGCGCCGCGCTCGACCAAGAGGAGCTCTTGCGTCGCGCGGCCGTCATCAAGCTGTTGATCGAGAACGGAGGCGTCTACGCCTCAAGCGGGCAGTCGTCCAAGGGATCAGCCTCCACGCTTGACGTGCTGTTGTCTCCCACGCTGCTGAGCGAACAGGTCAACGCCATCGAGCAAGCGCGTCCGGGGCAGCTGGCGGCAACCGCCAGTCTTCTGGGAGAAGACTTCTGCGCCTACTTCCAGCCCGAGGCGGTTTTCATTTCGGCCGATGCCGATCGCCAGTACAACATTTTTACGGGCGAAGTTTTTCGAATCAGCGACCCGGTGAATGGCGAGCACGTCAACACCTTCGGCAGGGACCGATTCACCTATGAGTGTCGCGACGACCAGCTGATCGCCCAGCTGGAGGGCGAGCGGATTTCGGTGAGCTATCCGGTCAGGCAATTTCCTTCGGGCGCGCGGCAGGTCCAGCAAGAGTTCCGCACGCGGCAGATCAGGGTCATCCGGATCGATGCATCTTTCGACGAAGTGCGGGTGCTGCGCAGCAGCCAGATCGAGGGCAGCTTTCCCTTCGAGAATCTGCCCAACGAACAGAACGTGGAGGATGAGACGCTATCCCTGATCCGCCAACCAACCGCCGCGCCGTTCAGCGAGCAGCTCTTGCGTGGCACCGAATGGGTCTTGCCGAGCCGTCAGGAGACTACGCCCGCCTCCCAGCTCGGGGTCGAACGCCTGCGTTTCGAGGTGACGGGCAATACCGCCACGCAAGTGGACACCGGCGCATCGATGAGCTGGGAAGTGACACCGCGCGGGGAGCTGGTCATCAGCTCGGCGACGCGTATAGCGCGGGTGATTCCCCTGCGCTCGGTGCCCGGCGCCACCCGGGTCATGACCCTGGTCGATTTTGCGGACGGCAGGCGGGCGGCCTCCTCCGAATTCGCGGTGAGGGTCGAGCAGACGAACGACTGGGAGATGGAGGCCAATGTCCCGGCGACTTATCTGCAGAATGCCGGCAGGGTGTTGGGCGATAGCTTCTTCTGGCGACTTTCTGCCGACCGCTCCGCACCGGCCTTCAGCCGGGTCGCGGGTGCCGATGCCTTTGTTTTCCGTCTGCACTGGACGCGTGACGGCTCGACTTCCGTGGTCCTGCGGCGCTGCCGAGGGCCGGACGCGTCGAACGCGATGGTGGAAAAGGTAGTCACCGATCGTGAGCCGGTCATCGGCGAGTGCACCCAGTTCTACCGTCGCCGCGAATGGACCCTGCTCAACAGCCAGGCCGACCCTGACGGTGTGGGCCGATGGCTATGGGTGATCGAGGACAACCGGGACTGGAGCGGGGTGGATCCGGCGTCAAGCGCCGAAACCTTCCGCTTCTACCGGACGATCCTGTATCGCCGGCAGGCCAACGATGCGCCGATCCCCAAGGGCGAGCAGGCCGACATCGACGATCCATTGGGTGCGACCGGCTTCGTGCCTGCGACGCATAACGCCGCCGCCCGCTAGCACCCGCCGAGAGGCCGCCAGCGTGATTCGGTGCTGGCGGCCCGGTTGGCACATCCCATGAGTGCCCGGCTCGATGCCGGACAAGAAGAGGTTCGCGATGACGACGTTCGATGGGGTTCGGAGCTTCTTGTGTATTGTCGCGCTGGTTGGCCTGCTTGGCCGATCTCCACACGCGACCGGGGCCAGCTACGAGTTGATCACCGAGGCCGCGGTGCCTGCGGTCCTTCAGCCCAACTCGTCCGGGTCCGGGTTCCCCGACGCATCCTCGGACGGCCGGTTTGTGGTCTTCGCAAACTTCTCCAGCAATCTCGTGCCGACCGACAACAACGGCACCTGCGCCGACATCTTCCTCTTCGACGCTCAAAGCAGCGCCGACACCCTGGAGCATGTCTCCGTGAATGATCAGGGTGTGGGCGGAAGCAGCTGCTCCTACTCGCCGTCTATCTCGGCCGATGGACGTTGGGTGCTGTTCTTTTCCTTCTCAACCAACCTCGATCTGACCCTGCCCGGCTCTGTGGGCATGTTCCTGCGCGACCGCCAGGCCGGTACCACCCGCCGCGTGGATGTGCGCCCTGACGGCCAGCCGATGTCGGTCGGGGGCGGCGTGCTGTCCCGGAACGGGCAGTTCGTTCTGCTCTGGGACCGCGCCGATGGCTATCTCTATCGACGCGACCTGCAGGCGCAGCAGACTGTCCGGGTGTCCCTGGATAGCTCGGGCAATCCAATTGCCTTCAGCTCCCCGTTTGGAGTCGTCGGCAACTTCCAGTCCATGGCGATATCCGACGACGGCAACGTGGTCGCCTTCGCCACCCAGGCCGATGTGCCCTCGATGGGCGATACCGACGGAGCGCGGGACATCTATTTGCGGGATATCGGGCAGGACACCACGGAGCTGGTCACCCGGGCCGCCGATGGCAGTAACCCGCCAGGCTCGGTCTGGACACAGGCCTCGCCGTCGAGTTCGGACTTCAATACCTCATTCATGACCGGTGGGGCCGGGTTCCGCTGGCTGTCGGGGGACGGGCGAAAGGTGGCGTTCTCCAGCCCCGACCCGCTGACGACAACGGACCTGCCCGCCGGGAACCAGATCGTCGACGGCTTTGTGTTCACTCGTGCCGACCAGAGCACGCCCGCACGGCTGGAACTGGTCACCGTCGCCATCAACGGCGCGCGATCGTTTTCGACCAGCCTGGCCCAGGCGCTGTCGTCGGACGGCGCCCGGGTCCTGCTTGAATTCGGCTCGACGGTGTTCGACGGCAGCCAGGGTCTGCTGGGCGCAGCGGTCCGGCGCATGGCCGACGGCGTGCTGGAAAGCGCGCTCCGGGCCTCCTCCGGCCCCCCTGTCCTTCCCCGGGGCCGGACCTCGATCAGCCCCGACGGGTTGCACGTGCTTGCTCATGTGGGCAGCGACAGCCATCGGTTCACCGTGGATGGAGAAGCCCTGAACGAGGCGATCGTGCGCTCTCCAGTGGCTAGCGGCCAGGCCGTGCTGGTCTCCCGACCGAACCGTCTGGCGGCGAACGTCGCCCGGGCCGCCAACAATTCCACCTTCGACAGCGGGTTCTGGGCGCGACGCCTGCTCAGCGCCGACGGCAGCGTGATCGGCTTCGAATCCTGGGCCAACAACCTCACCGGAGATGACACCTTCCGGGGCGCCGATGTCTTCGTAAGGGACCGCTCGGCCGTCCAGACCCGGCGCTACGGCGGCAGCGGAGGCGCCTGCGCCACCACGCATTCGGACCTGTCCGCGGATGGTCGCTTCCTGGTCTTTGAAAGCTGCGCGCAGCTGACCGGGGATGCCAATGGCGGCACCCATGTGTATCGCGTGGATCGATCAAACAACGACATCAGCCTCGTCAGCCGCTCGGCGGGGTTGCCCGGCTCCGTGCAGTCTGCGTCGTTCCCGCTGATTTCGGACGACGGACGGTTCGTCCTGATGTCCTCAAGCACCGAACTGGTGGTCGACGGAGGCGGGTTCGGCCTGTTCCGCCGCGACCTTGTGACGGGAAATGTGGTGCGCGCCAACAGCAATGCGCAGGGCCAACCCGTGCCGCTGGCCTCCAGCAATCCGCACGCCTTCAGCGGCGATGGCCGCTATGTCGCCTTCACTACCTCGTCGGCCCTCGATGCCGCCGACGGCAACGGGCTGCGCGACATCTACCTGAAGGACCTGCAGACCGGCAGTTTGGTGTGGGTGACGCGCCCGGCGCTCGGGCTCAACCTGTCGCTCAACTCCCTCCCGGTGGGCCTGTCCCAGGACGGGCGGCATGTGCTGTTCGTCGCCTACTCTGCGCAGCTTCTGGGGGGTGGGTCGACCTTTGGTGCCAGCTTCCGTTTCGATCGCGTCACCGGCGAGACGGTACGTGTGGACGTCGATACCCAGGGCAGGGCCCTGGGCAGTGCCGTGGCACGCGGCGCGACCAGCGCGGGGAGCACCGGGGTGCGGATGTCGGCCAATGGCCGCTTCGTGGCGGTCGGTGCCCTGGTGAGAGACTTCGTCGTGAACGAGGGGCTCTTCAATGGGCTTTTCGTGCGCGACCTCGAAACCGGGGTCACCGTGCGCCTGACCGCGGGCACGAACGGCCAGACCATCGTTTCGGGGTCGCCCGCGGCCCTGGGCGCCGATGGCCGCTGGCTCCTGTTCAGTTCCAGCATGGCCAATCTCGTTCCCAACGACGGCAATGGCATTATCAGCGACCTGTTTCTGGTCGAGAACCCGCTGTTCGGCGGTGAGTTGGCCTCCGATGTGGATACGCTGACGCCAGCCACCACCGAGCCGAGCCTGCAGGCGGAGATCGCAGCGCAGGGGCGGTTCGTCGTGTTCGAGTCGCTGGACCCCAAGCTCCACGCTCCCTGCCCCGGCGTGGCGAATCCGCCGCTGCTCTGCGGTGCCGGTGGTGGAGCCTGTCCAGCGACCGGGCTGCTCTACGTCTTCCGCCTGGACACCACCCAGGGATGCGTCGATCTGGTCAGCCTGGACAACGAGCAGAAGCTGATCCCGATGCTCGCACTCCACAAGGGCCTTGGCGATCCCCTGCTGGGCAAGCCCAGCGTCTCGGCCGATGGCTCGGTAGTGGCTTTCGTCGCAGATGACACGTCGACCGGGAAGCTGGCCGGGGAAGGGAAAAAGCAGCGCGAGGCGCGACAGAAGACCGGCGGCGTCAGCGTGCTGATGCGCAACATGCTTACCGGCACCACCGTGCGGGTCGGGGCAAGCAACGGCGCCGGCAACGATCCCGCGACCGGGCAGCCATACAGCGGTGGCAAGCCGCAGGTGGCGCCGGGCGGGGATGTGGTGGTCTACACCGGGTTGCGCAATGGCAAGCCGGCGGTGCTGTTGGGAAGGGTGTCGGGAACCGCTATCCAGGAGGTGTGCGTGTCCTGCAAGCGCCCCCAGGGCGTGACCTCGGTAGACCCCTCCGCCTACACCGAGGCGCTGGACGGCTTTGCGCAGAATCCCACGGTGTCTGCGGGCGGCACTTGGGTGGCCTACGAGACCACCGCCAAGAATGCTCCCGACCAAGCGTCTTCCTGCAACAACGGCAGCGGAAACCTCTCCGTGATGATGCGCAACATGATCACCGGCACCACCCGTGCGGTGAATCGACCGGCTCCCGGTGCGGCGTGTCAGAGTGGGAACGCGAGCAAGCCCCGGCTTGATTTTTCCGGGCAGCGGCTGGTCTTCGAGAGTACCCAGCCGCTCGCTCCCGGCGCGGCGCCGCGCCGCGAGGTCTATTTGTACGAGCCGGTGCGTGACTCGCTGGTCCAGGTCAGCGTCGACGGTCTGGGTGGGCAGGTCGATGCCGAAAGCGGCGAAGCCACGATCTCTGGAGACGGCAAGCTCATTGCCTTCACTTCAAGGGCCCGGCGCGGCTACGGCGCGGAGCTTGACGGCTCGGCGCCGGCGGTGAAGAACGTGGTGGTGCGTGATCTGCGTGGGAACGTCGCGCGGCGCCTGTCGAAGAACCTCAATGGCATCGACGCCAACGGCGACAGTGCGAGGCCGTCGCTGAGCTACTCGGGCTCGTTCGTGGTATTCGACTCTCAGGCGTCCAATCTTTCTTCGGCTGACAGCAACGGCACCACCGCCGATGTGTTCTTGCGCAGCAATCCGGTGGTGGTCAACGTCATTTTCGACAGCAGCTTCGAGTGACGGTTGGGACTACCGGATAGGTGCGATGCGCGACGTGAGGTCCGGCTGCCCGCTCAATGCGCCCGCAGCCGGAACCGCTCGCGGTAGTCCGACGGCGTCAGTGTGGTCGCGCGCTTGAACAGCTTGCGGAAGCTGGCGCTGTCGGAATAGCCGCAGCGTTCGACGATCTCGTCGAAGCTGAGGCGGGTGGTTTCGAGCAGGGCCTTGGCGCGTTCGACGCGCAGGCGTTGGATGTGCTCCTGCGGGGTCACACCGAACTGGGCGCGGAAGTGGCGCAGCAGGGATCGTTCGCTGGTGCCGGCCTTCTCGGCCAGCCCGGCGACGCTGAGCGGCTGGTCCAGAGACTGCTGGAGCAGGGTCTCGATGCGCTCGCCCAGCGAGTGGCGGGGTTTCTGGCGCAGGGCCTGGCTGATGTAGGGCGCCTGGCTCTGGCGGTCGGGGTCGAGCAGCAGGATGCGTGCGGTCTGCTGGGCCAGCTCCTCGCCGGCCACCTGGGCGACCAGCCTCAGCACGTAGCTGAGCACGGCGGTGGTGGCGCCCGAGGTGGTGATCGGGCCGTCCTCGACGATCATCTTCTGGATGTCGACCTCGACCTTGGGGTAGCGCTCCTGGAAGACCGCGTCGAGCCACCAGCTGGTGGTGGCGCGGCGGCCGTCGAGCAGGCCGGCCTCGGCGAGCAGGAAGGCGCCGCTGCAGGCGCTGGCGATACGCACGCCGCGCTGCTGCATGCCGCGGATCAGCTCGACCTCGGGCTGCAGGTCGTCGAGCTTGTCGATCAGGTCGTCGGCGCCGCCATGCATCATCGCCGGCACCAGCAGCACGTCCGGATCACCGGGCAGGCAGCCAAGCCCGTCGATGCGCAGACCCGAGGAGCAGTGCAGGTGGCTGGCGCCGCGGGCACTGATCAATGAGGCCTGCAGCTGCAGGTCGGTATCCGGGTCCTGCAGCTCGGCGAGCTTCTGGGCCACGCGCAGCAGGTCGGTGGGGCCGGCCAGCCCGGACAGCATGACGCCGTCCAGGGCCAGCAGGCCCAGCACCAGCCGGCGGCCCGTGCGCTCAGTCATCGACCAGCACCGCGCCGGACTCGCTGACCAGCCAGTCCAGCACCTTGCCGGGCACGCCGTAGGCCTCGACGCTGGCCTCGCGCAGGGCGGGGTCGTCGCAGCGACGCAGGGCGACGCGGCCGCTGTGCCCTTCGGGCAGCAGGGTGGCGGAAGGCGCGATCAGCTGCGGCTGACCCTGCTCGTCGCGGCCGACCAGCCAGAGCCCGGGTACCGGGCGGATCGTGCTCGGGCACAGCTCGGCGCTGCGCACATCGATGGCCTCGCCGACGATCGGCGCGAGGCGCCACTGCTGCGCATCGCGGTCGAGCATGGCGGTGAACTGCCCGGCTTCGGCATAGACCGGGTGGAGGCTGCCCTGGCTGTTCGCCGAGGCGGCGCCGGCTGCCGCGAGGGTCAGGATCGCGGCCGTAAGAAGGCGTTTCATGGGAGGTCCTCGTGCTGTCACCCCTTGATCGGGGCATGGCCAGATTGCGCCTCCCGGTGATCCTGACACAGTGGCGGATCCGACTTGGTAATGGCGATATCCGCCAATTTATGAACCGTTCGGTTTATTTGCCCAAGCGTCCCCGGATGCTTGCGCCCATGCGGGCTGCAGGTATGCTCAGCCGATGGCCCCGAACGCACGAGCTTGATGCACAGGCGGAGCTTCCTCACCGCTGCCGCCCTGGCCGCCCTGCTTCCCGGGATGGGAACGGCCAGCGAGGGCTTGCTGCGTCGCCGACTGGGGCGGGGGCGTCCGGTGGCTGCGCTCGGGCTGGGCACCTGGCGCACCTTCGACCACCCGTCGGGCAGCCCGGACTGGGAGGACGCCAGGAAGACCCTGCAGCGCTTCGTCGAAGGCGGCGGCGAGCTGGTCGACAGCTCGCCGATGTACGGGCTCAGCTCCGGTGCGGTGGGCGAGATGGCGCGCCAGCTCGGCGTCGCCGACCGGCTGTACTACGCGAGCAAGGTGTGGACCCGCGGCCGAGCCGCCGGCCGCGCACAGCTCCTGCGCGAGGCCGAGCGCTTCGGCCGCGAGCGGCTCGACCTGATGATGGTTCACAACCTGAGCGACCTCGTCACCCAGCTCGCCATGCTGCGCGAGGCCTGCGAGGAAGGCCTGGTCGATCAGATTGGAATCAGCCACTACCTGACCCAGGCCCACCCCGAAGTGGAACGGGTCATGCGCGCCGAGCGGCTCGACGTGCTGCAGATCAACTACTCGATCATGGAGCCGCAGGCCGAGGACCGACTGCTGCCGCTGGCCGCCGAGCGCGGCATGGGCGTGCTGGCCAACAGGCTGTTTGCCGAGGGCGCCCTGTTCAGCCGTGTGCGCGGCAAGCCGCTTCCCGGCTTTGCCGCCGAGCTGGGCATCACCAGCTGGGCGCAGTACTTCATCAAATGGGTTCTGGGCCATCCGGCCGTCACCGTGGCCCTGACCGGCACCGGCAATCCCGACCACATCGTCGACAACCTCGGTGGCGCGCGGGGGCCCATGCCGGATGCGGCCCTGCGCCGGCGCATGCGTGAGGCTTTCCTCGCGCTGTGAGGGACGCCACCCACCGCATCCCATGTGCCTGATCGCGCTGGCCTGGAAGGCCCATGCCGAGTTCGACCTCGTACTCGCCGGCAACCGCGATGAGTTCCATGACCGCCCGGCCGCGCCGCTGGCATTCGATGCCGCCAGCGGGATCGCCGGAGGCACGGACCTGCAGGCCGGCGGCCGCTGGCTGGGAATCTCCGCCCGGGGGCGGTTCGCCGCGGTGACGAATGTGCGCCGCGGCGTGCCCGAAACGCCCCGCCCGCGCTCCCGCGGCGCCCTGGTCGAAGATTTCCTGCGCGGCGCCCTCGCCAGCCCGGGCCATCTCGACGCGCTCGGTCAGCAGGCCGCCGACTACGCGCGCTTCAACCTGCTGGTGACCGATGGCGAAACCATGGGCTATGCGGGCAATGCGGACGGCTGGACAGCGACAAGGGTGGCACCTGGCCTGCACACCCTGTCCAATGCCGAGCTCGACACGCCGTGGCCCAAGACACGGCGCCTTCGAGAGGCGCTTCGCGAGGCTCTGGTCGATCTTGGGGACGCGCCCTCGCAGCTGATGTGCGATGCGCTGTTCGCCACGCTGCAGTGGCGCCAGCCCGCGCCCGATACCGAGCTGCCCGATACCGGCATTGGCCTCGAACGCGAGCGCGCACTGTCTCCGCCCTTCGTTTCACTGGGGGTCTACGGTACCCGCTGCAGCAGCCTGGTCTTCCGCCGTCGCGACGGCCGCTGGTGGTTCTTCGAGCAGCGCTATGACTCAGACGGCAAGGTAGCGGGGCGCAGCCTGCTGCACGGTGACCGGAGCGGGCTGCTAGGGAGCCTCTGAATAGGTCCCGTGCCCCGCGTTGCCACGGTGTGCGTTCGCACCAAGGCGGACGCCGCAGGACGTGGTGGTGCCACGTTCAAGGTGGCCAACGCAGGTGCGGGCGCACACCGTGGCAACCCTCCGGGCCGGGATTGTGCAGCCATCCAGCCGCGTTGCGCGTCTTGGCCGTGGCACCACCACGCCCTGCGACGCGCGCCTTGCTGGCCGGCTGCACAGCCTCCGGCGCGGGGCGCTGGACTTGTTCAGAGTCTCCCTAGAGCGCTGAGCACCGGTGGGTCGGGACGTGAAGGCCTTCGGGTCCCGAGCTGAGGTGAATCCGTACTCCGCAATCCGTTCGCAGTGAGGTATCGAACTGCGAACGGCCCACTGAGGAAGCGTTCGGGCTTCGATACCTCAGCCCGTACGGTGGTGGGTGCGGTGGATCGTGGCGTTCGGTCTGCGCTCGGACCGAGTGCCGAAGCGCGCCGAGGGATTGAGCTCGGGTGCTGCGGTAGAGCCACATTCCGTTCGCAGTGAGGTATCGAACTGCGAACGGCACACTGCGACGGCGTTCGACTCTCGATAACTCATCCCGAACGTCTGCAGCCCTGCATAGCATAGCGATCCGGCGATACCTGATCATGGCCTGCAACCCGATCCTGCCGCAGCGTCGACGCTCTCGATTCCCGTCTCCCCAACCCGCGTCAACCACCAGGCGCTCCGCGCGTTGAAACAGGGGCAACCCCCAGACGGAGCAAGCCATGGACACCCGATTCCTTGTCGCCGCCGCAGCGGCGCTTTCGCTGGTCACCGGCGCGGCGTTCGCCCATCCCGATCGCGGCGCCATCGCCAAGCGCCTGGACAGCAACCGGGACCAACGCATCAGTCGTGAGGAGGCGGCGCTGGTGCCGCGCCTGGCCCAGCAGTTTCCCTTGATCGACCGCAGCGGCGACGGCCTGATCGACCGCGACGAATTCAAGGCCTACGCCGAGCAGCGCAGGGCCCTGCGCGAGGAGGCACTGGACCGGCGCTTCGCCCTGCTTGATGCCGATCGAGATGGCGTCCTGTCCGGCGCAGAGATCGAGGCCCGACCGCGGCTTGCGCGTCTGGACGGAAATGATGACGGCCGCATCGAACGCGCCGAGTTCACGCTCGCCAGGTGGTTCCAGGCGCGACGCTGCGGGCGCTGATGCGCGGCCTGGGCGCGAAGAAGACATTCATAGGGTGCGGCTGGCCGAACCGGGCGTACCGTGCGAACGCCCGTGTCGGTGCGCCCAACGCGCACCCTATGGGACTTCGCTGAAGCCCAACGAAGCCCGACTGTAGAAGCGCACATGGGCGCGACCGCGGCGTGGCGAGCCCACCACAGACTGTGGCCAAAGCGAACCTCCGCGGTCGCGGCCATGTCCGCTCCTACAAAGCCCGCTCATCCGAGGCTGCGGCGAACGCGACCTTCGCGCCCGATGTTGCCGACGGCGACCCGGGCGCTGCGGGTCGCAGGGTACCCGGCGCCCAGTCTCAGCGCGTCGCCGGCTTGACCCGGAACCAGGCCGCGTAGAGCGCGGGCAGGAAGAGCAGGGTCAGGGCGGTGGCGACGATCAGGCCGCCCATGATGGCCACGGCCATCGGGCCGAAGAACACGCTGCGCGAAAGCGGGATCATGGCCAGCACCGCGGCCAGCGCGGTGAGCACGATCGGCCGGAAGCGGCGCACGGTAGCTTCGACGATGGCGCGCCCGCGCTCGACGCCCTCGGCGATGTCCTGTTCGATCTGGTCGACCAGGATCACCGCGTTGCGCATGATCATGCCGGACAGGGCGATGGTGCCGAGCATCGCGACGAAGCCGAAGGGCACCCGGAACACCAGCAGGAACAGCACCACGCCAATCAGGCCGAGCGGCGCGGTGAGGAAGACCAGCAGGGTGCGCGACATGGAGCGCAGCTGCAGCATCAGCAGGGTGAGCACCGCGACCACGAAGAGCGGCACGCCCGCGTTGACCGAGCGCTGGCCGCGGGCCGAGTCCTCGATGGTGCCGCCGACCTCGAGCAGGAAACCTTCCGGCAGCGCGTCGCGGAAACGGTCGAGCACCGGCTTCAGGTCGGCCACGACGCTGGCCGGCTGCTCGTTGCCGTAGATGTCGCCGCGCACGGTGATCGTCGGCAGCTGGTTGCGGTGCCAGATCACGCCGTCCTCGAAGCCGTACTCAAGCGTGGCAATCTGGCTCAGCGGGATGCTCTGGCCATTGGCGGTCGGCACCGACAGGCTGCCGATCAGGCTCATCTTCTCGCGCTCCTCGGCGGGGCCACGGAGCAGGATCTCGATCAGCTGGTTGTCCTCGCGGTACTGGCTGACCGAGTTCCCGGACAGCGATCCGCGGATGAAGGTCGCCACCTGGGCCGAGCTGACGCCGAGCACGCGGGCGCGCTCCTGGTCGATCTCGACCCGGATCACCTTGCTCGGTTCGTCCCAGTCAAGCGAGACGTTGGTGACCGCCGGATGCTTGCGGACCTCGTCGGACAGGGCGCGGGCGATCTGCCGGACGCGGTCGGTGTGCTCGCCCGACACGCGCAGCTGGATCGGGAAGCCGACCGGCGGGCCGTTTTCCAGCCGGGTCACCCGGGCCTGCAGGGTCGGGAAGTCGCGGGCGAACAGGTCGATCAGCCAGCGTCGGGTCGCCTCGCGGGCCTCGATGTCCTCGGTGAGGATGACGAACTGGGCAAAGTTGGCCGCCGGCAGCTGCTGGTCCAGCGGCAGGTAGAAGCGTGGCGAGCCGGTGCCGATGTAGGCGACGTGGTTGACGATGCCCTCGCGGCCTTCGAGCATGGCCTCGAACTTCGCCGCCTGGCCCTCGGTGGCGCGCAACGAGGAGCCCTCGGCCAGCCGGAAGTCGACCATCAGCTCAAGCCGCGTCGAGGCCGGAAAGAACTGCTGCGGCACGAAGCGGAAGGCCGCGACGGAGGCGATGAACAGCAGCACGGTGGCCAGGATCACCGTCTTGCGGTGCTCCACACACCATTCCACCCAGCCGCGGAAGCGCTGGTAGAAGCGGGTCTGGTAGGGGTCGCGGCCGCCGTCATGCTTGCCGGCGAGATCCGGCAGCAGCTTGTCACCCAGGTAGGGGACGAAGACCACGGCGGCGATCCAGCTGACCAGCAGGGCCAGGGTCACCACCTGGAAGATCGAACGGGTGTACTCGCCGGTGCTGCTGTTGGCGGTGGCGATCGGCAGGAAGCCGGCCGCGGTCACCAGGGTGCCGGTGAGCATCGGAAAGGCCGTGGTCTGCCAGGCAAAGCCGGCTGCGCGCAGGCGATCGAAGCCCTGCTCCATCTTCACCGCCATCATCTCCACGGCGATGATGGCGTCGTCGACCAGCAGGCCCAGGGCCAGCACCAGGGCGCCGAGCGAGATCTTGTGCAGGCCGATGCCGAAGTAGTGCATGGCGGCGAAGGTCATCGCCAGCACCAGCGGGATCGACAGCGCGACCACCAGGCCGGTGCGGAAGCCGAGGGAGAAAAAGCTCACCACGAGGACGATGGCGACCGCCTCGAACAGCACCTGGACGAACTCGCCGACCGAGGCGCGCACCGCGGCGGGCTGGTCGCTGACCTTGTCCAGCGCCATGCCGATCGGCAGCGTGCCCTGCAGGCGGGCGAACTCGGTTTCCAGTCGATCGCCGAGCTGGATGATGTCGCCGCCCTTGCGCATCGACACCGCGATGCCGATGGCATCCTCGCCCATGAAGCGCATGCGTGGCGCGGGCGGATCGGAGAAGCCACGGCGCACCTCGCCGACGTCGCCTATGGTGAAGGTGCGGTCGCCGACCCGGATGGGAAACTGGCGGATCGCCTCGACATCGTCGAAGCGGCCCGATACGCGCATCTGCACGCGCTCGCTGACGGTCTCGAAAAAGCCGGCGGGGACGATGGCATTCTGCTCGTCGAGGGCCTGCTGCACGGCGGGCAGCGGCACGCCCAGCGTGGCCAGCTTGGTGTTGCTGATCTCGATGTAGATCTTTTCTTCCTGCAGGCCGATCAGCTCGACCTTGGCGACGTCCTTCACCCGCTGCAGTTCGAGCTGCAGTCGCTCGGCGTAGTCGCGGAGCGTGGCGTAGTCGAAGCCTTCGCCGGTCAGCGCGTAGATGTTGCCGTAGGTGTCGCCGAACTCGTCATTGAAGAACGGACCGATCGTGCCCTCGGGCAGCTCGTGGCGGATATCGGTGACCTTCTTGCGGACCTGGTACCAGAGGTCGGGGATGTCCTCGGAGACCATGTCGTCCGGGGCGACGTAGAGGATCTGCGACTCACCGGGCCGCGAGTAGGCGCGGATGAACTGGTACTGCCCGGTCTGCATCAGCTTCTTCTCGATGCGTTCGGTGACCTGGCGCGAGACCTCCTCGGCGGTGGCTCCGGGCCACAGGGTCCTGACCACCATGACCTTGAAGGTGAACGGTGGATCCTCGCTCTGGCCAAGCTTGGTGTAGGAGAGGATCCCGACGACGCCGAGCAGGAGCATCGCGTAGAGCACCAGCGAGCGGTTGCGCAGCGCCCACTCGGAAAGGTTGAAGGAAGAGGACATGGGTGGACCTCAGGCGCCGGCGGCCGGCGCGACGGGGCGGTTGTCGCGGTCTACCGGGCGGACCTTCTGGCCTTCTCGCAGCAGGTGCACGCCGGCGGCGACCACCCATTCGCCGGCCTCAAGACCCGAGGTGACCGGCACGGCCTGGTCGAGGAAGGGCCCGATGCTGACCTCGCGCCGCTGCACGGCGAGGGTCTGCGGGTCGACCACCCAGACATAGTGGCGGCCGGCATCCGCGGTCACCGCCGGCAGCGGCACGGCCAGGGCCTGGGCGCCGGCCTGGGCGAAGATCGCCCGCGCGCTCTGGCCCAGTTCGATGCCGGCTGCGGCGCCCTCCAGCTGGATGCGTGCGGCGTAGGTGCGGGCATTCGCATCGGCGGCGGGCGACAGCTCGCGCAGGGTACCCGCCAGGCGCATGTCGGGGTCCGACCACAGGCTGACCAGCACCGGCATGCCGACGCGGTACCGGTCGATTGCCGACTCCGGCAGGCTGATGGCGATTTCGCGCTCGCCGTCCGCGGCCAGCACGAAAACCGTCTGTCCGGCGGCCACCACCTGGCCGGCCTCGGCGAGGCGCTGGGCGATCACGCCGTCGGCATTGGCCTGCAGCCGGGTGTAGGTGGCCTGGTTCCGGGCCACGTCCATCTGCGCCCGGGCCTGGCCGACGCGGGCCTCGGCGGCCTTGAAGGCCGTCTCGCGGGCCTCGAACAGCGAGGCCGAGATCAGCTTCCGATCAAGCAGGGTCCGGTGCCGCTCAAGTTCGTTGCGGGCCTGTTCGAGATCGGCCTGGGCGGCGCGCAGCTGGGCGCGGGCGGCCTCGGCCTGCAGGGACAGGTCATCCGGGTCCAGCTCGGCCAGCAGCTGCCCGGCCTTGACCCGATCTCCGACATCGACCAGGCGGCGGGCGATCTTGCCGCCGACCCGGAAACCGAGCGCGGTTTCCTCCCGGGCGCGTACCTCGCCGGGAAACACGCTGAAGGTGCTGCTGGCCGGCTCGGGCCGGACCACCATCGCCGGCCGCGCCTCGGGCTCGCCGCCCTGGTCGCCGGCGCATCCAGCCAGCGCCATGGCGAGCACCAGCCAGGCAACGGAGTGGAACGGCAGTCGGGGACGGAGCGGGAGATTCATGCGAGGATCCTTGACGCCGGCGCCCGGCGTGGGGGACGTGGGTGGAAATTGAACTGTCCGGTATACTAAAATTAAAGAACCCATCAGTCCAGTATTCCAGATGCCAGAAGTCACCCCCGTCCGCCGCACCGTCCGCCGCCCCCAGCCGGGGCCCGGCCGACCCAAGGATCTGGAGAAGAAGGCCGCCATCCTGGAGGCCGCCAAGCAGCTGTTTCCGCAGCGCGGCTACGACGGGGTCAGCATGGAAGCCATCGCGGCCGAGGCCGGGGTGTCCAAGCTCACCGTCTACAACCACTTCAGTGACAAGGAAAACCTCTTCGCCGAAGCGGTGAAGTGCCGCTGCGAGGAGCTGCTGCCACCCTCCGTGTTCGAGGTGCGCCCCGGCGAGCAGCCGATCGGCGAACAGCTGCGCGGGATCGGCCACGCCTTCCACGCCCTGATCAGCAGCGACGAGGCCGTCCAGCTGCACCGCACCCTCGCCGCCAGGGCGATGACCGACACCGGCCTTGCCAAGCGCTTCTACGAAGCCGGGCCCAAGCGCACCATCGATGCGCTGGAAGGATTCCTTAAACGCGCCCACGCCGCCGGCGTGCTCGACGTGCCGGACACCCACCGCGCCGCGATCCACTTCTTCTGCCTGCTCAAGGGCGAGCATCACACCCAGCTGATCGTCGGCTGCTGCGAACGCCTCGCCGCGCGCGAATGCCGCGCCCACATCGACAGCGTGGTGGATTTCTTCCTGAGGGCCTACCTGCCGAGGTGATTGTCTGGGGCAGGTGAGGGCGCGAAGCAGACATTCATAGGGTGCGGCTTGCCGCACCGGGCATACCGCCCGAACGCCCGTATCGGTGCGCCAAGGCACACCCTATGGGGCTTCGCCGACGCGCAACGAAGCACGACTGTGGGAGCGTCCTTGGGCGCGACCGCGGCGTATCGGATTCACCACACACCGCGGCCAGAGCGGATCTCCGCGGTCGCGCCCAAGGGCACTCCCACAATTTGACTGCGGCAAGGCCTGCCTCGCGGCACAAACCGGACCTGGCAGCACCGTCGCACGTAGGAGCCAGCTTGCTGACGATAGGCGCCCCGGATGGGACGTTCGCCAGCAAGCTGGCTCATACATTCGGGTTCTGCGGTACGTCTGCTTCGCGCCCTTGGTTGCCGCTCGGCAGTGCGCGAACGCTCAGCGCAGCAGCAGGACCGGCACCAGGCAGGTGCGCAACATGGTGGTGGTGGCGCTGCCGATGATCAGCTGGCGGATGCGCGAGTGGCCATAGGCGCCCATCACCAGCAGGTCCACCGAGTCCTCGCGCACGCGGCGGGCGATGACCTCTTCGACATTGCCTTCCAGGCGCAGGCAGCGCGGGGCGAGGCCGGCTTGCTGCAGGGTCCGCTCGGCCCAGTCGAGGTGGGCGCTGTTCTCGCTGCTTGCCGCGCCGACCAGCAGCAGGCTCAGCTGCAGGGATTCGAACAGCGGGCTGGCGGCGACCATCTCGACGCAGCGACGGGTGGTCGGGCTGCCGTCAAAGGCGATCATGACGTGGCGGATCGGGCGGAACTCGCGGGCGGCGACCAGCACCGGGCGGTGCACGGCCCGGACCACGCGCTCGAGGTTGCCGCCAAGATGGCCCTTGGCGAAGTCGGCGTGCTCGCCGCGCTTGCCGATCACGAACAGACGCACTTCCGGTTCGATGCCGGTAAGTGTCTCGACCAGCGAGCCATGCAGCAGGCGCTGCTCGCGCGGCTCGCTGCCGGCCTCGCGGGCACAGGCAGCGGCGCGCTCGAGCAGGGCGCGGCCCTGCTTCTGGGCAAGCTTGCCGCGCTGCTCGTCGAGCCGGGTCAGCTCCTCCAGCAAGAGCTCACGGGCGCCGAGCGCAAGGTTGCCGCTGAAGTCGACCGCCGCGGCGGTGGCCGCTTCGGGATTGCGGTCGATCACGTGCAGCAGGTCGAGCGGGGCACCGGTGCGCTGCGCCGCCCAGGCGGCGAGGCGGGTGACGCTGTCGGCATAGACCGAGGCGTCGATGGCGGCGCAGACATGGCCGGCGGCGTGGATCAGCGGGTGGCTCATGACGGCCTCCTCAGTGCTCGGAGAGTCGGGCGACGGCGTCCGGCTTGTCATGCACGCCGAGCCGCTCGACCAGGGTCGCGCTGGCCTCGTTCATGCCGACCAGCTCGACATCGGTGCCTTCGCGGCGGAACTTCAACACTACCCGATCCAGCGCGCCGACCGCCGACAGGTCCCAGAAGTGGGCGCGGCTGACGTCGATGCGCACCCGCTCCACCGCCTCACGGAAGTCGAAGCCGGCGACGAAGGCGTTGGCCGAGGCGAAGAACACCTGGCCGGTGACCACGTAGTGGCGGGCGCGGCCGCCGTCTGTGGACGCCGAGGCCACGTGCAGCACCTGACCGACCTTGCGGGCAAAGAACAGGGCCGAGAGCAGCACGCCGGTGAACACGCCCTTGGCGAGGTCGTGGGTGGCCACGGTGACCACCACCGTGGCCAGCATGACGATGCTCGAACTGCGCGGATGGGTGCGCAGGTCGCGGATGGAGGCCCAGCTGAAGGTGCCGATCGAGACCATGATCATCACCGCGACCAGGGCGCCCATCGGGATCTGCCGCACCCAGTCGCTGGCGAAGACCACCATCAGCAGCAGGACCACGCCCGCGGTCAGGGTCGAGAGCCGGCCGCGGCCGCCGGACTTCACGTTGATCACCGACTGGCCGATCATCGCGCAGCCGGCCATGCCGCCCATCAGCCCGGCGGCGATGTTGGCCACGCCCTGTCCCGAGGCCTCGCGGTTCTTGTCGCTGGGCGTGTCGGTGAGGTCGTCGACGATCTGCGCGGTCAGCAGGGACTCGAGCAGGCCGACCACGGCCATGGTTGCCGACACCGGGAAGATGATGGCCAGGGTCTCGAGGTTCAGGGGCACGTCCGGCCAGAGGAAGACCGGCAGGCTGTCCGGCAGCTCGCCCATGTCGCCGACGGTGCGGATGTCGAGGCCGAGCAGGATCGAGACAATGGTCAGCACCACGATCGCGACCAGCGGCGAGGGAATGGCGCGGGTGAGATACGGAAAGCCGTAGATGATGCCCAGCCCGGCCGCGGTGACCACATAGACCGTCCACGGCACGCCGATCAGCTCGGGCAGCTGGGCGAGGAAGATCAGGATCGCCAGCGCATTGACGAAGCCGGTGATCACCGAGCGCGATACGAAGCGCATCAGGTCGCCGAGTTTCAGCAGCCCGGCGCCGATCTGCAGCAGGCCGGTCAGCAGGGTGGCGGCGAGCAGGTACTGCAGGCCGTGCTCCTTGACCAGGCCGACCATCAGCAGGGCCATCGCGCCGGTGGCGGCGGAGATCATTCCGGGCCTGCCGCCGGTGAAGGCGATCACCACGGCGATGCAGAAGGAGGCGTAGAGGCCGACCTTGGGATCGACGCCGGCGATGATCGAGAAGGCGATCGCCTCGGGAATCAGGGCAAGCGCGACCACCAGCCCGGAGAGCACGTCGCCGCGGACGTTGCCGAACCATTGCTGGCGCAGCGGCATCATTCGAATCACGGAAAGTCCTTTCGATGGCGCGCGACTGAGGGCGTGCGCGCGAGGGAAGGGCGGCGGAGTCTACCCGAGACGCACCGAGCAAGTACTCGGCCCGGCCCGCTGCCGTTCAGGCGGGGGCGGCCAGCAGCGCAACGCCGTGTTCGGGGTACAGCATGCATTCCAGCTCCAGTTGGGCGGCCAGCCACTCGATGCTGGTCGGGGAGAACAGCACCACGTGGGTCGGATCGCGCAGGTAGTGCCAGCGGACGAAGCGCTCAGGCTCGGGGACGAATCCGGTCTTGACCCCGATCACGCCTCCGCGGCGCAGCCGCCCGCGCAGCATCGCGAACACCGCGGCCGGGGCCTGCAGGTGCTCGGCGACCTCGCAGACCACCACGAAGTCGTACTGCCGCCGCAGCGCGTCGGCGCCGGGCGCGAACTGCGGATCGTAGCCGGTTACCCGGTGCCCGGCCTCGCGCAGCATCGCCGCCGGCGCCGAGCCCGGGCCGCAGCCGAAGTCGAGGCCCTCCGACGCGGGAGCCAGGCGTGTCCGGAGCGCCTCGACCAGCGGCGCGACGAAGCGCCGGTAGCCGGGGTCGTCCGGGTCATTGCGGTGCAGCCGGTAGTAGTCGGCCTCGGCCTGCGGATCCAGGCGCTGGGCCGGGTCGACGAAGACCAGGGTGCAGTCCCGGCAGCGATAGAAGCGCCGAGCCGCTGCCTCGGCGTGGGCGTCGATCGCGGTCGAGGCGCAAAGGGGGCAGTGCACGGTCTTCTCCCGCGGGGATGCGTCGGGCTGATCGACACGGCTCGCCTGCACGGGCGACCTCCACAGCGCTGGGGCGGCGCAGGCTAGCACGGGTGGGCGGGGCGATCCCGTTCGGGCTTCGATACCTCAGCCCGAACGGTCGGGGCCTCGCGGGAGGTTGGGTCCGACCAATGCGCGTTGCACCTTCCTCGAGACCGTTCGCGGTGAGGTATCGAACCGCGGGCGGCGGGCAGGGCGGTCGCGTTCGGACTTCAATACCCCATCCCACGCGGGTGACGACAGTCCACCGGCCCCGTCGCGCGCTTCTGGCATCATCCACGCATGCATCCCTGTCGAACTTCGGTCCTGACCATCGCCGGCTCGGACTCCGGCGGCGGCGCCGGGATCCAGGCCGATCTCAAGACGATTGCCGCGCACGGCTTGCACGGGCTGTCCGCCATCGCCGCGCTGACTGCGCAGCACACGCGCGGGGTGACCGCGGTGCAGGTGCCGGATGTCGGCTTCCTGCGCGCGCAGATCGATGCCTGTTTCGAGGATTTCGCCGTCGCCGCGGTCAAGCTCGGCATGTTGGCCAACGCTACGGTCATCCACGCCGTGGCTGATGCGCTGGAGCGCCATGCGCCGAAGCAGGTGGTGCTGGACCCGGTGATGGTGGCCAGCAGCGGCGCGCGGCTGCTCGAGCCCGAGGCCCTGGACGCCCTGCGCCAGCGCCTGCTGCCGCGGGCCACGCTGATCACGCCCAATATTCCGGAAGCCGAGCTGCTGCTCGGCCGGGTGATCGATGACGCATCCGCCGACGCCGCCCTGCAGGCGCTGCGTGATCTCGGTGTGGCCGGGGTGCTGCTTAAAGGCGGCCACCTCGATGGTACGCCGCAGATGATCGACCGCCTGCACGATGGCGAGATCGTGCATCGCTTCGAGCATCCGCGTCTCGAAGTGGAAGGCCACGGCACCGGCTGCACGCTGGCCTCGGCCATCGCCTCGCGCCTGGCACTGGGCGATCCCTTGCCCGACGCCTGCCGCGCCGCCGCGGACTACGTCCACGGCGCCCTGGTCAGCGCGTACCGCCCAGGCAAGGGCAGCGTCGCCGTGCTCGACCATTTCTGGGAAAGGCAGGCCCTTCCACGGTAGGAGCCAGCTTGCTGGCGAACGGCGGTGTGCCGGGCGAATCGCCAGCAAGCTGGCTCCTACAGGCGAGCCTGAAGATCTTCGATCCTAGCCAACCGTTTCACCGGTCTGCAGCCGCCACAGCGCGGCATAGGCGCCGTTGCGCGCCAGCAGGCTGTCGTGGTCGCCGGACTCGACCACCCGGCCGGCCTCCATCACGTGGATGCAGTCGGCCTGCCTGACGGTGGACAGGCGATGGGCGACCACAAGGCAGGTGCGGCCGCGGGCGGCCTCGCGCAGCGAGCGCTGGATGGCCGCCTCGGTCTCGTTGTCGACCGCCGAGGTGGCCTCGTCGAGGACCAGGATGCGCGGGTCGCGATACAGCGCGCGGGCCAAGGCAATGCGCTGGCGCTGGCCTCCGGAGAGCTGGGTGCCGCGCTCGCCGACCTCGCTGTCGTAGCCGCGCGGCAGGGCGCGGATGAAGCCATCGGCGGCGGCCGCGCGCGCCGCGGCTTCGACCCGGCCGAGATCCGGCTGGCTATCGCCGTAGGCGATGTTCTCGGCCACCGTGCCGTCGGTGAGGAAGGGATCCTGGGCGACATAGCCGATGACCCGACGCAGGGCGACAGGATCAATGCCCGCAAGGTCGACGCTGTCCAGTGTCACCCGGCCCTCGCTGGGACGGGCAAAGGCGAGCAGCAGCTTGAGCAGTGAGGACTTGCCGCCGCCGGTGGCGCCGACCAGGGCGTGGGTGGTGCCGGCCGGCACACTGAGGCTGACGCCATCCAGCGCACGGGTATCGCCATAGCGCAGGCTGACCGAGTCGAAGCCGACCTCGCCGGCGACCTTCTCGGGCAGCGGTTGCCTGCCGCGCGCCGGCAGCGGCGACTCCAGCAGGTCCATCACCCGGTTCACCGAGGCCATCGAGCGCTGGTAGAGGTCGGTCATCTCGGCCAGCCGGGTCAGCGGCCAGAGCAGGCGCTGGGTCAGATAGACCAGGGCCGAGTAGCTGCCGACCCCGAGATCCCCCGACAGTGTCTTCCAGCCGCCATAGAGCAGGGTGGCGACGAATCCGGCCAGGATGGCCATGCGGATGACCGGGGTGATCGCCGCCGAGAAGCGGATCGCCGCGGCGTTGCGCTGGCGGAAGCCGTCGGAGGCGGCGCGGACGTGGGCGGTCTCGAACTCCTCGGCCGTGTAGGCCTGGATGGTCGCCATGCCGGCGAGGTTGTTGGAGAGTCGGTCGGACACCACTGCCGCCGATTCGCGGGCGGCGCCGTAGCGCGGGGCGAGGCGCTTCTGGAACCAGAACGCGCCGACCAGGATCAGCGGAATCGGCAGGAAGGCGAGGGCGGCAAGGTCGGCGGTCAGCACGAAGAACACCGCGCCGACCAGCAGTGACGACACCACCACCTGGATCAGGTCGTTGGCGCCGGTGTTGAGGAAGCGCTCGATCTGGTTGACGTCCTCGTTGAGCACCGCCATCAGCCGCCCGCTGCGCGCAGAGGTCACGAAGTCCGGCGGCAGCTGCTGGATGTGCGCATAGGCGGCCAGGCGCAGCTCGTGCTGCAGGTCCTGGGCCAGCCCGCGCCAGCGCAGGGCGTAGAGGTACTCGAACAGGCTTTCCAGCACCCAGACCGCGATGGTCAGCCCGGTCAGCGCCAGCAGCTGGTGCATCGGGTCGGGCAGGCCGAAGCCGGCGAGGAAGCTGTCCTCGCGGTTCACCACCACGTCCACCGCCACGCCGATCAGGATCTCCGGCAGGATGTCGAAGACCTTGTTGAGCACCGAATACACGCTGCCCGACAGCGCCTGGGCGCGGTACGGGCGGGCGTAGTCGAACAGGCGGCGCAGCGGATGCATGGCGGTGGGTCCGTGACAAAGCGCGCAGCCTAGCCGATGCGCCCCGCCTGTAGGAGCCAGCTTGCTGGCGATCGTCGCCTTCGGTCCACGCTGGGCGGCTGCTCTGCCGGGCTATTCCATCGCCAGCAAGCTGGCTCCTACAGGCCGCGCTGGTGCAAGCTCGAAGTGAATCCCGACCGAGCGCAGCGAAGGCGCAGGTTGCGGAGCAACGGTTGCCGCGCAGCGGCCGACACCCGAGTCCAAACCCCATGCTGATCGCCTTCAACAAGCCCTTCAACGTTCTCTGCCAGTTCACCGACCGCAGCCAGCCGCCGCGGCGGACGCTGGCGGAGTTCGGCCTGCCCCCGGATGTCTATCCGGCAGGGCGCCTCGACTTCGACTCGGAGGGCCTGCTGCTGCTCACCGACGATGGAGCGCTTGCGCACCGTCTGACCGACCCGCGGCACAAGCAGCCGAAGACCTACTGGGTCCAGGTCGAGGGCGAGCCGGACAATGCACAGCTCGAGGCGCTGCGCCGTGGCGTCCAGCTCAAGGATGGCCCGACCCGGCCGGCCAGCATCGAACGCATCGATCCACCCTCGCTCTGGCCGCGCGATCCACCGGTGAGGTATCGCAAGAGCGTGCCCGATGCGTGGCTCGCCATCAGCCTGACCGAGGGACGCAATCGACAGGTGCGGCGGATGACCGCGGCGGTCGGTCTGCCGACGTTGCGCCTGGTCAGGGTCAGCATCGGCAGCCATGCGCTGGGCGGGCTGCAGCCGGGCCAGTGGCGACAGGTCGAGTAGTTGCTCCGGGGGTGCGGGGTTTTTTCCACTGTGGAGCTGACGTGAACAGGGGCATACTCGGGCCTATCTGCCAGTCGGGTGCGCCCTTCCAGCTGCATCGCGCCGCCCCACCGGCGATCTCATTGCACTGCAGGGGAACGTCTTGAAAGCATCGCTGGCCTGGGCGGCCATTGCCATCGCACTGTCGGCGCCGGTCGCCGCGGATCCCTTCCCGCCGGTCTACGGCAGCGGCACGGTCGACGAGGCCAACGGGCCGATCCATTTTGCCCCTGCGCCCTGGCCGGCGGAGCCGCTGAACCCGGCGCAGTGCGGCGGCGACTGCGGCGACTGGAAGCCCTACGGGCGCTTCCAGAACTCGATCAACGATCCGCGCATCCAGGACCCGTCGAACGGCGGCACGTCGCCGCAGAACTACGTCAACGTCGCCTCGTCCTGCATCGACAAGAACTTCCCGTCGATCTACTACAGCCTGCGCCAGGGCGCGGCGATGGACGGCTCGCAGGACGTGATCATGTTCCGCTGGCGCGTCGAGCAGATCGCCAACAACTATGCGACCGGGCCGAACCCGGGAAACTTCGGCGCCACCGACCCCTGGTCCTCGGCGCTGTGGACGGTGCTCTTCGATCTCGACGGCGACGGCTTCCGTGACCTGGCTGCGCATCTCAACGGCTCATCGGGCTCGCCCGCCACGCCGATCGACATGATCGCCGGCATCTGGGGCGATATCCCGACCCAGTCGATCGACTACACCAGCAACCCGGCGATCAAGCTGATCGCGCACAACCCGACGGGCTTCACCTCGGGCAGCACCCTTCTCAACTTCCAGAGTGCGCTCACGCCCACCACCAACTGGGGCAGCGCGCCGCGCACCCGCTGGGACTACGGCACCACCCGGGCGACCCTGGTCTCGACCAATGCCTGCAACGAGTACTTCATCGACTACCAGATTCCGGTGCGCATGCTCGATGCCTCGCCGACCGGGCCGAATCCGACGCTCAACGGGCCAAGGATCACCCGCTCGACGCCGATCTCGATGCTGTTCTGTACCGCCAACAGCCTGAACAACCCGTTCCAGAAGGACTGCGCGATCAACCGCCAGTGGCAGGCCGATCCGACCAAGCCCGGGCCGTTCGGCGACTACACGTCGTTCGACAAGGAAGATCCGTACTCGCAGCCGATCATCTCGCGGGTGACCGCGACACCGCCCGGCACCTGCGCCGGAACCTACGCGCTCGAGGCGCGGGTGCAGGACACGCTGGCGCTGAACAACGGCGTGGTGCAGCCCTCGATCGCCGACGTCCGCTTCTACTACTACTACGACGCCAACGGCGATGGCGTGGTCAACGACGGCGGCGCCTGGTCGGCGGCCGGGCCCAGCGCAACGCTCAAGTCCGGCACACTGAACACATGGATCGGAAACTGGGACACGACCAGCCTGCTCAAGGGCAAGTACCTGGTCGGTGCCCAGGCGGTCGACAACCGCAATATCGTCGACGACGACATGCCGCCGGCCCCGCGCGACCATCGCACCTTCAGCTATGCCGAGGGCAACGAGCAGGGCGAGGCCTACATCAATGGCGCCTGGGTGACCTACACGCCTGACCAGGGCGGCACGGTCGAGGGCAATTTCCCGGTCCACAGCCCGGCCCAGCTGCCGAACGCCGGCGAGGACTGGTACGGCAACCCGGACGTAGTCGGTCCGCAGGTCGCCCAGGTGGGTCTTGCGATCAACGCCTGCGGCGTGGCCCCGGAGATCAGCAAGACTGCCAGCCCGGACAGCGTGGCGACCAATGAGGACGTGACCTTCACCCTCAGCGTCGACAACCTGACCTCGACGCCGCTGTCGCTGGGCAGCATCAGCGACGCCCTGCCGGATGGCTTCACCTACCAGAGCACGACCAGCATCCTCAACGATGGCGCGCCGCTCGCCGCGGCTTCCTCGCCCAGCCTGGGGGCCACGGGCAACATCACCTGGAGTTTCAGCGGCGCCAGCATCGCTGCCGGCCGCTCGGTGGTGCTGACCTTCGTCGGCCGCGCCGGCACGGTGGCCGGCACCTTCAACAACACCGCCTCGGCCGACACCGGCTTCGGCGTGCTGGGCAGCGACCCGGTGCCTGTGAATGTCGATGCGGCGCGGATCTCGCTGTCGAAGACGCCCAACCTGTATTCGATCAACCCGGACGGGACCCAGCTGGTCTACACCCTGCGCTACAGCAACGACTCCTCGGTGCCGGTAACCAGCGCGCAGATCAGCGACCCGCTGCCGGCGAACACCAGCTACGTGGGCTGCAGTGGCGGGACCAGCTGCGCCAACGGCGGTGGCACGGTGATCTGGGACCTCGGCACGCTCGCCGGGGGCGCCTCGGGCAGCGTGACCTTGACCCTGACCGTCAACCCGGGCTACCCGACCTCTTCGCTGACCAACACCGCAACCCTCGACGTGCTCGCACCCGGCAACGTGCCGGTCAGCCGCACCGCGACCTCCACCATCGCCGTGAACATCCCGACCCCGGCCTTCAGCCTGGAGAAGTCCTCGCCGGCGGCCCAGGTCGCGCCGTCGGGCGACGTGACGTGGACCATCAGTTACCGCAACTTCGGCAGCGGCGCGGCCAGCGCCGCGGTGATCACCGATACCCTGCCGCAGGGCTTCACCTTCAATAACTGCGCTTTCGCCGGCAGCACCCACTTCAGCAGCTGCAGCCACAGCAACGGCGTGGTCACCTTCAATGCCGCCAGCGTGCCCGCGGGCGGCCAGGGCACGGTGACGGTGACCGCCACGGCAGCGGCCAGCCCCTTCACCTTCGACAACCCGGCGATCAACCGAGCGCGGATCACCTGGAGCGGCGAGCCGACCGGCGTCACCGCGACCTCGCCGCTGGGCGTGTCCGGGCAGTCGTGCAGCGCGGTGTACTACTTCAGGGACACCCAGGTCGCCACCACCACGCCGCCGACGGCCTCGGACCCCACCAGCACGGTCTCGACCACCGCCCTGACCAGCTACATCTTCAATGCCACCGCGCCGGCGGGCGGCATCGACGTCGCCGGCCGGCAGCTGACCATCAGCGCCTGGTTCGTCACCCGCAACGGCAACGGCAACTTCCGCATCCAGCTGCAGAACCTGACCCAGGCTACGACGTTGGCCGATTCCGGCACCGTCGGCATGTCCAACTCCGGTGGCGCCGCCCAGCTGCAGACCTTCCAGACCACGGTCGGGGCCGGGGTGACGGTGAACGCCGGTGATCAGCTGCGCTGGACGGTGTCGCTGTCCTCGAGCGGACAGCCCGTGGACTACCTCTACGGCAGCCAGCTGCGCAATTCGCGCTCCTCGTTCTGCCTTGCCAGCGCCCCGGCCAACCTGGTCATCGACAAGACCGTCGACCAGCCGAACGTCACCACGCTGCCGGCCGCCCTGCAGTACACCGTGCGGGTCTCCAACACCGGCGGCGCCGCGGCCACCGGCGCCTCGCTCAGCGACACCCTGCCGGCCAACGTCAGCCTGAACTCGGTGACCCTGAACGGCGTCACCGTCAGCCCGACGCCGACCGTTACCGCACAGAACTTCAGTCTCCCGGTGAACAGCCCCGGTCAGGCCCCGGGCACGCTTGCCGCAGGCGGGACTGCCACCGTAGTGATCAATGCAACGGCCGGCGCCGCCGCCAGCGGCACGCTGACCAACTCGGCCACCGCCAGCGCCAGCGGCGTCGCCAGCGTCACCGATACCGCCTCGACCCTGGTCGGCACGCCCGGGCCTACCGGCGGCGCACCCTCGCTGAGCATGGCCAAGTCGGTCGACCGCGCCCTGCTGCGCGCCGGAGAGATCGCGACCTATACCCTCACCGTGGTCAACACCGGCACCGGCGAAGCCACCGGGGTCAGCGTGGTCGACGATTTCCCTGACCAGGCCTGGTTCGACTATCTGGACTGCACGGCGCCGGCCGGCACCAGCTGCAGCGAATCGCCTGCCGGCACGCTCAGCTGGACGATCGGCACCCTCGGCGCTGGCCAGGCGCGCACCCTGAGCTTCCGCATGCAGGTCGACGCGACCGGCGTCCCCGCCGGCGTCACCACGCTCAACAACACCGCCGTCGCCAGCGATGCCAGCTTCTGCACCGGTGGCACGCCGCCGGCCAGCTGCACCAGCGAGATCGTCCCGGTCACGGTCAGCGGCGCGCCAGTGCTGACGCTCAGCAAGCAGGTGAGTCCGCTGACCGCCGTAGCGCCCGGCGACCTGCTGACCTATACGCTGACCGTCGGCAACGTCGGTTCCAGCAACGCGAGCGCGGTGCAGGTGGTCGATGCGGTGCCGGCGAACACCGTGTTCGATGCCATCGTGTCGAGCGGCAACGGCAGCGGAAGCTTCGATACGGTGAACAACCGGGTGCTGTTCAACCCGCGCACCGCCTCGGGCGTCGATCGCCTGGATGCCGGCGACAGCGAAACGCTGTCCTTCCGCGTGCGGGTGGTGGGCACCCTGCCGCAGGGCAGCACGCCGATCCCGAACACCGCCACCGCCAGCGCCGCCAATGCGCCCTCGGTCAGCGACAGCGTCAGCAGCAGCGCGCTGGCCTCGCCCGGACTGACCCTCGACAAGCAGGGCCCGGCGACGGTGTCCTTCCCGGCGACCACGCTGGCCACGACGGCCAGCGCCAGCAGCACGGTGCGTGTGCTGGACGCATCGCGCCTCGCGATCGGCGATACCGTGCGCATCGGCGGCAGCATCCGCCAGATCACCGCGATCGCCGGACAGACCGTCACCCTCGACGGCGCGGTCAGCGCCGCCGCCGGCGATCCGGTGCAGCTCGGCTTTACCTACACTTTGACCTACGCCAACCGCGGCAATGCGACCGCCACCGGCGTCACCCTGGGCGACACCCTGCCGGCCAATCTGGTGTATGCCGGCGCCTCGCCGACGCCGGCCACGGCGCCTGCGGTGGGCAGCAATGGCAGCCTGAGTTTCAGCATCGGCAGTCTTGCCCCCGGCGCGCTGGGCGTCGCCCAGGTGCGCGTGGTGCCGCTGCAGGCGGGCAGCTACACCAACAATGCGGTGCTGTCGGCTACCGACGTACCGAACGTGATCGACACCGTCACCACCCAGGTCGGCGGTCTGATCGTCGACAAGCGCACTACGACGCCGCTGCGTGCGGCGGGTGATATCGCGACCTATGTCCTGCGCGTGCGCAACACGCTGTCCAGCAGCGTCTCGGGCATCGTGGTGACCGATGTGCTGCCGCCGGGCTTCAGCTATCTCGCGACCGAGAGCGCCACCGTCAATGGTTCGGCCACGGCGGTGACCTCGCCTCCGGGCGCCGGTTCGGCCAGCCCGAGCTGGGGCAGCTTCACCCTGCCCGGCAATGGCACGCTGGAAATCACCTTCACCTCGACCATCGGCGTCGACGTCGGCCCCGCGACCTATGACAACGAGGTCAGCGCCACCAATACCAGCGGTATCGCCGTGGCCCCGTTCGATCATCTGGCAACGGACGTCGATGACGTCACCGTGCTGGCGGCCGGCACCGGCCTGGTCGAGGGCGTGATCTACCGCGACAACGACGGCAACGGCGCCTTCGATCCCCTGATCGACACCCCGCTGCCGTTCACCCAGCTGCTGATCACCGACAGCAACAACGTGGTCTACCAGCTGGCCAGCGACAGCACCGGCGCCTTCCGCCGGGTGGTGCCGGCGGGCACCACCCTGGTTGACGTCAGCGACGGCAGCCTGCCGGCCGGGCTGGCGCCAACCGTCGGCATCGACGGACTCGACCCGAACACGGTCGAGGTGCCCGCGGGCGCCAGCGCGCGCGACGACAACGGCTTCGTGGTCTCGGCTGCGGCGGTCGGTACGGTCTCCGGTCGGGTCTGGAACGACGGCGACGGCAACCAGCTGCAGAACGGCAGCGAGACGGGACGTCTCGGTGTGCTGGTGGAACTGCGTGATGCGGTGACCAATGCGCTGATCCAGCGCACCTTCACCGACCTGCTCGGCGACTACTTCTTTGCCAACGTGCCGCCCGGCGACTACCGCGTCGACATCTCGCCGCCGGTCGGCACCACCCTGACCACCGGCAACGACCCGGCGCCGGTGAGCGTGGTGGCCAACACCAATTCGACCGCCGACTTCGGGCTGATCGCCGGTGCGACCAGCAATGCCGATCTGTCGATCCTGAAGACCAACGGTCTCAGCCAGGTGGCGACCGGCGTGCCGACGGTCTACAGCCTGACCGTGGCAAACGCCGGACCGGCCACTGTCAGCAACGCGCTGATCTGGGATCCGCAGGCGACTGGCCTTGCCAAGACTGCGGTCAGCTGCGGCAGCCCCAGCGGCGGTGCGGTCTGTCCGTCGGCGCCCAGCGTGGCCGACCTCGAGGCCGGCATCCTCGCCATCCCGAGCCTGCCCCCGGGCAGCAGCCTGGTGCTCTCGGTCACGGCCGATGTCCTCGCCAGCAGCGGCAACGTCAGCAACCTTGCCGTGGTCTCGGCACCGCAGGGCATCTCCGACCCCAACCAGTCGAACAACACCTCCAGCGACACCGATCCGGTGGTCGGCTCGGTAAACGCCGATCTCGCGATCAGCAAGAGCAATGGCGTCAGCACCCTGACCTCGGGCAGCAGCACCACCTATGTGGTGGTGGTCAGCAACAACGGGCCGAGCGCGGCGAACGGGGCCACGGTCTCCGACCCGGCGGTCACCGGCCTTGCCAAGACCGCGGTCAGCTGCTCGGCGGCCAGCAATGGCGCGAGCTGTCCGGGCGCGCCGTCGGTGGCGGCGCTGGAGGCGGGCACCCTGGCCATCCCGGCGCTGCCGTCCGGCGGCAGCATCACCCTGCAGGTCACCGCGACGGTGACGGCAGCCGGGGGCAGTTCGGTGACCAACACCGCGTCCGTCGCACCGCCGGCCGGGGTGACCGACCCGGTGCCGGGCAACAACAGCGATGACGACACCGACAGCGTGGTCGCCGGCACCCTGCCCAGCGCCGACCTGTCGATCAGCAAGGACAACGGGGTCAGCGGACTCAGCGTCGGCGGCACGACGAGCTATACCGTGGTGGTGTCGAACGCTGGCCCGGACGCGGCCGACGGCGCCAGCGTCTCCGACCCGGCGGTCAGCGGCCTGTCCAAGACCGCGGTGAGCTGCACCGGCAGCAGCGGCGGAGCGGTCTGCCCTGCCTCGCCGGATGTCGCCTCGCTGGAGGCCGGGACCCTGGTGATCCCGACGCTGCCCAACGGCGGCAGCGTGACCCTCCGCATCGACGCCACGGTGACCGCCGCCGGCGGCAGTTCGGTCAGCAACACCGCCCTGGTCAGCGTGCCCGGTGGGGTGACCGATCCGAATCCGAACAACAACACCGACAGCGACACCGATCCCGTATCGGGTCCGTTGAACGCCGACCTGTCGATCAGCAAGAACAACGGGGTCACGTCGCTGACCTCGGGCAGCAGCACGACCTATGTGGTGGTGATCAGCAACGGCGGTCCGAGCTCGGCGGATGGGGCAACGGTGTCGGACCCGGCCGTGGCCGGTCTGAGCAAGACAGCGGTGGCCTGCGTCGACGCCAGCAACGGGGCCAGTTGCCCGGTGGCGCCCTCGGTGGCGGACATCGAGGCCGGCACCCTGGCCATCCCGGCATTGCCCACGGGCGGCAGCGTGACGCTGGAAGTGACCGCGACGGTGAGCGCCGCGGCGGGCAGCACGGTGACCAACACGGTGACCGTCTCCCCGCCGTCGGGGATCACCGACCCGGTGCCCGGCAACAACAGCGCCGATGACACCGACAGCGTGGTCGCCGGGTCCCAGCCCAGCGCGGATCTGTCGATCAGCAAGGACAACGGGGTGAGCAGCCTCAGCGTGGGCGGCAGCACGAGCTACACGCTGCTGGTATCGAACGCCGGTCCGAACGCGGCGGATGGGGCCAGCGTGTCGGATCCGGCGGTCAGTGGCCTGTCCAAGACCGCGGTTCTCTGTACCGGCAGCACCGGTGGTGCGGTGTGTCCGGCCTCGCCGGACGTTGCCTCGCTGGAGGCGGGCACGCTGGCCATCCCGACCTTCCCGGTGGGCGGCACGCTGACCCTGCGCGTGGATGCGTCAGTTACCGCGGCGGGCGGCAGCGCGGTCACCAACATCGCCGAGGTCAGCGTCCCCAGCGGGCTGACCGATCCGGACTCGAACAACAACACCAGCAGCGATACCGACCCGGTGCTGGGACCGACGGATGCCGACCTGTCGATCAGCAAGAACAACGGGGTCACGTCGCTGACCTCGGGCAGCAGCACGACCTATGTGGTGGTGATCAGCAACGGCGGTCCGAGCGCGGCGGATGGGGCAACGGTGTCGGACCCGGCCGTGGCCGGTCTGAGCAAGACGGCGGTGGCCTGCGTCGGCGCCAGCAATGGCGCCAGCTGCCCGGGCGCGCCCTCGGTGGCGGACATCGAGGCCGGCACCCTGGCCATTCCCGTGCTGCCCATCGGCGGCAGCGTGACGCTCGAAGTGACCGCGACGGTGAGCGCCGCCGCGGGCAGCACGGTGACCAACTCGGTCAGCGTCTCCCCACCGTCGGGGATCACCGACCCGGTGCCCGGCAACAACAGCGCCGATGACACCGACAGCGTGGTCGCCGGGTCCCAGCCCAGCGCGGATCTGTCGATCAGCAAGGACAACGGGGTGAGCAGCCTCAGCGTGGGCGGCAGCACGAGCTACACGCTGCTGGTATCGAACGCCGGTCCGAACGCGGCGGATGGGGCCAGCGTGTCGGATCCGGCGGTGAGCGGCCTGTCCAAGACCGCGGTTCTCTGTACCGGCAGCACCGGTGGTGCGGTGTGTCCGACCTCGCCGGACGTTGCCTCGCTGGAGGCGGGCACGCTTGCCATCCCGACCTTCCCGGTGGGCGGCACGCTGACCCTGCGCGTGGATGCGGCGGTCACCGCGGCCGCCAACAGCGCCGTCACCAACATTGCCGAGGTCAGCGTCCCCAGCGGGCTGACCGATCCGGACTCGAACAACAACACCAGCAGCGACACCGATCCGGTGTCGGCGGCGCCGGTGCCCGGGCTCAGCCTGCTGAAGCAGGCCGCGCTCGATGACGTGGTGATCGCCAATGGCCTCGCCGAAGCCGGCGAGCGGATCAGCTACACCCTGACCGCGACCAACACCGGGGGCACCCCGCTCAGCGGGGTCAGCATCAATGATCCGCTGCTGCCCACGCTCAGCTGCGTGCAGCCGGTGGCGCTGGCGCCGGGCGAGCGCCTGATCTGCACCGGCAGCCTGCTGGTCGACCAGGCCCGGGTCGACGCCGGGGCGGCGATCCTCAACACCGCCACTGCGCGCGGCACGCCGCCTTCCGGGCCCGAGCTGATCGATAACGATGATGCCTCGGTTCCGGTCTCGGACGTCGCGCGGCTTGGCGTCGCCAAGGGGTTGGTCTCGGTCGCCGAACTGGGCAGCGGCGCCTACCGCGTCGTCTACGAGCTGAGGGCGCGCAACTATGGCCAGGTGAGTCTGGATGCCCTGCAGCTTCGCGACGATCTGGCCGCGACTTTCCCTACACCGGTGCAGTTCAGCGTGCTGGGCGTGCAGGTCACCGCGGGCAGCGGCCAGCCGGATCCGACCTACGACGGACGCACCCGGACCAGCCTGCTGCAGTCGGCCGCTGTCCTGGCGCCCGGTGCCGAGCTGGCGCTGAGGCTGGAGCTCGAGGTGCGTCCCGGCACCGCCACGGGCCCCTTCCTGAATCGGGCCACGGTCTCCGGCCAGCGGGTCAGCGGCGGTCCGACGCTGGAGGATGACTCGGTGAACGGCACCTCGCCCGATCCTGACAACAACGGAGTGCCGGACGAGATCTCGCCCACCCCGCTCAGCTTCGGCGCTGCCCCGCCCGGCGTGCGCGAGATTCCCTCGACCGGCGGGCTGGCACTGGTTCTGATGGCCATGTCGCTGATGATGCTGGGCCTGCGCCGTGCCCGCCGGGCTCGGGTCCGCGGCGATTCCGACTAGGGTTTATCCCTAAGGACAGCGGCGTGCCGGTCGGCCTCATGACACGAGGCCGACGTCTCGGCCGGCTACACTCGGGCCGGCGCCGGGCGCGTTCGCGCCCGGCGTCCGTTCTACGCCGGGGAGTTCCGCATGACCTACGAATCGAAGGGCGCGCTCGCCCGGGCCGCCCTTTTGTTGCTTTCGCTGTGCGCCACGGGCCTTGCCCAGGCGCAGGACCCCAACGTCACCCTGGGCAAGCAGCTGGTGAGCCCGGCGGCGAACGCCACGGTGCCGCCCGGTTCCGACGTGCGCTACCGCATCACCTATGCCTGCAACGGCGTATCGCAGCCGAACTGCGGCAGCCTGACTCTCAATGACAGCCTGCCGGCGGAGCTGGAGATCGTCAGCTGCGATTTCCCGGCCTTTTCCACCGTCAGCTGCCCGGTGGGCGGCAACGCCTTCAGCGCGACACGCAACCTGATCAATTCGGGCGTCACCGGCGAGGGCTTCATCAATGCCCGGGTCCGGCCCAGTGCCCCGCCGACCAACGGCGTGATCAATACGGTGACTGCGACCTTTACCAACAACGTCGGCAACCAGCCGCTGCCGGTCACCGCCAGCAGCCCGCCCATCAACATCCGCGCCGCCGCGCTGCGCAACTATTCGATCAGCAAGGTGCGCGTTGATCCGATCGCCTCCCTGCTCATCTCCGACCAGGCGACCTTCGTCACCGACCGCGTGCAGTTCTGCGCCACGTCCGGCGTGGACCTCGTAGCGCTGCCGGGCGCGACCCTGTACGACGACCTGCCGGCGATTGCCAGCAACCCGCGCACGACCGTTCCCGCCGGAAGTCCCGCGATCACCGAGTCGATCAGCGGCAACCGGATCACGTGGACCATTCCACAAGAGCGGCTGGAGATTGACCGCTTGTATCCGGCCGGCAGCTCGCTGTCGCAGCCATCCTGCTTCACCTTCTTCGTCACCTACGACCTGCCGGCCGGCGTGGCCCCGGCCCAGGATCGCGCCCATGTGCGCACGCCCGACGACCAGTACTGCTCCGAGGCCGGCCTTGGGGTACCGCCGCCGGGCGACACCGATAACCCGCAGTGCTTCGGCGAAACCAACGGCACCCGCGGCGGTCCGCAGTCGATTGTTTCGCTGAGCAAGACCGGCAACGACGCCACGCCCAGTGATACCCCCGACGATCAGGGCATCGGCCGGATCAACTGGCGGCTTGGCGGCAGCTACGAGTCCAACGTCGGGCTGCAGGACGTGCAGGTCTTCGACATCCTGCCCGACGACGTGCTGCCTGGTTCGCCGACCCGGCTGCAGGTTGCCAGCTTCACCCTCGGCAACTGGGTTGGCGGCGCCCCGCTGTATGACGTGGTGGCCGACGTCTTCGTCACCGACAGCGTGCCGGCGCCGACCAGCGACTGTGGCAATCCCGCCGACTGGGTCCAGGTGGCCTTTGACGCGCCCGGCAACAACAGCACCACGATCAGCGGCGGCAGCATTCCCGTCGATTCGACCGGCATCTGCTGGCGCTTCGAGAACCTGGCCGGCGGCACGCCGGCAAACGAAGTGCCACGCGACTTTGCCTTCACCAGCTCGCCGACGATCACCCAGCCGGTGCCGAGCACGATCACCCCGCCGGCCCTGCCTGCCGCGACCACGGTGGAAAACTGCCTGCAGTTCAACTGGAACGCCGGCGGCGCGCAGACCTCGAACACCTGCCGCACGCAGCGCATCGAAGAACCCAGGCCTGGCCTCGACCCGGTGAAGACCGTGTTCAGCGCGCCCTCGCCGCTGCGTCCGCTGGACGAGATCGTCTATCGGATCGGTGTGAACCACGCGGTCGGTGACTCGACCGGCGCCATCGTTGATCCGGTGATCACCGACCTGCTGCCTCCGCAGCTGGAGCTGATCGGCACGCCCACCGTTGTCCAGCCCGGTAGCCCGGTTCCGGTGATCGAGGTGATCGAGGACTTCAATGCCGTCACCGACCAGACCCTTGTCCGGATCCGCTACACCGGCAGTTTCCCCCGCAATGCGGCACAGATGCCGCTGATCGAGCTGCGAACGCGCATCCGCGCCGGCACTGCCGACGGCAGCTACAGCAATCGGGTAGCGGTATTCGAGAACGGCTCCGCGCCGGCCACCTGTGCCGGCACCCAGGCCGCTGACACCGACGACCTCGACAATGACACCGATACCGCCGAGCTGCGCTGCCAGCGCGATCTCGGCTTCAACATCGTCCAGGCCGCCGTGCTCGATGGCACCAAATGGGTCAGCGGGCCGGGCCCTTTCGAGAACCCCGCGGACGAGATCGTCGATGACCCGATCGAGCTGCCGGTCACCGCCAACGCCGACTGCCCGGTTTACTCGACCGAGTTCGGTACCGCGGTCGATGCGAATCCCTACACCCGGTTTCCCTGCGTGGCCCGCACCGACTTCGGCGGCGCCTTCACCTATCGCATCCGCGTGCAGAACGCCGGCAACGTGGCCTTCGACAACTACGTCATCTACGACGTGTTCCCGTTCATTGGCGACACCGGCGTTGGTGAGCCGCAGTCGACGGTCACCCGCAACACGCGGTTCCGCCCGGTGCTGACCGGCGCGCCGGTGCTCAACGGGGCCCAGACCACCGCGCCGATCGCCGGCAACTTCGTGGTCGAATACTCGGCGTCCACCAACCCTTGCCGGCGCGAGGTCTCCGATGATGACGACCAGACCGGCTGGCAGGGCAGCTGCACCAACGACTGGAACAGCGATCCCACGGCACTGGGCGGCTTCCCCGCTGTGCGTGCGATCCGCATCTATGCCTTTACCGACCCGAACGGCTCGGACACCACCAACTGGGGCGTGCTGCAGACCGCGGTGTTCGAGATCCCGATGCAGGCGCCGGCCTACCAGCAGCAGCCGGTATCCGGCGATGCTCTGCCTTCGGTGGTCGGCAGCACCACGGTATTCAACCCGGCCTACGGCTCCTTCGCCCACCGCGCCTACCGTGCGGTGACCGGCGCTGCGCTCGACCCGATCAACCTGCTGCCCACCGCCGAGCCGGTCAAGGTCGGTGTGATCCTTCCCGAGCGCTACCGCGTCGGCAATCTGGTCTGGCGCGACATCAATAACGATGGCGACCATGACCAGGGCGAGCCGGGCATCGACGGCGTGGCCCTGCGCCTGTGCCTGGATGATGACGGCACGGCAGGTCCGAGCGCCGGGGACACCACGGTCGATACCACGGGGACGGTCACCCTCGGCGGCCGTGCCGGCAAGTACCGATTCGACGAGCTGGCCCGGGATACCCGCTACTACATCGCGATCCCCGATCTGCAGGCGCCGCTGGCAGGTCTACAGGTGTCGACCAACAACGCCCGCGATCCGAACAACCGCGTCGACAACGACAACAATGCCAGCCCGGGGGCGGTGACGGTGTGCGGCGGCGGCACGGGCTATGTATCCGCACCCAACTGGGCGGTGGGTGATCCCAGCGCGAACGAGCCGACCAACGAACGCACGCACAGCAACTCGGGCAATGCCGATGACGACCCGAACAACGGCGCCGGCACCGATACCTGGCCGGATCGCATGTCGAACTTCTCGGCCGATTTCGGTTTCTCCAATGGCGGCGGCGCGGCCATCGAGGACCTCGGTGACCTGCCGGATACCGGCAACGGCGACACCACCGGAAACTACCGCACCCTGCTGTCGGACAACGGGCCGAGCCACATCATCGTCCCGAACCTGTACCTCGGCGCCTCGGTCGATGCCGAGCTCGACGGGCAGCCCAATTCCAGCGCCAACGGGGACGACACCAGCGGCGTGCCCGACGATGAGGACGGCGTCACCACGCCATCCCAGCTGGAGTTCTTCCGCGGCGAGCCGGCCGTGGTGGAGCTGCGCGTGGTGAACGACACGGGCAGCGATGCGCGCTTGTGTGCCTACGCCGACTGGAATGCCGACGGCGATTTCAATGACACGGTCAGTGGCGTGCTGGAGCGCGCCCCGGCCGTGATCGTGCCCAGTGGAACCGGTGCCGGTGGCAGTCTCGTCAATGTGGACTGGGGGAGCGTGCCGTATCCGGGGCCCTTCATCGAGCCGACCTACGTGCGTTTCCGCCTCAGCCTCGATAGCGGCACCTGCAGTGCGGCCTTTGCCAACGGTCCGAGCGCCAGCGGTGAGGTCGAGGACTATGCTGCGGTGATCGTCGCCATCGACCGCGGCGACCTGCCGGACGCTGGGGCAGGCGTTGCCACGGGCGACTACGAGACACTCACCGCAAACGGCGGCCCGGCTCATGTCATCCTCAGTTCGGTCCGCTTCGGATCTCAGAACGACCACGACCAGGATGGTCGCCCGTCCATCGCCGCCAATGGTGACGACACGGCGCCGGGCGGCCAGCCGGATGATGAGGACGGCTTCACCGTCTCCGACCTGACCATGGTCGCCGGCAGCGTGGCCAATGTGCGCTTCAACGTCACCAACACCAGCGGATCCACCGCCATTGTCTGCGGCTTCATCGACTTCAACGGCAACGGCGTGCTGGACGACATCGGCGAGACGGCCTCCTTGTCGGTCAACACGGGCACCAACAATGCCCAGCGTACGCTGAGCTTCAGCGTGCCGCTGCTGGCCTCGCGCAATACGTATGCCCGCTTCCGCATCGATGTGGATGGCGGGGGCGCGGCGAGCTGCTCGCCGAACGGAGTGCGCTTCAGCGGCGAGGTCGAGGACTACGCGGTCACCATCAATGCCTATGAACTTGGCGACCTGCCCGACGTCTACGGCACCCTGGTGGCCAGCGGCGGCGCGCGCCACCTGATCGCGCCGGGTTTCCCGGCGGCGCCGAATCTGTTCCTCGGCGCCGGCGTCGACAACGAGATCGACGGCGCGCCGAGCGTGCTGGCCGATGGAGACGACGCCGCCGTGGGTGACGACGAGGACGGCATCGATGTCGCCGACCTCAGCCTGCAGGTCAACGTGCCGCCGGTGATCGACGTCACCGCGAGAAATGAAACCGGCACTGCCGCGCGGATCTGCGGCTTCATCGACTACAACGCCGACGGCGACTTCGACGATGCCGGGGAGAGTGCCGAGGTCGCAGTTCCGGCCGTGGCCGGCAGCCAGTCGCTGCAGCTCACCTTCGCGCCGCCGCTGGTCGGCGCCGCCAGCAGCACCTACGCCCGCTTCCGCATCAGCACCGACACCGCCGGGACCTGCGTGCCGACCGGCGACGCGCCCAACGGCGAGGTCGAGGACTACGCGGTGTCGATCGTCGAGCTCAGCGACCTTGGCGACCTGCCGGACAGCTATGGCACGCTGCGTGCGAGCAACGGTGCACGGCACCCGCTGCGACCCAACCTGCGGCTGGGCACGCTGATCGACGACGAGGCCGACGGCCAGCCGGGCAGCGGTGCCGACGGCGATGACCTCGCAAGCAGCGACGACGAGGACGCGGTGCTGATCGCCGACCTGGGCGACAGCAATCTGGTCGCCGGTCTCTCCGCCAACATCCGGGTGCGCGTCACCAATGGCACCGGTGTGCCCGCGCGGCTGTGTGGCTATGTCGACTTCAATGCCGACGGCGACTTCGCCGACACCGGCGAGGTCAGCCAGGTGCCCGTGCCGGACGGCAGCAACGACGTCGAGTTCATCCTGCCCTTCAACGTGCCCGACGCGGCGCGCCGCGACAGCTTTGCCCGCTTCCGCCTGAGCACGCTTGCCGGCACCTGCACCGCGGCCACCGCGCGGGGCGTCGAGCCGGACGGCGAGGTCGAGGACTATCCGGTCCGGGTACGGGTCTTCGACCTGGGTGACCTGCCGGATCCTTCGGTCGGCATCGGTCCTGACAACTACCGCACCACCCGCGCCGACGGTGGGCCGCGCCACGTGATCGTTGACCAGCTGTTCCTCGGCGCCCGGGTCGACGAGGAGCCCGACGGCCAGCCCAACGTCAACGCTACCGGCGACGACGTCGCCAACGACGACGAGGATGGCGTGACCTTCATGGCCGCCTACGAACTGGGCAGCCCGGCCCGGGTCGACGTGGTCGCCAGCAACACCACGGGTTCCACCGCCCAGCTGTGCGGATTCATCGACTGGAACGCCGATGGCGACTTCCTCGACGAGAGCGAGTCGGCACAGAGCAGCGTCCCGGACGGCAGCGTGGGCGCCCTGCTGACCATGAACTTCGGCCTGGTGCCGGTGGGGGCCGACCTCACGCCCTACGCGCGCTTCCGGATCAGCACGGACCCGACCTGCAGCCCGGATGGCGAGGCCAGCGACGGCGAGGTCGAGGACTACCTGATCGGCACCACCGGCAATGGCGCGCTGGAGCTCGGCAACCTGGTCTGGGAGGACCGCAACAACAACTGCCGCGTCGACATCGGCGAACCGGGCCTGTCCGGCATCCCGGTCGACCTGTTCCTCGACAGCGACCGCAACGGCCAGCCGGACGGCCCCGCGGTCGGCAGCACGGTCACCGACCTCAACGGCAACTACCTGTTCGTCGACCTGCTGCCGGACGACTACCTGGTGGTCGTGCAGCGCCCGGAGCGCTACATCGGCTCGACCGGCTCAGGCCTGCCCTTCTCCAACACCGGGGCCTGTGCCACGGGCGTCGACCCGGACAACGACGTCGATGACGATGACAACGGCTTCGATGACGGCGCGGTCACTCGCGCCCCGCCGGTCACCCTGATCGCCGAGAGCGAGCCGGGCCCGCCGAACAGCGACACCAATCCGACCGTCGATTTCGGCCTGCTGTACTTCTTCGATCTGGATCTGGTGAAGGAGCTGGCTCCCGGCCAGCGGGCCGAGGTGCTGCCCGGCGCGACCGTCGAGTACCGGATCCGGATCAGCAACCAGGGTACGGTGCCGGCCACCGACATCGAGGTGACCGATCGCTACCCGGCCGGCTTCCAGGTCCTGGACAGCGACTGGACGGTGGATGCCACGAATCGCCTTGCCCGGCGGGTGATCCCCGGCCCGCTGCTGCCGGGTCAGTCGGTAGAACTGGCGATCTCGATGCGCGTCCTCGGCGGCGCGGCGGGTCGCTTCCTCAACCGGGCCGAGATCACCCGGGCCGAGGACGACCTGGGTGGCACGCCGACCGACATCGACTCCACGCCCGACAACGACAACGAGGGCGAGGACGACCAGGACGAGGTCCCGGTGCTGGTGCTGATCGGTGTGCCGACACAGATTCCCGTGGGCTCCCCGTGGGGTCTGGGGCTGCTGGTCCTGCTGACCGGCCTGCTGGCCCTGCGCCACATCCGACGCCGGAGCTGAGCAGGAGGGAACGCGGCCGGCCCTTACCGGCCGCGTTCAACCTGGACCAAAGAGTGACCTGCGTTCGAAAGGCGCCTCCGGGCGGACTTCCTGTTCAGCTTTAGCGAGCCTTTCAGGAAAGGTCTGCTAGCCGCCGGGCAAGCGCTACAGCTTCGTGTTCTCCGGCGATGCGCAGATTCTCGACCACGTGATCGTCAACGCGGCGCTCAACGCCAGCGCCACGCCGCGCCTGGAGCACGCACGGATCGATGCCCATTCCGCCGAGGACACCGCGCCGCGCCCAACATCGCCGTGCGCCTCGCCGACCACGATGCGGCGGCCGCCGAGTGCGAGGGCCGGGGCTTGGGCCTGCCCGTCGTGATCCTGCGCGACGGTTTCGAGGCGCGCCAGGCGCGTATCGCCCGCCACCGGTCTGCGAGCCGGGAGCGAGCCAATCGGCGGTGGGCGCCCGTGTCGGGCGCGATGCAGACATTCATAGGGTGCGGCTGGCCGCACCGGGCGTAGCGTCCGAACGCCCGTATCGGTGCGCCAAGGCACACCCTATGGGGCTCGCTGACGCCCAACGAAGCCCGACTGTGGGAGCGTCCTTGGGCGCGACCGCGGAAATCCGCTCTGGCCGAGGTCTGTGGTGAATCCGTAGCGCTGCGGTCGCGCCCAAGGGCGCTCCCACAATTTGACTGCGGCAAGGTCTGCTTGGCGGCGCAGACCGGACCTGGCAGCGCCCTTGCGTGTAGGAGCCAGCTTGCTGGCGATAGGTGCCCCGGAAGCGACGATCGCCAGCAAGCTGGCTCCTACATCCGGGTTCTGCGGAAGGTCCGCTTCGCGCCCGAATCGCACCTCGCGCCATCGCGCCATCGCGCCATCGCGCGGTCGGGTGCTCAGCCGCCGCGCCGCTGCCTTGATGAGCCCAGCTTGCGGGTCAGCGTATTGCGGCCAAGGCCGAGGCGCTTGGCGGCCAGCTGGCGGTGGCCGCCGGTGGCGTCAAGCGCGGTCTGCATGAGGATCTGCTCGAAGCGCTGGTGGGCCGTCTCGTAGAGTCCGTTGGCGCCGCTCGCCAGCTCGCGCGCGGCCCAGCGGCGCAGGCTGCTTTCCCAGTCGTCGACCTCGCCCTGGGCGCTGCTGGCGGCGTAGCTGGCGCTGGTCTGGCCGAGCGCCTGCTGCAGGTCGCCGGCCTGGATGGTTTCGCCGGGGGCCAGCGCGGCCAGCCGCCAGCACAGGTTTTCCAGCTCGCGCACGTTGCCGGGCCAGTCGTGGGCCTGCAGTCGGGCGATAGCCGATTTCTCGAAGCGTTTGACGCTGCTGGCGAGCTGGGCGGTGGCCTGGCCGAGGAAGCGCACCGCCAGGGCCGGGATATCCTCGCGGCGCTCGCGCAGCGGGGGCATGCGCAGGCGTACCACGTCGAGCCGGTGCAGCAGGTCGGCGCGAAAGCGGCCCTGGGCGACCAGGGATTCGAGGTCCTGGTGGGTGGCGGCGATCACCCTTACATCGACCCGGATCAGCTCGCGGCCACCGACCCGGAAGAACTCGCCCTCGGCCAGCACGCGCAGCAGCCGCGTCTGCAGCGGCAGCGGCATGTCGCCGATCTCGTCGAGGAACAGGGTGCCGCCGTCGGCCTGCTCGAAGCGCCCGGTGTGGCGGCGCTGGGCCCCGGTGAAGGCGCCGGCCTCGTGGCCGAACAGCTCCGATTCCAGCAGCTCGGAGGGGATGGCCGCGGTGTTCAGCGCAACGAAGGGTTGTGAGGCGCGCGGAGAATGCGCGTGCAGCGCACGGGCGACCAGCTCCTTGCCGGTGCCGGTCTCGCCGGTGATCAGCACCGCGAGCGGCGCCTGCGATAGCCGGCCGATGGCGCGGAACAGCTCGCGCATGGCCGGAGCCTCACCGAGCAGCTCGGGTTCGCTTCCCGTGGCGGTTTCGGCCGGTGGCGCCTCGCGCCGGCGCGGCTCCAGCGCCCGGGTCGCCAGCTCGACTGCCTTGTCGAGATCGAACGGCTTGCTCAGAAAGTCGTGGGCGCCTCCCTTGAATGCGCCGGCGGTGCTGGCGATGTCGGTGTAGGCGCTCATCACGACTACCGGCAGGTCGGCCCGCCGCGACTTCAGCGTGTCGAGCAGCTGCAGGCCGTCCATCTCGGGCATGCGAACGTCGGTGAAGACCAGCGACGGCGTACCGCTGGCCAGCGCCGCCAGCGCGCTGCGCGCGCCCTCGAACTCCCGCACGCTGTACCCCGCCTCGCGCAGCCCTTCGGCCAGCACGAAGCGCACCGATCGGTCGTCGTCGATGACCCAGATGTCAGCCATTCGCTGCGCTCCGCGCAGCGCCGTGATTCGTGATTCGGCCGCTGAGCGGCAACGCGGCCTGTGGCCGCTGCGCCTTCGCTACGCTCGGTCGTGATGGGTGATTCGCAACAGCCGGTCGGCCGGTATGTCGCAGCTGCACCGGGCGCCGCTGGCAAGCAAAAAAAGGGCCGATCGCTGTGGACATGCAGTTACCCCGCTCTGGACGAATCACTAATCACCAATCACGCTGCTGCCGGCGGCATCGTCGCCGGCAGCAGCAAGGTGAACACCGTATGCCCGCGCCGCGAGCGGTAGCTCAGCGAGCCGCCGTGTTCACGGGCCACCTGTTGAGCCAATGCAAGACCGAGGCCAGTGCCCTCGGCGCGGCCGCTGACCAGGGGCAGGAAGATCTGTTCGGCCAGGCCCTCGGGGACGCCGCAGCCGTCGTCGACGATCTCGATGCGCAGGGCGAGCCGGTGCACCACGTCGCCGATCACCACGCCGGTGTCGGCACGCGTGCGCAGTCGGACCTCGCCGGCATCGGCCTGCAGGGCATTGCGCACCAGGTTCAGGACCGCCTGGGTGAGGCGGTCGGCGTCGGCCGGAATCTCGGGAAGCGAGGGGTCATAGTCGCGGACCAGGCGCACCGCCCAGCCGGCCTCGGCTTCGGCCAGCAGGCGCACGCGCTCGAGCACCGTGTGCACGTTGGTGGCCGCGAGCGGGCTCGGGGGCGCCGGCTCCAGAAGCCGCTGCACAAGTGCCGACAGGCGCTCGGTCTCGGCCACGATCACATCCAGATAGCGCTCGGAATCAGTGTCCTGCAGGCGTCTGCGCAGCAGCTGTGCCGCGCCCTTCAGCCCGGCCAGCGGGTTCTTGACCTCGTGGGCCAGCCCCTTGAGCGCGACGTTCAGCGCGGTCGGCAGCAGAACCGCGGGGTCGTCGCCCGGGAACTCGTCGACCGGATGGAATTCGAAGCGCACCCCGCCCTCGGGCTGCTCCAGGGCGGTGACCAGCACGTGGGCAAAGCGCGGTTCCAGCTCCCCCGGCTGCAGCCTCAACCGCTGCACGCGAAGGCCGGACGGCGTCGAGCGGGCGCGCTCGCAGAGGGCGTCGAGGTCCTGCTCGGAGGAGGCGATGCGGGACAGCGGATGCCCCAGCAGGCGGCGCAGGCCGAGGCCCAGCCAGCTGGCCGCGGCGGGATTCACAGACTTGATCCGTCCCTGCCCGTCCACGGACAGGATGGGTGTCGACAATGCATCAATGGGGTGCGTATCGGCGTTCATGATGCACCATGGTAGGGCATTTGCAGGTCATTGGGCCCCGGCCGGCGGCTTGCTATCGTGCCCGGCATGGGCCTCCTCCCCGACAACCTGCATCTACCGTGCCGCTGCCGCCGGCAAAGCCTTTCCGGGCCGCAAACCTGGGCGCTGCGATGAGCGCTGCGCTGCCGCGCTGGCAAGCGCTATGGCTGATCGGCTGGGAGCGTCGCCGGGAGGGCGAGGAGCCCCAGCCTGATCCGCCGGAGCAGCTGGCCCACTGGCGCAAGGAGGGGGCCGACGCCGAGCAGCGGGTGCTGCTTCGCGCGCAGGCGCGGCTCGGCGAGCGCGCCGGCCAGCTGGCGCCCGCCCTGCGTCGCGCCCGCTGGGCGCTGGGGGCGGTCTGCGCCCTGATCGCGCTGGCTGGCGGCGCCGGCGTGTTCACCCTGCTCGGGCCGGGTGAGCGCCCGGTCAACGTGATCTGGACTTGGCTGGCCCTGCTCGGGCCCCATCTGGTGATGCTCGCTCTGTGGCTGGCCGGCTTGTCGATGGGCGGCGGCGCGCCCTGGTCGGGCCGCAGCCTCGCAGCCCTCGGACAGCGCATCCCCGGCCTCGTTCCCGATCGCGCCGCCATCGAGGCGCTTTGGGACGGGCTGCGCCAGAGCGGTGCCGGTCGCTGGGCGCTGTCGGTGCTCAGTCATCTGCTCTGGCTGTCGGCGCTGGCCGGTGCCCTGCTCGGCCTGCTGCTGGCGCTTTCGCTGCGCCGCTACGGTTTCACCTGGGAGACCACCATCCTGCCCGCGGCCTGGTTCGAGAGCCTGGTGATGACCCTGGCCTGGCTGCCCGGGCTGGTCGGCTTGCCGCAGCCCGATGCGGGCCTGGTCGCGGCCAGCGGCGAGGGGCCGGTGGCCTCCGATCTTGCCCGCCGGAGCTGGTCGTTCTGGCTGGTCGGCGGACTGGTCGTCTACGGGATCCTGCCCCGCCTTGTCGCCCTGATCGTGTGCCGCTGGCGCCTGCAGCGCGCGGTGCAGCGGCTGCAGCTGCCCTGGCAGCAGCCCTACTACGCGGTGCTGCAGCGCCGGCTGGCACCGCGCAGCACGCGGCTTGGCGTCGTCGATGCCGACTCGGTCGGGGATTCGGTGGAGCAATGGGTGATGGGCGGAGTCGGCGCGGGCGCGGCGGTGATCGGGCTCGACGTGCCGGCCGACTGGCCCTGGCCGCCGGTGCCCGGCACATCCCGCGACCACGGCCGATGCGAGAGCCGCGAGCAGCGCGCCGCTGCCCTGCAGGCGCTGACCGACCAGCCTGCCGAGCGGCTGCTGGTGGTGGTCGAGGCCGCGCAGTCGCCGGACCGCGGCACGCTGCGCTTCATCGGCGAGCTGGCCGGCCACTGTCGTGCCCTGGCCCTGCTGCTGGCCGGGCCCGACCGCGACCGCCGCCGCGATCTCTGGCGCGACGCCGCCGGGCGTCGCGGGCTGGACGGCGCCGTGCTGTTCGTCGACGCCGAGCCGGCGGCGCGCTGGCTGTCCGGAGGGGCGTCATGAGCCAGGCGATCCGGGTCGCCGTGGTCGGCCATACCAATGTCGGCAAGACCTCCCTGCTGCGCACCCTGCTGCGCGACGCCGGCTTCGGCACGGTCTCGCGGCAGCCGAGCACCACGCGCCACGTCGAGGGTGCAGTGATGCAGGTCGAGGGCCGGCCGGTGCTGGAGCTTTTCGACACGCCGGGCCTCGAGGAGCCGATCGCCCTGCTCGAACACCTTGAGGGTTACCGCGGAGAAGGCCGGCTGGATGCCGCGGGGCGGGTCGAGCGCTTCCTCGCCGACGGGCCGGCGGTGGCCCGCTTCGAGCAGGAGGCCAAGGTGCTGCGCCAGCTGCGCCAGTGCGATGCCGGCCTGCTGGTGATCGACGTCCGCGACCGGGTGCTGGCCAAGCACCGCGACGAGCTGCAGCTGCTGGCCGCCTGCGCGGTGCCGCTGCTGCCGGTGTTCAACTTCGTCCGGGCACCCTCCAGCGAAGAAGCCGCCTGGCGCGAGGTGCTGGCCCGTGCCGGGCTGCACGCTTCGGTGCGCTTCGACAGTGTCGCCCCCGAGCGCGAGGCGGAGCCGCGCCTCTACACCGCCCTGGGCACCGTGGTCGAGCGCGCGCGGCCGGGGCTGCAGGCCCTGCTGGCTGCCCGCGAGGCCGAGCGACTCGGCCGCCGCCGCGGCGCCTGCGCCCTTCTGGCCGACTGCTTGCTGGAGGTCGCCGCGGCGCGCCGCGAGGTGCCGCTCGGCGAGCCGGTTGACGCCGCCGTGCGCGAACTCGGGGATGCCGTGCGCGCGCTGGAGCGCGGCGCCCTCGACGCCCTGCTGCGCCTGTACCAGTTCGACCCCGATGCGCTCGATGCGGTGGATCTGCCTGTCGAGAACGGGCGCTTGGAGCACGACCTGTTCTCGCCAGAAGCCCTGCGCGCCGCCGGCACCCGGGTCGGCGGCGGGGCGGCGGCCGGCGCCGCCGCCGGGCTTGGCATCGACCTTGCGGTCGGCGGGATCAGCCTGGGCGCGGCCGCCCTGCTCGGCGCCGCGGCCGGGGGCGGGGTGCAGGCGGCACGCCAGTTCGGTCGGCGGATGGCGGCCAGGCTTCGCGGCACGCGCGAGCTGAGCGTGGAAGACGCCGTCCTGCGCCTGCTTGGCCTGCGCCTGCTGGAGCTGGCGCAGGCGCTGGAGAGTCGTGGCCATGCCGCGCAGGACCCGCTGCCCCTGCCCGCCGACGCCCGCGATGCCTGGCGCGGCAGGCCGCTGCCGGCGCCGCTGCGCCGCGCGCGTGCCCATCCAGAGTGGTCGTCGCTGTCGAGCGTCCGCTTCGATCGCGAAGCCCGCGATGAAGCCGCAGCCGAGCTGGCCGCGGTCCTGCTGGCCCAGCTGGACGAGGCCCCGCCGGGCTGATCCGCTCGATCAGCCGGTGCCGTCCTCGGCGCTATCCGAGCGCGCCCGCAGCAGGGCCGGATCGTCCGGCGCGATGCCGGTCTCGGCGCCGAGAAAGTCGAGCAGGGCGCGCCAGCTGAGTGGGCGGCTGATCAGGAAACCCTGCAGGTACTCACAGCCCAGGTCGACCAGGGCCCGGGACTGCGAGGCGGTTTCCACGCCCTCGGCGATCACCGCCTTGCCGAGGCCATGGGCCAGGCCCAGGATGCCGCTGACCAGGAACTCGCCCTTCGGATGGTCCATGTCGCGGATGAAGCTCTGGTCGATCTTGAGGGTGTCCACCGGCAGGTCGCGCAGGCGGGCCAGGGATGAATGGCCGATGCCGAAATCATCGATGGTCAGGCCGACACCCAAGGAGCGCAGCCGGATCAGGCCGGCGACCGCCGCGCCTTCGCTTTCGGCCAGCGCTGCCTCGGTCACCTCGACCTCGAGGCGCGCCGGGTCGACGCCGCTGTCCAGTACCGCGCACTCGAAGTCATCCAGGAAGCCCGGATCCACCAGATTCAGCGGCGAGCAGTTCAGGGCGACACGGATCTGCGGAAAGCCCGCGGCGTCCAGCCACTTGGTCGTCGACAGGGCTTCGCGCAAGAGCCAGCGGTCGAACTCCGCGATCGCGCCGCTGCTTTCCGCCACCAGGATGAACTGGCGTGGCGAGACGCTGCCCAGGGTGGGGTGGTTCCATCGCGCCAGCAGCTCGACCATGCGCACGTCACCGCTGAGGCTGTCGACGATCGGCTGCATGACCAGACCGATCTCGCCTTCGCCCAGGGCGCGGCTCAGGCGGTTCTCGACCTGCATGCGGTGCTCGTTTTCCTCGCGCTGTGTGGCGTGGAATACCTGCAGCCCGCCCGGGGGGCAACGTTCCAGCGCAAGCAGGGCATTGGCCAGCAGACGCTGGAAGTCATCGCCGTGATCCGGCCACAGGCTGAGCCCCGCAGACGGCCGCAGGCGCACGCGACCCTCGCCCTCGCCCAGGGGCTGCTCGAACATCCCGATCAGCTGACGCACCCGCGCGCTGGCCTCGGTCGCGCCGCCGACCCGCAGCACCAGCAGGAAGCGCTGGTCGCCGATCGCCGCGATCAGCTCCTCGTCACGGCGGACGCTGCGCAGCCGCCAGGCGGCTGCCGCATACAGGCGGTCGCGCTCGGACTTGCCCTGGGTCGACAGGACGCGCTCGAGCGCTTCGAAATGCAGGACGACCAGCGCACAGGCGCTGCGCGTGGCCACCGCAAAGCGCAGCACGCGCAGGAAGCTGTCCGCAGCCACCTCGAGCACCGGCAGCCCGGAGACCGGATCCGTCCGGCTGCTGCGGCGCAGTCCGCCGCGCTGGTCGCGGGCGGCCAGCCAGCGAGGGGCCGCCAGCGGCACGGACACCGCCAATGCCAGCGCGCCGATTGCCAGCCTGAGCAGACCGGACGCGGCGCCGGGGTCTTGAGTCGGCGCCATTAGCAGCTGCGCGCAAAACAGGCCGGTTCCCACCAGCACGGCAGCCGCCGTGCCGAGCTGCAGCGGGCTGCCACTTCGCCGCCGGCGGAAGTGCGCCGCCACCATGAAGCCAGTTCCGCAGGTCAGCAACAGCACCGCGGCTGCCGGCCACCACTCTGCCGGGTGCGTGCCGGCGGGCAGGGACAGGGCCAGACCCAAGGTACCAAGGGCGAAGGGCAGGGCGGCCGCGGCGTGCAGCACGTTGCTGCCCGGTCGTTGGTCGATCATGACCGCGGCCAGAGCGGAGCCGGCGAGCAGTACAGTCCAGCCCAGCGCCGGAACGCCCGCCGACAGCGGCGCAAAGGGAGCCCAGGCAGCGGCCGCCAGCGCCAGCGCACAGCCGGCCCGTCGAACCCAGAGCCGGGGCGCGGACTGTGGTGGCGGCGGGTCGAGCAGGGCAAGACCAGAGAACGCTGCCAGCACGCTCACAACGAGACCGGCGAGCGCCTGCAGTCCGACGGAAGGATCGCTCATCGACAGCACCTCGCCTCGCCCCCCAATCCGCCTCGACGCTGGAGAATTCGAGGCTAGCACAGCCCCCGCCAGGCGCAGGCAGGTGGGCGGTCGCGAAGCCTTGCGTGCCCCGCACCCGGTCGCACCGAGCGCGGTGTCCGGAGGCCCGGTTCGGGCGCGAAGAAGACATTCATAGGGTGCGGCTGGCCGCACCGGGCATACCGTCGGAACGCCCGTATCGGTGCGCCAAGGCACACCCTATGGGGCTTCGCCGACGCCCAACGAAGCCCGACTGTGGGAGCGCCCCTGGGCGCGACCGCAGAAATCCGCTCTGGCCGCGGTCTGCGGTGAATGCGTAGCGCTGCGGTCGCGCCCAAGGGCACTCCCACAATTTGACTGCGGCAAGGTCTGCTTTGCGGCGCAAACCGGACCTGGCAGCGCCCTTGCGTGTAGGAGCCAGCTTGCTGGCGATAGGTGCCCCGGAAGCGACGATCGCCAGCAAGCTGGCTCCTACAGTCGGATATTGCGGAGGGTCTGCTTCGCGCCCCAAGCACGCATCGACTCTGCACATGTCGGGTCGGTGCACGCCGCCGGGAAGGATTGGGGCCCTGAAACGAAACACCCCGGGGAGAGCGGCCCCCCCGGGGTGTTTCAAGCCTTCCGGCCGACCGCGGTCGGCGTGGCGCTTACAGGCTGTAGTACATCTGGTACTCGAGCGGGTGGGTCGCCGCGCGGAAGCGGGTGACCTCCTGCATCTTCAGTGCGATGTAGCCGTCGATGAAGTCGTCGCTCATCACGCCGCCGGCCTTGAGGAAGTCGCGGTCCTGGTCCAGCGCTTCCAGCGCCTGGTCCAGCGAGTGGCAGACGGTCGGGATGTTCTTCTCTTCCTCGGGCGGCAGGTCGTACAGGTCCTTCTCGGCCGGCGCACCCGGGTCGATCTTGTTCAGGATGCCGTCGAGACCGGCCATCATCAGCGCAGTGAAGGTCAGGTAGCCCGAATTCATCGGATCCGGGAAGCGCATCTCGATGCGGCGTGCCTTCGGGTTTGACACGAACGGGATGCGGCAGGAAGCCGAGCGGTTGCGCGCCGAGTAGGCCAGCATCACCGGCGCCTCGAAGCCAGGCACCAGGCGCTTGTAGCTGTTGGTCGTCGAGTTGCTGAACGCATTGATCGCGCGGGCGTGCTTGAAGACGCCGCCGATGTACCACAGTGCCATCTGCGACAGGCCGCCGTAGCCGTCGCCGGTGAACAGGTTGGTGCCGCCCTTGGCCAGCGACTGGTGGACGTGCATGCCGGAGCCGTTGTCGCCGACGACGGGCTTGGGCATGAAGGTCGCGGTCTTGCCGTTGCGGTGGGCGACGTTCTTGACGATGTACTTGAGCATCATCAGCTCGTCGGCCTTGCGCACCAGGGTGTTGAACTTGGCGCCGATCTCGCACTGGCCGGGGCCGGCCACCTCATGGTGGTGCACCTCGACCTCGATGCCGACCTGCTCGAGGATCTTGCACATCTCGGCGCGCAGGTCGTTCAGCGAATCGATCGGCGCGACCGGGAAGTAGCCGCCCTTGACGGTCGGGCGATGGCCCGAGTTGACGCCGTCGAACTTCTTGTTCGAGGACCAGGGGGCTTCTTCGCTCTCGATCTCGAACGAGGCACCGGACATGTCGTTCTTGTGGCGCACCGAGTCGAAGATGAAGAACTCGGGTTCCGGGCCGAAGAAGGCGGTGTCGGCAAGGCCGGTCGACTTCAGATAGGCCTCGGCGCGCTTGGCCACGCCGCGCGGGTCGCGCTCGTAGCTCTGCATGGTGTTCGGGTCGAGGATGTCGCAGACCATGACCAGAGTCGGGTCGGCGGTGAACGGGTCGATGAAGGCGGTGGCCGCATCCGGCATCAGCACCATGTCGGACTCGTTGATGCCCTTCCAGCCGGAGATCGACGAGCCGTCGAACATCTTGCCTTCCTCGAACAGGCCGGGCTCGAGGATGCGCGCCGGATAGGTCACGTGGTGCTGCAGGCCACGGACGTCGGCAAAGCGCAGGTCAACGAACTCGACGTTGTTGTCCTGGGCCAGTTTGAGGACGGAATCAATCGACATCGCACTCTCCAATATTTCTAGGGATGGGGCAGACAGACTGCAGGTGCCGCATTGCAGCAAAGTGCGTGCCAAGTGCAATCGGCTGCAAGTGATTGATTCAAGGTAGCCGAAACGCACCGTGCAAGTGCTATTGCAGCACAAACGCACCAAGCGTGTACGAACGCACCGGCATGGTGCGTTCCGTTGGCCAGGGCTAGAGCCGGCGCAGCACCGCGGCCAGTGCGTCGGCGTCGGCGGCCAATGGGTCGGCCCGGCTCGGCCGCTCGAGGATGGACGATAGCGCTGGGGGCGCCGCCACGGCGTGGCCGACGCAGGGCTCGACCACGCTGTCGAACTTGGCCGGATGGGCGGTGGCCACGGCGACATAGGGTCGCCGATCACCGGCGTCCCGGCGCCGCTCGATCAGCTTCAGGGCGGCGGCAGTGTGCGGGCAGACCACGTGGCCGTAGCGTTCCTCGGCGTGGCCCATGACCTCGCGCAGGGCGTCGTCGTCGACGCTGTCGGCGCTGACCTGGGCGCGCAGGTCGGCCAGCTCCGGGTGCAGGGCGCGCAGGCGCTCGAGGTTGCTCGGTGCGCCGACGTCCATCGCATTTGCGAGGGTCGGGATCGATGGCTGCGGCCGATACTCGCCGGTCCGCAGCAGGTCCGGCAGTACGCGGTTGGCATTGGCCGCCAGCGCGATCTCGCCGATCGGCAGGCCCAGCCGCCGCGCCAGCACGCAGGCCAGGGCATTACCGAGGTTGCCGGTGGGGATGACGAAGTGGGCCGGCTCGGCATGCAGCACCTGCCAGCGCAGCGACGCCGCGGCGTAGTAGCTCATCTGCGGCAGCAGGCGGCCGAGGCTGATCGAGTTGGCCGAGGACAGCGGCACCTGCGAGCGCAGGCCCTGATCGGCAAAGGCTGCCTTCACCATGGCCTGGCAGTCGTCGAAGCTGCCGGCGACGCGGAAGGTGTGCACGTTGTCGCCGAAGGCGCCGAGCTGATGGGCCTGGCGCGCCGAGACCTTGCCGTCGGGATAGAGCACGACGACGCGGAAGCCGGGGCGCCGGTGAAAGGCGGCGGCGACCGCGCCGCCGGTGTCGCCGCTGGTGGCCACCAGGATGGTCAGCACCGGGTCGGACGGCCCGCGCAGCCGGGCAAGGCAGGCGGCCAGGAAGCGCGCGGCGAAGTCCTTGAAGGCGGCGGTGGGGCCGTGGAACAGCTCCAGCAGGTACAGGCCCGGATCCTTCGAGGCGACCAGCGGCGCCGGCAGGTCGAGTGCCTCGCGGCAGATCGCCGGCAGCGCGTCCTGCAGGGCGTCGCCCTCGAAAAACGGACCGAGCAGGCGGATCGCGGCTTCGGGAATCGGCAGCGGCTCGTCCCAGTCCTGCGGCGCCGGCCAGTGCCCGGGCAGGTAGAGCCCGCCGTCCGGCGCGAGGCCCAGGGTCAGCGCTTCGGAGAGTGAAACGGCGGGTGCGTCGCCGCGGGTGCTGATGAACTTCATGGACGGGTTCCAGTGTCGCAACAAGCAGAGTCCGCCCGCCGTAGGAGCCAGCTTGCTGGCGATGAGGGGTTTGCCAGCTGCCGATCGCCAGCAAGCTGGCTCCTACGGGCAGCGGTGCAGGACGGACCCGGGCTACGCCACATGGGTTACCCGGGCACCGGGGGCGTCGACCGGACCGACCAGCAGGTCGCTTTCGAGACCGGCCCCGGCAAACGCCGAGCGCATCGCATCGGCGGCGCGCCGGGCATCGTTCTCGCCCCAGCACCAGGCGAACACGCTGGGTCCCGCCCCGGAGATCGAGGCGCCCAACGCGCCGGCGTCCAGGGCCGCCTGCTTCACCTCAGCGAAGCCGGGAATCAGCCGGGCCCGGCGCGGCTCGATCAGGACGTCATCGAGCCCGGCCGCGATCAGCGCCCGGTCAGCGCGGGCCAGACCGGTCAGGACCAGGGCCAGATGCCCGCTCTGGGCGATGAACTCGCCCAGCTCGTAATGTCCGGCCAGCGCGGCGCGGGCGTGGCGGGTCTCGATCGCGCAGTGCGGATGCACGTGCGCGCAGTACAGCAGCGGCGGCACGTCCAGCTTCAGCGGCGCACGTTCGCCCACCGCCATGGCCACGCCGCCGAGCAGCATGGGCGCCACGTTGTCGCCGTGCCGGCTGCCGCTGGCCACCGACTCGCCTTCCAGCGCGTGGTGGTACAGCGCCTCGACCTGAAGCGGCTCGGCCAGCAGGGCATTGGCGGCGACCACCGCGGCGACCGCCGAAGCGGCCGATCCGCCCATGCCTGAGCCGAACGGAATGCCCTTCTCGATGCGCAGGGTCAGGCCCTGCTCCGAGCCCAGCGCCGCCAGCATCGACAGCAGGGCAGCGCCCGCGGTGTTCTCCTCTGCGGCCTTGGGCAGGGGTCGATCCGAGCCCTCGATAGACTCGATGCGCACTCCGGGTGCGTCCACCACCCGTACTTCCACCGAATCCCCGGCGCCGCTGAGCGCATGGCCGAGCAGGTCGAAGCCGATGCCGATATTGCCGACGCTGGCCGGGGAGAAGGCGCGTGCGGTGGAGTGGACGAAGCGGCTCATGATCGGGCCTCGCCGGCTACCCGGCACCTTGGCCTCGTCCCCGTGCAGGCGCTGATCCGGGGCGCGAGCCCTGTCCTCAGGATGCTCCATCGCCATGGCGATCAGAACCGCGAGCCCAGCGCCTGGGCAATGCGCAGCAGGTCGGCGAAGACGCCGGCGGCGGTGACCGCGGTGCCGGCGCCCGGGCCCTGGACCACAAGCGGATTGTCGCGGTAGCGGCGGGTGGTGAACTGGACGATGTTGTCGGTGGGCTTCAGGTGGGCGAAGGCGTGGTCCATCGGCAGCTCCACCAGTCCGACCTTGGCCCCGGCCCCGTCGACACGGGCGACGAAGCGCAGCACGTGCTGCTTGGCACGGGCCGACTCGGCGCGGGCGGTCAGGTCGGCATCCATCTCGTGGGCGCGCTCGAGGAAGGCGTCCTTGTCCAGCGTAGCCAGGTGTTCGGGCACCAGGCCGACCAGGTCGACATCGCCAAGCTCGATGTCCTGGCCCCACTCGCGGGCAAGGATCACCAGCTTGCGGGCCACGTCCATGCCCGACAGGTCATCGCGCGGGTCGGGTTCGGTAAAGCCCTTGCCCCGCGCGTCCAGCACCAGCTCGGAGAACGGTTTGCTGCCGTCGAAGCTGTTGAACAGGTAGCTCAGCGTGCCGCTGAAGATGCCCTCGATGGCGAGGATCTCGTCGCCGGTGTCGATCAGATCGCGCAGGGTGCCGATGATCGGCAGGCCGGCGCCGACCGTGGCCTCGTAGCGCCAGTGGGCGCGGCGGGCCGCGGCGCGGGCGGCGCGGTACTGCGACAGCGGCGCGCTGCCGGCCTGCTTGTTCGGGGTGACCACGTGGATGCCCTCGGCCAGCCAGCCGGCATAGCGCGCCGCCACCTCGGCGCTGGCCGAGCAGTCGATGATCATCGCGTGTGGCAGGTGTGGCGCCTTGATGTGCGCGGTGAAGGCGTCGAGGTCCAGGGGCGTCGCGGCCTCGACGTACTGGGACCGCCAGTTCGGCCAGTCGACGCAGCGGTCGGCTAGGTGCATGCGGCTGCTGCCGGCGATGCCGCGCAGGCGCAGGTCGAGCTGATGGGCCTCGAGCAGGCGACCCGCGGCCGAAGCCAGCTGGTCGAGGAACTCGCTGCCGACCTGGCCCGGACCGATCACGCCCACGCTGATGGTCTGCGGCGACAGCCAGAATCCGGAGTGCACGGCGCGCAGCGCGCGGGCTGCGTCGGCCTCGCGGATGGCCACCGAGATATTGCGCTCCGATCCGCCCTGGGCGATCGCCCGGACATTGACCTCGGCATGGGCAAGGCCGGCGAACAGCCGCGCGGCGACGCCCGGATGGCCGGCCATGCCGTCGCCCACCGCGGCCAGTACGGCGACCCCGCCCTCGGCCTCGATCGACTGGATCAGCCCGGCGGCCAGCTCCTGGGCAAAGGCCTGGCGCAGCACGCCGACCGCGCGACCGGCGTCGGCCGACCTCACCGCGCAGCAGATCGAATGCTCGGAGCTTGCCTGGGCGATCATCACCACCGATACGCCGGCACCGCGCAGGGCGCCGAAGACGCGCTCGGCCGTGCCCGGCACGCCGATCATGCCGGTGCCCTCGACCTCGACCAGGGCCAGCTGGGGGGCAATGGTCAGGCCCTTGACCGGACCATTCTCGTCCTGCTGCTCCGGGCCGATCCGGGTGCCTTCCAGCTCCGGCTTGAAGGTATTCCGCACGTAGACCGGAATGCCCCGCTCGAGCACCGGGCTCATGGTGCCGGGGTGGACCACCTTGGCGCCGAAATAGGCCAGCTCGAAGGCCTCGTCATAGCTCATCCGAGGCAGCAGTACCGCATCGGGCACCAGGCGCGGGTCGGCACTCAACACGCCGTCGACGTCGGTCCAGATGTGCAGGGCGCTGCAGGCGAACAGGCGGGCGAAGATCGCCCCGGAGTAGTCGCTGCCGTTGCGCCCAAGGGTGGTCGGGCGGCCGTTCCCAGAGCGGGCGACGAAGCCGGTGACCACCAGATGGCGGACCGGCGCGTGGCGCTGCTGCCAGTCGGCAAGCCGCGCCTCGCTGAGCGCCCAGTCGACGCCCATGCCGAGTTGCCCCGGCTCCACCACCAGCACTTCACGCGCGTCCAGCCAGCCGGCATCCTCACCACGGGCGCGCAGCAGGGCGGCCAGCAGCTGCGCCGACCAGACCTCGCCGAGGCCCTGCACGTAGTCGAGCAGGTCAGCCGAAGGATGGCTGAGCAGGTGGGCCGCGCGGAGCAGGGCGGTGAGGTCGTTCCAGTCGCGCTCCAGGCGTCCGAGCAGCTCGGCCTCCTGCTCGCCGAGCAGGGCGTGGGCCGTCTTGCGGTGGCGTTCGATCAGCGTCTGCAGCTGGCCCTGCGCGGTCTCCGGGTCGCTGCTCGCGGCGTGGACCAGGGCGATCAGCGCGTCGGTGACGCCCTGCATGGCCGAGACCACGATGATCTGGGTGGGATCGTCGCGGGCGGTCAGGACATCGGCGACATGCGCGATGCGCTGCGCGTCGGCCAGGCTGGATCCGCCGAATTTGTGGGCGACCGGAACGGTTGCAGCAGACACGTTTGCCTCAGCTCGGAGCGAAGGGCTCCCGAGTGTGCACCAGATGACGCAGTGCAGCACAGGGGCGTCGGCATCTGCTTATGGGCTGGCTGTCGGGCAGGGGCTGGATCGGGCCCAAGGAATCCATTCATAGAGTGCGGCTGGCCGCACCGGGCGTACCGCCCGAACGCCCGTATCGGTGCGCCAAGGCCAAGGCACACCCTATGGCGATTCGCCGACGCGCAGCGAAGTCCGACTGTAGGAGCGCACATGGGCGCGACCGCGGCGTGGCGTGGCGTGGTCTCCACAGACCGTGGCCAGGGCGAATCTCCGTGGTCACGGCCATGTCCGCTCCTACGAAAAGCCTGCCCATCCGAGGCCGCAGCGAACGGCAAATATGCGCCCGAATCGGCCGCTCGGGGCGCTCCGGCCGATCGGGGAGCGCCGGTCGGCGAAAGCCGCAGGGCGGCCAGGTTTCATCCCAGTCCGCCGCCCGCCCGACCCCGCAACGCAGCGTTGCATCGGCGAGGCTGTTTCCCGGCGACTGCCGGGGGGATGCTGTGCGGCAGTCGGAATCAGGAGAGCTTCAATGAAGCGCGTCGTGTCCATCCATGCACCGCCACCCATGCACTGGGTCGGCAACGGTTTTCCGGTGCGTTCGGTGTTTTCCTATCAGCAGCTGGGCCGTGAACTGAGTCCGTTCCTGCTGCTCGATCATGCGGGACCCTACGACTTCGCACCGGCCGGGCAGCCGCGCGGGGTCGGGGTGCATCCGCATCGCGGCTTCGAGACCGTGAGCATCGTCTACCAGGGCGAGCTGGAGCACCGCGACAGCGCCGGCAACAGCGGCGCGCTGGGCGCGGGCGACGTGCAGTGGATGACCGCGGCCTCGGGGATTCTCCACGAGGAGTTCCACTCCCGCGACTTCACCGGGCGCGGTGGCACGCTGGAGATGGTCCAGCTGTGGGTCAACCTGCCGGCGGCGAAGAAGATGATGCGGCCGGGCTACCAGGACATCCGCGGCCGGGACATTCCGGTGGTCGAGCTGCCGGGTGGCGGACGGCTGAGGCTGATCGCCGGCGCCTTCGACGGCCGCGAGGGCGCGGCGCGGACCCAGTCGCCGCTGGAGGTCTGGGACATCGCCCTGCCGGCCAACGGCGAGGCACGGCTCAGCCTGCCCGCGGGGCACAGCGCCGCGCTGGTGGTGCTGCGTGGCCGAATCGAGATCGACGGCCACTCGGCGGGCCGCGGCGAGCTGGTCCGGCTGTCGAGCGAAGAGGACGTCCTGCAGCTGCGGGCCAGCGAGGAGGCACTGGTACTGGTTCTCGGCGGGGAGCCACTGAACGAGCCGATCGCCGGCTATGGGCCCTTCGTGATGAACAGCGAGGCCGAGATCCGCCAGGCGATGGTCGACTTCCAGGCCGGGCGCTTCGGCCGGCTGGAGCCGGTGGCGGTGGCCTGAGCGATCGGCGGCGGCGGGCAGGGAAGCCCGCCCCCGCGGGGCGGTGCGTTCGCCCTTCGATACCTCAGGGCGAACGACGTCGGCGCCGAGGTGTTTCCTTCGATGCTGCGGGGCGAACGGAGTCTCCGCTGACGATGCGCTACTCACCAGGTCCGGGCGGGCAGGGAAGCCTGCCCCTGCGGTACGGTGGGTTCGCCCTTCGATACCTCAGGGCGAACGGGGTGGCGGGGTCGGTTCCTGCCTCACTGGACGGGCCAGCCGGAGCGTGCCGGGCGCGACAGTCACGCGCCTGTGGCGATTTCGGCGATCCGTCCCAATCGTGATGGTCAGGCTGCCGGGCGGCGTGCCGGGCGATCTGCTTCCCCGGTCCATGCCGCCTGCTTCACCACCCGGCCGCCCTGGATCACCACCGGCACCTTCTCCAGCAGGCGGATGTCCTCGAGCGGGTTGCCGCGTACGCCGATCAGGTCGGCGTGGTGGCCGGCCTCGATGGCGCCCAGATCGCTGCGGCCCAGGGCCTCGGCGGCATTGACCGTGGCCGCGCGGATGGCCTCGATCGGGGTCATTCCGTAGCGCACCATCACCGCGAACTGGCGGCCGTTCTGGCCGTGCGGATAGACGCCGGTATCGGTGCCGTAGACCATCCGAACGCCGGCCTGGTGGGCGCGGCGGAAGTTCTCGCGCTGCAGTTCGGCGATCTCGCGGTCCTTGCGCAGGTTGTCCTCGAGCACGCCGTTCTTCTTGCCCTCGGACTGGGTGTACTCGGTGTTGTAGATGTCCATCGACAGGAAGGTGCCGTGCTTCCTGGCCAGCGCGATGCCCTCGTCGTCGATCAGGCTGGCGTGCTCGATGGTGTCGACGCCGGCGCGGATGGCCGCCTTGATGCCGGCAGCGCCGTGGGCGTGGGCGGCGACCTTCAGCCCCCACTGGTGCGCTTCCTCGACGATGGCGCGCATCTCGGCCTCGGCAAGCTGCTGCTGGCCGGGTTCGGTGTTGCGCGAGAACACGCCGCCGGTGGCGCAGATCTTGATCACCTGGGCGCCGTGCTTGCGCAGTTCCCGGACCCGCTTGCGGCCCTCGGCCGGGCTGTCGGCGTTGTACGGGCTCTTCTGGTCCATCGAGGGCGGGAAGAAGGTCGAGTCGCAGTGCCCGCCGGTGGCGCCGAAACTGTGGGTGGCGGTGATGATGCGCGGCCCGCGGACGTGGCCTTCCTCGATCGCCTGGCGCAGGCCGACGTCGTTGAAGGCATCGGCGCCGACGTTGCGCACGGTGGTGAACCCCGCCATCAGGGTCTTGCGGGCGTTCGGCACGGCGATCACCGACCAGAAGCGGTCGCTGAACTGCAGGCCGGTGTAGCCGCCATAGCGCGGGTCGCTGTCGAGGTGGGTATGCATGTCGATCAGGCCGGGCAGCAGGCTGAGCCCGGGCAGGTCGACGTGGCGGATTCCCTCGGGGGCCGGCTTGCCGGCGGAGCCTGCCTCGATGGCGGCGATCCGGCCGTCCTCGACGCGGATGCCGGGGCGCTCGATCCAGCGGCCACTGCGGGCATCCAGCGCGCGCTCGGCGGTGATCCACACCGTCTCGGCGCTGGCCGGCAGGGCGCCGAGGAGGGTGGCGACAAGCGCAAAGGGGCGCAGCAGGGCAGGCAGCATGGGCAGGTTCCCGAACGGTCCGGCGGCGAGTGTAGCCCTGCCCGGGCCGGGCTTCGTCACGCCGCGGCGGGATTCATCGCGCCAGGGACGGGCTTCGTCGCACGGCCGCACGTCGCCGATGGCGGATTCCTAGGCTAAGGTCATCCCACACCGGAGATCCCCGATGTTGCCCACGCCCCTGATCAGCCTTGCATTGTCCGTTGCCCTGGTGAGCCCGGGCATGGCGATGGACGATGCCGCCCTCGCCGCCAAGCTGGCTTCCCGCCTCGACGGTGACCGCACCGGCGCCTGCTTCGCCGCGGCCGTAATCGATGCCGGCGGCGTGTCCCGCGCGGTGGCCTGCGCCGATCCGGATCGCGCGGGCAAGCTCGATGCCGCCACCGCGTTCGAGATCGGTTCGGTGAGCAAGACCTTCAACGGCCTGCTGCTCCAGCAGCTGGTCGAGGCCGGCAAGCTGTCGCTGGACGATCCCGCCGAGCGTCACCTGCCCGAGGGCGTGAGCCTGTCTCGGCACGGCGAAGCGCCGATCACCCTGCGCCATCTGCTCACCCACACCTCGGGCCTGCCTTCGCTGGCGCCGGGCTGGCAGATCCGCGATCCGTCCAACCCCTACCGCGACATCGACCGCAAGGCCCTGTACGCCGGCCTCGACGGGCTCCGCCCGAGGCGCGCCCCGGGCGAGGCGTTCGAGTACTCCAACCTCGGCGCCATGCTGCTCTCGGACATTATCGGCCGGGTCGCCGGCAAGCACTTCGATGCCCTGGTCGCCGAGCAGGTGTTCGCCCCCTTGGGCATGCGCAGCTTCGTCGGCAAGCCACCCAAGGGCGTGGAGCGCGTCACCGGCCATCTGCCCAACGGCGAGTCGACGTCGGCCTGGGATTTCGACCCGGCCCTGGCCGGGGTTGGCGGCGTGCGCGCCTCGCTGGACGATATGGTCCGCTACCTGGAGGCGCAGATGGGTCGGCGCGAGAGCCCGCTCGACGCGAGCATCCGCGCCAGTCAGCAGCCGGTGCACGTCGAGGGCCAGCCGCCGATGGCCATGGGCTGGATGATCGCCCCGCTGAACGGGGCCAGGGTGCTGGCCCACGAGGGTGGCACCGGCGGCTTCTCCAGCTTCGTCGCCTTTCGTGCCGACCGCTCGCGCGGCGTGGTGGTGCTCTCCGACACCGCGATGACCTCGCTCGGCGGGCTCGGCTCGGTCGGCCTGCACCTGCTCGACGAGCGCGTGCCGCTGGGCGAACCGCGCCGCGTCGCCAGCCCGCCGGTGGAACTGCTGGACAAGTTGGCAGGCGATTGGCGGCTCGAAGGCGGCCTGAAGATGAGCCTGCGGCAGCGCGACGGGGCCCTGGAGATCCAGGCCGAGGGCCAGCCGGCCTTCGAGATGCGCTATGACAGCGCCGGGGACTTCTACCCACTGGCCTTCGACGCCGTGCTGCGGCCGCAGGTCAACGGCGAGCGGGTCGGCTTCATCTGGCTGCAGGGCGGCGCCGCGACGCCGGCGAGCCGGATCGAAGCCGGGGTGCCGACCGCCGAGGCCGCAGCGCTCGCCGACTATGCTGGCCGCTATCCGCTGATGCCCGGCTTCGCGCTCAAGGTCTTCGTCGAAAACGCCACCCTGATGGCCCAGGCCACCGGACAGGGCGCCTTCGCCCTCGCCCCCGCCGGTGAGGACGTGTTCCGCGCCGACGCCTTCGGCATCGAGATCCGCTTCGACCGCGGCGAGGACGGCGCGGTCAGGCGTCTTGCCCTGCACCAGGGCGGACAGGTGATGCGTGGCGAACGCAATGAGTGAAACGCCCCGCTATGGGCTGGACCGGCCACTGCCGTCCTCGGCGGTGGTCGGTGGCATGCAGGGCTGGTTCGGCTACCGGCAGTACCCGGTGTTCAGTCGCCCCTGGCTGCTGCGCCGCGCCGCCCTGTTCGCCTTGCCCATCGGGGGCCTGGGTCTGCTCACCCTGCTCGGAACCTGGGCGACCAGCGAGGACCTCGAGCTCGGGCTCGCCAGCGGCGGCATGCTGTTCGGAAGCTTCATGCTGATGAGCTTCACCGGACCGGGCTTTGCCGCCGTGGTCCGCTACCGGGGCTGGCCGCTGCGCCGGGAGCGCATCGGCGTCGTGGTGGCGGTGCTGCTCGGCATGGCGGTGTCCTTCTTCGTCGATCGCGAGGTTTCCGCCCGCCTCGAGCCGATGATCGAGCAGCGCCTCGGCGAGACCGGAATGGTCACCGAGGCGCAGAAGACGCAGGCCGAGAAAGTGGAGCGTTCGCCGCTTGGCCTCACCGTCAACCTGCTGTTCCTTGCCGGCACCTACTTCCTGCTCGGCGGCGGCCTGGCCCTGCGCGGATATTTCACCGAGCAGCGCCGGGTGGTGGACAGCGCCCGCGAGGCCGAGCTGGCCGAGGCGCGCCTGTCCGCCCAGCAGAGCGCCCTGCGCCTGTCCCTGCTGCAGGCCCAGATCGCCCCGCACTTCCTGTTCAACACCCTGGCCTCGATCCGCGCCCTGCTGCGCCGCGACGCCGACCGCGCCGAGGCGACGCTCGATGCCCTGGTCGACCACCTGCGCGCCTGCATGCCGCGGCTCGACGTCGAGGGCCGGGTCGGCCTCTCGACCCTGGGCCGTGAGCTGGAGGCCTGCCGCAGCTATCTGGAGCTGATGCGCCTGCGCCTTGGCGGGCGGCTGGACTACCGGATTGCCGATCCCGGTCCGCTGGCCGATCACCCGCTGCTGCCGATGCTGCTGCTGACCCTGGTCGAGAACGCGGTCAAGCACGGCATCGAGCCGCTGGCCGGACCGGGCTTCATCGCGGTCGAGGTGCAGCAGGCCGACGGCGCCCTGCTGCTGGCGGTGGAGGACAGTGGCGTCGGCCTGCAGCCCGGGCTCGGCAAGGGCGTGGGCCTGGCCAACCTGCGCGGCCAGCTGCGCGACCGTCATGGCGAGGCCGGACGGCTTGAACTGATGCCGCGCGCCGCTGGCGGCGGCGTGCGTGCCGAGATCCGTCTGCCGCTCGCCGAGGGGGGCGCATGAGCCGGGTGAGCGCGGTGCTGGCCGAGGACGAGGCGCCGCAGCGTGAGGCCCTGGTCGAGCTGCTTGGCGAGCTCTGGCCGGAGCTGGAACTGTGTGCGGTGTGCGAGGACGGCCTGTCGGCGCTGGAGGCGCTGGCCGCGCATCGCCCGCAGCTGGCCATCCTCGACATCCGCATGCCCGGCCTGTCCGGCCTCGAGGTGGCGCGCAGCGCCATCGCTGGCGGGGCCCGGGTCCTGTTCACCACCGCCTACGACGAGTACGCAGTGCGCGCCTTCGAGGCCGGCGCGGTCGACTATGTACTGAAGCCGCTGCGCCGCGACCGCCTGGAACTCGCGTTGGAGCGGGTGCGCGAAAGGCTGCAGCAGCGCCAGGCGCCGTCCGGCCTGCCCGAGCGACTGGGCCCTGCCGAGTCGGGCACCCTGCAGTGGATCACCGCCCAGCTCGGCGACAGCGTGCGCCTGGTGGGCATCGAGGAGGTCCTGTACTTCCAGTCCCAGGACAAACTGACCCGGGTGGTCACCGGGCAGGGCGAGGCGCTGATCCGGACGCCGCTCAAGGAGCTGGTCGCCCAGCTCGACAGCCAGCAGTTCTGGCAGGTGCACCGCAGCGTGGTGGTCCGGGTGGCGCAGATCCGCGCCTTCGAGAAGAACGAGCTGGGCCGCCACGAGCTGTGCCTGCGCGACCGGCCCGAGCGCCTGCCGGTGGCCCAGGCCTTCGCCGCGCGGCTGCGCAGCATGTAGTCTTGCCGGCGGCCCGGGGATGGGCCGAGCCGGCAAACCGCCGATCCAGCCAGGGGAACATCGATGGAACCGCTTGTACCGACCCGCTCCGCGGACCGTGCGCTGCAGCTCGACGTGCTGCGCGGCTTTGCCCTGATCGGCATCCTGCTGATGAACATCGAGGGGTTCGTGGGTCCGCTCAACATCAGCCTGCTCGGGCTGAACCCCGAACTCAGCGGCGCCGACCGCTGGGTCGATGCGCTGATCTACGTTCTGGTCCAGGGCAAGTTCTACACCCTGTTCTCCCTGCTCTTCGGCGCCGGCTTCGCCCTGATCCTGCAGCGCGCCGAGGCCCGCGGCAGCGGCGGCGGCTGGCTGTACCTGCGCCGGCTGCTGGTGCTGCTCGGCATCGGTCTGGTCCACGCGCTGTGGATCTGGGCGGGTGACATCCTGGTCAGCTACGCCCTGACCGGCATGCTGCTGCTGCTGTTCTTTCGCCGCACCCCGGCTTCGCGAGCGCCGAAGTGGGGCATCGCCCTCTACCTGGTGCCCAGCGCGTTGTTCCTGCTGCTGTCCTGTTTTGCCTGGCTGGCCTCATTCGATCCGGCCAGCGCCGAGGCTTTCGCCCAGGGTTCGGCGGAGGCGCGCGCGGACTTTGCCGAGGTAGTGGCGGCGCAGCGCGCTGCGTACGGCCCGGAGGGCAGCTTCGCCGCGGCCACCGCGCAGCGGATCAGCGACACCGGCGACTTCCTTGGCTACTTCATGTTCTTCGGCCCTCAGGTGCTGGGCATGTTCCTGATCGGTGTCGGCCTGATCCGCTCCGGCGCCCTGCTCGAGCCGGCCGATCATCTCCCCCTGTTCCGCAACCTGCGCCTGTACGGTTTCCTGCTCGGCCTGCCCGCCGCCATCCTGTCCTTCTGGCAGGTGCCGACGATGGACTGGGGGCGGATGGATTTCGAAGCCACCGGTGCCGCCGCGCTCATGGCCGTGGCCAGCCTCCTGCTTTGCCTTGCCTACCTATCGAGCATCGTGCTCGCCCTGCAGCAGCCGGTCTGGCGCGAGCGGCTGGCGGTGCTGGCCCCGGCCGGGCAGATGGCGCTGACCAACTACCTCATGCAGTCGCTGATCTGCGTCGGGCTCTTCTATGGCTATGGTCTCGGCTACTTCGAGCAGCTGCCGCGGGCCTGGCAGCCGCTCTTCGTGCTGGCCCTGTTCGCCGCGCAGGTGGCCCTCAGCCACTGGTGGCTGGCCCGCTTCCGCTTCGGCCCGGCCGAGTGGCTGTGGCGCACGCTGACCTACCTGCGCTGGCAGCCGATGCTGCGGCGCTGAGGTCCGATTCGGGCGCGAAGTTCGCATTCGCCCCGGTCCCGCTGTAGGAGCCAGCTTGCTGGCGATAGGCGCCCCGGATGGGACGATCGCCAGCAAGCTGGCTCCTACATTCGGGTGTTGTGGAAGGTCTTCTTTGCGCCCATTGCTTCCCTCGGGCCTCGCGCGTGGCCGGGGGCGAGGCCAGCGCGGGCTGCCTCTGCTAGAGTTCGGCCTCTCCGCCGCAACGCCCACCGGATGCACGCCACCGAACTGCCCCGCCTGCTGCACGCCGAGTCGCCCTGGTGGCCGCGTGCCCTGATCGCGCTGGCGCTGGGGGTGCTGCTGTGGTGCGCTGCGCGGCTGCTCGTGCTGCTGGTCGGCGGGCCGACCCTGCCCGAGCCGGTCCTGCCGGCGGATCCCGATCTCGCCCCGCGCGGCGTCCGCGGCCCCGATGTGCCGCTCTCGCAGTGGCATCTGTTCGGCAACCCCGGCTCGCTGAGCAGCCTCGCCCAGCGCACCCAGCAGGCGCCCGAAACCGCCCTGCAGCTGGTCCTGCGCGGCACCCTCAACCTCGACAGCAGCGACGGCGGCATTGCCATCATTGCCGATGCCAGCGGCGCCGAGGCCGCCTACCGGGTGGGCGACAGCCTGCCCGGGGATGCCACCCTCACCGCGATCTATGCCGGCCGTGTGCTGCTCTCCCGCGGCGGTGTCGACGAAGGCCTGAGCCTGCTGCCGCCGGGCGCGGCCCAGGATGCATCGACGGCGCCGGGCGGCGTCGCCGCCGCGCCGCGGCCGCCGGTGCCCGCAAGCGGGGGGCCGCGCGCCCCCGGCGCCATGCCGGGCAGCCCGGGCAACCCCTTCGTCAATCCGGTGATCAGCACCGGCATGCCCTCGCTCGAATCGCTGCGCGCCGCCACCGGCACCGACGTCGCCGAGCTGGCGCGCCAGGTCAACGTGCAGCCGGTGATCGAGAACGGACGCTTCGCCGGCGTGCGCCTGACCGTGGGCCGTGACTCCGACATCCTTTCGCGCACCGGCCTGCGCAGCACCGACCTGATCACCGCTGTCAACGGCATCCCGCTGGATGGCCCGCAGCGGCAGCCGGAGCTGATGCGCATGCTGCAGAGCGCGAGCCAGCTTAGCCTTACGATTCGCCGAGACGGCCAGGTGCAGACCCTGACCGTCGGCCTGTAGACGCAACACCCGGGGGATTTCCGATGCGACTGAAGCCGCTTTGCCTTGCCTGCCTGCTGGGCGCCGCCTCCACCCTCTCGGCCCAGGAGCCGCCGGTGGTCCACCTGCCGCAGGCGGGCGACGCCACGCCCAGGGGCGTAGCCAGCCAGGAAGGGCGGCACACGCTGAACCTCAAGGGCGCCGACATCGGCGTGCTGATCCAGACGGTCAGCGAGATCACCGGCAAGAGCTTCATCGTCGACCCGCGGGTCGAGGGCAAGGTCACGGTGATCTCCAGCAAGCCGATGGACGCGGCCGAGCTGTACGAGACCTTCCAGTCGGTGCTGCGCGTGCACGGTTTCGCTGCGGTGCCGGCGGGTGGCCAAATGGTCAAGATCCTGCCCGACGCCATGGCCGTGCAGGACGGCGGGACCGCGGCCCGCGCCAGCAGCGGCAAGGACGAACTGGTCACCCGGCTGATCACGGTCAAGCATGTGCCGGCCCAGCAGCTGGTCGAACTGCTGCGTCCGCTGATGCCGCAGCAGGGCCATTTCCAGGCCCACGGCAGCAGCAACTCGCTGCTGATCACCGACCGCGCCGGCAACGTCGACCGGCTGTCGGCGCTGATCGCGCGCATCGATACCGCTTCGGATGCCGAGGTCGAGATCATTCCGCTGCGGCATGCGTCCGCGGCCGAGGTGGCTCGTACGCTGTCCTCCTTCGATGCGCCGGGCGGTGCGGCGGCGGCCCAGCTCAACAACAACACTTTCAAGCTGGTGGCCGATGACCGCACCAACTCGGTGCTGCTCTCCGGCGACAAGTCGCAGCGGCTGCGCTACCGGGCCCTGATCGCCCACCTCGACACCCCGCTCAGCAGCGGCGAGAACACCCAGGTGATGTACCTGCGCTACGCCAAGGCGTCGGACATCGTGCCGATCCTCGAAGGCGTGGCCGACACCCTGACCGGCACCGCCGCCAAGACCGAGGGTGCCAAGCCGGCCACCATCCAGGTGCATGAGGACACCAATGCCCTCGTCGTCACCGCCTCGCCGGCGGTCTACCGCGAACTCGCGGCCGTGGTCCGCCAGCTCGACGTGCGCCGCGCGCAGGTGCTGGTCGAGGCGATCATTGCCGAGGTCAGCGATGACCTGGCGGACGAACTGGGTGTGCAGTGGCAGACCACCAACTACGACGGTGGCGCCAACGAGTCCGGGGTGATCGGCGGAACCAACTTCCCGAACAGCCAGGGCGGCAACAGCATCGTCGGCGCGCTGACCAATCCGCTCGGCGCGGTGGGCGGCGGCGGTCTCAACCTCGGTTACCTCGGTGGACGCGTGACCCTGCCGATCGGGCCGAACGGTGAGGACGTGACCGTGTTCCAGGTGGGCGCCCTGGTCCGTGCGCTGCGCGGCGACGGACGCGCCAACATCCTCTCGAACCCCTCGGTGGTCACGCTCGACCACCAGGAAGCCGAGTTCAAGGTGGTCCAGGAAGTGCCCTTCCTGACCGGCCAGTACACGAACACCACGCAGGGCGGCGTCAGCCAGCCGGCCAACCCGTTCCAGACCGTCGACCGCCGCGATGTCGGCCTGATCCTCACCGTCACCCCGCACGTCAACGAGGGCGACGCCGTGCGTCTCGACCTCAAGCAGGAGGTCAGCTCGCTGGCGCCCAACGTCAGCGGCGCGGTCGACCTGATCACCAACAAGCGCGAGCTGACCACCAGCGTGATGGTGGCCGACGGCGGCCTGCTGGTCCTCGGCGGCCTCAAGCAGGAGGAAACGCTCGAGAACACCCAGGGCGTGCCGGGCCTCTCGCGCATCCCGCTGCTCGGCCACCTGTTCAAGTCGCGCTCCTCGAGCAAGTCCAAGCGCAACCTGATGGTCTTCCTGCGCCCCACCATCCTCCGGGACGCCGCCGCCGAACAGGCGATCAGTTCGGAGAAGTACAACTTCCTGCGCTCCGAGCAGATCCGCCTGCGCGAGAACCATGAGCTGCGCTATCGCAACCAGCAGCCGGTGCTGCCGGCCCTGCCGGTCGCGCCGTCCACCGACGTGGTGAACGATTGAGCACGAACGAACAGGCGCTTCCCGCGCGCCCCGGTTTCGGCTTCGCCCGCCGCCATGGCGCGGCGGTGCTGGAGCGCGAGGGCGCGCGCGTACGCGTGGCCTGCCGGCGCAACGTCAGCGTCGAGACGATGGCCGAGCTGCGTCGGCATCTTGGCCTGGACCTCGGCATCGAGTTTGTCGGCGACAGCGAATTCGAGACCCTGCTGCGCCGGCTCTACGAGACCGGCAGCGATGACGCGCGGATGATGGCGGCCGACCTCGACGAGGGCGGTTCGCTGGCCGAGATCGCCGATTCCCTGCCCGAGCCGCAGGACCTGATGGAGAGCGAGGACGACGCGCCGATCATCCGGCTGATCAATGCCCTGCTCACCGAGGCGGTCAAGGAGAACGCCTCGGACATCCATATCGAGCCCTTCGAGAACCGCCTCGTCGTGCGCTTCCGCGTCGACGGCGTGCTGCGCGAGGTGCTCGCCCCGCAGCGCGCGCTGGCCCAGCCGGTCGTCTCGCGGCTCAAGGTCATGGCCAAGCTCGACATCGCCGAGAAGCGCCTGCCGCAGGACGGCCGCATCGGCCTGCGCATCGCCGGGCGCCCGGTCGACGTACGCGTCTCGACCATCCCTGCCGGCCATGGCGAGCGCGTGGTGCTGCGCCTGCTCGACAAGCAGGCCGGGCGGCTCGACCTCGCCCAGCTCGGCATGGACGCGGAGACCCTCGGACGCATCGACCAGCTGATCCACCGACCGCACGGCATCGTGCTGGTCACTGGTCCCACCGGCAGCGGCAAGACCACCACCCTCTACGCCGCGCTGTCGCGTCTCAACGACGCGACGCGCAACATCCTGACCGTCGAGGACCCGATCGAGTACTACCTCGACGGCATCGGTCAGACCCAGGTCAATCCGCGCGTCGAGATGACCTTCGCCCGCGGCCTGCGCGCCATCCTGCGCCAGGACCCGGACGTCGTGATGGTTGGCGAGATCCGCGACCTCGAGACCGCCGAGATCGCGGTGCAGGCCTCGCTCACGGGCCATCTCGTGCTGTCGACCCTGCACACCAATTCGGCAGTCGGGGCGATGACCCGCCTGCGCGACATGGGCATCGAGCCGTTCCTGCTGTCTTCATCGCTGCTCGGCGTGCTCGCCCAACGCCTGGTCCGCGTGCTCGACCCGGCGACCCGCGAATCCTACGCGCCTAGTTCCACCGAGCTGGCGGCGCTCGGGCGTGGTGCGGAGTCCGGCGTCACGTTCTACCGTCCCAGCGCCGAGGCCGCCGGGCGCAACGCCGGCTACCGCGGCCGCTGCGGCCTCTACGAACTGGTCCTGGTCGACGAGGCCCTTCGCCAGGCCATCCACGACGGCCGCAACGAATCCGAACTCACCCGCCTCGCCCGCCAGCGTACGCCCTCGATGCTCGATGACGGCTGGCGCAAGCTGCTCGACGGCGTCACCTCGCTCGACGAGGTCCTGCGGGTCACCCGCGACGAGGGTTGAGCCTGCGGTTGCACCCTCAACTCGACTGCGGTAAGGCCTGCTTTGCGGCGCAAACCGGTCCTTACGGCGCCGTTGCACGTAGGAGCCAGCTTGCTGGCGATAGGCGCCCTGGATGGGATGATCGCCAGCAAGCTGGCTCCTACATTCGGGTATTGCGGAAGGTCTGCTTCGCGTCCAATGCGGCCGTTCACCGGCGTTAACCCCGGCTCGACGCGGCCGCCCTAGAATTCACCCATGAGCACGCATCACGACGACCCCCGACCGATTCCGCCCGAGGCGCCGCTGCCCACGGACTGCTGCGACAGCGGCTGCGATCCCTGCGTGCATGACGCCTATGCCGAGGAACTGGCGCATTACCGGTTGAAGCTGGCCGAGTGGCAGGCGCGGCACCCGGAAGAGACCGCCTAGTGAGGCTGTGACGAGGCCCGGCGCGGGGCGCCGGGCTTGCCCGGAATCCCTCCGGGAAATCGGGCCGGCGTCAGCGCGGGCCCGATCATCCACTCGCAGGGGTCGCTGACTCAGGCCGCGGCTTGGCGGGTGGCGGCGCCGCGGTAGGTGGCGAGCAGCTCGGCCTCCTTGGCCTTGGCCTTGGCCAGGTGCTCTTCCTTGACGTGGCCGTAGCCGCGGATCTCCTCGGGGATCGAGGCGATCTCGGCGGCGAGAGCGACGTTGTCGGCGTCCAGGCGCTCGATCAGGCTGTCCACGGTCTTCGCGTAGTCGGTGATCAGCTGGCGCTCCATCCTGCGCTCGGCGGTGTAGCCGAAGACGTCCAGCGCTGTTCCGCGCAGGCCCTTGAGCTTGGCCAGCAGGCCGAAAGCCTTGTACATCCAGCCGCCGTACTCGGCCTTGACCAGATGGCCCTGGCCGTCCTTCTTCGCCAGCAGCGGCGGGGCCAGGTGGAAGTGCAGGCTGTACTTGCCCTCGAAGGTCTGCTCGATCTGCCGGCGGAACTCGGCACTGGTGTGCAGGCGGGCGACCTCGTACTCGTCCTTGTAGGCCATCAGCTTGAAGTAGTAGCGGGCCACGGCCTCGGTCAGCGCGGTGCTGCCCGGCGCCTTCTGCGCTTCGGCCGCCTTCACCTTGTCGACCAGGGCGGTGTAATGCGCCGCGTAGTCGGCGTTCTGGTAGTCGGTGAGGAAGGCGACGCGGCGCGAGATGGTCTCGTCCAGGGACTTCGACAGGCGGGCGTCGTCCAGCGGCAGGGCGACGACCTCGGCCTCCGTCTTCTTGAGGCCAGCGGCCTCGAGCACGGCGTCCGGGTTTTCGGCGGCCAGGCGCCCCCAGGCGAAGGCCTGCTGGTTCATCTTGACCGCCGCGCCGTTCAGCTCGACCGCGCGCATGATGGCGTCGAGGCTGATCGGCACCAGGCCCTTCTGCCAGGCGTAGCCAAGCATGAACAGGTTGCTGGCGATCGAGTCGCCGAGCAGCTTGGTGGCGATCTCGGTGGCCGCGACCTGCAGCGGCTCGGCGCCGCCCAGCGCGGTGCGCACGGCGTTTACGATGCCCTCATGCGGGAACTGCATGTTCGGGTTCATCGTGAACGTGCCGGGCATCGCCTCGTAGCTGTTCAGCACCACCTGCGAGCGGCCGGCGCGGATCTTCGACAGCGCCCAGTAGTCGTTGACCACCACCATGTCGCAGCCGAGCACCAGGTCGGCCTCGCCGGCGGCGATGCGCACGGCGTGGATGTCCGAGGGCTTGGCGGCGATGCGGATGTGGGTGGTGACCGCGCCGCCCTTCTGCGCAAGGCCGGTCTGGTCGAGCACGGTGGCGCCCTTGTTCTCCAGATGGCCGGCCATGCCGAGCAGGGCGCCGATGGTGACGACGCCGGTGCCGCCGACGCCGGTGATCAGGATGTTCCAGGGCTGGCTCAGCTCCGGCAGGCGCGGCTGGGGCAGCTCGGCCAGCAGCTGCTGCGGGTCGACGCCCTTCTTCTTGCGCAACTCGCCGCCATGCACGGTGACGAAGCTCGGGCAGAAGCCCTTCACGCAGCTGTAGTCCTTGTTGCAGCTCGACTGGTCGATCTCGCGCTTGCGACCGAACTCGGTCTCCTTGGGCAGCACCGAGACGCAGAAGCTCTTCTTGCCGCAGTCGCCGCAGCCTTCGCAGACCAGCGAGTTGATCATCACCCGCTTCTTCGGGTCGACCATCTTGCCGCGCTTGCGCCGGCGGCGCTTCTCGGTGGCGCAGGTCTGGTCGTAGATCAGCACCGAGGTGCCGCGGACTTCGCGCAGGCGCTTCTGCACCGCATCCAGGTTGTCGCGGTGCTCGAACTCGACGCCGGCCGGGAAGATCTCCGGCTTCGACCACTTCTCGATGTCGTCGCTGACCACCACGATGGCCTCGACGCCCTCGCTGCGCACCTGCCAGGCGATGTCCGGCACGGTCAGCGTGCCGTCGACCGGCTGGCCGCCGGTCATGGCAACGGCGTCGTTGTAGAGGATCTTGTAGGTGATGTTGACCTTGGCCGAGATCGCCTGGCGGATGGCCAGCGAACCGGAGTGGAAATAGGTGCCGTCACCGAGGTTCTGGAACACGTGCGGGGTGTCGGTGAACGGCGCCTGGCCGCACCAGGTGACGCCCTCACCGCCCATCTGGGTGAAGGTGTCGGTCTTGCGGTCCATCCAGGTGACCATGTAGTGGCAGCCGATGCCGCCCAGCGCGCGGGAGCCCTCGGGCACCACGGTCGAGGTGTTGTGCGGGCAGCCCGAGCAGTAGTGCGGCACGCGCGGGAAGTTGGCGCGCGGCACGGCGAGCTCGGCCTCCTTGGCGGCGATCCACTTCAGCCGGCTCTCGATGGCCTCGCTGGTGTGGAAGCGCTGCACGCGGCCGGCGATCACCTTGGCGATCATCGCCGGAGTCAGCTCGTTGGTGCTGGGCAGGATCCAGTTGCCGTCCTCGTCGTACTTGCCGACCACCGAGGGGCGGGTGTCGCGGTCCCAGTTGTACATCTGCTCCTTCATCTGCGATTCGATGAAGGAGCGCTTCTCCTCTACGACGATGATGTCCTCGAGGCCGCGGGCGAACTCGCGGATGCCGACCGGTTCCAGCGGCCACGTCATGCCGACCTTGTAGACGCGGATGCCGATGTCCTCGCAGGCGCGCTGCGACAGGCCGAGGTACTCCAACGCCTGGAGCACGTCGAGGTAGCTCTTGCCGGTGGTGACGATGCCAAGGCGCGCCTTGGGCGAATCGATCACCGTGCGGTCGATGCGGTTGGCGCGGGCGAAAGCGCAGGCCGCCTTCACCGCGTACTGGTGCAGGCGCATTTCCTGGTTGAGCGGCGGATCCGGCCAGCGGATGTTGAGCCCGCCCGGCGGCAGCTCGAAGTCCTCGGGGAGGATGATGTCGAGCTGGTGTGGATTGACGTTGACGCTGGCCGAGGACTCGACGGTTTCGGCGATGGTCTTGAAGCCGACCCAGCGTCCGGTGAAGCGCGACATGGCCCAGCCCAGCATGCCCATGTCGAGGATGTCCTGGACGCCGGCCGGGTTGAGGATCGGCATCATCGCCGAGACGAACTCCAGCTCCGAGCCATGCGGAAGCGTCGAACTGCGGCAGGCATGGTCGTCCGCGGCCAGCGCCAGCACGCCGCCGTGCTTGCTGGTGCCGGCGGCGTTGCCGTGCTTGAAGACGTCGCCGCAGCGGTCGACGCCCGGGCCCTTGCCGTACCACATGGCAAAAACGCCATCGACCTTCGCGCCCGGGAACAGGTTGGTCTGCTGGGTGCCCCAGACCATGGTCGCGCCAAGGTCCTCGTTGAGGCCCGGGGTGAACTGGATGTTGCTGGCCGCCAGGTGCTTCTTGGCCTTCCACAGCTCGAGGTCGAAGCCGCCCAGCGGGCTGCCGCGATAGCCGGAGATGAAGCCGCCGGTGTTCACGCCCGCTGCCCGGTCGCGCATCTGCTGCATCAGCGGCAGTCGTACAAGGGCCTGCACGCCAGACAGGTAGATCCGCCCTTCCGCGCGGGTGTACTTGTCTTCCAGCGTGTACTCGGCATCGAAGGCGGTTGCGGGCACGGCCATGGTGCGTTTCCTGCGGAATGAAGAACAAAGACCGCGAATTGTAGCAGGGGGCAGGCCTGCAGCCTGTGCAGGGTGCGTGTCCGGCACCCCGACATGACGGAGTTCACAAGCCATGCAGGACGCTCCAGGCCAGCCTTACCAGCGCGTGCGACAGTGGGGTAATCTCGACCCCTTGCAGCCTCTGGCGGGAGTGGGGATGACGGCGGCGGACGTGAGCATCATGGTGGTCGAGGACCACGGCTTCCAGCGCCGCATGGCGCTGCGTCTGCTCGCCGAGCTCGGGGTGACCCGAACCCTCGAGGCCGCCCACGGCGAGCAGGCCTTGCAGGTGCTCAAGGAGCACGGGTCCGCGCCTGACATCCTGCTGGTCGATCTCGACCTGCCGGGCATGGACGGTATCGAGTTCATCAGCCAGGTGGCCCAGCAGCGTCTTGCCCAGGCGGTGGCCCTGGTCAGCGCGCTGGACCAGGCGCTGATCAGCAGCGTGCAGGGGATGGCACGTGCCTATGGGCTGCGGGTGATCGGTGCGGTCGAGAAACCGCTGACCGCGAGCAAGCTGGCCCATCTTATCGAGCGTTTCGAGCAGCCCGAGGCCGGTGATGAACCTGTCGAGGGCGAAGAGCTGGACGCCGCGGCGATCCGCGCCGCCATCGCCGAGCGTCGCATCGAGCCGTTCTTCCAGCCCCAGGTCACCTTCACCAATGGGCAGTTGATCTCGGTCGAGGCGCTGGCGCGGCTGCGCGGCGAGGATGGCGAGATCGTCTGTCCAAACCGCTTCATCGGGGTGGCCGAGCGCGAGGGGCTGATCGACGCCATCACCGAGGCGGTGCTGGTGCAGGCCTGCGAGTGGAAGCGGCGCTGGGTGCGCGAGGGCCTGCACAGCAAGGTCGCGGTCAACATGTCGATGCGCAACCTTGGCCGGGTCGATGCCGCTGATCGCTATCTCGGTATCGTCCGAGACTGCGGCGTCGATCCACGCGAGGTGGTGCTCGAACTGACCGAGAGCTCGGTGATGGAGGAGGCGGCCTCCTCGCTGCACGTGCTCGCGCGGCTGCGCCTGAAGGGCTTCGGCCTGTCGATCGACGACTTCGGTACCGGTTATTCCTCGCTCTCGCAGCTCTCGCAGATCCCCTTCACCGAGCTGAAGGTGGACCGAAGCCTGGTCTCCGGCTCGCCGCGCCACCCGCGCAAGCGGGCGGTGATCGAGGCCAGTCTTGACCTTGCCCGCAAGCTCAACCTCGGGGTGGTCGCCGAAGGTGTCGAGACCGTCGATGAGTGGCAGATGCTGGCCGAGCTCGGCTGCACCTATGCCCAGGGCTATCTGATCGGCAAGCCGACCGCGGGCGCCGAGCTGCCGGATGCGATCGCCCGCTGGCGGCGACCGGAGCGCTGAGGTGAGCCGGCCGGCCCGGTCCGGGCCCGCGGTCATCCGCCAGCCCCGGGGCGGCTGAGCGATGCCTGCGCGTCGGCCGCGGGTCAGCCTTCGCCTGCAGCTGATCGCGGTGTTCGGCATCCTGCTCGCCTCGGCGACAGCGATGCTGGTGGTCGAGGAGATCAGCCAGTACCAGGCCAGCCGCGCGCTCGACTCGCTGAAGAGCCGTTCGCTGGAGGGCCAGCGCCGCCTGATGGCGGTCTTCGACGCCTACGGACATGAGATTGTCGACAGCGTCTGGAAGGTAACCCATGGCCGGATGGGCTGGGCCCAGGCGGCCGGTGCGGTGGACAACGCCGCCACGCGGATCACCCTGCACTGGCAGGCGCTGGAGCTGCTGCCGCGCAGCCCGGAGCAGCAGCTGCTGTTCGAGCAGGCGGCCAGTGCCCGGGCCGATGCCGATCGCCTGGTCGAACGCATCCGCGAGCTGATCGAGGTCCAGGACGCCGATGGCCTGCGCCTGCTGGCCGAGGCCGAGCTGTACGCGGCGATCGATCCGGTGACCACCCGCCTGCGCTATCTCACCGACCTTGAACTCATCGGCGCCGAACGCCTGGTCAAGGAAGAGGATCGGCGTGCCTGGATGGTGCGCTGGCTGCGCATCACCCTGCTCCTGCTCATGCTCGGGGTGTCCGCCCTGATCGGACGACAGATCCTGCGCAACACCTACCGTGGCGTGGAGAGCCTGGTCCGCCTTGCGAGCACCCTGCAGGAGGGCAAGTTCGAGAAGTCGCCCGGCTATCGGCCCCGCGGCGAGATGGGCGAGGTCATGGACGCCTTCCTCGACATGCGCGGCGCCCTGCGCGCCAACGAGGCGGAGCTGCGCGCCTCGCTCGAGGCCAACGAGGCGGTGCGCCAGCGACTGCAGGAGCGCGAACTGTTCCAGCGCTCCCTGCTGCAGGCCGCGCAGATCGCCATCATGTCGGTGGACAGCAGTGGCCGCTTCACCCACCTCAACCCCTTCGCCGAGAAGCTGATCGGCTCCCCCGCGGCCGATCTGGTCGGCAAGGCCACGCCCGATCGCCTGCTGGTGCCCAGCCAGACCGCCCAGCTGGCGGCCGAGCTGAGCCAGAGCCTGGGTCACCCGGTGCGCGACGACTGGCGCCTGTTCCTGACCCTCGCCGCCCAGCAGTACCCGCCGGTGGAATGCCTGCTGCAGCGCGCCGACGGCAGCCGGGTGCCGGTCCTGCAGGCGGTCTCGGCCATGCACGATGACGACGGTCAGCTGACCGGCCTGCTCTTCGTGGCCACCGACCTGACCGAGCTGAAGAAGCTGGAGGACGAACTGCGCCGCAGCGAATCGCGGGCCCAGGAGGCCAATCGTGCCAAGAGCGCCTTCCTCGCTGCGATGAGCCATGAGATCCGGACGCCGATGATCGGCGTCACCGGCATGATCGAGATCCTCAACCACACCCGGCTCGACGAGGAGCAGCGCCGCGCGCTGAACATCATCCAGCACTCGGCCGATTCGCTGCTGCAGATCATCGGCGACATCCTCGACTTCTCGAAGATCGAGGCCGGGCGGATGGAGCTGGCGCCGACCACCGTCTCGCTGCGCAAGCTGGTGGCCTCGGTCGGCTACAACTTCCTCGGCAGTGCCTCGAGCAAGGGCCTCGAGCTCGGCTTCGAGGTCGAGCCGCCGGTGGCGCGGGCGCACGTCGCCGACCCGCTGCGCCTGCGGCAGATCCTCGGCAACTTTCTGTCCAACGCGGTGAAGTTCACCGAGCAGGGCAGCATCCAGGTGAGGGTGCGGGTGATCGAGCAGGATGACGATGCCCAGCGCCTTGAGTTCAGCGTCGCCGACACCGGGATCGGCATCTCCGAGGAGGCGCAGAAACGCCTGTTCTCGGCCTTCAGCCAGGCCGACGCCCACATCACACGTCGTTTCGGCGGTACCGGCCTGGGTCTGGCCATCTGCCAGAAGCTGGCCCAGCTGATGGGCGGCGAGGTGCTCCTGGAGAGCCGCGAGGGCGTCGGCACCACGCTCCGCCTGCGGGTGCGCCTGCCGCTGGGCAATGCCGAGGCATTGCCCGACGAGGAGACTGCTGCCGCCAGTGGCGAGGCGCTGTTCCAGCCGCGCCCCCTTCCCGACCTCGAGCGCGCCGAACGGGAGCGCAGCCTGGTGCTGCTGGTCGACGACCACCCGACCAACCGCACGGTGATCCAGCGCCAGCTGGCGCTGGGCGGCTTCCGCTGCGAGACCGCCGAGGACGGACAGCAGGGCCTGGAGAAATGGCGCAGCGGTCGCTACGCCCTGGTGCTTTCCGACCTGCACATGCCGCGGCTGGATGGCTATGAGCTGATCGCTGCCATTCGTGAGGAGGAGCGGGCGCGTGGCCTGCCGCGCACCCCGGTGGTGGCGCTGACCGCCGCTGCCATGCGGGGCGAGGCGGAGAAGTGCCTCGGCGCCGGCATGGACGACTATCTGACCAAGCCGGTCTCGCTCGGAACGCTGTCGCGCTGCCTGCATCGCTGGCTGCCCCACCTGGTGCCCGAACCGACGCCCGCAGTCGACCCGCCGGCGCGCCTGGCCCTGCCCCAGGTCGACCATCCGCCGCCGATCGACCAGGCGGTGCTCGACGAGATCAGCGGCGGCGACGCCGACACCGCCTACGGCATCCTCGTCGACTTTCTCGACACCTCGGTCAATGACCTGCGCGCCCTGCGCCAGTCCCTCGACGCCGGCGAGCCGCAGCTCGCCGCACGCGAAGCGCACCGGCTTCGCGGCGCGGCTTCCCTGGTCGGTGCCCGCGGGGTGGTCGCCGCTGCGGCCCTGGTCGAGGAGGCCGGTCGATCAGGCGACCACGGCGCCCTGCAGCGGCTGCTGCCCGACCTCGACTCCGCCCTGGCCCAGCTGCGGCTGTACGTGGAATCGCGCCTCCGGGAGTGACCCCGGCCCGCCAGCGGCCGTGTTTCATGGGCGCAAAGCGGACATTCATAGGGTGCAGCTGGCCGCACCGTGCGAACGGTCTGAACGCCCGTATCGGTGCGCCGAGGCACACTCTTTGGGGCCAGCTGACGCCCAGCGAAGCCCGACTGTGGGAGCGCCCTTGGGCGCGCCCGCGGCGATCCGCTCTGGCCGCGGTCTGTGGTGAATCCGTCGCGCTGCGCTCGCGCCCAAGGGCGCTCCCACAACTTGACTGCGTCATGGTCTGCTTTGCGACGCAAACCGGACCTGGCAACGCCGTTGCGTGTGTAGGAGCCAGCTTGCTGGCGATAGGCGGCCCTGAAGGGACGATCGCCAGCAAGCAGGCTCCTACATTCGGGTCTTGCGGAGGGTCTGCTTTGCGCCCGTAGCCGGCCTTCGCCGCGGCGCCGTGGCGCCGTGGCGCGGGCTATTCGCCCTGCGCCAGCGAGTAGCCGCGCTCGCCGTCGAAGCGGTAGAGGTTCTCCGTCTTGATGGCGTCGAACCCGGCCTCGGCGAGTCGCAGCAGCAGGGCGGGGATCGCGCGGCGGTCGGCTGCGTCGGCGAGCAGGAAGCGGCAGCGCCAGTGGTCGGTGCAGAAGGTCCCGGGGTGCCCGTGCGGAAACACCTTGACGCCACGATTGGTGATCAGGCGCAGGTTGAATTCGGGACCAGCCAGGCTGCCGAGTGCCTGGCCGAGTACCTGCGGGTCGCGGCCGGCCTCGTTCCAGTGCAGGAAAGCGTCGACGCCGTCCAGCGTCTTGGTGGCGCGGGGCAGGCTGTCCTTGCCGCTGACCAGCTTGAGCTGCGCCGCCGGCTGTTCCGGATAGTCGACCGGGGCGAGTTTGCGCGGACGCTGGCCCAGGCGTTCGATCACTGCCTGGGCAAAGGCCCGGGTGCCGAGGCGCTGCGCGGAGCGCCCCTCGCGGAAGATGTCGGCAGTGTGCAGGCCGTCCTCCAGTGCACACAGCCAGGCGTTGTGGATATCGGTCGCCGGGCGGGCGCGGCCGAGGTGGACCAGCATCATCACCGCGGACAGCAGCAGGCCGGAGGGGTTGGCGATGTCCTGGCCGGCGATGTCCGGGGCCGAGCCATGCACCGCCTCGAACATGGCGCAGGTCGGACCGACGTTGGACGAGCCGGCGAGGCCGATCGAGCCGGCCACTTCCGCGGCGACGTCGGAGAGGATGTCGCCGTACAGGTTGGGCGTGACCACCACATCGAAGTCCTTCGGCCGCGCGGCAATGCGCGCGGTGCCGATGTCGATGATCCGGTGCTCGGAGATGATCTGCGGATACTCGGCGGCGATCTCATCGAAGACCTTGTGGAACAGGCCGTCGGTGAGCTTCATGATGTTGTCCTTGCTCATGCAGGTGACCTTCTTCCGGCCGTGCGCCACCGCGTACTCGAACGCATAGCGCACGATCCGCTCGCAGCCGGGGCGGCTGATCAGCTTCAGGCATTGCACCACCTCGTCGGTCTGCCGGTGCTCGATGCCGGCATAGGTGTCCTCCTCGTTCTCGCGCACGATGACGAGATCCATGCCCGGGTGCAGGCCGGGCACGAACGGGTCATAGGCGATGCAGGGACGCAGGTTGGCGAACAGGCCGAGGGTCTTGCGCAGGGTGACGTTCACGCTCTTGTAGCCGCCGCCCTGCGGGGTGGTGATCGGACCCTTCAGCAGCACCCCATGGGCATCGATCGCCTCCCAGGTTTCGGCACCGACGCCGGACAGCTCGCCGGACTCATAGGCCTTGAGCCCGACCGTGCTCTGTTGGAAGCTGAGCGCGGGATCGGCCGCGCTCAGCACCGCCAGCGTGGCCTGCATGATTTCCGGACCGATGCCGTCGCCCTCGGCGACCGCGATGGTGCGGGCGGGCAGCGAAGCGGGCTGGTAGGGCGCGGGCTTGAGGACGGCGGACATGCGGTAAACCTCCCTGGGACGCTGGTTGCATCCGAAATCGATGAAGTAAGATACGCGAATGACAATACGCGACAAAAATGTCGTAGATAGAATGGCAGCCAGCAGTCGCCCGGTCAAGCAGGCGCGCTCGGGCGAGTCCGCGCCGGAATCCGATGAACCGGGCTGGACCTTTCTCTCCAACCACACCCATGTGCTGGTCTGCCTGCAGCGGGATCCGGAAATGACCCTGCGCGATGTCGCCGCGCGTATCGGCATCACCGAGCGCGCGGTCCAGCGCCTGGTGGCCGACCTCGAGGCGGCTGGCGTGCTGGAGCGCTGGCGCGACGGCCGCCGCAACCGCTATGCAATCCACGGGGAGACGCGTCTGCGCCACCAGCTGGAAGCACACCGGACCCTGGGGGAGCTGCTGGATCTGCTGGAGTCCTGAACCGGCCGATCCACCACAGGCCGGATCCGCCGGTCGCCGAGCGGCGAAGCAGGTTCCTGAGAGGGGGCTTGGGGCGTCCGCTGCGCTCGCTGCGCCCCGACCGGCAGGCAGGCCGCCGCAGGAAGCGCCCGGGCGAGGCGTTCGCCCGGGCTTCGGGCCCGCTCAGTCGAGGACGGCGAACTCCAGTCCCGCGTGCTGTTGCAGGCGGGAAAGCAGCGCTTCGCCCATCAGCGTGGAGGGCGTCCAGAATCCACCCGCCGCATCGCGCGGAAGGTCTTCGGCCAGGCAGGCCGCGGCCTCGCAGAGCATCTTTGCGGTCGAGCCGTAGCCGGGGTCGCGGTCACCGGTGACCTTGGCGCGCAGGCTCCGGCCCTGCTCGGTGGTGCCGTGGAAGCGCATGTCGAAGAAGCCCTTCTCCTGCTGCTCGGGCGTCGGGCCCTCGCCGGGCTTGGGCACCACGAAACGCTCAAGCACCCAGCGCGAAGGCTTGATCGCGGCGGCCACCATGAAGCCGCCGAGCCCGCCCGCCATGCCGGCCGCCTTCACCCGGCCCGACAGGCCGCGGCCGGTCAGCACCGCCTCGTCGTAGGCGAAGGTCTTGCCATAGGACAGCCCGCTCAACGCGTTGCTGCGCTGGACGATGCGGGTGTTGATCGCGCCCATGACGAAGGGCGCGGTCCAGGCATCGAAATCCTCGTCGAAGGCCGGCCCCTTGACCTGCGGCTGGCGGGTCTTGTTCGGATGACCCTTCGGACAGAGCGAGTAGGGGTTGGCCAGTTCCTTGCGCAGGGAAGGGTCCCGGCCGACCTCCTTGACCACGTTCATCAGGCTGGCGACCGTGCCACCGGAGAAGCCGCCGCGCATCGCCCGAACACGCATCTTCACCCGGGTGCAGGGTGCGTCGAAGCGCTGTCGCGATTCGCGCTGCAGGAACCACACGCCGAGGTCGGAGGGAATCGAATCGAAGCCGCAGCAGTGCACGATACGCGCCCCGCTCTTCTTCGCCGCGTCCTCGTAACGCTCGATCATCCGGCGGATCCACTGCACCTCGCCGGTGAGATCGCAGTAGTCGGTGCCGCTCTCCGCACAAGCCTTGACCAGCGGCTCGCCATACAGGGCATAGGGCCCGACCGTCGACACGATCACCCGCGCCTGTCCACACATTGCCCTGAGCGCCGGCTCATCCGCGGCGTCGGCGACGATCAGCGGCACGCCGGCGGCCCCCTTGCCCAGCGACTCGCGCAGCGCCTCGAGCTTGTCCTGCGACCGCCCCGCCATCGCCCAGCGCGGCGGCCCCTCCGCCCCGAAACGGCGCAGCAGGGTACGGCAGAGGATCTGGCCGACGAAGCTGGTCGCGCCGAAGACGATGATGTCGTGGGCCGGTCGGGACATGGCTGGGCTCGCAGAGGGCAGGGCGGCCCATCATCCCAAGCGCTCCACGAGGGGTCCAGCGATGGCGCGAGCGTCCCGGCTCGCGGGCGCGGACAGGTAATGACGGGAAGGGGCGCGAAGAAGACATTCATAGGGTGCGGCTGGCCGCACCGGGCATACCGTCGGAACGCCCGTATCGGTGCGCCAAGGCACACCCTATGGGGCTTCGCCGACGCCCAACGAAGCCCAACTGTGGGAGCGCACATGGGCGCGACCGCGGCGTTTCGGATTCACCACAGACCGAGGCCAGAGCGCGCCTCCGCGGTCGCGCCCCAGGGCACTCCCACATTTTGACTACGGCAGGGCCTGCTTTGCGGCGCCAACCGGACCTGGCAACGCCGTTGCGTGTGTAGGAGCCAGCTTGCTGGCGATCGTCCGGTCCAGGGTGCCTATCGCCAGCAAGCTGGCTCCTTGTACCTTGGATCCGGCTTCAGATTCGCCTATACCACCGGTCGATTTCCGGGGAAGCCGCTTGCTCCTTGGGGCAGCTTTGGCTGACCTCGTATGTAGAGCG
>NZ_JALNMH010000004.1 GCF_023156535.1 Pseudomarimonas salicorniae | reverse complement strand
ACATACGAGGTCAGCCAAAGCTGCCCCAAGGAGCAAGCGGCTTCCCCGGAAATCGACCGGTGGTATAGGCGAATCTGAAGCCGGATCCAAGGTACAAGGAGCCAGCTTGCTGGCGATCGTCCCGTCCGGGGCGCCTATCGCCAGCAAGCTGGCTCCTACAGCGGGACCGAGGCGAATGCGAACTTCGCGCCCTTCCTGCCCCGTCCTGTGCCCTGCGCGATGCCTACCAGGGGCTATGGCGGCGCAGCTGGTGGGCCTGGCGATCGATGAAGGTCTGCGCCGCATCGATGCCCTTGCCCTTGAGGATCTGCGAGCGCACGGCAGCCTCGACCAGCACGGCAAGGTTGCGGCCGGCGGCGACGGGCAGGGTGATCAGCGGGATGTCGAGGTCGAGCACGCGGCGCTTGCCGACGTCGCCGTAGAGGCGATCCACCGGCTTGGGGTCGTCCTGTGGATCCTGGCGCTCGAGGTGGACGATCAGGCGCAGGTACTTGTTCCGCTTCACCGCGGTGTCGCCGAACATGTCGGCGACGTTGACGATGCCAAGGCCGCGCACCTCGAGCAGGTCCTGGAGCAGTTCGGGGCAGGTGCCGTCGATCACGTCGGGGGCGATCTGGGTGAATTCCGGAGCGTCGTCGGCGACCAGACGGTGGCCGCGGGTGATGAGCTCAAGGGCCAGCTCGCTCTTGCCGACGCCGGAGTCGCCGGTGAGCAGCACGCCGATCGAATAGACCTCCATGAACACGCCGTGGAGCGTGGCCCGCGAGGCGAGCGCGCGGGCAAGGTGATACTGCAGATAGGTGAGCAGGTCGTGGCCGCGGCGCGGCGAAACCCACAGCGGAGTATCGGCCTCGTTGGCGGCATCGCGCAGGTCCGGCGGACAGGCCTGGTCCTTGGTCAGGATCAGGGCAAGCGGCTTGGCGTTGCCGATCTTGGCCAGGGTTTCCCAGCGCAGCCGCGGCTCGAGGCCGTCGAGGTAGGCCAGCTCGTCGGTGCCGATGATCTGCACCTGGTTGGGATAGATGGTGTTGAGATAGCCGACCAGGGACGGGCGGCGGGCAAGATGCGAGGCCGATTCGAGCTGCCTGCCCTCACCGCGCTGGCCGGCGATCCAGCGCAGCCCGAGACGCTCCTGCAGCTGGTCGAAGAGTTCGCGGGAGGTGATCCGGGCTTGCATCGGGCCGCCTCCCGCGCGGTCAGGCGGCAGCGTGGTGGAGCTGCCAGTCGCTGAGCAGCGAGAACAGCGCAGCGGAATCCGGGGCCTGGCGCAGGCGGCCGGTGAAGTCGGCATCGCTGAACAGCTCGGCAAGCTGCGAGAGCAGCAGCAGGTGCTGGTTGGTGAAGTGTTCGGGCACGCCCAGGGCGAACATCAGGTCGACCGGTTTGCCATCCGGGGCGCCGAAGTCCAGCGGTTCGCCGAGGCGGATGAAGCAGCCGACCGCGCTGGACAGCGCGGGGCTGCGCCCGTGTGGGATGGCAACGCCCTGGCCAAGGCCGGTGGAGCCGAGCTTCTCTCGGGCGCAAAGGCTGTCGAAAATCGCCCGCTCGGCCTCGCTGCCGCGGCCGTCGGCCAGCAGCGAGGCGAGCAGTTCCAGCAAGCGCTTCTTGCTGGTCACGCTGGCCCCCGCGACAACGCGGGCGGGGACCAACAGGTCGATCAGATGCATGGTGTGGAGCCTGCCGCCGCTAGCCGAGGTCAGCCGTGCGAATGGAGGCTTCGCCGCGGTGGTGGTTGGTCATCTTTTCCTTCTGCTTGACCACCTGGCGGTCGAGCTTGTCGAGCAGGGAATCGATCGCGGCATACATGTCGGGCGCGACCGCCTCGGCGTGAAGCGTCCGTCCGGCGGCATTGAGCGTGGCCTCGGCCTTGTGCTCCAGCTTGTCGACGGTGAGGATCACGTGCACGTCGAGCAGATTGTCGGCGTGGCGCTCCAGCTTGGCCAGCTTGCTCTGCACGTAGTCACGCAGGGCCTGGGTGACGTCGATCTGATGGCCGCTGATCTCGATCCGCATGGGGACCTCCTTGGTCTCAGTGGAGCTGCCGCAGGCGCAGGCCAGCCGGAACGGCGGCAGCGCGTCCCGACGGTGCAACGAAAAGGGGAACCGCAGGCCCGGGACCGGGCGGGAGCGAAGGAACGCGAGCTGCCATCTCAGAAGTCAACCGATTCTCTGGCGCTCGTTGGACGAGGGAATGTTCATCGCTTCCCGGTATTTTGCCACGGTTCGGCGGGCCACGGTGATGCCGCTGGCCTTGAGTTCAGCTGCGAGGCGGGCGTCGGACAGCGGCTGCCGCGGATTCTCTGCGTCGATCAGTCGCTTGATCATCGCCTGGATGGCCGTGGAGGACGCCGTGCCACCATCGCTGGTCGCGAGGCTGGACGAAAAGAAGTGCTTGAATTCATAGGTGCCACGGGGGGTGTGCAGGTACTTGCGCGTCGTCACCCGGGACACCGTCGATTCGTGCAGGCCGACTTCGTCGGCGACCTCGCGCAGCACCAGCGGGCGCATTGCCTCCGGGCCGCGGTCAAGAAAGCCGCTCTGGTGGCGGACGATGCAGCGGGCCACCTTGATCAGGGTCTCGGCCCGGGTCTCCAGCGAGCGGATCAGCCACTTGGCCTCCTGCAGCTGGCCGCGCAGGTAGCTGGCGTCGCTCTTGCCCGCCGTCGCGATCAGCCCGCTGTAGTGCTTGTTCACCGCCAGTCGAGGTGCCGAGCCGGGGCCCAGGCGCACATCCCACTGGCCGTTGTGGCGGTAGGCAAAGGCGTCGGGCACGACATACTCCACTCCACCCCCGCCGACCTGGCTGCCTGGCTTGGGGTTGAGGCTGCGCAGCAGCTCGACCGCCTCCTGCATGCTTTCTTCATCAACGCCGTATTCGCGGGCCAGGCGCGCCGGGCCCAGTTTGGCGAGGTTCTCAAGATCGGCCTCGATGATCTTCAGCGCCAGCTCCCGGCAGTCGGCCTCGGGGCCCAGCGCATTGAGCTGCACCCCGAGACACTCGGCCAGGGTGCGCGAGCCCACGCCGATCGGGTCGAAGTGCTGCAGGCGATGGCGCACCGCCTCGACCTCGTCGACGTCGACGTCAGCGAGGTCCGGCTGCAGGGTCTCGATCAGCGCCTCGACCGGTTCGCGCAGGTAGCCGTCGTCCTCGATGGCGTCGATCAGGGCGACGGCGATGCGCCGGTCGCGTTCGCTCATCGGGGTGAGGTTGAGCTGCCAGAGCAGATGGTCGTGGAGGTCGTCCTCGACCGGCGTGTTGAACTCCGGCCGGTCGTCGTCCTCGCGTGACCCGCTGCCGCTGCCGGACAGCTCCCAGTCCGGGGCGAGGTCCTCATAGCGGGTCTCGTCGTCGTCGCCGCCGTCGGAGGATTCGGACGGGGCAGGCTCGGCCTCGCTGTCACCGGAATCGGCGCTGGAGGCGTCGTTCTCGGGCTCGGCGTCCTCGGGGCGCTCGAGCAGGGGATTGCTCTCCAGCGCGGCGTTGATCTCCATCTCCAGCTCGACGCTGGACAGCTGCAGCAACCTGATCGCCTGGCGCAGCTGTGGCGTCAGGGTGAGGTTCTGTCCCAGTCGAAGCTGGAGTGAGGGTTTCACTGCGGTGGACCTTCCGATGTCCTAGAGGCGGAAACTTTCGCCAAGGTATACCCGACGCACCTCTGAGTTTTCCAGCACGGCCTGTGGCGTGCCCTGGGCAAGGACTCGGCCGTCGTTCAGGATGTAGGCGCGATCGCAGATGCCCAGCGTCTCGCGCACGTTGTGGTCGGTGATCAGCACGCCGATGCCGCGCGACTTGAGGTGGCGCACGATCTTCTGGATCTCGCCGACCGAGATAGGGTCGACTCCGGCGAATGGCTCGTCGAGCAGCATCAGCCGCGGTTTGCCGGCGAGGGCGCGGGCGATCTCGACGCGGCGCCGCTCGCCGCCCGACAGGGCCGCGCCCAGCGAGTCGGCGACATGGCCGATCTGCAGCTCGTCCAGCAGATCGGCCAGCTCGCGCTCGCGGGCTTCCCGGCCGAGGTCACCACGCAGCTCAAGGATGGAGAGGATGTTCTCCGCCACGCTCAACTTGCGGAAGATCGAGGCTTCCTGCGGCAGATAGCCGACGCCGAGGCGCGCACGGCGGTGCATCGGCAGGGCGGTGAGGTCGGTGCCGTCGAGCAGGATCTCGCCGGAATCGGCCGGCACCAGGCCGACGATCATGTAGAAGCAGGTCGTCTTTCCGGCGCCGTTCGGGCCGAGCAGGCCGACCACCTCGCCGGCATCCAGCGAGAGGCCGAAGTCCTTGACCACCTCGCGCTGCCTGTAGCGCTTGCGCAGTCCTCGCGCGATCAGCACCGTCCTGGCTCCGCGCGCCGCTTCAGCTTTCGCCGGCCGCTGGCTTCGGCTCGATGCGCATGCGCACGCCGCCGCTCCCGCTGCCGCCGCCCTCGACTTCGCCGCTGCCGATGTCATAGCGCAGGCGCTGGCCGCGCAGCTCGCCCTCGGGCTGGATGATCACCACGTCGCGGTTGAGTTCGAGCTGTTCGCTGCCGATGCGGTAGTCGATGTTCAGGGCTTCGGCATGCATCCGGCCGCCGCTGTCGAGATCCTGCTCGACCGTGGCGGGCGTGCCGTCGAGGACAACCCGGACCACGGCGCCGTTCTCGCGATAGACGGTGGATTGCTCGCCGCGGATCCTGAGGCTGCCCTGGTCGAGCCAGAAGCCCCCGCTGAGGCGGGTGGTGCCATTGGCTGTCACCGTCCCCTGCAGGCTCTCGGCGCCGAACTCGATCGGCTGCTGGCGGTCGCTTTCCAGTGCCAGCGCGGGAAGCGCTGCGGCGCACAGGGTCAGGGCGATGATCGGACTAGCGGCGAATCGGTTCATAACGTCCCGTTACCTCGGAAAGCAGTTGCACCTCGCGGGTGCCCAGATCGGCGCGAAGCCCGCGGCCGCGGAGTATAGAGCCCGGTCCCTGTACCGTCACCGCGGCGTCGGTTTCGGCGCGGTCCTCATCGGGAAGCAGGTCCAGCGAGTCGGTGGACAGCCGCATCACGCCCTCCCCCGGGTCCACATCGCTGCGCAGTTCGACGTTGCCGATCAGCCTTACCCGGTCCGCATCGGCGCTGACCCAGCCGCGCTCGGCCCGGCCTCGCCATCGCTGCGGTTCGGATGGCATGCCCAGGCGTGGCTGTTCTAGCTCCAGCGTGCCGAGCTGCGGATGCCGTGCCATGCGCGGGCCACTCAGCCAGAAGGCCTCCTCGCCGCCCTCGTCGAAGCTGATCAGCTCGAAGTTCTCGACGTGGTAGTCCGAGCGCGGGGGGCCGACCAGGGCGGCCGGCGACTCGCGTTCGCGCAGCTGCCAGACGGCGATGCCGCTGGCCAGGGCGAGCACGGCCAGCACCACGACCAGCAGGGACTGCCGGGCGCTCATCCGCCGAAACCCCGCAGCACGGCGTCGCGCCGGCCCTGGGCGACCAGCAGCAGGTCGCAGAGCTCGCGCACCGCGCCTTCGCCGCCGCGGGCGGCGGTCCGCCAGTGAGCGATCGCGGCCACCCAGGCATGGGCATTGGCCGGCACCACGGCAAAACCTGCCAGACGCAGGGCAGGGCGGTCGGGCAGGTCGTCGCCCATGAAGGCGGCCTGTGCCGGGCTGATCTCCAGTTCGGTGCAGGCCTGCTGCAGGGCGGCGCCCTTGTCCTTGCAGCCCTGCACCACGCGGCAGATGCCGAGGTCGGCCGCGCGACGCTCGACGATCGGCCCACTGCGCGCGGTAATCCAGGCCACCTCGATGCCGGCGCCCTGGAGCAGCTTCATGCCGAGGCCGTCCTGGACGTGGAAGGCCTTGAGCTGCTCGCCCTCGGCGCCGAACCAGAGCCGGCCGTCGGTCAGCGTGCCATCGATATCCAGGGCGAGCAGGCGGACCTTGGACGCCCGTTCGTGGACATCAACCGAGACCCGCTGCTCGGAAGGCACGCGCTTCTCAGACGACACGGGCGCGGAGCAGGTCGTGGATGTTCAGGGCGCCGACCACGCGCTGCGCCTCGTCCACCACCAGCAGGGCGCTGATCTTGTGCGATTCCATCAGCTGCGCGGCTTCGACCGCCAGGCGGTCGGCGCCGATGGTCTTCGGGCTGCGGGTCATGGCGTCCACGACCGGCGTCGAGCGCAGGTCGAAGCCCGGGTTGTCCAGCGCGCGGCGCAGGTCGCCGTCGGTAAACACGCCGAGCAGGGCGTCGTCGTCGCCGACGACCGCGGTCATGCCGAGCCGTTTGCGGCTCATCTCGACCAGGGCCTCGCTGATGCTGACCGATGCGGCGACCTTCGGCACCGCCTCGCCGGCGTGCATCACGTCGCTGATGTGCAGCAGCAGGCGCCGGCCCAGCGAGCCGGCCGGGTGCGAACGGGCGAAGTCCTCGGCGGTGAAGCCGCGGGCCTCGAGCAGGGCAACGGCCAGGGCATCGCCCATGACCAGGGCTGCCGTGGTGCTGGTGGTCGGGGCAAGGCCAAGCGGGCAGGCCTCCTCGTCGACGCTGACGTCGAGATGCACGTCGGCGAGGGTGGCCAGGCTCGAGCCCGGCCTGCCGGTCATCGCGACCACCTTGTTGCCCTGCCGGCGCAGCACCGGAACGATGGTCAGGACCTCGTCGGTCTCGCCGGAGTTGGACAGGGCCAGCACCACGTCGGCGTCGGTGATCATCCCGAGGTCGCCGTGGCTGGCCTCCCCGGGATGCACGTAGAAGGCCGGGGTGCCGGTGGAAGCCATGGTCGCGGCGATCTTCCGTGCGATATGCCCGGACTTGCCCATGCCGATGGTGACCACCCGGCCGCTGCAGGCCAGCATCAGCCGGCAGGCCGCGGCGAAGGCGCCGTCCAGCCGCGGGGTGAGGGACTCAAGGGCTCGCGCCTCGATGGCGAACACGTTCTGGCCGCTGCGGACCAGCTCGGCGTCGGTCAGCGAAGCCGGCGCCGACGGCGGGGCGAGGGGGGAGAGCTGGGCGTTCATGGGGGCCTTGTCCGGCAGCCGCCCGTATCGGTGGGAGGCTGCGATCGATTAGAATCCGCGGCCCATTCTATCCCAGCCGCCTGAGCCGGAACTGGCTCGCCTGCCGCGTTCGCGGCCCGCCCGGCGGCCCCTGCGCCAGCGGCCCTTCGCATGAATCCAGAAACCATCCGTCACCTGATCGAGACCGGGCTGCCCGGCGCCGAGGTTGCCGTCGTCGGCGACGATGGCGTGCATTTCGAGGCCCGCGTCGTCTACGCAGGCTTTGTCGGCAAGCTGCCCATCGCCCGCCATCGCATGGTCTATGCCACGCTGGGCGACAAGATGGGCGGCGAGATCCATGCCCTGGCGCTGAAAACCCTGACCCCCGACGAGGCCGCACGCTGATGGCAAGTATCGTGATCACCGGCGGCGCGCCGATCAGCGGCGAGGTCTGGATCTCGGGCGCGAAGAACGCTGTCCTGCCGATCCTCGCCGCCGGCCTGCTGGCCGACGGGCCGATGGATATCGGCAACGTGCCACATCTGCACGACGTCACGACGACGATGGAGCTGCTCGGCCAGATGGGCGTCGAGCTGATCGTCGGCGACAAGATGCGCATCCACATGGACGCGCGGCCGGCTGACCGCCACTACGCGCCCTACGAGCTGGTCAAGACCATGCGCGCCTCGATCCTGGTGCTTGGCCCGCTGGTCGCCCGCTTCGGCGAGGCGGTGGTATCCCTGCCCGGTGGCTGCGCGATCGGTTCGCGTCCGGTCGATCAGCACATCCGCGGCCTGCTCGCGCTGGGCGCCGAGGTCAGCGTAGAGAACGGCTACATCCACGCCAAGGCCAAGCGGCTGAAAGGCGCGCGCATCGTCATGGACCTGGTCACCGTGACCGGTACCGAGAACATCATGATGGCCGCGGCGCTGGCCTCGGGCACCACGGTGATCGAGAACGCCGCGCAGGAGCCGGAGGTCGTCGACCTTGCCAACTGCCTCAACGCGATGGGCGCGAAGATCTCCGGTGCCGGCAGCAATACCCTGGTGATCGAGGGCGTCGAGCGACTGTCCGGCTGCACCTATGACGTGCTGCCCGACCGCATCGAGACCGGCACCTTCCTGGTCGCCGGTGCCATGACCGGTGGCCGTGTCCTGGCCAAGCGGGCCCGTGCCAACACGCTGGATGCGGTGCTGGTGAAGCTCGAGGAAGCCGGCGCGCACATCAATACCGGCGAGGACTTCATCGAAGTCGACATGCAGGGCCGGCGGCCGAAGGCAGTGAACATCACGACCGCGCCCTATCCCGCATTCCCGACGGACATGCAGGCCCAGTTCGCGGCAATGAATGCCGTGGCCGAGGGCGTCGGCATCATCACCGAGACGGTCTTCGAGAACCGCTTCATGCACGTCCAGGAACTGCAGCGCCTGGGTGCCAATATCCGCGTCGAGGGCAAGTCGGCGATCATCCGGGGCGTCGAGCGGATGACCGCGGCGCCGGTGATGGCCACCGATCTGCGCGCCTCGGCCTCGCTGGTCCTGGCCGGTCTGGTGGCCGAGGGCGAGACCCAGGTCGACCGCATCTACCATATCGATCGCGGCTACGAGTGCATCGAGGAGAAGCTCGGCGCGCTGGGCGCCAGGATCCGCCGGCTGCCTGCCTGATGCACCCGCTGCGCCGGCTCGCCGGACTGCTGCTGGCCGCGCTGCTGCCGGCCGCCGCGCAGGCGCAGGGCGTTCCGGCTACCGAGCAGGTCTTTGCCGCCGCCCGCGCCTCCCTGCTGCAGATCCGTACCCTGGTCGGCGAGGGCGGCCGCCAGGCCAGCATCGGTTCGGGGTTCCTCGTCGATGCCGGGGGGCTGGCGGTCACCAACTACCATGTGGTCTCGCAGTACGCGCTTGAGCCTTCCTCCTACCGGCTGGAGTATCTCGACGCCGACGGTGAGCGCGGCACCCTGCAGCTGCTGGCCTTCGACGTCGCCGCCGACCTGGCGGTCGTCCGCCTGCCGCCGGCCGAAGCGCCACGGCCTCACCTGTCGTTCGATCCGCGCGCCCTCGACGAGGCCATCGCCAAGGGCGAGCGGCTATGGTCGATCGGCAATCCGCTCGATCTCGGCTTCACCATCGTCGAGGGAAACCACAACGGCCGGGTCGACAAGAGCTATACCGATCGCGTGCACTTCTCCGGGGCGCTCAATCCGGGGATGAGCGGCGGCCCGGTGCTGGCCGCCTCGCAGCAGGTGGCAGGGGTGAATGTCGCCAAGTTGCTCTCCGGCGAGCTGGTCAGCTTCCTGGTGCCGGCGCGCTTTGCCGCGGCCCTGGTCGAGCGGGCCCGCAGTGAGCCCCCGGTGGCGCTGGCGGAGGTGCGCGAGGAGATCGCCCGCCAGCTGCTGGCTTGGCAGGATCGGTTCTTTGCCGACCTGGCCGGCATCGAGTGGAGCGCATCGACCTTCGGCGATTACCAGGTGCAGGAGCCGCAGGCCGACTGGTTCAGCTGCTGGGCCAGCACCAATGCCGATGACCGGCCGCGGCCCCGGGTGCTCGAACGCAGCAGCCAGTGCGTGGCCAGCAGCGATCTCTTCATCAGCGGTGAGCAAGGCACCGGCCTGCTCCAGGTGGCGCATTCGCATCTGCGCTCACGCGAGTTGAACGCCGCCCAGTTCAGCGCCTTCCTCACCCAGCGTTTCACCATCGGCAGCCACCGGGGCACCCGGCGCAATACCGGCACCCGCTGCGTCGACGGCTTCGTCGCGGCCTCCGCCGACGCCCCCGAGCTGAAGACGGTGTGGTGCGCCCAGGCCTACAAGGATTTCCCGGGCATCTATGACATCGAGCTGCTGGCCCTGACCCGCGACTCCAGCAAGACGGCCCTGCTCTCGCGCCTGGCGATCCGCGGCACCAGCTACGAGAACGGCCTGCGCGAAGGCCGCCGTTTTCTCGAGGGGATTGCGTGGAAGCGCTGATCGTCGTCGAGCGGCTGGGTCGCCATGGCGAGCTGCTGGAGCGCCAGCGGCACCGGCTGCCGGCGGAGGGCAGCCTGCGGATTGGCCGCGGCTGGGAATGCGAGGTCCATCTGGATGACCCGCATGTCGCCCTGCATCACGCCAGCCTGCGCCTGGGGCCGGACGGATCGCTGGCGCTGGTGGACGAGGGCTCGCTCAACGGCCTGATCGACGCCGGCACCGGGCGCCGCGAGGCGCGGCTGGAGGTCCAGGGCGAGCGCGAGCTGCGCCTTGGCGCCTGCCGTCTGCGCCTGATCGACGGCCGGCTGGCCCAGCCGGCCGAGCGGCCACTGGACGCGGGCGCCGTCCCGTCCCGCCTGCGCTGGTCCGAGGCCTTCGGCTGGCTGCTGGCGGCGCTGGGCAGCAGCCTGCTGATCGACTGGCTGGGCGAGGTCGGCGAGGTGCGCAGCAGCGCCCTGCTCACCGGGGCACTGGTCGGCGGCATCATCATGCTGGCCTGGTCCTTCGGCTGGGCCCTGATCACCCGCCTGTTCGCCGGCGAGATGCGCTTCCTGCGTCACCTGCGGGTGGTCGCCATCGGCAGCCTGCTGGCCACGACGCTGATGCTGGTCGTGCAGTACGGCAGCTATGCCCTGGCCCTCGAGCCGGTGACGCGGTTCGCCTACGTGGGCTACTGGCTCCTGTTTGCCGCGGTCTGCTGGCGGCATCTCAAGGTCATGGGCCGCGGCCATCCACGCAGCAAGGCCTTGGCCATGCTGGCCCTTGCCGCCGCGGCCATCGGCCTGCAGTCGCTCAGCCTCTGGCAGCCGCGCGATGGCGCGCCCCAGCAGGCGCGATATGTGCGCAGCGTGGTGCTGCCAGCCGTTCGTCTGCGGCCGCTGCAGGATGTCGACGGCTTCCTCGATCGTGCTGCGGCGCTTGAGCCGGAACTGGTCGACGCGCGTAGCGAGGACGAGGAATCCGCCGAGTCCGCGGCGGACTGATCCGGGCGCCTCCCGGTCCGGGCGACATCGGCGAGGCGAGCTGTCACAGTGTCCGGCGCCCCGCGTCCGGGGCCATGACCATGGACATATGCCCGGGGGTCGGGCAGCGTCCATCCTTGCTGCCCGATCTGCCATGGAGCCGCCATGCTCAGCATCCGTTCGCTGTCCAAGACCTACGGCAATGGCGTGCGCGCCCTGCGCGACGTCAGCCTCGAGATCCCCACCGGCATGTTCGGTCTGCTGGGGCCGAACGGCGCCGGAAAATCGACCCTCATGCGCACCATCGCCACCCTGCAGGATCCGGACTCCGGCAGCGTGATGCTGGACGGCCTCGATGTGTTGGCCGACAAGCAGGCCGCGCGCGAGCAGCTTGGCTACCTGCCGCAGGAGTTCGGCGTCTATCCGAAGGAAACCGCGCTGGCCATGCTCGAGCACTTTGCCGTGCTCAAGGGCCTTGTCAACGACAAGGAGCGCCACGCCGTGGTCGAGGCGCTGCTGCGCCAGGTGAACCTGTGGGAGGTGCGCCACCACCGGCTCGGCGGCTTCTCCGGCGGCATGCGCCAGCGTTTCGGCATCGCTCAGGCGCTGATTGGCGATCCCAAGCTGATCATCGTTGATGAGCCCACCGCCGGCCTCGATCCCGAGGAGCGCAACCGCTTCCTCAACCTGCTGGCCGAGATCGGCGAGAAGGTGGTGGTGATCCTCTCCACCCACATCGTCGAGGACGTCACCGACCTCTGCCCGCGCATGGCGATCATTTCGCGCGGCGAGGTGCTGCTGCAGGGCGAGCCGCTGGAGACCATCCGCTCGCTGGATGGGCGCGTCTGGAAGCGGACCATCGGCAAGGGCGAGCTGGCCGAGTACCAGCAGCAGATGACCGTGCTGTCGACCCGCCTGGTCGGTGGTCGCACGGTCATCCACGTCCTGGCCGACAGCGCCCCGGGCGAGGGCTTCGAGGGCATCGCCCCGGATCTCGAGGACGTCTACTTCGGACAGCTGCGCCAGCAGGCCGCCTAGAGCGCAGCCTGCCGCGCCGAACCGCACCACCCCATCGACACGTAGAGCGCAGCTTGCTGCGGTGAATGGTCCGGTCTCACGTCGGCATCGGACACGGCAGCCGAGCAAGCTCGGCTCTACGAGCGCAGCCCGGCCCCGAGCCGGATTCGAGGACCCGCCATGCTTCGTCACATCCTTGCCTTCGAGCTTCGCCAGCAGTTCGCCAACCCGGTGTTCTGGGTGGTGGCGCTGATCTTCGGCCTGCTCGCCTTCGGTGCCAGCTCCTCCGACGTGGTCCAGCTCGGTGGGGCGATCGGCAACGTCTACCGCAACGCGCCCACCGTGATCATCGGCCTGCTCAACGGCTTCGCGGTGATCGCCATGTTCCTGGTGGTGATCTTCGTCGCCGGCGGTGCATTGCGCGATTTCGATACCCGCACCGCCGAGCTGTTCTTCACTACGCCGGTGAAGAAGCGTGACTACCTGCTGGGGCGTTTCCTCGGCGGCTATTTCGCCACCTTCGCGGTCATGGTTTTCGTTGGCTTCGGCATCCTCGCCGGCTATGCCATGCCCTGGGTCGACGCCGACCGGCTTGGTCCGACGACGCTGGAACCGTATGTCTGGACCTATGGCGTGCTGCTGCTGCCGAACATGCTGTTCGTGGCCGCCCTGCTGTTCTGCCTCGCGGTCAGCACGCGATCGATGCTGGCTACGTATATCGGTGTGATCGCCTACTTCGCCATCAGCATCGTCACCGGCACCCTGACCGCCGACCTCGACACGCGCTGGATCGGCGCCTTGCTCGATCCCTTCGGTCAGCAGGCGATCAATGACGTCACCCGCTACTGGTCGGCGGAAGAGGGCAATACCCGGACCCCGACGGTCAACGGAGTGCTGTTGGCCAATCGCCTGCTCTGGCTGGGCGTGAGCCTGGCTCTGGTGTGGCTGTCCTACCGGCTGTTCCGAACCGATCGCGAGGGGCTGACCTGGGGGCGGCGCCGCAAGCGCGAAACCGAGGCCAAGGGCGGCGTATCCCAGGGGAGCCGCGCGGCCATCAGCGTGCCGACGGCCAGCCTGGCCAGCGGCTTCGGCGCCCAGTTCCGCCAGTATCTGCACCAGGCCTGGTTCGACACCAAGGGCGTGCTCCGCGGCGTGCCCCTGCTGGTGATGCTGGCCATCGGCCTGATGATCCTGGTCGTCAATCTGTACTTCGGTGATCAGACCTTCGGCACGAGCATCTATCCGACCACGGGCCGGATGAGCGAGCTGATCGCCGGCTCGTTCTCGCTGTTCCTGATCATCGTCGTGGTGTTCTACGCCGGCGAGCTGGTTTTCCGCGAGCGCGCCCAGCGCATCGCAGAGGTCACCGACGCCTATCCGAACGCCGACTGGATTCCCTTCGCGGCCAAGGCCACTGCCCTGGTCGCCGTGGTGCTGGCCTTCTACTCGGTCGGCATCCTCGCCGCCCTGATCAACCAGATCGCCCGCGGATACTACGAGTTCGAGTTCGGCCTCTACCTGCAGCAGATGCTGCTGACCTGCCTGCCCTTCGCGATGATGGGCGTGCTGGCCCTGTTCCTGATGGTGCTGACCAACAGCAAGGCGATCGGCTACCTGCTGATGCTGGTCTACATCGCCAGCCGCATCGTGATGGGCGTGCTGAACCTCGAAAACAACCTGTACCGTCCGATGGGCGCGCCGGGCGTGCCGTACTCCGACATGAACGGCTTCGGCCATTTCCTGGTCGGCCATCTGTGGTTCCGCGGCTACTGGGGTGCGTTTGTGGCCGTGCTGTTCGTGCTCGGCCTGCTGTTCTGGGTACGTGGCAACCGCTCCAGCTTCCGCGAGCGGCTTCGAGAGGCCAGGCGCCGGCTGACGCCGGCCACCGGTGGCGCGCTGGCCGTGTCGCTGGCTGCCTTTATCGGCATCGGCAGCTTCGTCTACTGGAACACCATGGTGCTGGCCGAGCGCACCGGCATCGATGCCTACCTGCCCGGTGACAAGGCCATGGATCGGCAGGCCGAGTACGAGAAGGCCTATGCGGCGCTCAAGGACCTCGCCCAGCCGAAGATCCGCGCCATCTTCACCGATATCGACATCCATCCGGCGGACCGTCGCGTCGACAGCCTGGTGCGATATCGGGTGGAGAACCCGCACGACTCGCCGATCCCGATGCTGCATCTGGAGATCCAGCCCTCGCTGGAGCAGCTGGAGATCGAGCTCGGCGGCGCCACCCTGACGAAGGAGGACCGCGACCAGGGCGTCTGGCAGTACGCCTTGGATACGCCCATGCAGCCGGGTGAGTCACGCGAGTTCAGCTTCCGCCTGCGCTTTGACGCGGAAGGCTTCTCCAATGGCACGGGGCAGACCCAGGTGGTCGAGAATGGCACCTTCTTCAACAGCGGTTTCCTGCCCTCGTTCGGCTACAACGAAGGCCGCCGCCTGCTCGACCGCAGCGAGCGCAAGAAGCGGGGTCTTGAAGAGGCCGAGCGCATGCCCAAGCTGGAGGACGAGTCGGCGCGCGGAAACTACGTGTTCGGCGACGACGGCGACTGGATCGAGTTCGAGACCATGGTCTCCACCGACCCCGACCAGATCGCCCTGGCCCCGGGCTACCTGCAGCGCGAATGGACCGAGGACGGTCGCCGCCACTTCCACTACAAGATGGATGCGCCGATCGTGAACTTCGCCGCCTGGCTGTCGGCGCGCTGGGAGGTGCGACGCGACCGCTGGAATGGCATCGACATCGAGGTCTACCACCATCCCGACCACCACTGGAACGTCGAGCGCATGGTCGAGGCCAGCAAGAAGAGCTTCGAGTACTTCAACAGCGAGTTCACGCCCTACCAGTTCCGGCAGATGCGCATCCTGGAATTTCCGCGCTACGCCAGTTTCGCGCAGAGCTTCGCCAACACGGTGCCGTTCTCGGAGTCGATCGGCTTCATCGCCGACCTGCGCGACCCGGACGCCATCGACTACGTGTTCTACGTGACCGCGCACGAGATCGCCCACCAGTGGTGGGGTCACCAGGTGGTCGGCGCCGGCCAGCAGGGTTCGACCATGCTGATCGAATCGCTCTCGCAGTACTCGGCGCTGATGGTCATGGAGCGCGAGTACGGCCCGCACAAGATGCGCCGCTTCCTCAAGTACGAGCTGGATCGCTACCTCTCCGGGCGCAGCAGCGAGCTGCTGGAGGAGGTGCCGCTGTACCGGGTGGAGAACCAGCCCTACATCCATTACCGCAAGGGCTCGCTGGTGTTCTATGCACTCAAGGACGCGATCGGCGAGCGGAAGCTGAATGCGACCCTGAAGCGCTTCCTCGAGGACAAGGGCTTCCAGTCGGCGCCATACACGAACTCGGCGGACTTCCTCGCCTACCTGCGCGAGGACACCGATCCGAAGCACCATCCGCTGATCGAGGAGCTGTTCGAGAAGATCGTCTTCTACGACCACCGCCTGAAATCGGCAAAGGCGGTCAAGCGCGACGACGGCAAGTACACCGTGACCCTGGAGTACCACGCCGGCAAGGTCGAGGCCGATGGCAAGGGCAAGGAATCGCCGCTGGCGCTGGGCCACGAGGTCGACATCGGCGTGTTCGCCCGTCCGCCCGGCGGCGAGGAGGCGGATGAGCGCGTCCTTTACCTGTCGAAACATCGCATCGATGCCGAGACCGGCACCATCGAGGTGGTGGTCGACGGCGAGCCCTTCGATGCCGGTATCGATCCGTACAACAAGCTGATAGACCGGGTGCCGGATGACAATCGGCGCAGGGTCGACCTGTAGGCGCGGCGCGACGTCCGCTGGCCCCGGCAACCCGGGCCAGCGGAAGGTTCAGGCGCCGGGGCCGCAGTCCAGGCAGCGTTCGATAGGCGGCGGGCCCATCAGCAGGGCGCGGTTGAGTTCGCGCAAGGCGCTGCGCACTCCCTCCTCGATGACCGGGTGGTAGAACGGCGCGTCGAGCATCTGCTGCACGGTCATGCCGGCGTGCACTGACCAGGCCAAAAGATGGGCGAGGTGCTCGGCGGCCGGGGCGATCATCTCGGCGCCGAGGAAACGGCCGGTGTGGCGCTCGCCATAGACCCTGATCAGGCCGGCATTGCGGCGCATCACCCGCGAGCGGCCCTGGTCGTCGAAGTCGAGCGCCCCGCAGGCGAACTCGACGCCGTCGGCCTCCAGTTCGGCGTGGCTGCGGCCCGCAATGGCGATCTGCGGATCGCTGAACACCACGGCGAGGCCGGTGCCGCGCGGATGGGCGCGGACGTCGGGATAGCGGCCGGCATTGTCGCCGGCGATCCGTCCCTCGTCGGCGGCCTCGTGCAGCAGCATGCGCCGGGTGCCGGCGTCGCCGGCGACGAACACGGCGCTGTCGCCGACCCGGGCGGTATCCGCCGAGGCCTGCAGGCGACCGCGCGCGTCGCGCGGCAAGCCGGCGGCGTCGAGGTCGAGACCATCCAGGTTGGGCGCCCGACCGATGGCGCAGAGCAGGGCATCGAAGCGTTCCTCGTGAGCCTGGCCATCACGCGTCCAGCAGACCCGCACCCCTTCGCCGTCGCGTTCGACGCGCTCGACGCTGGCCTGCAGCGCAAGCGGCAGGCGCGAGGCGAGCAGGCCGCGGGCGTGCTCCAGCACCCGCGGGTCGGTCAGGCCCCCGGGGCGGCCACCGCGGTCGAGGATCCTCACCTTCACGCCGAGCCGAGACAGCGCCTGGCCCAGCTCCAGCCCGATCACGCCGGCGCCGACCACGGCCAGCGAGCGCGGCAGATCGGTCCATTCGAAGACGTCGTCGCTGGTCAGCAGGCGATCGCCCAGCGCCTCGCGCCAGTCCGGTGGAACGATGGGCGAGGAGCCGGTGGCGATGACGATGCGCCCGGCGCGCAGGCGCTCCCCGCCTTCCAGCTGCAGGGTCATCGGCGCGACGAAGCGGGCGCGCTGGCGCAGGATGCGCTCCTGCGGCCAGCGCTGGACCGCTTCAAGGACGAAGCCGACGAAGCGATCGCGCTCGGCGCGCAGGCGCTGCATCACCGCCGGTCCGTCGATCCTCGGCGCACCGGCGTGGACGCCGAAGCCGGCGGCTGCCTCGACATGGTGGGCGGCATCGGCCGCGGCGATCAGCAGCTTGCTCGGCATGCAGCCGACCCGGGCGCAGGTCGTGCCAAGCGGACCGGGATCGATCAGCCAGACATCGTCGGTGTGCTCGCGGGCGGCCCGGAACGCGGTCATGCCCGCGGTGCCGGCGCCGATGATCGCCACGTCGACTTCGCGCTCGGCCATCTCCACTCTCCGTCTCGTGTCCGGATCCAGTCCCGAGGGTGCCGCCGCCAGCGGCGCGCGACAAGCCCGCGCCGTCGCCGGCGTATCATCGACAGTCAGCCTTCGCGCCGGAGTCGCCCATGTTCGCCACCCTTTCGCGCAGCTGGTCGCTGATCAAGGCCAGTGCCGCGGTCCTGCGTTCGGACAGCGAGCTGCTGGTGTTCCCGCTGATCAGCTCGGTTGCGGCCCTGCTGGTTGCGGCCAGCTTCCTGCTGCCGCTGGGCCTGATCGGCGGTCCCGAGGCCCTGCAGCGGCAATGGGGCGAGGAGGGCGGCAGCGTCGCCGTGGCGCTGTGGACGTTTGCGTTCTATCTGACCCAGTACTTCGTCATCTTCTTCTTCAACTCGGCCCTGGTCGGTGCGGCGATGATCCGACTGAAGGGGGGCGACCCGACCGTGGCCGACGGCTTCCGCATCGCCTTCTCGCGGATCGGTGCGATCTTCGGCTATGCGCTGATCGCCGCCACGGTCGGACTGCTGCTGCGCGCGCTGCAGCAGCGTGCCGGCTGGCTGGGGCGCTGGGTGGCCGGGCTGCTCGGCGTGGCCTGGACGGTGGCGACCTTCCTCGCCGTGCCGGTGCTGGTCGCGCAGAACGTCGGTCCGATCGAGGCGCTCAAGCAGAGCGCCTCGATGCTCAAGCGCACCTGGGGCGAGAACCTGGTCGGCAACGCCGGGATCGGCGCCGTGGGCGGCCTGCTGCTCTTCGCGGTCATCCTGCTTGGCGGTGGCCTTGCGATCTTGGCCGGCGTCCAGCAGATGCCCGCAGTGGCCGTCGGCATCGGCGTGCTGACGGTGATCATCGCCCTGCTGCTGGGTCTGGTGCAGGCCGCACTCAGCGGCATCTATTCGGCCGCCCTCTACCGCTACGCCAGCGAAGGAGAGGCCCCGCAGGGCTTCGATTCCAGCCAGCTCGGCGCGGCCTTCAGGCAGAAGGGGTAGGCCGCCTTGCGCGGCGTGGCGGGACTGCTGATGTGCTGTCTTGCCGGGTCGGCGGAGGCTGCCTGGCGCGGTCCGCTGATGCCCTACCTGCCGGCCATGGGTGCGGCATCGGACGTGCCCGTGAACGAGCCCGCGCCGGGCGCTGCCGAGCACCCCGAGGTCGAGCTGCCCGGTTCACCGCGGTTCTTCCGGCAGGGCGGCCGCCTGCTCTGGCACCTCGCCTCGACTCCGGCGCGCATGGACGCCCGTGACTGGCGTCGCGCCGGGCTTGGCGTGCTCGCCATTGCGGCCACCGTGGCCGTGCTCGACGAGCCGATCCGAGATGCCGTCGATCCGACGCCCGGGGGCCACAGCCTGCTGCATCGCGCCGATCGTCTGGGCGAGCGCAGCACCACCCACCTGCTCGCAGCCGGCTTCTATGGCTGGGGCTGGTGGCAGGAGGACGAACGGGCCAAGGCGGTTGGCGTCGACGCCTTCGTTTCGGCGGTGATCGCCGGCGGGCTGGTGACCTCGAAGCTGAAAAAGGCCTTCGGTCGCGCCCGGCCCTTCCTCGACGGTGATTCGGGCGACTTCAATGCCTTCGGAGGCGATGCCCAGTCGCGGCGCGCGTTCCCGTCCGGCCACAGCACCGAGGCCTTTGCCGTCGCCAGCGTCATCGCCAGCCACTACGAGGATCGGCCGGCCGTGGTCTGGAGCGCCTATGGCCTGGCCGCGCTGACCGGCCTGTCGCGCATGCGCAAGGATCAGCACTGGGCCTCCGACGTGCTGGCCGGCTCGTTGATCGGCTATGGCATCGGCAAGGCCGTGGTGCGCTTCAACACCGCCCAGCGCGAACAGGCCGTTGCGCTGCGTTGGCAGGGCGACGCGCCTGCCCTGGTGGTCGAGGCCCGCTGGTAAGCCGATCAAGAAGGCTCGGCTGAAGGTCAAGATCGGGCGCATATTTGCCGTTCGCCGCGGCCTCGGATGGGCGGGCTTTTCGTAGGAGCGGACATGGCCGCGACCGCGGAGGTTCGCCCTTGCCACGGTCTGTGGTGAATACGCCACGCCGCGGTCGCGCCCATGTGCGCTCCTACGGTCGGGCTTCGCTGCGCGTGGGCGAAATCCAATAGCGTGTGCCTTGGCGCACCGATACGGGCGTTCGGACGGTACGCCCGGTGCGGCCAGCCGCACCCTATGAATGTCTTCTTTGCGCCCAGATCCGCTGCGCGCGAACGCCTCGTCAGATCTGGATTCTGCGCCCGCCATCGACGCGGCAATGCGGGGCGTTGACGGCGCCGCAAGGGCCGAGAGCCTGTAGGTCTGGGTGGGCCGCGGAGGTGGGCCGGCGACTCCTGCATGGCAGCCACCTGCGGGCAGGTGTAGGCTGCCAACAGCGCGTCCCTGCGCGGGCGCGTCCGCTGCGCAACCGCAGAATCGGAGACCCGCATGGGCGTGATCAGATCCCGGCTGCAATGCCTTTTCGCGCTGGCCCTGCTGCTGGCCAGCATGGATGTCGACGCCCAGCGGCGCTCGGTGCGCATCGACCAGGGCACCTGGCTGGCCGAGCAGGCCTTCACGTCCTGCCCGGACATCTCAGCCCAGCAGGCCTTCGTGATCCGCGACGGCGTCCGCTTCGTCGGCCCGCAGACCGCCAGCAACCAGCCGCTGCGCGACTTCGCCGGCTGCCAGCTTCCGAGCCCGCCCTACAACGGTGAGACCTTCGAGAGCGTCGACGTACCTGATGATGCGGTCATCGGCCTGATGGGCCGCAACCTCGACGGCGCCGCCACCGCCATCCGCTACAACTTCCCCTTCGCCGGCGGCGACATGCTCAGCGATGGCAGCTACCAGTGGATGTTCTTCGACTTCGCCGGCGGGCTGCGCCTGGTCGGTCTGTACGGACTGCTGCAGGGCGGCACGCCGCAGCCGCTGGGCAGCGACGTGTTCATCGCCGAGGACGGCGGCACCCTGTGGCGCGGCGACGTTGATGGGCACCAGGGGGAGTACTTCTGCTTCGCCGGCGGCGCCTACATCGGCCGCTGGAACGGCACCGCCAACGATCCGGGGTCGGCCTGCCTTGCGCGGGTGTTGGGTCGCCCGAGACTGGCCCAGATCGTCAGCCGCGACCGCTTTGCCCGGCCGGTGGCTGGAGGTCACGAGCGCCCGGCGTTGTCCGGAGACGCCCGCCTCGTGGCCTTCGAATCCTCCTCCTCGGCGATCCGCAACGAGGACTTCAACAACCACAACGACGTCTTCCTGTTCGACCGCGGCATCGGCCAGGTCCAGCTGCTGAGCCGGAACGGCAATGGCGAAGCAGCCAACGACGAATCGGGCGAGCCGGATGTGGCACCCGACGGCAGCCACGTGGTCTTCGCCAGTTCGGCGACCAACCTGCCGGGCATTGGCGCGCTGGGGCGCCGCGCCATCGTCCTGCGCGACCTCTCCACCGGCGCCTTGGAGGCCCTGAACGGCGGCGCCCTGTTCGCCGGGCTGGCCTGCAACGATCCCAGCCTTGGCGACTCGGCCCATACGGTGGCCTTCTCCTGTACCCAGACCGGCGGAGTCGGCAGCTACCAGCATTACCTCGGCGTCGTCGTGCGCAGCCCGCTGCCCGGGCGCACGTTCCGCTACACGCTGGGCAGCTATCCGATCGGCGGACCGTTCTTCGACGCGCCGCCCCCGACCGAGGCCGATGTCAGCCGCGACGGCACGCGCATCGCCTTCGTCAGCGACAAGGACCTGACCACGCAGGGCACGGCCTTCGATCGCAGCAACGTGTTCCGCCTCGATGTCGCCAGCGAGATTCCGGTTCTGGCAAGCCTCGCCAGCGACGGCGCGCTGGGCGACGGGGACTCCGACCAGCCGAGCATTTCCTCTGACGGCTGCCGCATCGCCTTCCGCTCGGCGGCGGGCAATCTCGTCGCCGGCGACCTCAACGGCGCGACCGACATCTTCGTCCGCGACCTTTGCCTTGGCACCACGCAGCGCGCCAGTCTGCGCGATGACGGCAGCGCCACCGATGCCGACAGCGCGCGGCCTTCGATCTCGGCCGATGGCCGCTTCGTAGCCTTCGAGACCGGCGACAGCCAGCTCAAGGTCCAGGCGGGCATGTCCGGCACGGTGCTGGCGGTGCGCGACCTGCAGCAGGGGCGCACCCGCGCGCTCTCCATTGCCCTAGGCGACGGCGAGTCCTATACGCAGTTTGCCCTGCAGCCGGCGCTGTCCGGGGACGGCCGGCAGATCGCGCTGCTCTCGGCAAGCGACAACATTGCCGACCATCTTCTGGTCATGCGCGGGCCGATCCAGGATCCGCCGGTATTTGGCGACGGCTTCGAGTAGGCGAGCAAACGGCAGGTTCAGCCTGTCTCGTGCCGGCGGCGCAGGCGATAAAGGGTTGCCGGCCGGTAACGCTTGGCCAGCGGCGTGGGGCCGACATAGTCCGCGGCCAGCGATTCGGCCGGCTCGGCGGCCAGCAGGCAGGCCGATTCCTCGCTGATGAGAATCTCTCCGGGCGGGGTGATCGGTTCGATGCGCGCGGCGCGGGTGACGTGCGAGCCGAAGAAGTTCTCGCGCCCGAGCAGCGGATCGCGCGCCCGGAATACCGGCCCTGAATGCATGCCGATGCGCAGGGCGGTTTCCGCCGGCAGGCCATGCTTCGACCAGTCGGTGGCGCTCACCGCGTCGCGGATGCGCAGCGCGCACTCGGCAGCGGCATCGACTTGGTCGAAGACAAGAAACAGCCCGTCGCCCCAGGTGTTGGCAAACCGGGGGGGCGTCCCCCCGCTGCCCAGCAGCCCGGAGATCCTGCCAAGGAAATGCTGGAGGTAGGCAGGCGTGTCCTCTTCGGCCAGTCGGCTGTAGCCGACCATGTCGGCGAACAGCATGGTGACCACCTCGCGACGGTGCGCGGAGGGGCGAGCGGGCTCCGCAGGCGCGCCGCCGCCTCGCTGGCTGTCCAACCTTCCGGCGGCCTCGCGCAGCGCGGAGAGGTTGATCACCCGCGAGTTGCGGCCGAGCAGGCGCCAGTGCTCCAGCAGGCTGCGCGTGCCGCCCGGACGCGGCTCGCTGTCCTCGTCGAGCAGTGCCAGCATCAGGCAGTCGGTCTGCAGCTGTGCGGCGTGCAGCCAGGCGGCGCCCATCATCAGCTTGCCGGCGTGATCGAACAGGCTGACGTCGCCCAGGTAACGCTCGTCAACGGCGTGACGGACGCTGTTGGCCGCGGCGAGCGCAGCCTCGAAGCGGTCGCGCCAGCCCGCCCCGGCATGGTCGACGCTGAGGCGGCAGAAGTCCTCGCTGGCGAAGGGCAGCACCACATGCACCTCGGCGCCGCGCCGCTGCAGGGCCTCGATGAACAGCAGATCGCCGCCGCAGGCCGCGGAGACGTAACCGATCCCGATCCCGGCCCTGTCGATCTCTGCGTCGATGGCCTGCTCGACGGCGGGGCAGAGTGCCGCGGGGAAGCGGGGCGTTGGTCGATCCGCGGCATCGACCATGTGCCCGCTGAACACCGCGATCCGCGGCACCGACAGCAGGTCGAGCAAGGACAGGGCCATCGGCTCGGTGGTCGAGAGCAGGCGCAGCTGGCGGCGCATGCTGGCGAGATCACCGAGCTGGCCCGCCTTGAGCGCGGCCGCCTCGCCGTAGGCGCGGGCGGCCGCATCATGCTCGCCGAGCAGCAGGTGCAGCTCGCCGCGGCTGGCCTGCAGCCAGGCATCCGCGGCCTCCTGCCGGCGCAGCAGGCCGTCGAGCACCTGGCGGGCCAGTGCCCGGCTGTCCTCGCGGCGCCCGGCGAGCGCCATCAGGGTCGCGGCGTTGACGCCGGGGTAGGGGTCCGAGAAGGCCTTCCAGGCGTCGAGATAGGCGGCGATGGCCTCGTCCGCGGCGCGCATCTTCCGCTCGCCCTCCGGCAGACGGGCAAAGGCATCCTTGGCGATACGGCCTGACAGCGCCAGTGCATCGCAGCGCAGACGCGGATCGCTGCAGGCCTCGGCCACCCCGGCCAGCCAGCGCCGGGCGGCGGCCAGTGCGCCCATCCGGGCGTGGGCGAGGGCGGCGAGGTAGCGCAGGGCCGCTGGAGAATCGGCGGAAAGGTGCGGCCGCAGCCGCTCGAGCGCGCGGGGAAACTGGCCAGCCGCCAAGGCCGCACGTGCCGCCTCCTGGGCCTCGGCGGCGGTATCTTCGGAGCGGCTCAATGCGCGGGCGCCGCGTTGCCGGTGCCCGCGCCGCCCGCGCCGGAGCCGGAAATCTGCACCCACTGCTGTTCGGCGCGCAGGAGGAACGGGCTCTCCCCTCCACTCGACGTGCGCAGGCGCTGCAGCGCGGATAAAGCCTGGATCGGCTCGACCCCCGCTCCCGACGCGGCCCCGCAGTAGGCGGCTGTCAGCTGCGCCTGGGCCACCCGCCAGTTGTCCTCGCCGTACTGCTCTGCCGCATGCTGCTCGGCCCGTGCGGCAAGGACCAGGCCGCGCTCGCTCCGGCCGGCCATGCACTCAAGATCGGCAAGGTGGTTGAGCGCAGCGCCGCGCATCGGGTGTGTGCCCGCCGCGGTCACTTCGAGCGCCTCCTGCAACAGCGGCCGCGCGCCCTCGAGATCGCCGTCCGCCAGGCGGATGATGGCGAGGTTGGTCAGCGGGTAGGCGAGGTCGTCGAAGTCGTCCTTGCGGTGGCGGCGGTCGCTGCGCAGGGCCAGCTGCAGCAGCGACTCGGCGGCGCTGAGCTGCCCCAGCTCCAGCTGCAGGCGGCCGAGGTTATTGCGCAGGGTGCCGAGTTGCGGCGAGTCGTCGTCGAAGACCGTTTCGGCAGCTTCCAGTGCCTGCATGTACAGCGCGCGCGCCCGCGGCCGGTCGCCCCACTGGTAGGCATTCGAGCCGCGGGTGATCAGGGTGGCGATGGTGCGGGGATGGCGCTCGCCGAGGGTCGCCTCGAACAGGCTCTGGGCCTCGGTAAAGCCGGTTTCCGCGGCGGCATGGTCGCCGGCGAACATGGCCAGCTGGGCGAGGCCATAGCGGCTGTGCCCGCGCAGCCCGGCCAGCAGGGCCGAGTCGCCGTCAAGGCCGGACAGGGCTTCGAGCGCGCTGCGATAGGCCTTCGCGGCCTCGTCATCGCGCTCGAGAAAACTCAGTACGTCGCCACGCACGTTCGCGGCGCGTGCAAGCTGTTCCGCCAGCAGCGGACGCTGCTGGCGGGCCGCGTGTTGCTGCAGCCGGTCCAGCGCTTCCAGCGCGGCGGCGTAGTCGCCCATGTCGAAGCGCAGCGTGGCCAGCTCGATCTGCACATCGACGAACTGGGTCCACGCGTCGATCTCCTCGAGCCGGTCGCCGAGGGCTTCCAGCGAGGCGCCGAGCATGGCTTCGGCGCGTTTGTTGAGGCCAAGGCTCGAGTAGACCCGGCCTAGAGTGGCCAGATAGCTCGACTTGACCGCCGGCCGCGAAAACTCGGTGTGGTCGATGCGGCCGACCGCGCCATCGAGGATCTCGCGCACGGTGACCGCGCTCCCCTTCGATTCACCCGGGTCGGCGAGCTGGAAGACCGAGATCAGAAACCCACGCGTCTGGCGCTCGGATTCCAGCTGCAGCTCGGCCAGCGCCTGCGCTTCGCGCGCCTGGTCGCGGGCCACCGTGGCCTGCCAGGCGAGGAAGGCGAAGCTTGCCGTCAGAGCCAGCGAGGCGGCAGTGAGCAGGGCCAGCCGTCGTTGCCGGCGGGTCTGCTCGCGATGCCGCAGTTCATCGAAGCCGACGCCGAGCAGGCCGGCGATCAGCTTCAGCGTCGCCGCATCGAAGCCGTCGCCCTCGTCCCGGGCGTCCGCGGCCAGGGGCTCGACCAGCGGGCCCTCCGGCCGTTCCAAATCGGCCAGCAGCAAGGCCAGGGGAATCGCTGCAGTATCCGGATGCCGTCGAGGATCCTGGCCCGGGTCGCCGGCGACGACGAAGGCGTACACCGGGCGCGAGGGATGCCGGCGACGGAAGTGGCGGATCTCCTCGCCCACCCAGGGCGAGCGACAGGCCCGCGGCGAGCAGATCACCACCAGTGCGTCGGAGCGGTCCAGCGCCTCTTCGATGACCGTGGACAGACTCGCCGCCGCGCCCAGTTCGTCGCGGTCGCGGAACACCGGCGCCAGGCTCGTCGCGCCGTTCTTCCCGCGCAGCGCCCGTGGAATGCGAAAGCGCTCCAGCCGCCGATGCAGCCGCGCGCAGGGTTTCTCGTCAGCATGGCTGTAGCTGAGGAAAGCGCGGTAACGCGTTGCCATCGCCGCTCACCCGAGGAATCCGCGAAAGGCCGGCCACAGTGTCGCATACCCGTTTGCACCGGGCCGACAGACACGTCGGGTCCAACAACCCGATCGGATCAATCAGTCCATCAAGGCCGCGTGCCGGATCCGGACAGCGCTGGCGGTGCCGCGCGCCATGATGCGGGGCCTGCAGCAGATGGGTGAAACGGCCTGTAGGAGGGCGCAGTGGACGACCCGCGGAAAGGACGCCGGTTCGCAGGGTGCAGACAGATCAGCGACGCGGCTCTATCCACAGCGACTCACCGGGCTGCCGAGCGATCCTTGAGCCGGGCGAAAATCTCCGTCGCAGCTTCATTCCACACCACCCACTTGTGTCCGCCCTGACGGACCAGAACCTGGTCGGCATCGAGCGCAGGCTCCAGCAGCGGCATCACGCGGGCCAGTCGATCCTCGCGGCCGTAGGCCAGCCAGACCCGTGACTTGAGCGCCGGGTCGGCAGCGATCAGGTTGATCCGTCGCCACAGCAGTTCGCGATCAAAGTTGCCGCGGTCCACCGTGTCCGGCTTGGGACCGGGTGACCAGGCGAGCACGCCGCCTGCCTCGTCGACTTCGCGGATCACGCGCTTGCGACCAAGGTAGGGCGCCATCAGCACCAGATGGTCGATCGCCTCGGGAAAGGCCTCGTCCACGAGCAGGGTGCCCATGCCACCCATCGAGGCGCCCATCAGGACCACCGTCTCGTAGCCCCGATTCCGAGCCGGCTCGATGAACTGCCCGTGCACCCGCTGCGCCAACCTGCCGTCGAGGTAGTAGGCGAGCGTCGCCCCCGTCAGCACCACGTCGGCCTCCGGCCAGCCCGCCTGGATGGCCTGCGCGACGCCGTACTCGCGCATGACATCCGTGTTGTCTGCGCGACCCGGCAGGACCACCACCAGCACTCGCGGACCCTCGCCGGCCTTGCCGGGAACCCGCCACTCCGGAATCGGCTGGCGGCGGTCGCCGAGGTTGTAGCAGCCCGACAGGCCCAAGGCGACCACGAGTATCAGCACCGCACTGGCAAGCAGTTTCATCGCTCTTCCCGCATTCGAACCTCTGCAAGGGAACACTCCGGGATGTGAAGCGGGCGGCAGCGGGGGGGCGAGGTGCGCTGCCCCGGACCCAGGCGCTGGTTCCGAGGCAGCGGTCGCCGAAGGCGCTTCGATGGGCAGATTTGCCGCTGACGGCGGCCGGGGTTGGGCCCCGACGCATTGCCGTCTTTTGTCCTGGCCGGATGATGCGACTTTGAGCGCAAAGCCGGTCAAGGGTTGGGAGAAAGGCTTTCAGACTGAACTTTCCAGTTCCCGGATGCATGTCCATCCAGGTGCCTTTCCGTCTTCGCCCGGCCCGCGCCAGCGACAGCTTCGGGTCGTGCAATCCCTCGACGGCGACGCCATAGGTGTGGCTAGACTTCCGCTCGTCGTCCCGGCCTTCATCGAACTCTGCGGAGAAACGCAATGAACGAGCCGCCGAGTTAGAGAGCGATCACAGCGCTCATTCTTGCCGGGGCAAGCTGGTTCGTGGTGTCCAGGCGGAAATCAGCCAAGCGACGCGCAGCCGAGCGAGCCGGAGCGGCGCAGACGCCCACCCGCCAGACCCCCTTCTTCTGAGCCGGGTCCAGCCATCTCTGCCCTGCGCTTGCCAGCCCCCAACGCCCTGGTCTGGACAGGCCGTCGAATGAACGTAGTTGAAGTCGCGACGCGGATGCGTCGTCGAGGCAAGGCGCGAGAAGGAGGCATAGCAGCGCTATGGCGACGCCGACCGAGCGCAGCGAAGGCGTAGCGGGCAAAGCCCGCGCTGCTGCGCAGCGGCCGAACAACGCAGCATCGGCAGCGCAGACCGAGCGAGTTCTGCGATGTATTTCCGGGACAGGACACTAGCTTGTCGCCAGCCAGATCATGTGCCGCTCGCCCTTGCCATTCGGGCGCGCACGAACGATGTGTTCCTCAACGCGCAGACCGGACTGCTGCAGCCTGCGGGTGAAGAACGGTGCCGGTGCGGCCGACCACACGGCGAGTATGCCGCCGGGCTTCAAGGCCTCGATGGCACTGATCAGACCGCGCTCCGAATACAGCTTGTCGTTCGCAGCCAGGGTCAGTCCCTCCGGACCGTTGTCGACGTCGAGCAGGATCGCATCGAAGCCTCGCCGGTTTGCTTTCAGCACCTGCGCGACGTCGTCGACGACGACCCTCGTGCGCGGATCGCGCAGCGGATGGCCGGCCTTCCCGCCGAGCACATGGCGGTTCCACTCCACAACCGCAGGCACCAGTTCGGCGACCACGACCTCGGCGTCCTGCTGCAACACCGACAAGGCTTCGGCGAGCGTGAACCCCATTCCAAGGCCACCCACCAACACGCGCGCGGAACGACGCCGCGCGATGCGCTCGCAAGGCAACCGCGCCAGCGCCTTCTCCGATTCGCGTACCTGGCTGTTCATCAGATCGCCCCCGCCGGCGATCTTGATCGTGAAGATGTCACCGCACTGGAACAGGCGTAGTTCACCACCGCCGGGAATCGGCGCGGTATCCAGAAGGTGCATGCGATTCATCGAGGAAGCCGGGTCGGGGAAACAGGCGCCATTGTCAGTCGATGCGGCGCGGACTGCGAGATGTCTTGCAGCCGGCTGGGAGTTCGAGGCTCCACAAAGAGATGCGCGTGCAGGCTGAAGAACGGCCAGGCGAAAATGGGCCAATGGTGGGCGTTGTCACGGTGTAGCGGATCGATGCGACGTCGGCGAAGGGCGAATCGGGAAGGCAATTGCCGACCCGGAACGTGGATTCGGTGATGGGTGCTCTGGGCGCAAAGCAGACATCCATCGGGTGCGGCTGACCGCACCGGGCGTACCGTCCGAACGCCCGTATCGGTGCGCGAAGGCACACCCTATGGGGCTTCGCCGACGCGCAACGAAGCCCGACTGTGGGAACGCCCTTGGGCGCGACCCCAGCGCTCCAGATTCAGCACAGACCGTGGCCAGGGCGGAACTCCGCGGTCGCGCCCAAGGGCACTCCCACAGTTTGACTACGGCAGGGCCTGATTTGCGGCGCCAACCGGACCTGGCAACGCCGTTGCGTGTGTAGGAGCCAGCTTGCTGGCGATCGTCCGGTCCGGGGTGCCTATCGCCAGCAAGCTGGCTCCTACATTCGGGTTCTGCGGTACGTCTGCTTTGCGCCCAGATCTTGCCTCTGCGAACGCGCGCTCCTGGGCGGTTCCGGCCGGTTACCCAGCTGCTGATTGCTATCCCCTGCTTCGCCCGGGGCGTTGCCACCACCCCGGAGAAGATGCCGGTTCAGGGGGCCCGCTTCTTGACCTCGCTCTTGTCCGGTGGCGCAGGGGGCTGGCGGGCCGCTGCGTCGGTGGGGCGATCCATCGCGGCTTTGTCTGGCGGCGAGCAATAGCGGATGCGCCGGAGCGATTCGGCGCGCTTCACCGACGCGGCCGGATTCGAAGCCAGCGCCAAGGGCAAGGAATCCCCGCTCTCGTGGCTGTCAGGGAAGATCTGGATGAACGGGCCTAGATCTGCAGGCTGCGTCCACCGTCGACGCGGATGACCTCGCCGGTGCAGTAGCGGCCGTCCTGGATCAGCCAGCGGACGGCCTCGGCGACGTCGTCGGGGCTGCCGACGCGCTTGAGCGCGGTGGCGTCGATCAGCTTCTGCTGGTCGGTGTAGGCCTTGCCCGACTCCGGCCACATCACCGCGCCGGGGGCGACGGCATTGACCCGGACTTCCGGGCCAAGTTCGATGGCCAGGGAGCGGGTCATCGCCAGCAGGGCCGCCTTGGCCATGCAGTAGACCGGGTGCCGGGCCAGCGGGCGTTCGGCGTAGATGTCGACCAGGTTGACGATGGCGCCCCCGGTCGACTGCAGGTGCGGCGCGGCGGCCTGGGAGAGAAACAGCGGGGCGCGGGCGTTGGAAGCGAACAGTTCGTCCCAGTGCTGCGGGGTGATTCCGCCCACCGGCGTGGGGTAGAACGCCGAGGCGTTGTTGACCAGGGCGTCCAGGCGGCCGAAGCGGCCCAGCGTGTGGGCAACCAGCTCGGGAAGGCGATCGAACTCGCCCAGTTCGGCCTGCAGCACCAGGCAGCTGTCCGCGCGACCGGCCTCGAGATCGGCGACCAGGGCGGCCATGTCCTCGCTCGAGTTGCGGTGGTGCAGGGCGAGGTCGAAGCCGCGGGCGTGCAGCAGGCGGGCAATGCGGGCGCCGACCCGGCGGGCGGCACCGGTGATGAGGGCGACGGGTCGATCAGCGGCCATGGGTGATCCAGTTGCTAAGCTGTGCGGCAAGTTAGCAGGGAAGGCGTTGACGCCGCGCATCGGAGACCGGAGATGAAGCACCTATCGCAGCCCCCCCGTCAGGGCACCTCCCGGTGATTCCGCTCGACCTGCCGCCGCCTTCCGACGAGGCCCTGGCGCACAGCGAGCGGCTGCGCGCGGGGATCGCCGGCCATATCCGCGAGGAGGGCGGCTACATCCCGTTCTCGCGCTTCATGGAGCTGGCCCTCTACGCGCCGGGGCTGGGCTACTACAGCGCTGGCGCGACCAAGTTCGGCGAGGCCGGCGATTTCATCACCTCGCCCGAGCTGGGGCCGCTGTTCGGCCGCTGTATCGGCAACGCCGCATCCCGGGCCTTCGCCGGGCTCGATACGCCGGAATGGGTGGAGCTGGGCGGCGGCAGCGGTTCGCTGGCCGAGGTCCTGCTCCAGCACTGGGAGGCCACCGGCTCGCTGCCTCGCCGCTATCGCATTCTCGAACCCAGCGCCGACCTCAGGCAGCGCCAGCGTGAGCGCCTCAAGGCCCGGCTGAGCCCGGCCCTGTTCCAACGGCTTGAGTGGCTGGACGGCCCGCCGGCGGAGGCCTGGTCCGGCGTGCTGTTCGCCAACGAGGTGCTGGACGCGCTGCCGACCACGCGCTTCGTGATCGGCGAGGACGGCCCCGAGGAAGAGGGCGTGGCGCTCGATGAGCAGGGCGCCTTCCGGATCGTCACCCGGCCCGCGGACAACATGCTGATCGAAGCCGTACGCAATATCGAATCGCGGCTCGATGCCCCGCTACCACGCGGCTACCGCTCCGAAGCCCTGGTCCAGCTGCCCTGGTGGCTGCGCGCCGTGGTGGGCCCGATGCGCGACGGGCTGGCCCTGTTCGTCGACTATGGCTACCCGCGCCGTGAGTACTACCTGGGCGAACGCCGCGACGGCACCCTGGTCTGCCACTATCGTCATCGCGCCCATAACGAACCGTTCCACCTGCCCGGGCTGACCGATCTCAGCGCCTTCGTTGACTTCACCGCGGTGGCCGAGGCCGGGGTAGCGGCGGGCTTCGAGCTGGCCGGCTACTGTACCCAGGCCAGCTTCCTGCTGGGCAATGGGCTGGAGCAGGAGCTGGCCGCGCCGGCCGCGGACGAGCGTGCGCAGCGTCGGCGCAACGAGGAGGCGCGCAAGCTGGTGCTGCCCGGCGAGATGGGCGAGCGCTTCAAGGTCATCGGCCTGCAGCGCGGCATCGACGTGGAAAGCCTGTTCGCGCTGGGCGACCTGTCCAACCGGTTGTAACGGCCTTAGCGGCGCAGCGCGCACCCGGGTCGGCTGCGCGCTGCGTGGGGGTTTTCCCCGCTGCCGGGTAGTCGAAATGCCGGGTCCAGCCGCAAGGCGCCAGGGGCCATCCTCGGGGTACTCGACCTTGGGGAGTTCCGTGATGAAGCGTCCGTTGCTGACAGCACTGGCCACCGCCACCCTGGCGGCCCTCGGGGCATTGCCCCCGGCTGCCGCGCTTGAGCGCCATGCGCACCAGGCGCCGCGCCTGGGAAGTTTCCACCTGCAGGCGCTGACCGACGCGGTTCCGCCGGTGGCGCCAACCGCAGCCCAGATGCAGGCGGCCGAGGCGCTGAAGGCGCGCTGGCCGGAGGCCGAGATGCGCTTCGATCCGGCGTCGGGGTCCCTCGACAGCCTGATCCACATCGTCAGCGATCCGCACCCAGGCACGGCCGAGGAGGCGGCGCTCGATTTCGTGCGTGCCCACGGCGACCTGTTCGGTGGCCTGCGCGTCGATCAGCTGCGCCCGAACGCCCGTCTCAGCCGGCCCGCATTGGGCGGCCAGCTGCTTCGCTTCGACCAGGTCGTCGATGGCATTCGTATCGAGGGCGCCGGCCTCGGCATGGTTCTGGACGGCGAGAACCGCATTCGCGCGGTGTTTGGTCCGGTGTTCCCGCAGGTCTCGTTGGATACCCAGCCAGGTCTCGGCGCGGCCGCCGCGGTCTCCGCCGCCTCGCTTGACCTGCGCTCCGCCGCGCGCACCTTGCCGAGCGAGGCGCTGGCCGTCCTTGAGCCCGGCTTTGCCGCGATCGAGTCCCAGCTCGGCCCGCTGCTGCAGCCGCAGCCGGAACTGCGTGTGGTGATGAACGGCACCCAGCCGCGCCTGGTCTGGAGCTTCTACCAGTACTCGCGCAATCCCTTCGGCCTGTTCAAGTACGCCATCGACGCCCGCAGCGGGCGGGTGCTGGAGCGGCTCGACCAGGTGCGCTACCAGGAGTCCCCGGTCGAGCAGTACGCCGACTACTTTCCCACCTTTCCGGCGATCACGCCGGCACTGCGCAGCGACTGCGCCGTGCTCGACGCGAACGGCGGCGAAACCGGCCGGCCGCTGGGGCAGGCACGGATCCTGCTGCGCAAGTTCGACCAGAGCAATCGCGCATCGGGTGTCGAAGGGGTGCTGACCGGCCAGCACGCCTTCATCCAGAGCGCCCTGCCGACCCGCATCCCCTTCGCCCAGGCCGCGCTCGGCACCTATTTCTTCGACGCGGACGAGGCCCCGGTCAAGGGTCGCACCGACGAACGCGACCACCTCAAGGAGCCGGCGCAGCAGCAGGACGGCATCAGCCAGTTCATCTACATCACCGGCCTGCTGGAATACCTCGACTACCTGCACAAGGCTGGTGATGCGATCAGCACCGGCGGTTTCGGCAGTGGCGCCTTCCCCGACAGCTATCCGAACGAGTCGACCCCGCTGACCGGCACGGTGCACATCCCCAACGTGCTGGCGCCGCCGGAGGACATCTCCGACCCGCAGTTCCTCGACAAGCTGCTCGGCCTCGACAACGCCTTCGCCATCCCGGTGGCTACCGAGATCGGTGGGCAGGAAGTGGTGGTCAACCCGACCGCCTATGGCCATGGCTTCCTGCTCAACAACCTCGCCATCGACTTCTCGGTGCCCATGCACGAGGGCACGCATGCCACGATCACCCCGATCGCCGGTTTCGAGGGTTTCCCTGAAGGCCCGGCGCTGAACGAGGGACAGGCCGACCTGTGGGCCTACACCATCGGCGAGACGCCGGACCTTGGCACGTATCCGGTCAACGCCTGCGGCCTGCTCGCGGCGGTGGCCGAAGCCGGTGGTGATCCCGAGTCCTACCAGTTCATCCGCAGCGCGCAGAGCCAGATCCGCTACAGCCAGCTCGGCACCCGTGACAACCAGTTCGAGGAGCACCGCGACGGCGAGATCTACGCGGGCGCGATGTGGGATATCCGCGAGTTCATGCTGCGCATGTACCCGGAACCGCAGTTCCGCCGGCCCGATCCGGTCAGCGGCCAGCCCACCCAGCTGGCTCCGCGGGGCAAGGACGTCTGGGAGCGCCTGTTCCTCGGCGCCATGTACGTGCTCGGCACCTCCAGCCCGGACACCATGGTCCGCTCGCGCGACGCGATGCTGGTCGCCGACTCCCTGCTGTATCCGTCGGATCCGACCAACCCGGGCTCGCGAGGCCGGCATGCCGCGCTGATCGAGCGCGCCTTCGCCGCGCGCGAGCTCGGCCTGCACTCTGCGGCGCCTCTGGGCGGACGGCAGACCGTCTCGACCGCGGTCAGCGAGTTCACCGCGCAGCGCAGTGCACCGGCCGTGCCGCAGAAGATCACCGCCCGGGTGGTCGATGCCGAGACCGTGGCGGTCGAGTGGCAGCCGGTCGAGGGCGTGCTCGGCTACCAGGTGCTCAAGCGTCGCAGCGGTGATCCGCGGCGACTCTTCGAGGGCGTGCCCGGTCGCGAGTACTACGAGGGCGACGCGCGGACCAACGGCTACACCCACGTCGAATACGTGCTCGACGGCACCCGCTACGCGGATCGCGGCCAGGGCCTGGGCCGTGGCCCGGGGCAGGGGCTGGACAGCCTCGAGTACGAGTATGCGGTGCGCGCGATCGGCCGCGGCAGTGATGGCCAGGTCGGATTCTCCAAGCTCAGCGGCAATGCCAAGGTGGGCCTGAAGACGCGCAACGTCAGCGATCGGGTCTCGACCCGAGCCAGCAACCTGTCGTTTACCGGGGCGAGCTTCAGCTTCGACCAGCAGCTGAGGAACGACGGCAGCGACGCCCTGTTCGCCCCGCTGCGCTTCGAGATCCGCCGGATCAGCGAGCCCTCGGTCAGCGTCGCCAACGCCGACAACGGCGGCGCCGGGCGCCCGGGCGACACCGCGGTGTTCACCTACGACCAGTCGCTGGACCCCGGTGAGCTGTCTGCGCCGCGGCGGCTCGTTTTCTCCAACCCGGAGGGCAGGCTGTTCACCTTCAAGGCCCGGGTGCGCGCCAGCACGCGCTTCGATGTCTCCCCGGCGCGCGGCCAGCAGGATCCGGTCGATAGCGCAGGGCCCAACGAGGCCGCGCGCATCTTCCACTACACCGAGCGTTTCACCGGATTGGTGCCCCTTGGCAGCGCCGGGCTGAACCTGGTCGATGGCGTCGATCATGTCGACATCGAATTCGTCGCCCGCGACAGCGCCGTCGGCGTGGTGGCGACGCTGACCGCCTCGCCGGAAGCCGGCGGCGCCTACCCCGACCTCGACTTCGCCCTGCTCGACGCCGAAGGCAACCAGCTGGCCAGTTCGGGCAACCTCGGGCCGGACGAGAACCTCACCGCCGCGGTGACCCCGGGCGAAACCTACCGGCTGCGGGTGATCGGCTTTGCCAACGGGCCGACCGTCTACGAGGTGTTCCTCGACCAGATCGTCAGCGACCAGGCCGATGCCGGCACCGGTCCCGGAAGCCAGCTGCCGATCGAAGGCGTCGAGGTGGAGTACCAGGTCAATCCGCTGACCGGGCAGATCCTGCGCCTGCCCTGAGCGGGCAAGCATGACCCACACCCCGCGGCGCGAGGGGCGCGCCGCGGGGACGCCGGCGGTCGCCCGGCGATCCGGATTCGAGGGGGATCTTTCCCCGCCGGGATGAGGGAAGTCCCCCGTATGGCGCCGATTCAGGCGCTCCTAAGGTGAACCCACCGACTGCCCGTGCGGCGTCCGCCGCAGGCACACCCATCGTGGAGGAGGAACACGTGAACGCTCGCACTTCGAAGAAGACGCTGTCCGCGGTCATCGCCGCAGCCCTGGCCGCTCCGGGTCTGGCTCTGGCCAGCACCACCACCACGGTCATCCTGGAGTTCGAGGGTGATCCCGCCGCGGTCGAGATCGCCCGCAGCCACAACCAGCTGACCGACGCCGCGATCGAAAGCTATCGCCAGCAGCTTTCGGCGAAACAGGATGAGGTGCTGGACCGGGTCCGCGCCAGCGGGGTGAACGCGGAGGTCAAGCGCCTCCAGGTCAATGACTACGCCGGCCAGCCGGCAGCCGACCTGGAGTTCCGCTACACCATGGTGTTCAACGGCATGGCGGTGAACGTGCCGGTCAACGAGGTGCATCGCCTGCGCGAGGTGCCGGGTGTCAAGGCCGTGCATCGCGACCAGGTGCACTATACCCAGCTGGTGCAGAGCGTCGGCTTCGTACGCTCCACCGAGCTCTACGGCGGCATCGCCGAGACCGGTCCCTTCGACGACGTGCGCGAGGGCTTCGAGGGGCAGGGCATCAATATCTCGGTGATCGATTCCGGCATCGAGTGGCAGCACGAGATGTTCGGCGGCGACCCGACCCCGCCGCGCCTCGGCGTGCTCGCCGACAGCGCCGCGGTGCCGGTCAATCGCAAGGTGACCTATCAGATTCCGATGGGTGACCCGGTCTTCGAGGACGGCTTCGGCCACGGCACCCATGTCGCCTCCACCGCCGCCGGTTACCTTGGTTACGCCTGGGGCGCCGACAACATCTTCGGCAATGCCGACGACCAGGCCATCCACGGCGTCGCGCCGCAGAGCAAGCTGCACAACTACTCGGTCTGCAGCACCGTCGGCTCGGCTTCCGGCGTCGCCGGCTGCCTTGGCGCGACGATCATGCTGGCGCTCGAGGACTCGGTCTCCAACCGCACCCTGACCGGCTTCGCCAAGCCCAAGGCCCACGTCATCAACATGAGCCTGGGCTCGCCGAACGGGACCCCCACCAACGCAACGGCGGTCGCCGCCAGCAATGCCGCATTGGCGGGTAGCGTCGTGGTGGCCGCTGCAGGCAACTCCGGTAGCGTCCCGGGCATCGTCGGCTCGCCCTCCACCGGTGTCCACGTCATCTCGGTGGCGGCCACGACCGACCCGGGCGCAGATGTAGGCTGGAACACCGATGTGCTGACGCCCGGCGGCCGCCAGGACATCCGCGTCTTCCCGATGGCTGGTACGCCGAGCCCGGGTTCTGGCATCAGCAAGCCCTTCGTCTACGTGCAGAACGGCACCACCGTCGCCAACTGGCCGTCCAACGTCGCCGGCAAGATCGCCCTGGTGCGCACGGGCGGTGCTTCCGGGGCGTTCGCCGAGACCATGAACAATGCGGTGCTGGCCGGTGCCTCGGCCGTGCTGCTGATCGCCGCGACCGAAAACGCCACGGCGGTGACCTCGTCGATTCCCGGCGCGACCATCAAGCAGGCCGATGCCGACTACCTGCTTTCCCTGCTCGGCCCCAACCCCGGCCAGGGCGCGCAGTCCGCGTTCAACATCCGTCTCGAATCAGGCAATGCCAACTTCCGCGCCGACGTCGCGGGCTTCAGCTCGCGCGGTCCGGTGGCCGGCTTCGGTCAGGTCAAGCCGGATGTCTCGGCGCCGGGCGTGGACATCCTCGCCGCCCTGCCGCCGGCCAGCGTGCTCGGCGCGCTGTCGGCCACCTCGGACGGCCCGATGTACGGCGCGGTCTCCGGCACCTCGATGGCCTCGCCCCACGTCGCCGGCATTGCCGCACAGATCATCCAGGCGAATCCCTCATTCGGTCCGGCTGAAGTGCGCACTGCACTGATCAATGCCGCCACGCCGATGCGCAACGCCAGTGGCATTCCGGACAGCCACGGCACCCATAACCAGGACATCCACTCGCAGGGTGGCGGGCTGGTCGACGCCTTCGATGCGGCCAAGATCAAGGCCCTGATGGGCGTCAAGGGAGACGGCATCAACCAGCCGCGCCTGCTCGGCAGCCACAGCTTCGGCAACGTGCCCTCGCTGGCCAACCAGTGCGTCAGCAATGAGGGCGTGACCGCGGTGATCCGCGACGTCCGCGGCCAGGGCGGCAGCTACCGGCTGTCGGTGCGCAACAACCGCGGCCTCGAGGTGCCGGGCGTGCAGGCCCAGGTGTCCCCGGCGACGGTCAACGTGCCGGCCGGCGGCGAGGCGAGCTTCAACCTCAGCCTGCAGCTGGACAGCGCCGCCTTCTCCGGCCAGGACCTGGCCGAGTTCCAGTGGTACGTAATCGCAGAGCGCAGCGACGGCAGCGAGACGCTCAGCATGCCGATCTACTATCGCGGTGTGCCCTCGATCCCGGCCGCGGGAACCGGCGGCGTCACGGTCGAGAGCCAGCAGTTCAATGGCGTGATCGGCCCGGGCGCCTCGCAGGCGGCCGATGTGCTGGGTACCGACAAGACCTTCCTCGACATCCCGGTCGAGGTCGGCCCGGGCGGCACCCGCCTGGTCGGTCGCCTCGAGGCCGACTCGGTGACCAATGCCGCCTACCCGGACCTCGACATGGTCCTGCTCGATCCGAACGGCAACCAGATCGGCTCCTCCGGGAACATCGGTAGCGTGGAAAGCATCGATGCAGCCATCTCCGGCGGCGGCACCTACGTGTTCCGCATCGAGAACTACCTTGGAGTCGATTCCAGCTTCACCCTGGATGTCGAGACGACCTCGCAGGGGGCAGGCGCCGCGCCCGCCGAGCTGGCAGCAGTTCAGGGCGAGTACGTCGCGCTCAACGGCGAGCGGATCGACTTCGACGGCAACTTCCAGCTGAGCTGGAACGGCACCGGTGCCGAGACCGCCTTCCACATCGAGCGTCGCATCGACGGCGGCGCCTGGCAGCGCATCGCCAGCCTGGCCCCGTCCGCGACCAGCCATCCGATCACCGGGGCCGCCGAAGGCCAGCACGAGTACCGCATCGTCTCCGACTTCCCGGGCGCCATCTGCACTTACACCGCACCGCCGAGCAACCTGTCCGGCCTGCGCGTCGACTACCGCGACGCGGTGACCCTTGGCCAGGGTTCGGTCAGCGCCCGGGTGGTGAGCGCGCAGTCCTCGGGCAGCGAGTTCATCCTCGACCTGTCGCTGACCAATACCTCGACCACGACCTACCTCAATCCGGCAGCGTTCGAGATCGTCTCGATCAACGGCGACGCCTCGATCAAGGTGAAGAACGCCGAGAACGGTGGCGATGGCCGCGGCACCCCGGCCCGCTTCTCGCTGGTCAACAAGATCGGCGGCGAGAGCTGGACCGCGGGCGAGGCAACCGCCCCGACCACGGTGCGTTTCGACAATCCGAACGGCCAGTTGTTCACCATCACCCTGCGCGCCAGCGCCTTCAAGGACCGCTGATCCCGCGACCACGGGGGGAAGGCCCGCTCCAGGGATGGGGCGGGCCTTTCTGCTATCTGCTATCCGCCGGCACCCGTGCCGGTGTTGGATCAGCCGGGCGCGCGGCGGTGAAGGCGATGATCGGGCGCAAAAGAGACGTGCATAGGGTGCGGCTGGCCGCACCGGGCGTACCGTCCGAACGCCCGTATCGGTGCGCCAAGGCACACCCTATGGGGCTTCGCTGACGCCCAACGAAGCCCGACTGTGGGAGCGTCCTTGGCGCGACCGCGGCGCTCCAGATTCACCGCAGAACGCGGCCAGAGCGGAATCCCGCGGTCGCGCCCAAGGGCACTCCCACAGAGAGTCGGCCCATCTGATGCACCGTGGCGAATGCAAGCTCTGCGCCTGTTCTTCGACTGCAGCAGCGACAGCGTGTCCCGCGATGTGCTCACGGCGCGGCCAGCCGCGCCCTGTGTCAGGCCGTGATCGCCCGGGCCGCCGATGGATTCAGGGCGCGGAGGCGGGGTGCGCGTCGGGCGGTGGCTTGCGACCGACCCAGGTCACCAGCACCCAGTGCAGCAGGGCGGGCAGGAAGCTCAGCGAGATGAGTAGCGAGAACAGCAGGCCGAACAGGACGACGGCGCCGACGCCGCGATACAGCTCGGTGCCGGCGCCGGGGATGAAAACCAGCGGGGCGAGGCCGGCGAGGGTGGTGATGGTCGACATCAGCATCGGCCGGATCCGCGCCGCCACCGCGTCCGCCACCACCCTGGCCGCGTCCCGGGCACCGCCGCGCCAGGCCCGCAGCGCATGGTCAACGATCAGGATCGGGTTGTTGACAACGGTGCCGACGAGGATCAGGAAGCCGAGCATGGTGATCATGTCGAAGGGCTGGCGGACGAACAGGTTGAGGATCGCCAGGCCGATGATGCCGCCGGCCACGCCCAGCGGCACGCTGGTCAGGATCAGCCACGGGTAGCCGAAGTGGTTGAAGATCGCCACCAGCAGCAGGTAACAGAGCAGGATGGCGATCAGGAAGTTGCTGCTGAGCGAAGCCTGGGTGGCATCGAGCTGGTCACTGGCGCCCGAGATATCGATCTCCACCCCGGGCGGAATCTCGCCGGCATCGCGCATGGCCTCCAGCACCTCGATGCGAACGGTCTCCACCGCGGTCTCCAGCGCCACCGAGCGCGGAGGGATGATGTTGAGGGTCACCGTGCGCCGGCCGTTGACGCGGCGCAGGGTCTCGGTGTCCAGCCGCTCCTCGATCTCGACTACCGCCTCCAGCGGCAGGACGCCGCGGCCGGGCGCGTAGATCGGCAGCTGTGGGATCGCCGACAGGCCGCCCTCGGCCACGGCCGATGAGTACAGATACAGGTCGATCTTGTCATCGCCGAGAAAGTACTCGTCGACGAACGCCCCGTCGCTGAGTGCGGCGACCGCGAAACCCAGCTCGGTGGGAGTCAGGCCCAGTTCGGCGGCGCGCTCCCAGCGCGGCTTCAGCGCGATCAGCGGCTGGCCGAGCGAGAGCGATCCGGGCGAGGAGTTGATCCGCGGCTCGTCGAAGGCGGCCTCGGCGCGCCGGTAGGCGGTCTCGGCCACCCGGTACAGCTCGCCCAGTTCGCGGCCGGCGATATCGAGGTTCACACTGCGCGTGCCGCCGTCATTGCTGGAGATGATCGAGCCGCGCGAGGAGAAGGCGCGCATGCCGGGATAACCGCGGTAGATCCCGTCGATGGCGTCCATCAGCGCATCGATGTGCGAAGGATTGCTGGTCTCGGCGATGACCCGCAGCGAGCCCGGCGAGACGCTCATCACCATGCTGCGCAGCGGCGGGATCGGCGTGCGGCCGGCTTCGAAGTCATCCGGTTCGGCATCGAGATGCGGCACCAGCTGCGCTTGCACCTCGTCGCCGATGCGCTGCATGCGGGCGAGGTTGGTGCCGGGCGGGGCGATCATGCTGGAGAAGGTCTTGGCCTCCTCGCCCTCGGGCAGGTACTCGGCCGGTGGGGTCAGCCACCAGGCGAGGCCGAGCGTGCCGAGCAGCACGCCGAGGATGAGTGCGTTGCGCTGCGCCGGATGATCCAGCACCTGACGCAGCCGGATCGGCACGACACCCAGGCCCGCTGCGGGATCGATATGTTCAGGCAGGGTGCGCGAAGGCACGGCCAGGCTGGCCAGCGGCACCAGGGTGGTGGCCACGGCCAGCGAAGCGAGGATGGCCGCGGCGATGGCGATGGCCACGTCCGAGTAGAGCTGGCCGGCCTCCTCGGCGATGAACAGCACGGGCGCGAACACCAACACTGTGGTCAGGGTCGAGGCGAGCAGGGCGGCCCAGACCTCCTGCACGCCCTGCAGCGCGGCCCGGAACCGGTCGAGGCCCTGGCGGCGCTTGTGCTCGATGTTCTCGAGGACGACGATGCTGTTGTCGAGGGTCATGCCGAGCGCGAAGGCGATGCCGGCCAGCGAGATGACATTGATGGTGCGGCCGAACAGCTGCAGGCCGAGGAAGGCGGCAAGGGCGCAGAGCGGAATGCCGATGACGCCGACCGCGGTCATCCGCGCCGAGCGCAGGAATCCGAACAGAACCGCGGCAGCAAGCAGGGCGCCGATGCCGAGGTTGGTCCAGACGTTGCGCACCGAGTCCTCGACGTAGCGCGCATCGTCGGAGTTCAGCACCATCTGCATGCCGATCGGATTAAGCAGGTCGCGGTTGATGTCCTCGACCACCGGCAGCATGGCGTCCTTGATCGCGATGACGTTGGAGCCGGTCTCGCGGCGCACCTGCAGGCTGAGGCTGGGCTCGCCGCGGGAGAACGAGCGCCCTCGGATCTCGGAGTGGTCGAGCCGCACCTCGGCGATGTCACCGAGGCGGACGAAGGCGCCGTCGCGCTCGGCGACGATCAGCTCGCGCAGCGATTCGACGCTGTCGAAGCGGCCGACCGTGCGCATCAGGTAGCGCGAGTCGCCGCTGTCGATATCGCCGGCCGAGATGTCGCGATTGCGCTGGCGAATCGCCTCGCGGATCTGGCTCAGGGTCAGCTGGCGCTCGGCGAGCGTGGCGGGCGCCACCCATACCTGCAGCTGGCGCTCTGCGCCGCCGCCGATGCCGACCTGGGAGACGCCGGGGACACGCTCCATCCGCGTGCGCACGGTGTCGTCGATGTAGTCGCGCAGCAGGTCGATGTCGATATTGCGCGGGTTGCCGGGCTGCGGCAGCACGGCGAAGTACATGAAGGCGTTCGACGAAAACGCGCTGGCCAGCACCCGCGGCTCGTCGACGTTCTCCGGATAGCCGCTGACCTGGCTCAGGGCATTGCTGACCCGGATCAGGGCCTCGTCGATGTTCACTCCGAAAGGGAACTCGAGGTCGATCGAGGCACTGCCGGTGCTGGCCTGGGACAGCATGCGGCGCAGGCCGGGCACGCTGCGCAGGTACTCCTCCTGCTCGATCAGGATCTCCTTCTCGACGTCCTGCGGCGTGGCGCCGGGCCAGCGCGTTTCAACCGAGATGGTGCGCACCTCGAGGTCGGGGATCATCTGCACCGGAATGCGCAGGGCGGCGAGCAGGCTGAGTACGCCGATCACCAGCGCCGCCACCCAGACCAGGATGCCGTGGCGCAGGACGCGCTCGAAGAACATCTCAGCGCTCCGCCGCGATCGTCAGCGGCTCGCCGTCGCGCAGCCGGGTCTGGCCGCGGATGATCACCCGCTCGCCGCCCTCGAGCCCGTCGAGCACCATGGCCGGATCGCTGATGGCGGGGTCGAGCTGCACACGCAGCGAGCGCGCGACCGGGCCGCTGCCTTCATCGACGGCGACCCAGACCGCACGGCCACCGTCCGGATAGCTGACCAGGGCCTCGCGGGGCACGGCGATCGCGCGACGGTCGCCGCGCAGCCCCAGTTCGACGCGACCCGACGCGCCGGGCAGCAGGGCCGGGGTCTGGGCAGGGACCGCGAGCCGGAGCAGGAAGCTGCGGCTGGCCGTGTCGCTGGCCGGAACCTCGGCCGCCACCGTGGCGTTCTCGACAGCGGCCTCGCGGCCGTCAATGTGCAGCCGGATCGGCGCCCCGGGGTCGATCCGGCCGTACCACTCCTGCGGCGCGCGCGCATCGAAACGCAATTCGGCATCGCTGACCAGGGTCAGCACGGCATCGCTGGCTTGCACCCACTCGCCCATGTCCACCTGACGCTCCACTACGACGCCATCGAAGGGCGCGGTCAGCCAGTGCCGGTTCAGCTGCTCGCGAAGCAGGGCAGCCTCGGCGCCGCGCTCGTGCGCCTCGGCCTGGGCCACCTCGCGCGCGGCGCGCAGCGAGTCGAGCTGGGAGGCGGGAAGCAGACCCTTGGCGGCCAGCGGCGCACCTTCCTCCTCCATGCGCTGGGCATCGGCCAGGCGAACCGTCGCGGCGCGGGCGGCGGCCTCGGCGCTGGACAGGCTGAGCCTGGCCAGACGGTCATCGAGCTTGAGCAGGCGATCACCCGCTTCGACCCGGGCGCCGGCGTCCACGACGATGCGCTCCACCACGCCGGACAGGCGCGGTGACAGCTCGGCGTGGCGGGCGGCGCTGAGCTGGCCGCTGAGCTCGGCGCGCCGGGGCAGGGACTGCGCCTGCACCAGGCTGACCTCGACGGAGGTCGCGGCGGATGCCGGCGCGGCGGACGTGGCGCAGAGCGCGGCAAGGATGATCAGCGCGGGTCGCGGCATGGCATGGCCTCGTCGGAGCGAAGCGCAAGCCTAGCCCCTGCCGCGTCGGGGTGTCGTGCAGGGGCCGGTGTCGGCCCCGAGGCTGCTAGCCGCCGCGGGCGGCGCGGATCGCGGCCACGCGGGCGCGCTGCAGGCGCTCGGCGATCTGCGGGCCGCTCAGACCCTGCAGGTCGAGGTCACGGGCCTGCACCGAGCGTGCGGCGGCGTGCAGCCGGTCCAGCTCGGTGCGCTGCGGGTAGGGCGAGTTCGCGAGGCCCTTGCGGCCGCGCTTGTCGGCCTCGCAGAGCATGCCCAGGCGGGTAATGCGTTCGGGCCGGCGGAAACCGTCGCAGCGCTCGATCAGCTTCAGCACGGTCTCGTCGCGCAGCTCATCGAGGCGGTGCACGTTGAGGTGCTCGCGGCAGCAGACCGCGGCTTGCTCGGCGTAGTCGCGCGGCACCTTGAGCCGCTCGCAGAGCCGGCGCAGCGGGGCGAGCCCGCTGTGCTCATGGCCCGGATGTTTCGGGCGGACCTCGGGCGGAGTCAGCGCCTTGCCGAGGTCGTGGGTCAGGCCGCAGAAGCCGATCAGGGCGTCGCCCGGGGCCAGCCGCGCGCACTGGTCGAGGACCATGCCGGTGTGCACGCCGGCGTCGATCTCCGGGTGGTACTCGGCACGCTGTTCCACCCCGAACAGGGCGTCGACCTCGGGCAGGATCACGCGCAGGGCGCCCGATTCGCGCAGGCAGTCGAGCATGGCCGAGGGCCGCGGCTCGGCAAGGCCGCGCTGCAGTTCCTGCCAGACCCGCTCGGGGACCAGATGGTCAACCTCCCCGTCCGCGACCATCTGCCGCAGCAGGGCGGCGGTCTCGTCGGCAAGGCGGAATCCGAGCGGCGCGAAGCGGGCGAGGAAGCGCGCCGCGCGCAGCAGGCGCACCGGATCTTCGACGAAGGCCGGCGAGACGTGGCGGATCAGCCGCGCCTCGATGTCGGCGACGCCGCCATGGGGATCGATCAGGCGCCCCGAGGCGTCCTCGGCAATCGCATTGATCGTGAAGTCCCGGCGCAGTAGGTCCTGCTCCAGCGTCACCGAGGGATCGCTGAACACCTCGAAACCGCGATAGCCGCGGCCCTGCTTGCGCTCGCAGCGGGCGAGGGCGAACTCCTCGCCGGATTCCGGGTGCAGGAAGACCGGGAAGTCGGCGCCGACAGGGCGGAAGCCGGCGTCGAGCATGGCCTGGGGCGTGCTGCCGACCACCACCCAGTCGCGGTCGCCGGCGGGTCGCCCGAGCAGACGGTCGCGCACCGCGCCGCCGACCAGGTAGACCTCACCGGTCAGGGGCGGTTTCACCGCACCCGGCGATTGCGGTCGAGCAGGGTTTGCCGCCCGGCCTCGCCGAGCAGCTTCGGCACCACCGCGTCGATCGGCGTCTTGGCGATGCCCAGGCGATGCAGGCCGTCCACGCCGCCCACCGAGTCGAGCTTGAGCGAGCGATAGTTGTCGGAGGAGAAAGGCTTGCCGGGCACGAAGTCGAAGACCAGGGCCTGGATCCGGGCCAGTGCGTCGGGCAGCGGCACGATCAGCCGCTTCAGCCCCATGCATCGCGCCGTGTACTCGACGATCTGCTTGAGCGTGAGCACCTCGTCGCCGTAGAGCTCGATGACCTGGCCGACCGTGTCCTTTCGGGACATGGCAGCGAGGAAGGCATCGGCCACGTCGCCGACGTAGACCGGCGCGAAGCGCGCCGAGGCTCGGGCCAGCGGCAGCACGGGGGCGAAGCGCAGCAGCAGGGCGAAGCGGCCGAACAGGCCATCGCCGCGGCCGAAGATCACCGAGGGCTGGAAGATCGTGTAGGCAAGCCCGCTCTGCCTCACCAGCTGCTCCGCTTCGCCGCGGGTGCGTAGGTAGTGGCTGGTGCCGCGGCCGGCGTTCAGTGCGCTCATCTGCAGCAGGCGGCCGACCCCGGCCTCCTTGCAGGCGCCGATCAGGTTGCGGGTCAGTTCGACGTGGGCGCGGTTGAAGCCGGCACCGCCATGGCCGGACTCATTGAGGATGCCGACCAGGTTGATGGCGACGCTGGCGCCCTCCAGCACGCGGCGCAGCTCGGCCGGGTCGTGGACATTGCAGTTGACCAGCTCGACGCCCGGCACGCAGCCAACGTCGCGGGCCATGTTGCGGTTGCGGCTCGGCACGCGCACCCGGTAGCCGGCGGCGACCAGGCGGGGGGCGAGATGACGGCCGACGAAGCCCGAGCCGCCGAGCATCACGACAAGCGGTTTGTTCATGGAGAGGTCCTGGCTACCGAAGCGGGGGCGGGGCAGGCGAACGGCGAGCGTGCCACGCGACGGTCGGGCTGGGCGCGAAGCCGCTCGGAAAGCGGATAGGCGTCCTGCCCGAGCCGCCAGTCGTAAATCACGCTGAAGGCCATCACCCGCACCACGTAGTCACGGGTTTCCCAGTAGGGAATGGTCTCGATCCACAGATCGACCTCGCGCGGCGGTCGCTGGCTGCGCCAGCGGGCGATCGGCGCGGGGCCGGCATTGTACGCCGCGGTGGCCAGGAAGGGCTGCTCGGCCTTGCGCGCCAGCATGTCGGCCAGGTACTCGGTGCCAAGGGTGATGTTGCTGCGCGGCTGGTAGAGGTCGCTGGCGCCGCTCCAGCTGATGCCGAGCTTGCGGGCGATGTCCTGGCCGGTGCCGGGCAGCAGCTGCATGAGCCCGCGGGCGTTGGCGTGCGACCGGGCCGCCGGGTTCCAGGCGCTCTCGGCGCGGATCAGGGCCGCCACCCAGGCCGGGTCGAGGTCGCGCTGGCCCGCTTCGCGGGTCAGATGCTTCTGGTAAGCCAGCGGAAAGCGCAGCCGGTAGTACCGCAGATCGTCTCCCTTGGACAGGTCGAAGACCGCGCGATCAGTCCAGCCGCTGTCGACTGCGAGTTCCACCGCGACCCGACGCTCAAGGTCGGGCAGGCCGGCGATTGCCGCCTTCCATTCCCCGAGCGCCCAGCCGTAGCGGCCCAGCGCGTGCAGCTCGAGCGCGTTCTGGATGCCGGGCAGGGTGCCGACCCGGCCGCGCAGGGCGGCATCACGCGGCAGGTCCAGCGGACACAGCGGGTAGGGGCTGCCGAGGCGGTCGGCGGCGAGGAAGCCGTGGTAGTGCGCCTCCTGGGCGAGCAGGGCGAAGCCGGCCTCGGCCTCGGCCTGGCGTCCGTCGATCTGGTCCAGGCGCGCCGCGGCGTAGCGCCAGCGCGGGCCCTCACGGAGCGCCTCGGGCATGGCGGCGATCGCCTTGCGCGCCGAACGCCAGTCCTCGCGGGACAGGGCCTCGCGCACCCGCCACTCGTGAAGCTGGGTGTCGTAGGCGGCATCCGGCACCTTGGCGAAGCGGGCCGCGGCGGCCGGTTGGTAGCTGGCCGCGGTCCACAGGGCGACGCCATGCCAGGCGCGCTGCAGGGCCTCGGGCGAGCGGCCGAGCAGGGCCTTGTGGGCCTCGAGTAGGCGCTCTGCACGGTCGCTGTCGCGACGGGCCAGCCGGGCGATCCCGGTGCCCAGCACCTCGGCACTGCGCTGGTCCTGCGGCCAGCTGGCCGGGTTGCCGGCGCCGCTGTCGATAAAGTCGGCGTAGCCGGTGGCCAGCGCCTGTTCCTCGGCCGGCAGCGAACGGGCGAGGAAGCGCATCAGGCCGGCATTGCCTTCTGCTGCTGCCAGCTCGATGCGTGCCCAGCGCAGGGCGGGGGTCAGCCGCCCGGACGCGGACAGCGCGGCGAACACCGGGTCGCAGGCCGAAGGGGCCGAGCGGCCGGTGCGCCACAGGGCCTCGGCTTCGGTCCAGGCGGCAGCGTCGGGTGCGGTCTTCAGCCGCGCGTGGACGACATGGCAGCGGCTGTCGGTGCTTTCGGCGCTGCCCGCACGCGCGGCCACCGCCCTCCACTCCCCGCGCCGGGCCAGCTCCTGCAGCCAGCTGTCCTGCAGCCGGGCCAGCTGCGGATGACCGGGATGGCGGCGTGCGAAGTCTTCCACCGCGGCGGGCGTGGCCTGCTTCAGGCCGCGGCGCAGTTCGGCATACTCGATGTAGCTGAAAAGAGGATGGTCGAGCAGGGCGCGGCGGTCGTCGCCGACCAGGGACTGGCCACGCTCGACGCCATCGAGCGCGCGGCGGAACTCGCTGCGGCGGTCGGCAAGGGAGGCCGCCGCGGCGCACTGCGGCAGGATGAGGCACAACAGAAGGACGACACGGATGTTCATCCGCATAGTGTATCGACTGCATCGCGGCGCGCCGGGAAGAAGGCCGTGAGCGCGCTGCCGGTTTACCTTGCATTGGGGGCCGTGGCCGGGCTGCTGGCGGGTCTGCTCGGCGTCGGTGGCGGCCTCGTGCTGGTCGCGGCCCTGGTCTGGCTGCTGCCCCAGCAGGGCGTTCCCGCGGAGTCGGTGATGCACGCCGCGCTGGCGACCTCGCTGGCGAGCATCGTTGTCACCGGCCTGTCCTCGGCGCGCTCGCACGCCCGCCGTGGCAGCGTGATGTGGGCCAGCGTGGCGCGGCTGGTGCCCGGCCTGCTGCTCGGGGGTGCCGTGGGTGGGGTGCTGGCCAGCAGCATCCCGGGCGAGGCCCTGCGCTGGGGCGTGGCCGGCTTCTGCCTGCTTGCTGCCGCCCAGTTGCTGTTCGGCCAGCCCCCGGCGATCGGCCACAGCGAACAGCCGCGCTCGCCCTGGCTGCTGGGCGCGGGCCTCGTGATCGGCGCGGTGTCGGCCCTGGTCGGGATAGGCGGCGGCAGCATGACCGTGCCCCTGCTGGTGATGCTCGGCGCGGCGCCGGTCCGGGCGGTGGGCAGCTCGGCGGCCTGTGGCGTCGCCATCGCGCTGTCGGCGGCGCTCAGCTACGCCCTGGCCGCCCCGCCGGACCTGGCCATGCCCGAGGGGGCGGCCGGCTACGTCTACCTGCCTGCGGCGCTGGGCATTGCCCTGGCCTCGGTGCTGTTCGCCCCGCTTGGCGCCCGGCTGGCGCACCGCCTTGGTGGCACCGCCCTGAAGCGGGTCTTTGCCCTCCTGCTGCTGGCCGTTGCCCTGCAGTTGTCGCTCGGCGGTTGATCGTCACCGCCACGTGATGGGACATTAGCCGCTTTGGATGCGGCCCCTTCCGGGCCCTGCGGGCAGGTCATGCGCGGTTTTCCCCTGGTAGCTCCCCTCGCCATCGCTTTTGCCGTGCTGCTCGCCGACAGCGCGGCCGCGCAGCAGCCCGCCATGGACCGTGTCGAGGTCACCGGCTCGCGGATCCGCAAGGCAATGATCGAGGGTCAGGCGCCCCTGCACACCCTGACCCGCCGCGACATCGAGCGCAGCGGCCTGAGCAGCGTCGGCGACGTGCTGCAGCAGCTGACCTCTTCCGGCTCGGCCCTGAATACCCGCTTCAATCGCAGCGGCAACTTCGGGTTCCCGGCCGACAGCGGCGGCGTCGGCGCCGGCGCGACCACGGTCGACCTGCGCCACCTCGGCTGCAAGCGCGTGCTGGTGCTGGTCGACGGCGTGCGCTGGGTGGCCGAGGCCTCGGCCTCGGGGGTGTCCTCCTGCAGCGACCTCAACACGCTTCCGCTGGCGATCATCGAGCGCATCGATGTCCTCGAGGATGGCGCCTCGTCGATCTACGGCTCGGACGCCGTGGCCGGAGTCATCAACATCATCACCCGCCGCGACATCGGCGGCGGCCGGATGGCCCTGCACGCCGGAAGCTACGAGCAGGGCGACGGTGAGCTGGCCGTCGCCGAGGCGAGCTACGGCTGGATGCAGGGGCCGCTCTCGGTGTTCGGCTCGGTGTCCCACGTCGACCAGAACGCGGTGTTCTCGCGCGACCGCGAACTGAGCGCGGTGCCGGTGCCGGGCACCGGGGTCGCCTTCGGCTCGACGGCCACGCCGGACGGACGCTTCCTGCTTCGTGATCCGTCGACCGGCGCCCTCCGCGACCTGACCCGCGGCACCGGATCCGCCCAGGTCGGGCCCGGGCTGGTCCCGGGCATCGTCCCCTTCAGCGACGCCCTGCGCTACAACTTCGCCGTCGAGAACCTGGCCCTCACGCCCTCCGAGCGCGACAGCGTGTTCCTGCAGGGCCGGCTGGAGATCGGCGAGCGCACCAGCGCCTACCTGCGCACCCTGCTCAATCGGCGCCGCTCGGCGCAGCGCGCCGCCCCGGAACCGATCTTCCTCGGCGCGACCGCCGGCACCGGCAATCCGCTGGCCGACCAGATCGTCATCCCCGCCTCGCATCCGTTCAATCCGTTCGGCTTCGATCTGGACAGCCGCGGTGACAACCCCAGCCTGCTGCTGCTCGCCCGGCGCCCGGTCGAAGGCGGGCCTCGCGAGTTCCGCCAGGAGGTCGACACCGCCTACCTCGCGTTCGGGCTGGAGGGCAGCTTCGAGGGCGCCCTGTCGCCCTGGTACTGGGACGTCAATCTCGCCGGCAGCCGCAACCGCGCCGAGCAGCTCAATACCGGCAGTTACAACCTGCGCCGGATCAACCGCGCGCTGGGCCCGAGCGCCGACTGCGCGGCCGACCCCGCCTGCGTGCCGCTGGACCTGTTCGGCGGCGAGGGCTCGATCACGCCGGAGATGCTGGCCTATATCCAGCCGCTGGTCCGCGACCGCAGCGCCAACGACCTGCAGCTGTTCAGCGCCAACCTCAGCGGCGACCTGCTGGAGCTCTGGGCCGGCCCGCTGGCCCTCGCCACCGGCGTCGAGCGGCGCGAGCTGGATGGCTATTACGAGCCCGACCCGATCACCGTCGCCGGCGACTACAACGGCGTGCCGTCGCTGCCGACCCGCGGCGATTACGCGGTGAACGAGGCCTATGTCGAGGCCAATCTTCCCGTGTTCGCCAGCGCCGCCTCGCAGCTCGACCTCAGCGCGGCGTTGCGATACTCCGACTACACCCTGGCCGATGGCCGCAGCACCGGGCGCGCGGGTTTCCGCTGGCAGTTCGGCGACAACCTGCTGTTCCGCGGCACCTTTGCCGAGGGCTTCCGGGCGCCGTCGATCGGCGAGCTGTTCGGCGCCGCCTCGCGCTTCGACGCCTTCCTGGTCGATCCCTGCCTCGCGCAGCCGGGCGGCGCACCGGCGATGAGTGATTGCGCGGCCTTCGGCGTGCCGGCCGGGGCGATCCAGCTCGACCAGCAGATCGGCGTACTGACCGGCGGCAACCCCGGCCTCGACCCCGAGCATTCCGAAAGCAGCTCGCTCGGTCTGGTCTACAGCCCGCGCTTCGCCCAGGGGCGCGCGTGGTCGCAGGCGCTGGACATCGAGCTCACCGGCTACCGCCACCGCATTGACGACGCCATCCAGGCGCTCGACCCGCAGACCCAGCTCGACCTCTGCGTCGAGGGCGGCCCGGGCTCGCCCTTCTGCGACAGCATCATGCGCGCGCCCGCGGGGACGATCAGCTTCTTCGGCAACCGGCTGCAGAACTTCGGACGAGTCGAGACCTCGGGCCTCGACCTGCACATCGACTGGCTGTGGCCGGAGACCCGCTTCGGCCAGGGCCGGCTGCGCTGGGCCAACAGCTATGTCTTCCACTACCGCGAGTTCGACGGCAATGGCCTGCGCCAGCCGCGCCGCGAGGGGCTGGTGGTCAATGACAGCGCCATCCCGGAATGGACTTCGGTGCTGCAGGCCGACTGGCGCCGCGGCGACGTCGAGTTGCTGTGGACCGCCCGCTACATCGATGCGATGGAAGAGTCCTGCGGCCGGGCCATCGACACACCGGCCTGTCCCGATCCGCTTCGCGGCGTAAACCGCCTCGGCAGCACCACCCTGCATGACCTGCAGCTGGGCTGGTACGCACCCTGGTTCGACGGCGCCCGCGTCGCGATCGGCGCCAACAATCTGTTCGACCGCGATCCCCCGGCCTGCCTCAGCTGCTCGCTGAACGGCTACGAGGCCTCGACCTACGACCTCCCCGGGCGGTTCTATTACGTGCGCGCCGAGTTCTCGTTCTAGGCCGAGCGCCCCGGTTGCCGAAGTTTCGACCGGCAAGTGCGGGCGCGAAGCAGACATTCATAGGGTGCGGCTGGCCGCACCGGGAATACCTTCCAAAGGCCCGTATCGGTGCGCCAAGGCACACCCTATGGGGCTTCCCCGACGCGCAACGAAGCCCGACTGTGGGAGCGTCCTTGGGCGCGACCGCGGCGTATCGGATTCACCACACACCGCGGCCAGAGCGGGTCTCCGCGGTCGCGCCCAAGGACACTCCCACAATTTGACTGCGGCAAGGCCTACTTGGCGGCACAGACCGGGCCTGGCAACGCCGTTGCACGTAGGAGCCAGCTTGCTGGCGATAGGCGCTCCGGAAGGGACGATCGCCAGCAAGCTGGCTCCTACATTCGGGTGTTGTGGAAGGTCTTCTTTGCGCCCTGTCCAGACCTTGGCCCTTGACCACGACCGCGGGTGTCCGCGCGCGGCGCGAGCCTCGCTCCCGGTTACTCGGTGGCCTCGATCTCCTGCAGCAGGCGGCCGTCGCGCTCGAGCAGGAACTCAAGCTGCGAGGCGAGGCGGGGGCCGAGGTCGGCGAAGCGCAGGGCGATGTCCTCGGCGCGCTCGCGGACCACGCTGGCCGGCAGGCTGACCGGATCCTCGTTGGCGATATGCAGCTCGAGGCGAAAGGCCCCGCGAGGGGGAGGCCAGTCGGCCGGAGGCCGGATGCGCGCGCCGCTCAGGGACACGTCCAGCAGCTCCACTGGAAGCCGCCGGCCTTCGGCCTCGATGTAGACCTCGGCCTGCAGCCGCCGCCGTGATCGCCGCACGCCGGGATGATCGGGTACGTCCGCACTCATGAGCCGGCCCCCCTGTCGCCTGACCGGGCCAGTCTAGCGCGCCGTCGCGCCGGCGTCCCGCCGGCTGGCTCAGCTGGCCTCGGGGCGCATGTAGGGGAAGAGCAGCACGTCGCGGATGGAGCTGCAGTCGGTCAGCAGCATCACCAAGCGGTCGATGCCGATACCCAGGCCGCCGGTCGGCGCAAGGCCATACTCGAGGGCGCGGATGTAGTCGGCGTCGAAGTGCATGGCCTCGTCGTCGCCGCCCTCCTTGGCCTCGACCTGGGCGCGGAAGCGCGCGGCCTGGTCCTCCGGGTCGTTGAGCTCGGAGAAGCCGTTGGCGATCTCCTTGGCGTGGATGAAAAGCTCGAAGCGGTCGGTGATGCCGGGCTCGCTGTCCGACTCGCGGGCCAGCGGACTGACCTCGACCGGATAGTGGGTGATGAAGGTCGGCTGCACCAGCTTGCCTTCGGCGGTCTCCTCGAAGATGGCCAGCAGCAGCTTGCCCCAGCCGTCCGCGGGCTTGAAGCGGATGCCGAGGCGCTCGGCATGGGCGGCGATGGCCGCGCGATCCTGGCGCTGGAAGATCGCGATATCGATCTCCGGGTTGTGGTGGCAGACCGCCTCGTCCATGCGCCAGCGGCGGAAATCCGGGCCGAGGTCGATGTCGGCACCGTCCCAGTGCACCTGCGTCGTGCCCAGCACTTCCTGCGCGACGTCGCGGATCAGCGACTCGGTCAGGTCCATCACCTCGTTGTAGGTGGCGTAGGCCTCGTACAGCTCGAGCATGGTGAACTCGGGGTTGTGCCGGGTCGACACGCCCTCGTTGCGGAAGTTGCGATTGATCTCGTAGACGCGCTCCAGGCCGCCGACGACCAGGCGCTTGAGGTACAGCTCCGGCGCGACGCGCAGGTAGAGGTCTAGGTCCAGCGCGTTGTGATGGGTGGTGAACGGACGCGCGGTCGCGCCGCCGGGGATGTAGTGCATCATCGGCGTCTCGACTTCGAGGAAACGCCGGTCGTCCAGCCACCGACGCATCGCCCGGACGATCCGCGAGCGCTTGACGAAGACCTCGCGCGCCTCGGGCGTGACGATCAGGTCGACGTAGCGCTGGCGGTAGCGCTGTTCGACATCGGCCAGACCATGCCACTTGTCGGGCAGCGGACGCAGCGACTTGGTCAGCAGGCGCAGGGCGTGCGCCTTGACCGACAGCTCGCCGGTGCGGGTGCGGGTCAGCTTGCCCTCGACGGCGATGATGTCGCCTACGTCCCAGTGCTTGAAGGCGTCATAGCTCTCGCCCAGGGTGGCCGCCTGCAGGAACAGCTGGATGCGCCCGGACTCGTCCTGGATCTGCGCGAAGCTGGCCTTGCCCATGATCCGCTTGGCCATCATCCGGCCGGCGAGGGTCACCGGGCGGTCGATCTCCTCCAGCGCCTCGACGGTCCAGCGTTCGGCGTCGGCAAACTCGGCCTGCAGGTCGCCGGCGAACTGCCCGCGGCGGAAATCGTTGGGGAAGGCGACACCCTGCTGGCGCAGCGCGGCGAGCTTGCCGCGGCGCTCGGTAATCAGGGCGTTGTCGTCGTGTTCGGTGCTCATGGTTGGGACCCCGTAAGGCGGGTCCTGGCCCGCCGGTCAAACAGTGTGTTGATTCGCAGCCCTGTCCCGCCTGCGGTTCGACGCCGGCCGAGGCGGCCGGCTGCAGGGAAATCAGCGGACGGTCGCGACCCGCCCTAGGCGGCGTCGCTGCGTTTCGATCCCGCCTCCAGACCCGCCTTCAGGCTGGCCTCGACGAACTCGTCCAGGTCGCCGTCGAGCACCTTCTGCGTGTCGCTGCGCTCGATGCCGGTGCGCAGGTCCTTGATCCGCGACTGGTCGAGCACGTAGTTGCGGATCTGGCTGCCCCAGCCGATGTCGGACTTGGTCGCCTCGACGGCATCCTTCTCGGAGTTGCGTTTCTGCAGCTCCATCTCGTAGAGCTTGGCGGCGAGCATCTTCATCGCCCGGTCGCGATTGGCGTGCTGGCTGCGCTCGGTCTGGCAGGCGACCACGATGCCGCTGGGCATGTGGGTGATGCGCACCGCCGACTCGGTCTTGTTGACGTGCTGGCCGCCGGCGCCCGAGGAGCGGTAGACGTCGGTCTTGAGGTCGGCGGGGTTGATCTCGATATCGATGTCGTCATCGACTTCCGGAGCCACGAACACCGAGGTGAAGCTGGTGTGGCGGCGGTTGTCGGAGTCGAAGGGCGACTTGCGGACCAGTCGGTGGACGCCGGTTTCGGTCTTCAGCCAGCCGTAGGCGTGGTCGCCCTCGACGCGGAAGGTCGCCGACTTGATGCCCGCCACTTCGCCGGCGCTGACCTCCATCAGCTCGGCCTTCCAGCCGCGCGATTCGCACCAGCGCAGGTACATGCGCAGCAGAATCTCGGCCCAGTCCTGGGCCTCGGTGCCGCCGGCGCCGGCCTGGATGTCGACGAAGGCCGGGTGCGAGTCCATCTTGCCGGAGAACATGCGCTGGAACTCGAGCGTCTCGACGCCCTTCGCGAAGCGCTCGACATCCTCGACCACCGCCTTGGCGGTGTCCTCGTCATCCTCGGCCTCGGCCAGGTCGAGCAGCTCGTCGGCGCCGCCAAGGCCCTCGAGCAGGTCACGGATGCCGTTGACCACCTTGTCCAGGGCGGCACGTTCGCGGCCCAGCGCCTGGGCTACGTCCGGCGTATTCCAGATGTCCGGATTCTCGAGTTCGCGGCTGACTTCCTCCAGCCGTTCGACCTTCAGGTCGTAGTCAAAGATACCCCCTGAGCGCATCCAGCCGATCCTTGAGTTCGGTGATGCGCTGGCGGACCGGATTGAGCTCGATCATGGCGGAAGGGCTTTGCTGAAAACGGCCGCGGATGATAGCAGGCTGCCGCCGGCCGGGCAGCGGAATCGTGCCGCTTGCATGATGCCCAGACCCCGCCCGGGCCCCGCGTAGGAAATTCCCACTCTCGACCTGCGCGCGAATACCGTTAACCTGTCGCTTCCCGATTGCCCTTCGCGCAAACCATTGGCGAATTCGACCTTCCAGATTCCGGAGGTGGCGCCCCGATGGCCCTGGCGGCTGGCATGGCTGGTTCCCGTGCTGCCCCTGGTCGCGGTGGGCGCCGCCCTGTTCCACCAGGGCAGCTTTCTGGCCGAGCGCGCCCTGCGCCTGACCCTGGGCGAGGGCCCCCTGCATTATTCGCTGGCTCCGCCGGGGTGGGATGCCAGCCTGCGCCTGAGCGACCTGCGCTTCGGCGACACGCAGGGCAGTGGGGCCTGGTTGCGGGCCGAGCGGGTCGAGATCTCCGGACAGAGCTGGTGGTGGTTGCTGCGCAACTCGGTGCGGCAGGCTCGTCTGGAGGCGCCGCTCGACCGCCTCGAGGTGGTCTTCGAACAGGTCGAGGTACGCCCGGGACTGGATCCCGCGCTGGGCGAGCTTGCGCCGGCCGGACTCAGCGGGGCCCCCTTCGAGACGCTCGCCTGTCCCGCCGAGGTTCGCTTTGACGCCGAGGGTCTGGCCGAGGCCGAGCTGGAGCTGGACAACCGGCTCGGGTTCACCTTCCGGGTCGAGGGCCAGAATCTGGAGACCTTGGTCAGCTATCGACAGCAGGGCTCGGCGCGGATCGAGCGCCGGCTGGAGCAGAGCCTGGCCATGCCGCTGTCGGTGCTGGTCATCGACCAGTATCCGATGCGCACCCGTGCCGAGCACTGGCTGTTCGAAGACCTCGGCTTCAGCCGCATACGCCACCGTCGCTGCGCCGAGCGTGGCGAGCTGATTGCCCTGGTGGACCGGCATGTGCGGGCGGTGCAGGACGCCGTCCAATCGATGGGTCTTGCTGCCTCCGAGGAGGCCTGGGCCAGCTATCGACGCTACGTTCGCGACGGCGGCATGCTTGAGCTCTCGGTTCGATATCCGCAGCCGGCGCCCCTCGATGGCTGGTTCGACCGACCGCGACCGGCCTCCCTGCTCGCCCTCAGCCAGGCCTCGCTGATCCGCGAGGCCCAGCGCAGCGAGTTCGTTCCCGCCAACGCCTTCACTGAGGGCCTGGGCGGCGATAGTCCCAAGCTTGTTGCCCGGCTGCCGCTGCAGGACACCATCTGGATCGACCCCGAGAAGGCCCTGGTGCTTCTCGAACCGGGACGGGCGGCGACGCCCGCGGCACCTGCCGAAGCAGAAGCCGCGGCCGAAGCGCCGAACGCCCCCGATCCCGACCCGCCGACGGCGGCGGCGGAAGTCGTCCCCCAACCGCCCGCTGAACCTGTCCCGAGGCCCGCGGCGAACCCGTCCAGTCGCTCCCGACTGAGCAATATCCCGCAGCCGGAGGCGAAGATCGTGGTGGTCGGAGAGCAGCGCTCCCGGCGCCTCGACTGGAACCAGCTGCAGGGCAAGGTCGGGGCGAGGCTGCGGATCACCACCCGCACCGGATCGACGCGGGTAGCCGAGCTCGTCGGCTGGAGCGCGTCGGACATCACCATCCGCCAGCGGATCGGCGGCGGCATCGCCGAGTCGAGGATCCAGCGCGAGATGTTCCGCAGCGCGGTCGAGCTCTAGGGCGGCCAAGAGCCGCGGGGAGCGCCCACTCGCGCCGGACCCATTGTGGGAGCGTCCTCGGGCGCGACCGCGGAGATCCGCTCTGGACGCGGTCTGTGGTGAAAACGCAGCGCTGCGGTCGCACCCATGTGCGCTCCTGCAGTCGGGCTTCGTTGGGCGTCAGCGGAGCCCCATCGGGCGTGCCTTGGCGCAGCGCACCGGGCGTTCGCACGGTACGTGGGGTGCGGCAAGTCGCACACTATGAATGCCTGCTTCGCGCCCACCTCAATCCATCACCGGGTGGCGACGGGAGCGCTTTTGATATCCGGCGGAACGCAGTGCTAGGAGGGCTCCTTCGCCGCGCCTCGGGGAAGGGCGATCTCGGCGGCCATCGGCAGGTGGTCGGAGGCGAGGTTGGGCAGGGCCCAGCGCCGGAGGACCTGCAGATTGGGAGTGGTCAGGATATGGTCGATGGCCCGCTTCGGCTTCCAGCTGGGGAAGGTCGGCAAGCGATCGGCGGGGGGCTCGAACCCGGACTGTCGGTAGAAATGGCGCAGCTCGCCGGAGTCCGCTTCGCAGTTGAGGTCGCCCATCAGCACCGCATGTGGGGCTTCCTGGACCAGCTCGGCGATGAAGGCCAGCTGGGCCAGGCGCGATTTCGCCCCGAGCGAGAGGTGGGCGATCAGCACCACCAGGGCGTCGTGGTCCTTGCCGAAGCGGGCCCAGAGCACGCCGCGGCCGGCGATCCGGCCGGGCAGGGCGTAGTCGCGCACCTCGTCCGGCGGGTGCCGGCAGAGCAGGGCGTTGGCGCTGGTGGCAAAGCGTCCGACCCGGCGGTTCGGCTGATGGCTCCAGTAGGGGAAGCCGGCACGCTCTGCGAGGTAATGGGTCTGGTTGAGGAAACCAGAACGCAGCGAGCCGGGGTCGCTCTCCTGCAGCCCGACCAGGTCGAAATCGCCAAGGTGCCCGGCGAAATTCTCAAGGTTGCCGCGTTTGCTGGCGTGCGGCAGCACCTGGCTGTGCAGGCGGGTGACGTAGTCGCGAAAGGCATCGGTGCGCGCGCCGGCCTGGATGTTGGCGCTGAGCAGGCGCAGCGGGGCAGGGGCGGAGGCGTCCATCATGCGGTCATTCTTGGGGTCCGCCGCCGGCGCTGCAAGGCGGCAGCGCAAAAAAGAAGGGCGCCCCGATACGGAGCGCCCTGCCTTGTTCAGCGATCGAGGGGGATCAGCCCTGCTTCATCGCCGCCCGCTCGCGGGCGATCAGCTTGTCGACCACGCTCATCACGTCTTCCATGGTCATGCCCTGGCGGGCCATCACCTTGTACTTGCCGTTGATGATCAGGGTCGGGGTGCCCTCGATGGCGTAGCGCGGCAGGCTCTGCTTGACCCGGTTGACCTTGGCGTTGACGGTGAACGAGTTCATGGTCGCCTCGAACTGCTCGCGGTTCACACCCTGGTCGGCGTAGAAGTCGAGGATGTCGTCGGTGCTCTGCAGCTTGCGGTCCACCGCGGCGGCGGTGAACATCGCCGAGTGGGTGGTGTCCAGCACGCCCATGGTCTCGGCTGTATAGAAGGCGCGGGCGAAGAACTCGTCGATGCCGCCCTGCCAGATCGCCGGCACGTAGCGGAAGTCGACGTCCGACGGAATGCCCTTCTTCCACTTCTCCAGCACCGGATCCAGATGGGCGCAGTGGATGCACCAGTAGCCGAACACCTCCAGCACCTCGACCTTGGACTTGTCGGCGGTGGGCTGGGCCGGCTCAAGCACGGTGTACTCGCGACCTTCCTGCAGGCCATCGGCGGCGGGCGACTGGGCGAGCGCCAGCGGCGAGGCGGCGAACAGGGCCAGGGCGAACAGGCGGGTGAGCATCGGCATCTCCTGTGGAAGTCGTTGAAACGAGACGTGGGTTCAATCGGTCGGGGCCGGGCGGAAACGAATCGGGCGCCCTGCGGCGCCCGATCGCTGTCCGGCATGAGCTGCTAGGACCTTACTTTCCGCCAGCAGTTCCCGGATTGGCGTGAAGGCCTTCGATATAGCTGGCCAGGGCGCCGATTTCCTCGTCCGTCAGGTACTTGGCTACGCCCGCCATCACCTCGTTCGCGTTCTCGCCGCGGCCGTAGACGGTGCCGTCGCGGAAAGCGTTCAGCTGGGCGGCGGTGTAGGGCGCGTGCTGGCCGCCCAGCGAGGGGTAGGCCGGGCCCGGGTTGCCGCGGCCGGCAGGGCCGTGGCAGCCGATGCAGGCCGGCACGCCGCGCTCGATGTCGCCGCCGCGGTACAGGCGCTCACCGATTTCATAGAACTTCTTGCCGGCGTTCGGGCCATCGGCAATCACGCTGTCGTCGGCCATGCCGGGCAGCACCTGCTTGGTCGAGAAGTAGGCGCCGAGGTCGCGCATGTCCTGCGGACTGAGGGTGGCGGCGAAGCCGAGCATGATCGCGTTGTTGCGCTCGCCGCTCTTGTACAGGGCGAGATGGCGGGCGATGTAGCGCTCGTGCTGGCCGGCCAGCTTCGGGTACTGCGGGTCGGTCGAGTTGCCGTCGGTGCTGTGGCAGGCCGCGCAGACCGCCGCCTTGGCCTCGCCTGCCGCGGCATCGCCTGCGCTGGCCTCGCCGTGGGCCTCGGTCAGTTCGGCGACCTCGGCGGGCGCGGTCTCTTCCGCGGCGATGACCGTTGCCGGGGCGGTCTCGCTCTGGGCAAGCACTGCCGTGGACAAAAGGACGCCGGCGAGGCCCAGGGTGCGCCGAAAGCTCATAAACTGGCTCCGAAAATCGTGGGGATGGCCCGCGAGCGGCGGGCTATAGCCTGCGAATTATTCCAGCGCCCCCCAGATGGGTCAATGAAATGGCCGCGGATCACGCGGCGGAAAGGATGCCTTGCGATGCCCCAGCCCAATCTGCTTGCCCCTGCGCGCTATCTCAAGGCGGTCCACCTGCCCACCCAGCTGCCGCCCGACGAGGGCGTCGAGATCGCCATCGCCGGCCGATCGAACGCCGGAAAGTCCAGCGCGATCAACGCGATATGCGAAACGCACAAGCTGGCGCGGACCAGCAAGACCCCGGGCCGCACCCAGCAGCTGGTCTACTTCGAGGTCGCACCGGCGCGCTATCTGGTCGACCTGCCGGGCTATGGCTACGCCGAGGTGCCTGCCGCCCTGCGCGAACACTGGCGGGGGCTGATCGATGGCTATCTGCGCGAAAGGGCCTCCTTGCGCGGCCTGCTGCTGGTCATGGACATCCGCCATCCGCTGCGCGAATTCGACCGCCTGATGCTCGACTACGGCATGGCCAGGGGCCTGGCCGTGCACATCCTGCTGACCAAGGCCGACAAGCTGCCGCGTGGGCAGCAGGCCAAGGCCCTGCAGGCGGTGCGCAATGCCCTGGAGGAAGTGCCTGTGGGCGTCCAGCTGTTCTCGTCGCTGCGCTCTCTGGGCATCCCCGAGGCGCGCGCCTGGCTGGAGGGCCAGCTCGGACTGCGCGCCGCCGCCGATTGATCCGGCGCGGCGGGCAGGGTTTTCGTCCGATCGGACCTTGCGCGCCCGCTGCCCAGGCCCCACCTTGGCCGCTCACGCCAGCCGATCCCGCTGCGTGGCCACGCCGACCCGCAGCCCAGGACGCCCATGTCAGGACCCAGCACCGCCGATAGCACCGAGATCCGCGGCCGCGCGCCCCTCGTCGAGTTTCTCTCAAAGGGTTGCAAGCCGCGCGAGGCCTGGCGCATCGGCACCGAGCACGAGAAGTTCGGATTCCGCACCGACGACCTGCGGCCGCCGCCCTACGAGGGCGAGCGCGGCATCGGCGCGATGCTGGAGGGACTGGCCGGCTTCGGCTGGCAGCGCCACGAGGAGAACGGCCGGCTGATCGCCCTGTCCAAGGACGGCGCCTCGGTCACCCTCGAGCCGGCCGGCCAGCTGGAGCTGTCCGGGGCCCCGCTGGAGTCGCTGCATGACACCTGCTGCGAGGCTGCCAGTCATCTGAAGGAGGTCAAGGCGGTGGCCGAGCCGCTGGGTCTGGGCTTTCTCGGCATGGGCTTCCAGCCGAAGTGGGCGCGCGAGGAGATGCCCTGGATGCCCAAGGGGCGCTACGGGATCATGCGCGCCTACATGCCCAAGCGCGGCAAGCTCGGCCTCGACATGATGACCCGCACCAGCACCGTGCAGGTCAACCTCGACTTCGCCAGCGAAGCCGACATGGTGAAGAAGTTCCGCGTCTCGCTGGCCCTGCAGGCCGTGGCCACCGCGCTGTTCGCCGACTCGCCGTTCACCGAGGGGCGGCCGAACGGCTTCCTCAGCTACCGCTCGCAGATCTGGACCGACACCGATCCCGACCGCACCGGCCTGCTCGATTTCGTCTTCGAGGAGGGTTTCGGCTTCGAGCGCTACGTCGACTACCTGCTCGACGTGCCGATGTATTTCGTCTACCGCGACGGCCGCTACATCGACGCCAGCGGGCAGAGCTTCCGTGACTTCCTCGACGGCCGGCTCCCGGCCCTGCCGGGCGAGCGGCCGACCATGGCCGACTGGGCCGATCACAGCACGACGGCCTTCCCCGAGGTGCGGCTGAAGAAGTTCCTCGAGATGCGCGGCGCCGACGGGGGGCCCTGGAACCGGGTCTGCGCCCTGCCGGCGTTCTGGGTCGGCCTGCTCTACGACGATGCGGCGCTGGATGCCGCCTGGGACCTGGTCCGCGACTTCTCGCTGGCCGAGCGCCACGCCCTGCGCGATGGCGTGCCCCGCGAGGCCCTGGGCCTGCGCTTTCGCGGCGGCCGCGTGCAGGATCTCGCCCGCGAGGCGCTGGCGATCTCGGCGCACGGCCTGCAGCGCCGCGCCCGGCTCAACCGCCACGGTGCCGACGAGCGCATCCACCTCGAGCCGCTGCTGGAGATTCTCGACGCCGGGCAGACCCCGGCCGAGCGCAAGCTCGAGCTGTTCCACGGGGCCTGGGGCGGCTCGGTTGACCCGGTGTTCCGCGAGTTCGCCTATTGACGGCGGCCGCCGCGACGCCGAGGCTTGCGGCAAAAGCCCGCAGGGAGCCGCGCGATGACCGAAGCCTTCAACCCCGCTGAACAGCGAGAACCGCTGGGCGAAGCGGATGTCCAGCGGCTCAAGCAACTGCTCGACACCTTCGCCGTCAGCGGCGACGGCATGTCACTGGAGATGCTCGACGGCCTGTTCAGCGCGCTGATCGCCGGGCCCGCCACGGTGGATCCCGAGCGATTCCTGCCGCTGGTCCTCGGTCACGGCCACTGGCCCGAGGAGGCGAGGGCGCAGACGCTCGCCCTCGCCGGGCGGCTGTGGAACCACATCGAGGCACGCATCGAGATCGACCCCGACGGTGAGGACAGCGGTTTCATGCCCTTCTTCAGCGTGCCCGCCGGGCTGCCCGAGGATCCGGGCGAGTACGCCGAGGCGCTGGCCAAGAGCGGCTATCCGCTCGGCGCAGGCTGGGCCGGCGGCTTCCTCTACGCGGTGCAGCTCGACCTGCCGCGCTGGCGCGCGCTGGAGGAGAAGGTGCCGGAGATCAACGCCGGCGTTGACCTGCTGATCCGCATGATCCAGCTCGAGGATGACGACAAGGGCGAGGCGCCGAGCGCCGAGCAGCGGGTGGCCATGGCCGCGGCGATGCCGTATTTCCTGCGCGCCCTGCGCCAGCAGGACGGAGCAGCGTGATGGCAGGCATCCCGCGCCTTGACGACGACAGCGTCGACCGCCTGTCCGAGCTGCTGGAAGAGCGCGTGGTCCCCAAGGGCGGCATGTCGCTGGAAATGCTCGACGGCTTCCTCTCGGCCCTGGTGGTGACGCCCGACCTCGTCCCGCCCTCGGAGTACCTGCCCTGCATCTGGAACGACGAGCAGATCTGGGAGACCCCGCAGGAGGCCGAGGAGGCGCTCGGGCTGGTGATGGCGCTGTGGAACGACATCGTGCGCCGCGCCACCGCGCCGCTGCCCGAGGAGGACACCGACGACGCTACCGCGCAGTCGATGCTGGAGTCCGCCTCACCGCTGATGGCCTTCCCGGACGATATCGACCTGTCTTCCGAGGAGGTGCTTGCCGAGCACGCCGACCTGCCGCTCGGCGTGGCCTGGGCCAATGGCTTCATGATGGGCGTCAGCCTGCGCGGCGAGCTGTGGGATCACTGGGCCGACGAGGACGAGGAGGTCGCCGACGATCTCGCGGACATCAGCCAGATGGCCCTGTTCAGCCAGGAGCAGATCGAGGAGGCCGGCGCCGAGGACATCGAGCTGCCGACCCTCGCCGAGCGCCTCGAGATGGCCGGCGAGATCCCCTTCATGCTGGCCGACCTCAACTGGAAGCGCCTGGAGCGGCAGCGGCCGACGCCCGCCCGCCGGCCCGATCTGCCCGGCCGCAACGACCCCTGTCCGTGTGGCAGCGGTCTGAAGTTCAAGAAGTGCTGCGGCGCCCCCGGCAAGCTGAACTAGGCGTTTGAACGGTCACGGCGCATGACGACGGTGGACATCGAGGTCATCGTGGTCGGCGCCGGGGTGGTCGGCCTGGCCTGCGGCGTCGAACTGGCGAAGAGGGGCCGCGAGGTGCTGGTGGTCGAGCGGGAGGCGCGCGCCGGCGAGGGTGTCTCCAGCCGCAATTCCGGGGTGATCCACGCCGGGCTCTACTATCCGCCGGGCTCGCTCAAGGCCCGCGTCTGCGTGCGCGGGCGCGAACTGCTTTACGCCTTCTGTGCCGCCCGCGGGGTTCCCCATCGGCGCTGCGGAAAATGGGTGGTGGCGGCGACCGAAGACCAGCTGGACACCCTGCGCCACTACCAGGCGCGCGCCGCCGAGAACGGCGTCGGCGAGGTGCACTGGGTGGACGGCGAGTTGCTGCGCCGGCGCGAGCCCGCGCTGGGCGGCGTCGCTGCGCTCGACGTGCCGCAGTCCGGCTTCGTCGACGTGGCCGAGTACGTCATGGCGCTGAGCGCCGAACTGCAGCGTCACGGGGGGCAGCTGTTGACCCGCTGCGAGGTCGAGCGTATCGACTGCGAGGAGGCTGCCTTCGCGGTCAGCGCCGGGGGCGAGTCGCCGATCCGATGCCGCCAGCTGGTCAATGCCGGGGGGCTCGGCGCCCAGGCCCTCGCCCGGCGCACCCATGGGTTCCCGCAACACCTGGTTCCACCTCTGCACTTCGCCGCCGGCCACTACTACCGCATGCGCGGCAACAAGGTGCCCTTCGACCGGCTGGTCTATCCGCTGCCCGGGCGCAGCGGCCTTGGCGTGCATCTCGGCTTCGATGCGGCCGGCCTGCCCCGCTTCGGTCCCGACGTACGCTTCATCGAGCGCGAGGCCTACGACTTCGACGACAGCCGTCGCGCCGAGTTCGCCGCGGCGATCCGCGAATGGTGGCCGGGCCTGCGCGACGAGGACCTGCTGCCCGATTTCGTCGGCGTGCGCCCCAAGCTGGTCGGGCCCGAGTCACCGACCCCGGATTTCGTCCTCCAGGGCGAGGCCGAGCATGGCCTTGCCGGGCTGGTCCAGCTGTTCGGCATCGAGTCGCCGGGGCTGACCTCCTCGCTGGCCATTGCCGAGGAGGTCGCGGACCGCCTCGCCTGAGCCTTGTTCGCCCACGGTGCGGGGTTTTCCGGATCGGGTTGGCCGTTGCTCTCCGGCTATAGTCTGCAAGGCAGGGCAGACAGCCCGGACGGAAGAAGGCATGGCCAGCGGCCACAGCGAGGCGAGGAATGCGGGGCGTGGCATCCAGCAGCTGCTCCAGGTCAGCGCGGGCGGTCGGCGCTGCGCCCTGCCGCTGGGGCAGGTGCGCGAAGTGCTGCGCCCCTTGCCACTGCAGCCGATCCCCGAATTGCCGGACTACGTCGCCGGCTTGACCGTCCTGCGCGGCCACCCGGTGCCAGTGGTCGACCTGTCGAGCTGGCTGGGCCTGGCCCGGGGCGAGGTCGGCCGCTGGCTGCATCTGGTGCAGGGCGCGCGGCGCCTCGCCCTGGCGGTCGAGGCGGTGGACGGCGTCCGCGAGATCGAGGGTGCCGAGTGGGAAGCCATGCCCTGCCTGCTCCGCGATCGCGATGCCGAGTCTGCGCTGTCCCGTTTCGGCGAGGTCGATGGCCAGCTGCTGTCCCTGGTCGAGGCCGCCCGGCTGCTGCCCGAGACGGCCTGGGCGAAGCTTGAGGCGGCGAGCTGAGCTGCGTGCAGCACGGACTCCGCCAGCTGGTCGACGAGGTCGCCGCCCAACTGGGTTTCCATGGGGATGCCGGAGACCGTGAGCGCCTTGGCTCGGCGATCGAGGCGCGCATGCGCAGCCTGGGCCTGGGCGCCCAGTCGGACTACCTGGCGATCCTGCGGGGGCCTGGGGGGACGCAGGAGCTGCGGGCCCTGGCCGATGCCCTGATCATCGGTGAAACCTACTTCTTCCGCGGCCGCGACCACCTCGACGTGCTGCGCCGGGCCTGGCTCGCAGGCCCCCCGGACCGGCGCTGGCGGATACTCTCGGCCGGCTGTTCAAGCGGCGAGGAGCCCTACAGCATCGCCATGCTGGCCGACCAGCTGGGCCTGGCGGGCCGGATAGCCATCGATGCGGTCGACGTCAGCCGCGAGGCGCTGGCCCGGGCCGAGGCGGGCGAGTACTCGCCCTGGTCGCTGCGCGATACGCCGCCCGAGGTCCGCCGGCGCTATTTCAGCGAACACGGCCGGCGGTTCCGCATCGACCAGAGGATCCGCGGCCAGGTGCGCTTTGCCGAATGCAACCTGCTCGACCGCGCGCATCCGCTCTGGCAGCGCGCCGGATACGATGCCGTGTTCTGCCGCAACGTGCTGATCTACTTCCGTCCCGATGTGGTCGAGTCGGTGGTCGGCCGTCTGGCGGGACTGGTCGAGGACGGCGGCTTCCTCTTTCTTGGCCACTCCGAGGCCCTGCACACGCGCTGCCCGGAAATCGAGCTGGAGTGCGAGGACGAAACGGTCTTCTACCGCAAGCACGCCGGCGCTGCGGGTCAGCGCTCCGGTGAGGACTGGCTGGCCCTGATCGACGGGATCCATCGGGAACTGGATGAGGGGATGGCACGTCCGCGGCTGGAGACTCTGCCCGCCTCGTCGTTGGTGGCGTCGCCCCAGGCGCCCGGGCTCTCGGCGCCGCGCACTGATGTCCCGGGGCGCCCGGCTCCGATCGATCCGGTCCAGGTCGGCCGGCTGCTGCGCGAGGAGCGCTTCCGCGAAGCCCTGGGCCTGCTTGACGCGGCGCCGGACGATGATCTGCCGAGCCAGGTACTGCGAGCCGAGCTGATGTTCGTCAACGGAGACCTCGAAGGCGCACATGCCCACTGCCACGCGCTGCTCGCGCGGCATTTCCTCGAGGCCGAACTGCACCAGCTGGCGGCCATGCTCTGCGAGCAGCGCGGCGAGCCCTCGCGGGCGGTGGAGCATGCGCGGCGCGCTTCCTATCTGGATCCGCACTTCGCGCCGCCGCATGTGCTGCTCGGCCGGCTCTCCCTGCGCCAGGGCCAGCCGCGTGCGGCACGGACCGAGTTCGAGGCGGCGATCAAGCGCCTGCCGAACGAGCGGGAACATCGCCTGCGCTTGCTGTCGGGGGGATTTGGACGCGATGCGCTCCTTCGCTATTGTGAGTCGCAGATACGCGCCTGCGGGGATTCTCGATGAGTGGCGCTCACGCCGTACAGTCGGCCGAGCAGCTCAGGCAGGCCTTCGACAGCGCCTTTGCCATCGAGCGCGAGAGTGCCTCCGAAGGCGCCGGCAGCCTGCTGCGGATCGCGGTAGGGGCCGAGGCGCGCGTCTACGTGATGGATCTTTCCGGACTGGCGCTGGTGCGCAAGTCGCCACGCATCGTTCCGCTCCCGGGCGCCGCGGCCGAACTGCGCGGCCTGGCCACGATGCGCGGGCGCACGGTGCCGGTGTTCTCGCTCGCCCGGCTGCTCGGGCTGGCCGTAGGCCGCGAGCCGGGCTGGACCGTTGGCGTCGGCGCCGAGCTCGACTTCGCGCTGCAGTTCGAGCAGCTGGAGGCGATCATCCAGGTTCGCCCCTCGCAGCTGCGCGAGGCTCCCAACGAGCAGCTCCGCCATGTCCGCTCGCTGTGCGTGGTTGGCACCACCAGCCTGCCGGTGCTCGACATTGAATCGATTCGTGGGGCGATTCGCCCCGATGCCCGGAAACCCTGAGGAGGCCCGCATGTTCGAGAACTGGACCGTAGGACGGCGCATCGCCGCGGGCTTCATCGCCGTTACCGTGCTGCTCGTGGTGCTCGGCGTGCTCGCCACGGTGACCCTGGTCGAGACCTCCGAACGAAAGGACCACATCATCAACGTGGTGATGCGCAATCAGCTGCGGGCCGAGACCCTGAACCGCGAGTTCGGCGACGCAGCGACCGCCGTGCGGGCCTATCTGCTGACCGGTCGCGCGCGCATGGATGCGCTGGCGGGCGAGTCGAGAGCCGCTTTCGAACGTACGCATGGCGAACTCGAGCGAGCGGTGGACACTGATCGCGGCCGCGCGTTCGTTGCGCGCGCACGCGAGCTGCATGGCCAGCTCTGGCAGGCTCTGGATGCGATGCAGGACGAACTCGCCGGTCAGGAGCTGGCGCCCGCAGCGGTGATCGAGCGCTTCGACCGCGATATCGGTCCGTTGGCGGAGGCCTGGCAGGAGGCTTTCCTTGGCTATCGCGACTTCCTTGAGCAGCGCTCGCGCAACGAGCAGGAGTTGACCAGCAACGAGGTCGACAGTGCGCGCCTGCGCTTCATCCTGCTGCTTCTGGCAGCCGTCGGCGCCTCGATCCTCATCAGCTGGCTGCTGACCCGCTACGTCGCCGGTCGGGTGGGCAGCGCGATCGCCCAGATCCAGACCTCCGCCGCCGAGCTGCAGGCGGCGGCCAACGAGCAGGCCACCAGCAGCCGCGAGCAGACCACGGCGATGAACGAGGTCAGCACCACCCTGAAGGAGCTGGTGGCGACGGCAAGGCAGATGGCCGAGAGCACCCAGCGTGTCTCGCGCATTGCCGACGAAACCGCCAAGGCGGCGCGAGCGGGCGATGCGACGGTGAGCAGCGCGAACACCGCCTTCGATTCGGTGCAGCGACAGGTCAACCTGATCGTCTCGCACATGGTCGAGCTGGGGAAGAAGTCGCACCAGATCGGCGCCATCCAGGAGCTGATCAACGAGCTGGCCGAGCAGACGAACATTCTCTCGATCAACGCCACCATCGAGTCCGCCGGGGCCGGAGAGGCCGGGCGCCGGTTCGCCGTGGTGGCCGAGGAGATCCGCAAGCTGGCAGATCGGGTCAGCGCCAGCGGCCGCGAGATCCGCACCCTGGTGGACGAGATCCGCTCGGCTGCGAATACCACGGTGATGGTCACCGAAGACGGGTCCAAGGCGGTCGACGCCGGCATGCGCAGCTTCTCCGAGGTGACCAGTGCGCTGTCCGAGATCCGCCGGATGGTCGACAGCGCCAGCGAAACCTCGCGGCAGATCGAGCTCGGCACCCGGCAGCAGGTCACTGCGGTCGAGCAGGTCAACCTGACCCTCGCCGACCTTGCCCAGGCCGCCAAGGAAGCCGACGCTGGGACCCGTCAGACCCTGGAGAGCGTCGACTACCTCAACAAGCTGGCTCTGGATCTTGTGCGCATGACGCGCAGCGCCGCCTGAGAGCCCCGGCGGTGGCGAACAAGGATCCCTACCGCTATTTCAGGATCGAGGCGCGCGAGCTGCTCGACGCGCTGCAGTCCTCCCTGCGGGCGCTTCCGGACAGCGCCGAGCGCGCCGCCGAGGTGGCCCGACTGCTGCGCACCGCGCACACCCTCAAGGGCGCAGCGAGGGTGGTCAAGGCGCTGGACATGGCCGAGGCGGCGCACCGCCTGGAAACCCGCTTCGCCGACTACCGCGAGGGCGCTGAGGTACCGGCCCCGGTACTCGGCGAGGCCGGCGAGGCCCTGCGCGGGCTCGAGGCTGACCTGGAGCGCCTGTTGCAACCCGCACCCCCAGCGCCTGCCGGGCCTCAGGCACCGGCCGTCACGGCTGGCGAACATGCCCCCGCCGCTCCCGCCGCCGTCCCTGCGCCTGCCCCCTCGGGTGATCGCAGCCTGCAGTCCGTGCGGGTAGCCATGGAGGATCTCGACGGGCTGCTGGAGGGCGTGGTCGACGCCGGGTTGCCGATGGGTCATCTGGAATTGGCCCTGGGCACGCTGGGCCGGCTGGCCGCCGAGTTGGAGCAGTCACCGGCCGACCAGCGCGCCGAGCGGGCCCAGACCCTGGGCGCCGAACTGCGTCGGCTGGTCGCCGAGTTCGGTCAGCACCTCGACCAGGCCCGTGGCGGCCTTCATCAGCTGCGCCAGCAGGCCACGGGGCTGCGCCTTCTGCCGGCGAGCCTGCTCTTCGACAGTCTGCAGGAAACCCTCGACGACGCCTGCGGCCAACTTGGCCGGCAGGCCGAACTGGTCGCCAGCGGCGGCGAGTACCGTCTCGATGCGCACATCCTGCAGCCGCTGCGAGATGGCCTGATACAGATCGTGCGGAACGCAATCAGCCACGGCATCGAGCCGCCGGCCTTACGTCGTGAGCGCGGCAAGCCGGAGCGCGGGCGAGTGGATGTGCAGGTCAGCCCGGTGGGCGACCGCATCCTGATACGCATCCGTGACGACGGGGCCGGCATCGACCTCGAAGCCGTGCGCCGGCTCGCCGTCGAGCGCGGGCGACTGGATGCGGCCACGGCGCCTTCGGCAAGCGAGGCGACCCTGGTCTCGCTGCTGCTGGAAGGTGGGCTGAGTACCGCCCGTGAGCTCACTGCGATCTCCGGCCGCGGGGTAGGGCTCGACCTGCTCCGCGAGGCGGTGCGCAAGGCCAGCGGCGACCTGCGCGTGCGCACCGCGGCCGGCGAGGGCACCGAATTCCTGATCGAGGTGCCGCCGTCCCTTGTGGCGATGGAAGTGTTGGTGGTGGGCGCCGGTGCCCTGCGGGTCTGCCTGCCGATGCACCAGGTCCGGCGGGCGATCCGACTGCCGCGCAGCGCGCTGGAGGAGCATGACGAAGGCACCCGGGTGGTGATCGATGGCCGGCCTCTGGCCGCCCGGCGGCTGGCCAGCTGGGACCCCGATGCCCGGCCTGATGAGCAGGGCGCTGAGAGCCGGAACTGCTCGGTCCTGCTGCTGGCGAGCGGCGAGCAGGAAGCCGTGCTCGAGGTCGATCAGCTGGTCGCCAGCCGCGAGGCGGTGGTCAGGCCGCTGCCGGCCTACGCCGGTTCGGCTGGACTTGCGATCGGCGCCTCGCCCGACCTCAACGGCGACCCGCTGCCGATCCTCGACGTGCACGCCCTGATCGAGGCGATCATTGCCGCCGGCCCCGAGCGCGCCAGGCCGCCCACGCAGCGGCTCCGGTACCGCGTGCTGGTGATCGATGACTCGCTGACCACGCGGATGATGGAGCAGTCGATTCTCGAGTCCGAAGGCTATGAGGTGGATCTCGCGGAATCCGCGGAGCGAGCATTGGAACTGGTCAGGCAGAATCCTTACCAGCTGTTCGTCTGCGACGTCGAGATGCCTGGCATGAGCGGGTTCGAGTTCGTCGCACGGACCCGCGAGGACCCGGTTCTGCGTCGGATCCCGGCGATTCTGGTCACCTCGCTCTCACGCCCTGAAGACCGCCAGCGCGGACTTGCCAGCGGCGCCTCCGACTACATCGTCAAGGGCGAGTTCGACCAGGGCTACTTCCTCGATGTGGTGCGCCGACTGGTGCGCGAGGGGGTGCCCAATGAATGAGGACCGCGCCCTGCGTGTGCTGGTGATCGAGGACTCGCGCACCCTGCGCGGGCACTTTGTCGAATCGCTGGAGGCGAAGGGCTTCGAAGTGGTCGGGGAGGCCTCGGACGGCGAGTCCGGCATCGCCCTGTGCGAACGGCTGCGCCCGGATGTCATCTCGCTGGACATCGTGTTGCCGGGCATCAGCGGGCTCGAGGTCACCGCCGAGATCATGCACCGCTGCCCGACGCCGATCCTGATCGTCTCCGCATCGCGCAATCGCGGCGAAGTGTTCCGCACCCTCGATGCGCTGAGCGCGGGCGCGGTCGACGTGCTGGACAAGCCCAAGGGTACCGATGCGGATGATGACTGGGTCGAGCGCTACCGGCGCGCGTTGCGCCTGGTGGCCGGAGTCCGCGTGATCCGCCGCTCGGCGCGCTTCATCCGCCCGTCCCAGGCGCCGCGGCCCGCCGATCGGATCGAGGCGCTGCCCCCGGCGGGCCCCGTCGAGCCCGGCGCGGGCCTGCGGCTGATCGCCATCGGTGCCTCCACGGGCGGACCGGCCGTGCTGGCCGAGATGCTGCCTCGTTTGCCGGCGCGGCTGGGCCTGCCCCTGCTCTTGGTGATCCACCTCGACCGCGCCTTCGAGGAGGCTTTCCGAGACTGGCTGGCGACCCTCGCGCCGTTTCCGGTGCGCCTGGTCAGCCACGGCGACCTGCTGCCCACGGACACCGTCCTGCTGATCGCCCCGGCCGGACGGCACCTGACCTTGCGCGGCGGTCGTCTGCTGCTCGACGACCGGCCGGAGCGCCACTCCTGCCGGCCGTCGATCGACGTGCTGTTCGAGTCGCTGGCCGAGGAATGCCCACGAAGCACGCTGGCCATACTGCTCACCGGGATGGGCGTCGACGGCGCCCGCGGGCTGCTGTCGCTGCGCCAGGCCGGGGCACGTACGGTGGCCCAGGACGAGGCCAGCTCGGCGGTTTTCGGCATGCCGCGCGCGGCCATCGAACTGGGGGCGGCCGAACGGGTGCTGGGGCAGGATGCGCTGGCGCCGTTGATCGCCGCCGCCGCCGCGGGCCTGGAGCGTCCCCATGCCGCCGGCGGCGTGCAGGGAGCCGAGCATTGAACGCCCTGCCTGCCAACGCCCAGGTGCTGATCGTCGACGACAGCCTGACCGTGCGCATGGATCTGGAGGAGGTGCTCGGCGAAGTGGGCATCGAAGTCGAGTCGGCGGCGACCCTGGCCGAGGCGCGCCGCTTGCTGGAGTCGGGTCGCCATCGCCTGCTGATCCTCGACATCCACCTGCCCGACGGCGACGGCATCGAGTTCCTCGAGGCGTTGCGCGAATCGCCGCGCCACGCCGGGCTCAAGGTCATGCTGCTGTCGACCGAGAACGAGGTCGGCGAGCGGCTGCGCGGCCTGCGCACCGGCGCTGACGAGTATCTCGGCAAGCCCTATGATCCCGGCGCGGTCTGCCGCAGCGTGGCCAGCTTCCTGCGCCAGGCCGAGGGCGCCGGCGAGGCGCCGCGGCACACCATCCTGCTGGTCGAGGACAGCGACACCTTCCGCCACGCCACCCAGGAGGCACTGGAAGCGGCAGGCTACCGCGTGCTCACCGCCCCGAGTGGGGAAGAGGGGCTGCGGGTCGCCCTGCGCCAGCGACCGGACGCCATCGTCATCGACGGCGTGCTGCCCGGCATGGACGGAGCCTCGTTGGTCCAGCGCATGCGCGTCCACCCTGACCTGCGCACCACGGCGCTGCTGCTGCTGACCGGTACCGTCGGCGCCGTCGGCGAGGTGGAGGGGCTCAGCCTTGGCGCCGATGCCTACCTCAGCAAGGGAGACAACTTCGACCTGCTGCTGGCGCGCCTCAGTGCCCTGTTGCGAAGCAGTGCCCGCGGCGCTGCGCAGTCTGCAGCGCCGGTCCACGCCAAGCGCGTCCTGGCGGTCGATGACAGCCCGACCTTCCTCAACACGCTGGCGGATGAACTTCGCACCGATGGCTATGACGTTGCGACCGCCGAGTCCGGCGAGGCGGCGCTGCGCTATCTCGAGACCGAGCAGGTCGATGCGATTCTTCTCGATCTCAATATGCCCGGCATGTCCGGACTTGAAGTCTGCCGCCGAATCCGCGAGGACGTCGGCACGCGTGACACGCCGGTACTGATCCTGACCGGCACACAGGAGCACGACTCGGTCATCGCCGGCCTCAACGCCGGGGCGGACGACTACATCGTCAAGGCGGCCGACCTCGATCTCCTGCGTAGCCGGCTCTCGGCCCAATTGCGCCGCCGCCAGTTCGAGGATGAGGTGCGGCGCAGCGAGCGCGAGCGACATCAGCAGGTGTTCGAGCTGGCCAGGCACAAGGCCGCCCAGCAACTCGCCGAAGCGCGCGCCGTCCTGCTGGCGGACCTCGAGCAGAAGAACCGCGAGCTGGAGGCCGCACGCAGCCAGGCCGAAGAGGCCAGCCGCTTCAAGAGCGATTTCCTGGCCGCTATGTCGCACGAGATCCGCACGCCGATGAATGCCATCCTTGGCTTCACCGACCTGCTGTTCGACGACGAGACCGACCCCGGTCGTCGCGACATGCTGCGCATCGTGCGCAGCGCGAGCATGACCCTGCTCAACCTGATCAATGACATCCTCGATTTCTCCAAGATCGAGGCCGGCAAGCTGCAGCTTTCGCCGGCGCCCTTCGCGCCTGCCGAACTGTTCCAGCGCGCTGCCGAACTGTTCGCCCTGAAGGCGCAGGAGAAACACCTCGAGTTGTCGGTCGTGGTCGAGAAGGGAGTGCCCGAACACCTGGTCGCCGATGACCAGCGGCTGTTCCAGGTCATCACCAATCTCGTCTCCAACGCACTCAAGTTCACCGAGCAGGGGCAGGTCACGCTCAGGGCCCGCTACGAGGAAGGCGAACTGGTCGTCGAGGTGCGCGACTCCGGGATCGGCATCAGTGAGGAGCAGCAAAAGCGCCTCTTCGCACCCTTCGAGCAGGCCGACCGCTCGACCACGCGGCGCTACGGGGGCACCGGCCTGGGGCTGGCGATCTGCCGCAACCTGGCCGATCTCATGGGCGGGCGAATCAGCGCCCAGTCGCAGCTCGGCGAGGGCTCAACCTTCGAACTCAGGGTGCCGGTCGGGATACCGGACGCGGCCGCGATATCCGAATTGCGCGCGGCGCGGGTGCGTGCGCCTCGCGGCCGCCTGGCCGTGCTCGGTGGCGACATCGGGCTGCGCGCTGCCCGTGTCGCCAGCCTTCGCGAGGCGGGCTTCCACGCCGAGGCCTTCGACCTGCGACCGGCCTTCGCGGCCGACCTCGAGGCGGCCGCAGTCGACCTGCTGCTCATCGAAGGCAGGGACTGTGCAGAGGTCGAGGCGCGTCTTGTCGGCGCCGCGGCCTGGCTGGTGCAGCTGCCACGCCTGCTGCTGCACAGCGTCGACGGCGAGCGCACGCACACGCTGCCCTTCCTTCCGCTCGATGCGGCGTCGGGTCCTTTGCAGGCTGCCCGCGTACTGCTCGGCCTGTGCGCGGGCGAGCGGCCCCTGCGCGCCATGGTCATCCATGCCGGTGGCGAATGGCTGTCCGTCCTGGGTGATGCGCTCGGCGGATTTGCCGTCGACCTGGTCGGAGTCGAGGCGTTGCCGGATGGCGCGCCCGCCCTTCTGCCCGACGTGCTCATGTTTGCCCCGGGCGTCTCCGGTTCGGCCCTCGGTGCGGCGCTGGCACAGCCATGGACCGACAGTGATCCGGGGCCCTTGCTGATGGCGACGCCGGAGGACGTCACCTCCGCCTGCGCCGCGTATCCAGTGATCCGCGATGATGGTGAGGCATGGCTGGACCGGGAACGCATGGCCCGACCGCTGCGCCAGCGCGCTCGTCGCGATGCCCGCGGCGAGGCCTTGATCAGGCAGTGGCGCGATGCGCAGCCGATGCCCGAGCTGGCCCAGCTGGTCGGCAACGGCATTTCCCGCCTGCTGGTTGCCGTGGACGAGATCGTCGATCTTGCCGCGCGTGGCGAAGACGCAGCAGCCCTGCATCGGGCTGCCCATAGCCTGAAGGGCTGGGCCGGCACGCTTCGGATGGACCAGATCTACGAGCCGGCAGTGGCGATCGACACCCTGGCCTCGACCGAAGCGCCAGACCGGGCGGCCCTGCACCGCGAAGTACTCCGACTCTGCGCCGTCTCCGACCTGATCTCGCGACGCTATCTGGGCGGTGTCGTGGCCAGCGCCGGGCAACCGGTCGGCGCCGCCAAGCTGGAGGTGCTGGTGGTGGAGGACAATCCGATGAACCAGCAATACATGGAGAAGCTGCTCGCCCGCCATCTGATTCGCTGTGATATCGCCGGGAACGGCCGCGAAGCCCTGGACCGCCTCGCCGTCACGCGCTACGACGTGATCCTGCTCGACATGGAGATGCCGGTCATGGATGGCCGCGAGACGATCCGGGCGATCCGCGCCGATCCGGCGCTGGCCGGTCACCATGTGATCGCACTGACCGCGCATGCGATCGATGGCGCGGCCCGCAAGTTCATCGAAGCCGGCTGTGACGATTACCTCGCCAAACCGGTCGATGCCGATCTTCTGCTTGCCAAGCTGCGCGCGCGTATGCCGGTGCCGTGAGCGGGCTGGCCCGGACATCGCGCAGCCGCGGCTCCACCGCCGCTCTTCCGCAACGGTCGGCTGCGAGTCAGCGCAGGTCAACCCGGGGCCGCTAGAATCCGCTGCGGACTGGCTGAAGGAATCCCGGGCTGGATGGCGCACAGATCGCTTCTGACATGGCTGGCTGTGGGCGGTGCGGCGACCCTTCTGGTCGCGGCACCGGCTGTGGCTGCCCAGCTGGAGGTCACTATCTTCCCGTCGCCCCTGCGGCCCGGAGAGGTCGCCCAGCTGCTGATCGAGGAGACCGACTGCGCCGATGGCAACCTGCCGTGGAGCCTGCACGACGTGGGCGATACCCGCCGGGTCGAGGTGCATCTGCGCGATGCCTGCGCGGTGCGCGGTTCCGGCTACACCCTGGTCCCTCTGGGCTTGATCGATACGCCGATCCGCCGTGTCGACCTGGTCGGCTGCAGCTTCGTTCCGCCCGGGGTCGAATACTGCGAGTCCCTGCGCGAGATGCCGGTGCTGCCGACCCTGTTCTCCAGCGGCTTTGACGCCCTGCGCTACGTCGCCGATCCCTGACGGCGCGGGCATCGGACCCTTCGCATGCGCCGTCCCTGTCGATTCCTCGTCGCCTGCGCCGTCCTGCTTGGCCTTGCCGCCTGCAGCACGCCGCCCGAGCGACGCTGGCCCGAGCGCACGCCCGCGGAGGTCCGCGAGCAGCTGATCGGACTGCTGCCGGCCAAGGGTGTCGACCGCGAAGGCTGGGCCACCGACATCGAAGCTGCCTTCCGCCACCTCGCCCTGCTGCCTAGCACCGACAATCTCTGCGCTGCGCTGGCGGTGATCGAGCAGGAGACAGGCTACCGCGCGAACCCCGAGGTGCCCGGCCTGCCGCGCATCGCAAGACAGGAGATCGAGCGCCGCGCGGCGCGGCTGAAGATTCCGCCGGTCGCGGTGGCTGCGGTGCTCGAGCTGCCCTCGGGAAATGGCCAGCGCTTCGAGCAGCGCGTTGCTGCGTTGCGCACCGAGAAGGACATGAGCGACCTGTTCGAGGAGCTGATCGGCCGCGTGCCACTGGGCCAGGCGCTGTTCGCTTCGGCCAACCCGGTGCGCACCGGCGGCTCGATGCAGGTCTCGATCGAGTTCGCCGCGCGGCACGCTGCCGAGCATGGCTACCCCTATGGCGCCGGGCTTTCGATTCGCGACGAGGTCTTTACCCGGCGCGGCGGCGTGTATTTCGGTATCGCCCACCTGCTGCAGTACCCGAACAGCTACGACCGCCACATCTATCGCTACGCCGACTTCAATGCCGGCTGGTATGCCAGCCGCAACGCAGCCTTCCAGAAGGCCCTCTCACTGCTTTCGGGGCAGGCGCTGGCGCCGGACGGCGACCTGCGACTGCCCGACCAGGGACTGTTCGACTCGCGCACCGCTCGGACCGAGCAGGTGGCGATCTCGCTCGCCCCCCAGCTTGGCCTGCCGGAATGGCGCGTCCGTCGCGACCTCGCCCTGGAGAACCGCTTCGAGTTCGAGCAGAGCGAAACCTGGCGCGCCGTGTTTGCCGCCGCCGACGCCCGGGCCGGCAAGCCGCTGCCGCGCGCGGTGCTGCCGCAGATCGTTCTCGAGGGCCCGAAGATCAGCCGGCGGCTCACCACCGCCTGGTTCGCCAACCGGGTCCAGAGTCGCTACCAGCAGTGCATCAACCGCGCGTACGCGCCCTGATCCGAGCCGCTGCCCGAGCCAGATCCACGCCGCAATCTGCCCGCAGACCGCCATGTTCTCCGGTTGGACTGGATGGCATGACCGTTCGCGCCCATTCCCTCGACCTCGATCCGCGCTTGCAGTCCTGGCTGGAGCCCCTGCCCGCATCGATGCAGGAGCTCCTGGTCTTTGGCCTGAAGGAGGCCCGGGCCTGCCTGTTCGCCGGGCTGTTCTTCCTCGCCGTGCTGCTGATGCCGCGCGAGGGCCTGGCCGGCATTCCCCGCTACGATCTCCTGCTGGTCTGGGCGCTGGCGATCCAGGCCGGCATGCTGGCACTGGGCCTCGAGAGCCGCGACGAGCTGCGCGCGATCTGCCTGTTCCATCTGCTCGGCTTCGCCCTCGAGGTGTTCAAGACCTCTCCGGCGATCGGGTCGTGGCAGTACGCCGACCCGGCCTGGAGCAAGCTCTTCGGCGTGCCGCTGTTCTCGGGCTTCATGTATGCGGCCGTCGGCAGCTACATCATCCAGGCCTGGCGCCTGTTCGACCTGCGCGTCGAACGGCACCCGCCATACTGGATGGCCGGTCTGATGGCGGGCGCGCTGTACCTCAACTTCTTCACCCAGCATTTCATCGGCGACCACCGGGCCATCCTGGCGGCGCTGGCGCTCGGGCTCTATGCCCGGACCACGGTGCGCTTTCGCCCGCTGCATCATGAACGGCGCATGCCGCTGCCCCTGGCCATGCTGCTGATCGCCTTCTTCATCTGGATCGCCGAGAACGCCGGCACCCTGTTCGGTCTGTGGACCTACCCGCACCAGATGGGAGCGTGGTCGAAGGTGCACGTGGCGAAGTGGGGCTCCTGGTCGCTGCTGGTGCTGATGAGCTTCACACTCGTCGTGAATCTCAAGCATGTCCGGGCCACGGTGGCGGTGCGCTGATGGAACGCTTCAGCGTGACTTGATGAAGGCCAGCCCGAGCCGCGCCTGGTGGCCGAACAGGCGGAACTGCGTGTAGAGCTCATCGCTCAGCTCGCGGCCGCTGGCCGCGCGGTCGGCGTAGAGGCAGCCGATGGGCGTCGCGCCGACCGCGAGCGGCAGGATCAGGCACTGCCCGCCGCAAAGCGCCTCGAGCTTCCGGTCGCCGGGGACCTGACCGGCGCCGGGGCCGCCCAGCCAGAGCGGCTGGTCATGGCCCAGGCACCAGGCCAGCGGATTGGCCTCGGCCGGTCGCGCGGCGAACTCGAATCCGGTTTCCAGGCCGACCGGATCGATGCTGAGTGCGGTCTTCTGCCGCAACAACCGGCGGTCGGGGCTGAGCAGGGCGAAGACCACGCGGTCGAGGCCAACGCCGCGGAACAGCCCCTCCAGCACCAGCTCCATCAGCGCGCCGACGCTGGGCTGCTGCTCGATAAGCAGCTGGGAGATCTCGCGCAGTACGGCCATCTGCAGGCCGGCATCGCCCGTGTTCCAGCGCGGCGGCTCGGAGACGGGGGCAGGCCGCTGTTCCCGGGCCAGGTCCGCGCCGAGCGCGTGGCCGGCCTCGGAGGCATCGCGCCAGGTCGAGAGCACGCTTTCGCGCAAGGGCTCGGCGGCCAGCCGCAGGGTGTCGCAGGCCTCCACGATCAGGGCGTCCAGCGCGGCGCCCTGGTCGCCGCGCGCCAGGCATTCGGCCAGGGCGTCGCCGTATTGCACCGCCCGCACCCGGGCGTCGGGTGGGCTCCGACGGTCGAGCGTGCGCGACAGCAGGCCGCTGAGTCGCCACTCCCGGTTGAGCGAGGCGGTCAGCTCGCGCAGCTGAAACCCCAGCAGTTCGGTTTCGGCGGCTTCGCGTTTCGCGGCCGGCAGCCGACGGATCGCCGCAAGCCTCGCCGGCAGGTCGGGCTGGGCCTCGCCCGCAAAGCACATCAGGGCCAGCTCGCCGAGGTGCGAGAGCAGGGTCGCGACGAAGACCTCCTCGGCCTCGGGCAGCCGGGCGATCCGGGCCAGGTTGCGTGCCTGTAGCGCGGCGTGGAGGGCGGTGCCCATGCCGCGGGCAACCAGTTCGCGGTTGGGCCCCTTGAGAAGCCCGTCGATGATCGCGATCGACAGGCACAGATCGCGCACCGCATCGAAGCCGAGCACGATGATCGCGCGGCTGATGGTGCTGATCCGTCCACCCGAAGGATTGAAGAGGATGCTGTTGGCCATCCGCAGCAGGCGGGTGGTCATCGACACATCCTGCAGGATCAGCGCCGCCAGTTCACCGGCCGAGCTGTCGGCATCCTGCGCCTTGCCGGCGATGCGCTGTGCGGTGCGGGCAAACGCCGGCAGCTGCCGGCTGGTCAGCTGGTGCACCCACTCGTCGAGGCTTGTCGTCGCGCGGGCCATCCTGTCCATCCCCTGACTCTCCCGTGTCCAAGCCTGCCCCCAAGCCGCTGCCCTCGGCAAGCAAAGAATCGCGCCTGCCCAGCGTCCCTGCCAGCGCGAGCTGTGGCCATGCACTTCGCTCGGCGTTTCGACTACCCTAGACGGGCGCTCAGGATCGAGTGGATCGTGCAGACGTGTCTGCGACGGGGTCAGGATGAAGGATAGCCAGACAAGCCTGGTCGAGATCGACCGGCTGCGGATCGGAGTGTTCATCCATCTGGACCTCGGGTGGACCGAGCATCCTTTTCCCTTCAACAGCTTCAAGCTGCGCAGTCTGGAGCAGATCCAGGCGCTGCGCGACCTGGGGCTGCAGCGCGTGCGCTATTCGCCTGAACGCAGCGATGTGCAACCGCTGCCCGAGGCGCTGGCCGAGCCCGCGGCGGGCGATGACGCCGGCCAGGCCGATCAGCCCACCGCGCAATCCGCAGCTGCGAAGAGCGTCGGCGAGAGCGGCGACGTGAGCAACGGGCGTCGTGGCAAGCGCGAGCTGCTTCTGGCCCAGCAGGCCAACCTTGAGCGCTGCGAGCGCCAGTTCGGTGATGCCTCGCGCAGCTACCGCGGCCTCGTACAGATGCTGCGCGCTCAGCCCGAGCAGGCGGTCGGCGAGGCCTCCACCCTCATCGCCTCGATGGTCGAGGAGATGACCGGCGAACGCGAGGTCGCCATCCGTCTGCTGTCGGAGAAGGCCGGCGAGGAGTCCGCGCTGCACGCGCTGAACGTGACCGTCCTCTCCGTGCTGCTGGGCCGCGCCTGCGGTTACGACACCGAATCCCTGCGGCAGATCGGTCTCGGGGCCTTGCTGCACGATATCGGGAAGCTGGAGCTGCCCGACCGGCTGCGCTGGGCGGACGAGGGCACGGCCGGCGGCCCGGCGGAGCGGCGCCTGTTCCAGCAGCACGTCGAGCACGGCGTACGCCTGGTGCGGCCGCTCGGCCTGCCGCCGATCGCTGAAGAAATCATCCTGCAGCATCACGAACACGCCGACGGAAGTGGTTATCCCGCCGGTCTGTTCGGCGAGTCCATCGGCCTCGGGGCCCGCGTGGTCTCGCTGGTCAACCAGTACGACAATCTCTGCAATCCCGCCAATCCCGCCCAGGCCCTCACCCCGCACGACGCGTTGGCGATCATGTTCGCCCGTCAACGCGGGCGCTACGACGCGACCACCATGGCGGTGTTCATCCGCATGATGGGCGTGTATCCGCCCGGCTCGGTGGTGCAGCTCAACGACGAGCGCTTCGCGCTGTCGGTGGCGGTCAATCCGATGCGCCCCCTGAAGCCGCGGGTCGTGGTCTACGATCCCGAGGTGCCGACCGAGGAGGCCCTGATCCTCGACCTCGAAGACAGCCCGACGCTGGGCGTGCAGCGCGCGCTCAAGCCGCTGCAGCTGCCACGCGCCGTGTTCGACTACCTCTCACCGCGCAAGCGCATGTGCTACTTCTTCGAGCGCTCGCGCGAGCCACAGGAAGGCTCCGCGGCGGCATGAGCCTTGGCTCCCTCCAGGCGCTGATCGAGAGCGTGCTGGAGGCCGTCTGGCTGGTCGATGCGGAGGAGCAGCGGATCCTCGCGGTGAATCGCGCCGCGGAGACCCTGCTCGGACTGCCCCGCGAGCGACTTATCGGCCAGCCGGTGGTGAACTTTGCTGCCACCTCGCAGGACCTGTTTTTCTGGGAGGACGTCGCCGCCGGGCGTGGCGACTCCATCTACTCCGAAACCCTGGTCACCCGGCCCGACCTCAGCGTCGTCCAGGTCGACCGTCGGGTCAGCCGGCTTTGCGTCGACGGCAGCGAGCCCATGCTCGTGGTGGCAATGATCGACCGCTCCGCGCAGCGTCAGGTCGAGCAGGAGCTGGAAACCATCATCGCCGAGCTGCGGGCAACCCTTGAGAGCACCGCAGACGGCATTCTCGTGCTCGACATGGAGGGCGGGATCCGCGGTTACAACCACCGCTTCGCCGAGCTGTGGGACCTGCCCGATGTGCTGCTGACACGGCGCGACGATGCCGCGGTGCTGGCTTGGCTCAGTCAGCATGTGGTCGATCCGGAGGGCTACTCGGAGCGCTTTTCCCACATCCGCCGCTCTCCACTGCTGGAAGCCGAGGACATGCTGCTGCTGCGCAGCGGGCGGGTCCTGGAGCGGGTGACCCTGCCGCAGTACGCGCGGGGAAGGCCGATCGGGCGGGTCTTCTCGTTCCGCGACATCACCCAGCGGCTGGCCGACGAGGCGCGACTGAAGCTGGCTGCCAGCGTCTTCGAATCCAGCCTCGACGCCATCTTCGTCGCCGACCACACTCTGCACCTGGTGGCCGCGAACCCGGCCTTCTCGCGCCTGACCGGCTTTGAGCGCAGCCACATCAAGGGTCTGCCCAGCGAGCGCTTCCTGGCTGAACAGGCCGGCAGCACGAGCTTCTCCGAGGTGCGCGCCGCGCTGATCGAGCACGACTACTGGCAGGGCGAGCTGTGGGCGCGGCGCAGCAGCGGCGAGGCCTATCCGTGTCTGCTCTCGGTGGTGCGCATCCGCGGCGAGGAAGACCAGCCGGATACCTTCATCGGCTTCTTCAAGGATCTCACCGAGGCGATGGCGGCCAAGCGGCGGATCGAGGAGCTGGCCTTCACCGATGCCCTCACCGGCCTGCCGAACCGGATCATGCTCCGCGACCGCTTCGAGTTCGCGGTCCGCCACGCGCAGCGCTCGCGCTCCGGGTTCGCGGTGATGTTCATCGACCTCGACCGCTTCAAGCAGATCAACGACTCCCTGGGCCACGCCTTCGGTGACCGTGTACTGGTCGAGATCGCCGATCGCCTGCGCATCGGCCTGCGCGCGGTCGACACTGCCTCCCGGCTGGGCGGCGACGAGTTCGTGCTGGTGCTCAGCCAGGTCGACGCAGCCGGCGCCGAGATTGCCGCCCGCCGCCTGCTCACCGACCTGGCGAAACCGGTGGTGGTGGACGAGATGACCTTCACCCTGACCGCCAGCATCGGCATCGCCATGTACCCGGATGACGGTGAGGACGCCGACGAGCTGATCAAGAACGCGGACAGTGCGATGTACGCGGTCAAGGAGCGCGGGCGTTCGGATTTCCGCTTCTACCAGCGGCACATGAATGTCGGTCTGCTGTCGCGGATGAAGCTGGACCAGGCGCTGCGCCGGGCGCTGGATGCCGACCTGCTGGAGCTGCACTACCAACCCAAGCTCGGTATCGCCGATGGCCGGCTGGTGGGCGTCGAGGCCCTGCTGCGCTGGTGCGACGATGAGCTGGGCGAGGTGCCGCCTTCGCGCTTCATCCCGATCGCCGAGGAGAGCGGGGCGATCATCCCGATCGGCCAGTGGGTGCTGGAGCGTGCCGCCGCCCAGGCCGCCGCCTGGGCCGGGCGCGGTTGGCGGGTCCCGGTGGCGGTCAACCTGTCGGCGATGCAGTTCAACCAGTCGGACTTCGTCGAGAGCCTTGGCCGGCTGCTCGAGCGCCACGCGCTGCCGGGCGAGCTGCTGGAACTCGAACTGACCGAGTCGGTGCTGATCGCCGACGCCGATGATGCGATGCGCCGACTGCATTCCCTGCGCGAGCTGGGGCTGCGCCTGGCCATCGACGATTTCGGCACCGGATACTCCAGCCTCGGCTACCTCAAGCGTTTTCCCATCGAGCGGCTGAAGATCGACCGCAGTTTCATCTCGGACATTCCCGGCAACGAGGAGGACGAGGCGATTGCGGTGGCGATCATCGAGCTGGCGCGCGCGCTGCGCCTGGCGGTGACCGCCGAGGGCGTGGAGACCGCGGCCCAGAAGGCCTTTCTCGCCCGCCACGGCTGCACCGAGATGCAGGGCTATCTGGTGGCCCCGGCGCTGCCGGCGGACGAGGTCTACGCGCGCTTCTCCGGTCGGGAGTGAGCGTAGGCGGGACCGGGCCTGGCCTGCCGGGGCGGTCGCCACGTCCTCCCGGCGCTGCCTATACTCGCGGTTTTGGGGGACCGCCGATGGCTTCGCGACTGCGCATGCCGCACACCCTGGTCCTGCTGTTCGCGATCATGGTGCTGGCCTGGGCGGCCACCTGGTTGCTGCCGCAGGGCCAGTTCCAGACTGCCGAGGACGAGAAGGGCCACGCCCTGGTCGTTCCGGGCACCTACACCGCGGCGGCCGAGCGCGTGCAGCTTTCTCCCCTGGTGCTGTTCACCGCAGTGCCGAGGGCCATGGCGGCCTCCGCCGACATCATCTTCTTCGTTCTGATCGTGGGCGGCGCGGTGGCGGTGATGCGCGCCACCGGAGTCGTCGACGCCGTGCTGGGCAGCCTGCTGAGGCGTGTAGGGCACTCGCCAGGCCTGCTGGTCATCATCGGCATGGGTGCCTTTGCCGCGGGCTCTTCGGCGATCGGCGTCGCCGAGGAATACATCCCGTTCGCCGCCATGCTGGTCTCGCTCTGCCTGGCCATGCGGATGGATGCGATGGTGGCGATGGGCATCCTGATCGGCGGCTACGGGATCGGCTATGGCGTGGCTGCGCTCAACCCCTTCACCGTGCAGGTCGCCCAGGGCGTGGCGGGGGTGCCGCCGACCTCGGGCATCGCCTTCAGGCTGGCCCTGTTCCTGCCCTTCCTGGCCATCGGCGTGCATCACGTCTGGCGCTACGCCCAGAAGGTGAAAGCCGACCCCGCGAGCAGCCTGATGCACGGCATCGAGCCGCGCCACGCGCCGCCGCCGGAGTATCCGGCGCTGGGTGGGCGCCTGCTGCTGGTGTTCGGCGTGCTGACCGCCGCGCTGGCGCTGATGGTCTGGGGCATTGCGGCGCAGGGCTGGTACCTGGTCGAGCTCGGCGCGCTGTTCATCGGCCTCTCGCTGGTGGTTGGCCTGCTGGGTGGTCTCGGTGCGAACGGCACCGCGCTTCGTTTCGGAGAGGGCGCCAGCGAGCTGGCGACCACCGCGGTCCTGATCGGCTTCGCCCGCTCGATCGCCCTGATCCTCGAGGAGGGCCAGGTGCTGCACACCGTGGTCAACGGGCTGGCCGGGCCGCTGAACCTGGTCGGCGCGCACGCCGCCGCGGTCGGCATGATGCTGATCCAGACCCTGATCAACTTCTTCATTCCCTCGGGCAGCGGCCAGGCCTTCGTCACCATGCCGATCATGGCCCCGCTGGGCGACCTGGTCGGGGTCAGCCGTCAGGTCAGCGTGCTGGCCTACCAGTTCGGCGACGGGCTCTCGAACATGCTGGTCCCGACCAATATCGTGCTGATGAGCATTCTCGGCGTGGCCGGGGTGCCCTATGACCGCTGGTTCCGCTTTGCCGCGCCCCTGCTTCTCAAGCTGGTCGTGGCCGCGGCGCTGGCGATGGTGACCGCGGTCGCCATCGGCTACCAATGAGAACGACCAACGGAGGACCCGAAATGGCATTCCCCACACCGATTCGCGCCGGGCTGATCGCCGGCCTCCTGACCCTGCTGCCGGCCTGCGCGCTGGCCGCCGAGCGCGGCCTGTCCCCCGAGGACCTGGTCAGCCTCGACCGGGTTTCGGACCCGCAGCTGCGCCCGGGTGCCGGCGGCCTGGCCTATGTGCTGCGCGAGGCCGACCTCGCCGCCAACAAGGCGAGCACGGCCATCTGGTACCAGGCCCTGGGCAAGCAGCCGGGCGCGGCGGTGAAGCTGACCACCCAGGGGGGCGCTTCCAGCCCACGCTGGTCGGCCGATGGGCGGCACCTGTACTTCCTCAGTGCGCGCTCCGGCTCGAACCAGGTCTGGCGTCTCGACCTCGGTGGGGTGGGCGGTGAAGCGCAGCAGGTCACCTCATTCGCGGTCGACGTGGGCAACTTCCGCCTCTCGCCGAAGGGCGATGCGCTCGCGCTCAGCCTGGAAGTCTTTCCGGACTGCCCCGACCTCGCCTGCACGGCGAAACGTCTGGAGGAGAAGGCTGCCGCCAGGACCACCGGGATGAGCTTCGACAAGCTCTTCGTCCGCCACTGGGACAGCTGGAAGGACGGGCGGCGCAACCAGCTGTTCGTCGCGAGGATGGACGGCCAGGGCAAGGCGGCTGCCGAGCCCGTGCGCGTCAGCCGTGACATCGACGGCGATGTCTCGTCCAAGCCCTTCGGCGGCGACGACGACTATGCCTTCTCTCCGGATGGCAGCCAGATCGCCTTCAGCGCGCGCATCGCCGGGCGCAGCGAGCCCTGGTCGACCAATTTCGACATCTACCTGGTACCGGCGGACGGCAGCGCGCCGCCGCGCAACCTTACCGAGGACAACCCGGCATGGGACGCCGGCCCGGTGTTCTCGGCCGATGGCAAGACCCTCTACTACCGGGCGATGAAGCGGCCCGGCTTCGAAGCCGACCGCCTGGCCCTGGTCAAGCGTCCGCTGGCCGGCGGCACGCCGGTCGAGATTGCACCGGACTGGGACCGCTCGGCGGATGGCATCACCCTCGACGAGACCGGCAAGCACCTCTACACCACGGCCTACGACCTCGGCGAACATCGGCTGTTCCGCATCCGCCTCGCCGACGGCGCGGCGCAGCGGCTTGTCGAGGGTGGCGGCGTCGGTGGCTTTTCGCTGGAGGGTTCGACCCTGGTCTTCACCCGCGATTCGCTGACCTCTCCCGCGCAGCTGTTCCTGGCCCGGGCCGACGGCAGCCAGCAGCGGCGGATCAGCGAGTTCAACGCCGAGCGCCTGGCCGCCGTCGGAATGGGCGAATACCAGCAGTTCCGCTTCGCAGGCTGGAACGACGAGACCGTCCACGGCTACGTGGTGAAACCCTGGAACTACAAGGAAGGCGGCAAGTATCCGGTGGCCTTCATCATCCACGGCGGCCCGCAGGGTTCGATGGGCAACAGCTTCCACTACCGCTGGAACCCGCAGACCTACGCCGCCAAGGGCTGGGCGGTGGTGTTCATCGACTTCCATGGCTCCACCGGCTATGGCCAGGCCTTCACCGATTCGATCTCCGGCGACTGGGGCGGCAAGCCGCTCGTCGACCTGCAGAAGGGCTGGCAGTACGCCCTGTCCGAATTCGGGTTCCTTGACGGCGAGCGCGCCTGCGCGCTGGGCGCGAGCTATGGCGGCTACATGGTCAACTGGATCGCCGGCAACTGGCAGGAGCCCTGGGACTGCCTGGTCAGCCATGCCGGCGTCTTCGACAACCGGATGATGGGCTACTCGACCGAGGAGCTGTGGTTCGACGAGTGGGAAATGGGCGGCACACCCTATGAGGTTCCGGCCAACTACGAGAAGCACAATCCGGTGGCCCACGTCGCCAAGTGGAAGGTGCCGATGCTGGTGATCCACGGCCAGCTCGACTACCGGATTCCGGTGGAGCAGGGCATCGGCGCGTTTACAGCCCTGCAGCGGCAGGGCATCGAGAGCCGCTTCCTGTACTTCCCCGACGAGAACCACTGGATCCTCAAGCCGGCCAACAGCGTGCAGTGGCACCAGGCGGTGAACGACTGGTTGGCAGAGCATCTCTCCCGCTAGCGTCGCGCCGTGGCAGCGGGCAACAATTGAGCATGGACAGCGATCAGCCCATCGACATCGGTCTTTTGCGGCAGAGCTGCGGGCGCTGCTCGCTGCAGCAGCTTTGCCTGGCCGGCGGCGGCATGAGCCAGGCCGATGTCGAGCAGCTCGATCGCCTGGTCAAGCGCCGGCGCCCCCTGAAGCGGGGCGAGGCGCTGTACCGGGCCGGCTCCATGCTCGAGGCACTGTTCGTCGCCCGCGAGGGGGCCTTCAAGACCACCTCATTGACCGAGCAGGGAGACGAGCAGGTAATCGGCTTCCACCTGCCCGGTGAGCTGATCGGCCTCGATGGCCTCGGCGCTGGCAGTCACCGCTGCACCTCCACGGCGCTGGAGAGCGCCGAAGTCTGCGAGGTGCCCCTTGCGGACCTCGAGCAGGTGGCCGCGCAGATCCCCGCCCTGCAGCACCAGCTGCTGCGGGTCATGGGCCAGAGCGTCGGCCGTGACCAGGAACACATGCAGATGCTGGGCCGACGCCATGCCACCGAACGCGTGGCCCTGTTCCTGCACAGCCTCTCCGAGCGCCTGCACGCCCTGTCCAGACCGCATCTGGAGTTCCACCTCGCCATGTCGCGCGAGGAGATCGCCAGCTACCTTGGCCTTGTGATCGAGACCGTCAGCCGGACCTTCTCCCGGATGCAGGAGGAAGGGGTGATCGAGGTCAAGGGGCGGCGGATCCGCGTGCGTGACGCGGCCCGCCTAGCCCGGCTGGTGCACGAGGGCGACGAGCGGCGCTCCACCCGGGCCAGCTGAGCGGTCCGCAGGGCAGGCACAGGCAGCTCTCCGCGCCCCTCAATCGAGGGTTTGCCGGTGCGGCCGTCCGTCCGCGCCAATCAGAAGCACCTCGCCTGCAGTGCGCCAGTCGGCCAGCACCCAGCGCTCCCGGCGGCGACCTCCCACCTCATGATTGTGCTGGTCGGGCCGGTGCGTGTGGCCGTGGATCAGCCTGTCGACGCCGAACAGGGCGAGTTCCGCCTCGACGGAGTCCCTGTTCACATCACCGAGTTCCATCGATTGCGACTTCTGGTGGGCGGCGCTCTCCGCACGGGCCCTGGCCGCGAAGGCCTGGCGCTCGGCCAACGGCCGGGAAAGGAACCCCTGCTGCCAGGCGGGGTCACGGACCTGACGGCGGAAGGCCTGATAGGGCTCGTCGTCAGTGCAATAGCGGTCGCCGTGGCTGAGCAGCACCGCCTGGCCACCGAGGTCGACGACGCAAGGGTCGGGCAGCAACCGCATGCCCGCGCGGCGCGCGTAGTCGGCGCCGAGCAGGAAGTCCCGGTTGCCGTGCTGGAAATGGACCGCCGTGCCCGCGGCCGACAGCCGGGAGAGTGCCTCGGCGACCTGCGCCGGCAGCGCACCGTCGTCGTCGTCGCCGACCCAGGCCTCGAACAGGTCACCGAGGATGTACAGCCGCGGCAGGTCCCGCGCCGGGCCGTTGAGGTAGCTCAGCAGAATTCGGGTCAGCGCTTCGCCGGCTTCGCGCAGGTGCAGGTCGGAGATGAAGCCGGCGAGCATGGCTTACGGGGTGGCCGCTGCGGCCGGCACCTCGGCAGGCGCCTCGCCCGGCTCTGCGGCGGGCGGTTCAGCGGCAGGCGGTTCGGCGACCGAAAGCACCTCGGCGCTCTCGATCACCACCGGCTGGAGCGGCACATCGCGGGCGAAGGGTCCCTGTCCGCCGGTTTCGACCGCGCGGATCCGGTCCACCACGTCGAGGCCTTCGATCACCTTGCCGAACACCGCATAGCCCCAGGTGAAGCCGCTCTGCTCGCTGACGAAATCGAGGCGGGGGTTGTCGACCACATTGATGAAGAACTGCGACTGGGCGCTGTGCGGCTCGCCGGTGCGCGCCATGGCCAGCGTGCCGCGCTGGTTGGACAGCCCGTTGCGGGCCTCGTTCTCGATCGGCGGGCGCATCGGCTTGAGCTGCAGGTCGGCGGTGAAGCCGCCGCCCTGGATCATGAATCCGTCGATGACGCGGTGGAAGATGGTGCCGTTGTAGTGGCCGTCACGCACGTATTGCAGAAAGTTCTCCACCGACTTCGGAGCCTTCTCCGGGTAGAGCTCGACCACCATCCGACCGAGGCTGGTGTTGATCGCGACCTGCGGCGTCGCGGCGGACGCCGGCGCCGCGGCCGCATCGCTACCGGCGGCGGGATCGGCTTCGGTCTGGGCCAGCACCAGCGGTGCGAAGGCAAGCAGGGTGGAGAACAGCAGCGGGCGGATCATCGGCAGGCTCCGGAAGACAGTGCAGGTGATGATAGGGTGCAGTCCGGGTGCGGCCAAGCGGCGCCTGCAACGCCCGCGCTACCATGCCCCCTGGCCCGGTCGACGAGGAGTCACGACATGTTGCGATCCCTGCTTCTGCTCGCCCTGGTGGCGCCGCCGGCTCTGGCCGAAGGGCCGCCGACCTCGGCCTCGCCGGCCGGCGCCGAGCTTTACTTCATCAGCCCGGTCGACGGCGCGACCACCGGACGCGAGGTCGTGGTCCAGTTCGGCCTGCGCGGCATGGGCGTGGCCCCGGCAGGGATCAACCTCGAGGGCACCGGCCACCACCACCTGCTCATCGATGTCGATGGCCTGCCGCCGCTCGAAGAGCCGATTCCGGCCGACGAGCGGCATGTGCACTTCGGCAAGGGTCAGACGGAGGCGACGATCACCCTGGAGCCCGGCACCCACAGCCTTCAGCTGTTGCTCGGTGACTACCTGCACCGCCCGCACCAACCGGTTGTCGCCTCCCGGCGCATCACGATCACCGTCGAGTAGGGGACTTTCCGGTGGGCCGGCGTTTCGAGCGCAAGCAGGTAGAATGCGCGCCCGCTTCATCCCGGAAGAATCGTTCATGAGCTGTCGCACCCGCTTTGCCCCCAGTCCCACCGGTTTCCTGCACATCGGCGGCGCCCGCACGGCGCTGTACTCGTGGCTGGAAGCCCGGCGCCAGGGCGGGCAGTTCGTGCTGCGCATCGAGGACACCGACCGCGAGCGCAGCACCCAGGAAGCGGTGCAGGCCATCCTCGACGGCATGTCCTGGCTCGGCCTGATGCATGACGAGGGCCCGTATTACCAGACCCTGCGACTCGAGCGTTACCGCGAGGTCGCCGAGCAGCTGCTGCGCGCCGGCAAGGCCTACTACGCCTACGAGAGCAAGGAAGAGATCGAGGCGATGCGCAACCAGGCCATGGCCGAAGGGCGCAAGCCGCGCTACAACGGCTACTATCGGGATCGCAACGAACCGCTGCGCGACGACCCGAACCGGGTGCTGCGCTTCAAGAACCCGACCTCGGGCAGTGTGGTCTGGAACGACGCGGTCAAGGGCCGCATCGAGATCAGCAACGACGAGTTGGACGATCTTGTCCTGATCCGCTCGGACGGCTGGCCGACCTACAACTTTGCCGTGGTCGTCGACGACCTCGACATGAAGATCACCGAGGTCATCCGCGGCGACGACCATGTCAACAACACGCCGCGGCAGATCAATATCTACGAGGCGCTGGGCGCCGCGGTACCTCGCTTTGGGCACCTGCCGATGATCCTCGGCCCGGACGGCAGCAAGCTCAGCAAGCGCCACGGCGCGGTCGGCGTGATGCAGTACCGCGATGACGGCTTCCTGCCGCATGCGGTGCTCAACTACCTTGCCCGCCTCGGCTGGTCGCATGGTGACCAGGAGATCTTCTCGATCGAGGAGATGATCTCCCTGTTCCGCATCGAGGACGTCAACACCTCGCCCTCTCGCTTCGACGTCGAGAAGCTGTCCTGGCTGAATCAGCAGTATCTCAAGAGCGACTCCCCGGAGTCGGTCGCCGTCCACCTGGAGTGGCACCTGCGCCAGCAGGGCTACGCGCTGGACCAGGGACCGAAGCCCGAGGACGTGGTGGTCGCGCTGCGCGAGCGCGTGCGCACGCTGAAGGAGATGGCCGAGCGCGCGGCGGTCTGGTACCGGCCGCTGACCGAATACGACGAGGCCGCCGTCGCCAAGCATCTGAAGGGGGCAGGTCCGGTGCTGGAAGCCGCGCATGCTGCGCTGTCCGCGATCGAGGGCTGGAGCCCGGAGGCCATCGATGGCGCCCTGCGTGCCACCGCCGAGCAGCTCGGCCTGGGCATGGGCAAGGTGGCCCAGCCCATGCGCGTGGCCATCACCGGCACCCAGGTCTCGCCCTCCATCGATCACACCATCTACCTTGCCGGCCGCGACGAGGCGCTGCGCCGCATCGAAGCGGCGGTCGGGCGTTGTCCCGTAGGCTGAGCCACAGTCGGCGTTTATCGACGCGGTGATACCATCGCCCGATGACTTCGGCCCCCCAGGTCTGCACCGACCCCCACCACCACGTCCATGACGCCGATGCCTACGTCAGTGAGGTCGCCCGCCTCTGCGAGGAGCGCGGGCTGCGCCTGACCGAGCTGCGCGAGCGCGTGCTGCGGCTGGTGGCGGAGGAGGGCAAGCCGATCAAGGCCTACGACCTGCTCGAACGCATGCGCGACCTGCAGGGGCCAGTGGCGCCGCCCACCGTCTACCGGGCGCTGGATTTCCTGCTCGAGGGCGGCTTCATCCACAAGCTGCAGTCGATCAATGCCTTCGTCGGATGCCACCATCCTCACACGCACCACCAGGTGCCGTTCCTGATCTGCGACCGCTGCCAGGAGGCGATCGAACTTGAGGACGAGCAGATCAGCAGCCTGCTCACCCAGCGGGCCAAGGCCCTTGGTTTCCAGCCGGCGGGCCAGACCCTGGAGGTTCATGGCGTGTGTGCGGCCTGCCGTGAGCGCGGCTAGCCGCGCAGCGCTGTTCCTGTTGGCCCTGCTGGCGACCATGGCGCTGGCAGCACAGGACTTTCCTTCGGAGGCGCCGCAGCCGCCGCCCGATCGTTCCGAGCCGGCGGCACCTGCCACGGAGGCGGTAGGCGAAGCGGTTGCCATCCCCGTGCGCAGGCCGCCTTCGGAAACCCTGCCGCTCGCCCCGCGAACCGCGGCGGAGGTACTGCCACTGGAGGTCGGCGCCGCCGATGAAGCGGGGCCGCCGGCGGAAGAGGCCGCTGTGGCTGGAGAGGAACTGCAAGCTCCAGGCACTGCCGAGACAGACCTCGCCGAAACGCCGACCGACGGCGCGGCCGAGCTGTCGGCGGCACTGGTGGCAGGGCCCCCGGTTCTGATCCCCGAAGGCGATCCGGCTTCCCCCCAGTTCATCGGTCCGCCCCTGGTGCCCCCGTTCAAGCTGCTCGACGAGTCGGTGGCCCCGGGCTCGGCGCGCACCCTGTTCTGGAACGCTGGCCAGAGCTTTGCCGGCGGCGATACGGTGGCTCCGGTCAACGTGGTCCACGGGACCCGTCCCGGTCCCGTGCTGTGCCTGACCGCCGCGGTCCATGGCGACGAGATCAACGGCGTTGAGATCGTCCGTCGTGTTCTCAACGACCTCAATCCGGACCGGCTCAGCGGGACGGTGATCGCGGTTCCGATCATCAACCTGTTCGGATTCGCGCGCAGCTCGCGCTACCTGCCCGACCGGCGCGACCTCAACCGGTTCTTCCCCGGCAGCCAGTTCGGCAGCGTCGCCTCGCGAATCGCCTTCAGCTTCTTCCACAACATCGCCAAGCGCTGCGAGGCGCTGGTCGATTTCCACACCGGCTCATTCGACCGCGACAACCTGCCCCAGGTCCGCGCCGATCTGCGCCTGCCCGAGGTGCTGCGTTTCTCGCGCGGGTTCGGCGCCCTACCGGTCCTGCACAGCAACGGCTCCCGGGGGATGCTGCGGGTGGCCGCGACCCAGGCCGGCATTCCCGCGGCGACCTTCGAAGTCGGCGCACCGGGCATCATCCAGGTCGACCAGGTGAACACCGCGGTGGAGGCCATCGACTCGCTGATGCACCACCTCGGTATGGTCCCCGACGAGCCGCGCGACCAGGAGCCGCAGGCGATCTTCTACGACTCCAAATGGGTCCGGGCGAACGCCGGCGGCCTGCTGATCGCCAACGTCCGCCTCGGTCAGCGGGTCCAGCGCGACCAGCGTCTCGGGGTCATCGTGGATCCGGTGCGCAACACCGAGCGCGAGATTCTCTCGCCGCTGTACGGCCGGGTGATCGGCATGGCCCGCAACCAGGTGGTGCTGCCGGGCTTCGCGGCCTTCCACATCGGCGAGGAAACCAGCGCCGAGCAGGCCTCGGACGCTGCCGCGGCCGGGCGCATCGACGACGAGGTGGAAGAGGATCCGGATCCGGCTGCGGGCCGCGAGCCGGACATGTAGCCGGGCCTCAGGTCGAGATCTGCGGCGCCGCCGGCGCGGCCTCTTCCGCCGCACTGTCCAGCACATCCCGGGCCACGTAGAGCCGGGCTCCGGCGCGCAGGGCGAGGGCGATCGCGTCGCTCGGTCGGCTGTCGAGCCGACGCTTGCGCCCACCCTCGTCGACCAGCTCGATCACCGCATGGAAGTTGCCTTCCTCGTCGAGCAGATCGACCATCACCCGCTGAGCGCGCCAGCCCGCCTCGCGCAGGCTGCTGTCGAGCAGCTCGTGGGTCTGCGGCCGGTCAGGGTAAAGGCCGTCGCGGGCGCGCAGGATCGCGGACGCTTCGCTCAGGCCGGTGAACATCGGCAGCTGGCGGCCTGCGACGCCGAGCACGATCAGGGCGAGGTCGGTGCCGGGCAGCGCCTCTACACCGATGAGTTCGGCCGCCAGCAGCGAGTCCTCGGACGCATGCAGCTCGCGCGCACCGGTAGCGTCCGCGGTGAGCAGCAGGCAGAGGGCCAACAGGCATCGGGCAAGCGGGGCAGGCATCGGAACCGGGCGGACTCAGTGGCGTGGCCTACACCATGCCACGCGATGCGGGCCGCCGCGAGTGCCCGCTGCCTCAGGCCAGCTGCTTTCGCCAGCGGCGATCCAGGCGTTCGACCGCGTGTCCCAGATCGGCCAGGGAACCATCGTTGAGCAGGACATCATCAGCGATCGCCCAGCGTGCCCGACGTGGGGCCTGGGCCGACAAGATGGCCTGCGCCTCGGCCCGCCCGATATCGTCGCGCTGCATGACCCGCTCCACCTGCAGGGGCTCGGGCACGTCGACCAGCAGAACCCGACGCACCCAGCCGTAGGCGCCGGTCTCCAGCAGCAAGGGTACGGCCACCAGCGCGTAGGGACCCGATGAGGCTTCGGCGCGCTGGCGGAGGGTCTCGCGAATGCGCGGATGCAGGATCGCCTCAAGGTCTCGGCGCGCGGCCTCGTTTGAGAACACGTGCTGGCGCAGGCGGCGTCGGTCCAGTCGCCCATCGGCGTCCAGCATCCCGGCACCGAAACGCGAGGTGATCGCGCTCAGCGCAGGCTGGCCCGGCTCCACCAGCTCGCGCGAGACAAGGTCGGCGTCGATGACGCGGCGGCCGAGGCCTTCGAAGGCGGCACAGGCCGCCGATTTGCCCGAGGCGATGCCGCCGGTCACGGCCATGACCGGCGTGCTCAACTGCCCAGCCAATCCATATAGGCCGAGAACAGGTCGAGTCCGAGGACGAACTGCAGCCAGCCGGCCATGGCGAGGTAGGGGCCGAAGGGAATCGGCGTTGCGCGATCGCGGCCCTTGAGGGCGAGCCACAGCGAGCCGACCACCGCACCGACCACCGAGGAGAGCAGGATGATCGAGATCAGCGACTGCGCGCCGCACCAGGCGCCGAGTGCGGCGAGCAGCTTGAAGTCGCCGAAACCCATGCCCTCCTTGCCGGTCAGCAGGCGGAAGCCCCAGTACACCGTCCACAGGCTGAGGTAGCCGAGGGCAGCACCGAGGATGGCCTGTCGCGGATCGACGAACAGCGGTATCAGGGACAGCAGCAGGCCTAGCCAGAGCAGGGGCAGGGTGAGGCTGTCCGGCAGCAGGGTGGTGCGCAGGTCGATGCCGGAAGCGGCGATCAGGATGCCGGTAAAGGCCAGTCCGGCGAGCGCCTCCCAGCCCACGCCGAATCGCCAGACGACCACGGCGAACATCAGGCCGGTGATCAGCTCCACCGCCGGATACTGCCAGGAGATCGGCTTGCCGCAGCCCCGGCAGCGGCCGCGCAGGATCGCGAAGCTGAACACCGGAATGTTCTCCCACCAGGCAAGGCGGTGCTTGCAGGCAGGACAGTGCGAGCCCTCGACGACGATGCCCGGCGGTGGCGCGGGCGCAGCCGGCTCAAGCGCGAGCATCTCCCGCGCGTCCTGCTCCCACTGCCATTGCATGCGCAGCGGCAGGCGCAGGATCACCACGTTGAGGAAGCTGCCCACCAGCAGGCCGAACACGCCTGCGGCGGCCACGGCCGCCGCAGGATGAAGCGCAAGAAGCTCGAGCACGCGGGCTTACATCGCCGCCGCGAGCTTGAAGATCGGCAGGTACATGCCGACCACCATGCCGCCGACCACCACGCCGATGATCAGCATGACGAAGGGTTCGATCAGGCTGGACAGCGCGTCGACCGCGTTGTTCACCTCCTGCTCGTAGAACTCGGCGACCTTGAACAGCATGGTGTCCAGCGCACCGGCTTCCTCGCCGATCGCGGTCATCTGATTGACCATGTGCGGAAAGACGCCGGTCTGGCGCATGGCGACATTGAGCTGGTAGCCGACCGAGACATCCTCGCGTACGCGTTTGACCGCGTCCGAGAAGACCTGGTTGCCTGTGGCGCCGGCAACCGTTTCCAATGCCTCGACCAGCGGCACGCCGGCCTTGAAGGTGGTCGCCAGGGTGCGGGCATAGCGCGCAATGGCAGCATTCTTGACGATCTCACCCAGAACCGGGACCTTGAGGATCGCGCGGTCGAGGAAGTGGGCGAAGGCCGGCGAGCGCTTCTTGAACTCGATCAGCCCCCATCCCACGCCGATCATGCCGAACAGGACCGCCCACCAGTAGCTCTGCATGAAGTCGGAGGCGGCGATGATCATCAGGGTGAAGGCCGGCAGATCGGCGTTGAAGCTCTTGAACACCGCTTGGAACTGCGGCACGACAAAGATCAGCAGGATGGCGCTGACAAGGATGGCCACCGCAATCACGACGATCGGGTAGAACATGGCCTTCTTGATCTTGCCCTTGAGGGCCTCGGAGGCCTCCTTGTAGGAGGCGATGGTGTCGAGCACCGTATCCAGCACGCCGGCGCCTTCGCCCGCGCGGACCAGGTTGACGAACAGCTCGTCGAACTGAACCGGATGCCGGGCCAGCGACTCGGCCAGGGTCGAGCCGCCCTCGAGGCTGGCGCGGATGTCGTCGAGCATCTCCTTCATGCGCGGATTGCTCTGACCGCCGCCGATGATCTCGAAGGCCGTCACCATCGGCACGCCCGACTGCATCATGGTTGCGATCTGGCGGGCGAAGATGGCGATGTCCTTAGCCGAGATCGTGCGTCCGGCCTTGCCGAACAGCGGCTTGGCCTTCTGCTTGACGTTGATCGGCGTGATGCCCTGCTTGCGCAACTCCGCCTTCAGCAGGTTGGCGTTCTTGGCTAGCGTCTCGCCCTTCATCACCTGGCCGCGCTTGTCCCTGCCTTCCCAGAGGAAGGGCTGCAGCGGATTGGGATTGCGCGGGGCGGCCGGGCGGGCCTTAACTGCGGCTTTGCTGGCGGCCATGGCTTAGTCCTTGGTGACGCGGTTGATTTCCGCAAGGCTGGTGACGCCATTGCGGGCCTTCATCAGGGCGGATTGTCTCAGGTCGCGCACGCCGGAAACCTCGGCGGCCTCGGCGATCTGCAGCGCGTTGCCGCCCTGCAGGACGATCTTCTGGATTTCCTCCGACATCGGCATCACCTGATAGATGCCGGTGCGCCCCTTGTAGCCATCGTTGCAGCCGTCGCAGCCCACCGGTTCGTAGAGGGTGATGCCGGCCTTGATGTCGGCAGGAGAGAAGCCCTCCGCCTCAAGCGCCGCCTCGGGCAGCTGGATGGGCTTCTTGCAGTCGTGGAGGCGTCGGCCCAGGCGCTGTGCGATCACGAGGGTGACCGAGGAGGTGATGTTGTAGGGCGCGATGCCCATGTTCATCAGGCGGGAAATGGTCTGCGGGGCGTCATTGGTGTGCAGGGTCGAGAGCACCAGATGCCCGGTCTGCGCCGCCTTGATCGCGATCTCGGCGGTTTCGAGGTCGCGGATCTCGCCGACCATGATCACGTCCGGATCCTGGCGCAGGAAGGAGCGCAGGGCCGCCGCAAAGGTCATGCCGCGCTTGACGTTCATCTGCACCTGGTTGATGCCGGCGACGCGGATCTCGACCGGGTCCTCGGCGGTGGAAATGTTGCGCTCTTCGGTATTGAGGATGTTGAGACCGGTGTACAGGGAGACCGTCTTGCCCGATCCGGTCGGCCCGGTAACCAGGATCATGCCGTAGGGCTTGGCCAGGGCGTCGAGGTAGAGCTGCTTCTGGTCGGCCTCGTAGCCGAGCATGTCGATGCCCAACTTGGCCGCGCTGCCGTCGAGCATGCGCAGCACGATCTTCTCGCCGAACAGCGTCGGACAGGTGCTGACGCGGAAGTCCATCGACTTGTTCTTGGACAGGTTGAGCTTGATGCGTCCGTCCTGCGGCACCCGGCGCTCGGCGATGTCCAGCGAAGACATGACCTTGAGGCGCGAGGCGAGGCGGGCATTGAGCTTGACCGGAGGCTTGGCGACGCTGCGCAGGATGCCGTCCATGCGGAAGCGGACCCGGTACTCTGCCTCGTAGGGCTCGAAATGGATGTCCGAGGCACCACGCTTGATCGCATCGACCAGGATCTTGTTGACGAAACGGACCACCGGAGTGTCGTCGCCGCGGGCATCCACGCCGCCGGCGTCGGCCTCGTCCTCGGAGGTGTCGCCCAGCTCGAGGTTTTCCAGGCCCTCGGCGTCCTCCATCTGGTCGCCAAGGCTCTCCTGGGCCGACAGCGCCGTATCGATGGCGCGCTTGAGCTGCTCCTCGTCGACCAGGATCGGCTCGACCGTCATGTTGGCCTGGAACTTGATCTCGTCCAGCCCACGCGTGTTCGTGGGGTCGGAGATGCCGACATACAGCCGGCTGCCGCGCTTGAACAGGGGCAGGGCACGGTGCTGGTTGAGCAGCTTCTCCTCGACCAGCTTCACCGGCGCGTGGGTCAGGTCGAGGCTGGAGACATCGAAGATCGGCACGCCGAACTCGGCCGAGTTGGCCGCCGCCACCTGGGCCGAGGTGATCAGCTTCTTCTCGAGCAGGAATACATGGACGGGCTTCTTCTCCTTGGCCGCGTCCTCCATGGCCCGCCGGGCATCGGGCTCGGGCAGGTGGCCATCCGCCACCAGCCTGCGCACCAGGCCGGTAATGCCCGCCAGATTGGGCGTGGGCGCTGCGTTCATGCGAGCCTTCCTCAAGGGTTGCCGCCAACCCCCTGAATCTACACCAAAGTGGAGGCAGCCGAAACGCTCGGGTGCCCCGCTCACGGAGGGGGCTCCTGGAAACCGCCAGGAGCCCTTCCGTCGTTCGCCTTGCTCGGGATGGGGGTCACTGCTTGCGCCCGAGGATTGCGGTACTCTCGCCTCATCTCCGAGTCCTGAATGAAGCGATGCAGCTAACGGTCGTACTTCCTGCCAAGAACGAGTCCGCCGGCCTTCGCAAGACGCTTCCCAGGATCCGGGACGTCTGCCCGGACGCAGAGGTGATCGTCGTCGACGACGGCTCCACGGACGACACCGCAGACGTTGCCCGAGTCTTGGGTGCCAAGGTGATCAGCTCTCCCTACTCGATGGGCAACGGCGCCGCGATCAAACGCGGCGCACGCGCGGCATCGGGGGAAGTGATCGTATTCATGGATGCCGATGGCCAGCACGACCCCGTATCCATCCCGGATCTACTCCAACCGCTGGCTGAGGGCTACGACATGGTGGTCGGAGCGCGGGACTCTTCAGGGCAGGCGAACGTCGGCAGGAGCCTTGCCAATGGGCTCTACAACCGGGTCGCGACCTGGATGACGGGCCAGTCAATCCGCGATCTGACTTCGGGGTTCCGGGCCGTTCGAGCGGATCGCTTTCGGGAGTTCCTGCATCTGCTGCCAAATGGCTTCAGCTATCCAACGACGATCACCATGGCCTTTTTCCGCAGTGCCTACGCGGTGACGTATCGGCCGATCAAGGTCGTAGCAAGGGTGGGGACAGCCAGCCACATCCGGCCGCTGAGGGACGGCTTCCGGTTCCTGGTGATCATCTTCAAGATCGCAACGCTTTATTCGCCGATGAAGATTTTCCTTCCGATGTCACTCATCTTCTTCGGGCTGGGCGCGAGCTATTACAGCTATACCTTTGTTACCGACAACCGTTTCACGAACATGAGCCTGCTCCTGTTCAGCGCAGCGGTCATCGTGTTTCTGATCGGCCTGGTGTCGGAGCAGGTCTCGGCTCTCGTCTACGGGCGAGGAAAGAACTAGCTTGGCTCAATCCAGTCAGTTCTGACGATTCTCGGCGTGGGCCATTCTTCTTCCTCCAGGGTCGAGCCTCTCCCGCCCGCGCGGTGGGAGAATACTTCGTCCTACGGCCTGATCTTCATCGGCACGAAAGCGCAGCTCATCAAGACGGCGCCGGTAATCAAAGAGCTCGACAAGCGTGGACTGTCCTACCGGCTTGTCTACACCGGGCAGCATTCCGAGACCTTTCGCGAACTCGAGGCGTGCTTTGGAATCCGGTCCGCCGATCAGGTTCTGGTGCCTGATGCCGAGGCGGACAGCAAGTTTTCATTCTTGACTTGGGCCGTGCGTTTCGCGCTGGCTGTCATCCAGTCGCTCCTGAGGGGAGAGTGGCGGTCAGCCCGCTGGGGCTTGGTCCACGGCGACACTGCTTCCACCCTGTTCTCCGCAATCGCTCTCAAGATGGCCCGAGTCCCGGTAGTCCATATTGAGGCAGGTTTACGCTCCCCACGGTTGATGTCGCCTTTCCCCGAGGAGCTGGTCCGACGTCTGGTATCGAGGATGACGGCTCTCCATCTCGCACCCGATGGAGCCGCCGCGGAGAATCTCGCAGGTGCCCGAGGCAAGGTTGTCGACACTCGGGGAAACACGATCCGCGATGTGTTGGGCATGGCGCTGGAATCCAAGGCTGGTGGTATCCATGAAGGCGGGGCGGGGGGATTCGGGATCGTTTCGATGCATCGGAATGAGAATCTCTCCAACAGGCAGAGGCTTGATGAGATTCTTCGGGCGGTCCAGCTGGCCGCGAATCACTGCAGGCTGAAGTTCGTTCTCCATCCGGTCACTCGACGCCGCCTTGAGTCCACAGGATGGATTGGCCGCCTTGAGTCGCAGGAGAATCTTGAGCTGTTGCCGCGCATGGACTATCCGAACTTCATTGCCTGCATGCTGCAGTCCAGCTTTCTGCTGACAGACGGAGGCAGCAATCAGGAAGAGGCTGCCATGCTCGGGCTGCCGACCATGCTCCTCAGAGAGGAAACGGAGCGATCAGACGGCATCGGGGATAGCGTCTCGATGGCAGGTCACGGACTTGAGGGAGTTCCGCAGTTCGTTCAAGAAAAGCGCGGCAAGCGGTGGGCAATCAGGCCTCTAGCAAAGCATTCACCCAGCGCCTTCATCGTCGATGTCCTTGAGCAGGAGTTCGAGTGAGGTGGTCAGTCTTCAGCGGATTGCGAGCCCACCGTGATTCCGGGCCCGCCAATCGACTGTTGACGCAGACGTTGGCTGTTTTCGCATGGAATGGGGCTCGGGTGCTCCTGCAGGTAGTCTGGCTCTTTGTCGTTGCCCGCACCCTGGGCGCCGAAGGCTACGGCATGGTTGCGGCGGTCTCGGGACTGGCGTTGGCAATCGGCGGGTTTGCTGCGTTCGGCCTGGGCTTGAAGCTGTATCAGGATGTCGCCAGGGATGGAGCGCTGCTCAACCAGCGCATGGCGGCGGTCAGCTGGGCGCTGAGTCGAGGGCTCCCCGTGCTTGCGCTCGCGTTCGTCCTGCTTTCCTGGTCCTTTCCTGCCGAGCTGGAGATCGGCTGGATTCTTGCGCTTGGGTTCGTCGAGATTGCAATGCCGCCTGTTGCCACGCAGGCCGGGTTCGCGTTTGCGGCAAGCGGGAGAATGGCACTGGCCGCGGCCGCAGGCGTGGCGGCTCCGCTCGCACGCGTCTTGGCAGCGCTTGCCTTCGTGGCTGCGGGAGAGCCGTTCGGGATACGGGGGTTCGTGCTCTTGCATGCTCTCGCGCTGATTGCGCTACTCGCTCCGGTATGGCCGATCACCTGTGCCGTGCTTTCCGTAAAGCGTACGCAGGCGCGACCCAGTCGGAGGGAGATGGGCGAGGGATTGGGCTTCGCCGCGCTATGGGCCAGCAGTCTGGGATCCACCTCCCTGGACAAGTGGGCTGCGGTCTCGGCCGGAGGGGCCAAGTTGGGCGGGGAGTATGCTGCGGGGCAAAGGATCGGGGCTGTGTTCGCACTTCCGATCGAGTCATTGGCGATGGTCGTCACGCCCCGGCTTTTCCGGCTGAGCGGTGGGCAGCCCCTTGCCCCCGGAAAGATGACCTTGCTCTTCCTCGCCGCTGTTGCCTATGCCGGGGCAGCCGCGCTGATATTCTTTCTGACCAACGAATGGATTGTCGGCATTCTGGGGCCAGAGTTCTCCATCATCAGTGAGTACGCTCCGCTCCTTGCCTGCTGGGTAGCTTTCTTCTGCGTCCGGGTATTCTCCGCAAACCTTCTTCTGGCATTGGAGCGAAAGCAGCAGCGCGTCGCTATCGAGATCATGTATACCGTTGCCCTCGTAGCTCTTCTGGCCGTGCTAGTTCCCAGTTCAGGACTGGGAGCCGGGTTCGCGGCAATGGCCCTGGTGGAGATGCTCTCCGCCCTGCTGATGGTGGCCGTTGTCAGCAAGGCCGTAATCGGTCGTCGGCGTGAGCGGCAAAGCCATTGAACGCGGAAGCACTGTCCGCAATCCGGGCATTCGAGCTGCGGCTCGTCTCCGAGGCAATCCGTGGCCATTTTGGTGCCCGAAGGGACATTCTGGTTCTGGATGTTGGCGCCGGGACCGGGGAGCAGGCTGCCTTGCTCTCTGAGCTGGGATATCAGGTGACCGCTTTGGACATCGGATCGAGCGCTTACAAGGGGCGCCGGGTGTTCCCGGTGCAGGATTACGACGGTGTCCGGTTGCCGCTCGATGATGAATCCGTGGATGTTGTATTCAGCTCCAACCTGCTGGAGCACCTCCTTCCCCTGGAACCCCTACTGTCGGAGATGGCTCGGGTCCTGCGTCGCACTGGCATCGCTGTGCACGTGGTTCCCAGCGCTTCGTGGCGCGTATGGACGACCTTGCTTCACCCGGCCTGGGTGTTCAAACGTGCAGTCCAGTTTCTTCTTGGCAAGCGGCGGCCGCCTCCCATGCTCGGGACCGACAGCCTTTCCGTGCGAGAACGTCCTGGTGGACTCAGGTTGCTACTGCCCTCAAGGCACGGCGAACGGGGGAATTTCGTCACAGAGACCTGGTACTTCTCTACCCGCTGGTGGGCAAGAAAGTTTCGAGCACTGAACTGGGAACTGGAAAGGGTTTCTGCGTGCGGCGTGTTCTATTCTGGCACCATGCTTCTCGGCAATGCGCTGCGGTTGGGGGCTCGAACGGCTCTGGCGAGGGTGCTCGGCTCCTCCTCGACGCTGTTCGTTCTCCGATATGGCCCAAGCCGTGACGTTGCTCGCGGCGACTAGGCTCGGCCTCTCCAGGAGAGCAGTAAGTCGAATGGCCCGGCATCGGCTGTGGCCTTCTCGCGGAGGCAGGTTCCGCCTGCTGCAGGATCCGGATGGGTTGAGCGTGCCGGGCCCTTCATGCCTAGGGCGGCAGGCTCTGTCCCGCGATTTCGCCCCTCAAGAGACAAGACTGTGATCCGACGATACCTCAGTAACATCAAGAGAGCGCTTCGCGAGGCTTCGCTGGATGACGTCCCGAAGTGGCAGCGGAGGATCCTGGACACGTCATTGCCTCATACCATGGGGGGAGTTGAGCGCACGCTGGCAACGATCGCTTCAGTCCAGTACGTGGTCGAGCAGGGGATCGAAGGGGCGATTGTCGAGTGTGGTGTATGGCGAGGCGGTCAGATGATGGCCGCCGCGTTGACCCTGAGCTCGCTCGGGCAGGAACGTGACCTTTACCTGTTCGATACCTTTAGCGGGATGACCGCCCCTGACCAGCGTGATCGCGACTTTTCCGGGGCCGAAGCGTCCGGGGTGTACGACGCATCGCTGACGCGAGCCGTAGGGGATCGATGGTGCGAAGCAGGATCGGATTTGGTCCGGCGGAACCTGCACTCGACAGGGTATCCCCCTGGCAGGTTTCATCTAGTGCAGGGTGACGTATGCGAGACGCTGCCACAGCAGGCCCCGGGCGCGATCAGCTATCTCCGGCTGGATACGGACTGGTACCGGTCGACCGCCCACGAGCTTCGACACCTGTATCCGAGAGTGTCCCCTTTCGGGTTGGTCACCATAGATGACTATGGCCACTGGCAAGGTGCGCGGCAGGCAACGGATGAATTCATCAAGGAGCATTCGCTGAAGGTCTTCCTGCACAGGATCGACTATTCCGCCCGTCAGTTCGTCAAGACCTGACATGTGCGGTCTGGCTGTCCTGATGGGGGCCGGCGCCGCCGTACCGGGACTCGCGGAAAGAATGGGCGGCGTACTCGCACATCGAGGGCCGGATGCTGCTGGTGTCTGGCGCAACGATGACTGCAGCATCGCCCTGGCTCACCGCCGCCTGCGCGTCGTCGAGCTTTCGGAAGCCGGGGCTCAGCCGATGGCCTCCGCGAACGGTCGCTGGGTGCTTGCGTTCAACGGGGAAATCTACAACCACGCGAGCTTGCGGAAGAGCCTGGAATCCACCGCCGATGTCCGCTGGAGGGGCAACTCGGATACGGAAACCCTGGTCGAAGCGATTGCTTCGTGGGGCGTGAAGGATGCATTGCAGCGCTGCAACGGGATGTTCGCCTTCGCAGCGTTCGACACGCGCTCCGGCGCCCTCACGCTTGCGCGCGATCGTTTCGGCGAGAAGCCTCTGTACCTCGGCATGGTCGGACAGGATTGGGTCGCCGGCTCGGAGCTGAAGGCGTTCAGGGAGCATCCCGACTGGCGACATGTCGTCGAGCCTCGGGCGCTGGATTGGCTGCTGTCATTCGGTTTCATTCCAGCTCCCTGGACCATTCACCCCGGAATCTTCAAATTGCCTGCGGGGGCGATGATTCGTATCGCGCGGGCTGACCGGCTGTGGAGACCTGACGTCGATGTGTTCATGTCCCGGGTAGAGCGTTGGTGGGATCTCGGTGACATGGTTCAACGTGCCGCGCAGGACCCCTGGACGGGAAGCGAATGGGAGGCCCAGGCACTCGTCGGTGAGGCCCTTGACCGGGCAGTGGGTCTCCGGCATCAGGCAGACGTGCCCGTCGGGGCTTTGCTTTCCGGGGGTATCGACTCATCCCTGATCGTATCGAGCATGGTCAGGATGTCGGCAGGGGGTGTGAAGACTTTCACCGTTGCCTTCGACGAGCCCGATGTCAACGAGGAGCGAGTCGCGGCCGACACTGCGTGCCGCTTGGGCACCGACCACACCACGGTACATTTGGCGGGCGGTGCTGCATTGGCCTCTGTCCAGCGCGTCGTCGACGTATTCGACGAGCCCTTCGCAGACGTTGCGCAGCTGCCAGCGCTGCTGGTCGCTGACGCTGCCCGGCAGAGCGTGACCGTCGCTCTGACCGGCGATGGCGGAGACGAGGCGTTTCATGGATACCAGAGATATCTGGATGGCGAGCGCAACTGGCAGGCGTTGCGCTTGTTTCCCTGGCAGGTCCGTCGTTTGCTCGCTCTGGGCGGGGGGGGGATGGGTCGGATAGTGCCGCCGGGAAGAGTCTCGGCTGCGCTCAACAGGCAGGCGTCCCGTGTGGGTGTTCAAGGCGCGGAGGCCTATGCGCAAGCATTGCTGCGCTTCAGCGGCTCCGAATCCATCAACTTCCTGGATGATCCCGCTTGGCCTCGAATGCCGGGATGGCTTTCCGGCAGTGGCTTTGGTGCGAGATGTCGATTCCTCGATCAGGCCTTGCTGCTACCCGAGGGGATCACACACAAACTTGATCGATCGAGCATGGCGGTCGGCCTGGAGCTGAGATGCCCCTTCCTCGATCATGAGTTGATTAACCTGGCCTGGAGGTTGCCTTCTTCCCTGTTGTGCGACGGCCGCTCCGGCAAGACCGTGCTTCGGAACCTGGTGGCAGAGCGTGGCCTGGCTGACGTATCTCAGCGACGCAAACAAGGCTTCGATGTTCCGATTGGAGCCTGGTTAAGGGGAGCGCTCTTCGACTGGGCGGATTCTCTGTTTCGCCCGGCAATGCAGGGTGACGATCCGCTTCTGGACGCGCAGTGGCTCTCACGTGTCTGGCGCCAGCACATTAGCAAAAGAGCAGACCATGGATACGTGCTGTGGGCCACACTGATGTACCTCGCTTGGTGTGATCGCCATGGGCGGTAGCAGGCTGAAGGTGCTGGTGGTATCTAACCTGCCACCGTATGTGATGGGTGGCGCAGAGAACCAGGTCTCGCGGCTGGTCGAGGTTTGGCTGGCCCAAGGGGCCGAGGTTGAAGTCGCGGGTCACCGGATTCCGACCGGCGTGCAGGAGCTGGGAGCGCAGCGTCTTCAGACGCACCGGCTATTTGCGGCGAACGGGCTCGGCAGGCTGGCGAGGGGCTGCTCGTACCTCGTCTCGCACATCCTGTTTGCTTTCAGGAATCGAAGCAGGTTCGACGTCGTCTACAGCCGTGGCATGGGGGACGCGGCGCTGGCGCTGGCGCTGCTCAAGGCTCTTCGCATCGTTTCCTGGAAGCTGGTGGTGGTGCCGATCAACGCCCGGGGGGACGGAGACGCTGCTTTTGTCAGGTCTGTACCTTTCTCGAGATTCTGGCTGTCTCTTCTCGACTCCCAGATCGACGCGGTCAACCTCATCAACGCCGCAATCGCGGAAGATCTGGAGCGGCTTGGGATCGTGCATCCGCCAAGGTTCAGTATCCCGAATGGCGTCAGCGTGGCGCCCGCTGTCTGCCGCAAAGCCTTGGCCGACCCAAGGCGCCTCGTGTGGACGGGAAGGCTTGAGAAACAGAAGGGGATTGATCTTCTATTGAATGTCCTGGCTTCGCAGCGCCAGGCCGGTAGACGATTCCGGCTTTCGTTGTGGGGAGAGGGATCTCTGCGGGGACAGCTCCAGCAGCAGGTCGAGCGTCTGGGGATGAGTGACTGCGTATCGTTCGGAGGGGCACTCCCCGCGGATCAGGTTCGGAGCGTGCTAGAGGACGCGGACGCCTTCGTTCTACCGTCAAGATATGAGGGCATGTCGAACGCCGCTCTTGAGGCGATGGAGGCTGGGCTCCCGGTGCTCTGCACCCGATGCGGCGGTATCGACACGTACGTGGAAGATGGAGCTGGGTGGACCTGTGCGCCTGACGATGAGGCTGCACTGGCGCAGGCCGTTGGGGAGATGCTTGGCGCTGACGAGGGGGGCTGGCTCGCGCGCGGTAGGCGGGCTCGCGAGCTGGTGGAGGAGTTCTTCTCGATCGAACAGGTCGCTTCCCGCAATCTGGACCTGTTTCGAACCGTTTGCCGCTAGAACGTCGAGTCTTCCTTGCGAGTACTTTTCGTCTCCAAACGTCAGTACACCGGTCGGGATGCTCTGGATGATGCATACGGGCGGCTTTATGAGATTCCTCGGGCGCTCGCGGCCCTTGGCCACTCCGTGGAGGTCGCATTCACGTCCTACCGTTCTCGGGCTGGGGCGAGCGTTACGATCCGTGACCGCGTGCGCTGGAGCAGCGCCGATATGCTGCCCGTTCCGCATAGGCCGTTTGGCGGTTGGGCCGCGGCCATTGCGCGCTTCGCGCCCGACGTGCTGGTTGCGAGCAGTGATGCCTTGCACCTGGCCGCGGCTGAGTTCATTGGAAGCCGCCTGGGTATTCCCGTGGTGCTCGACTTTTACGACGACTATGAAGCCTTCGGGCTTAGCCGGGTGCCGGGATTGCGCTGGGCGCTGAGAAGAGCATCCCGTCGGGCCCGCTGCGTGGTCGCGGTGACCCAGACGTTGCGTGCTCAGCTCATCAGCAGGGGCGTGCAGCTGCAGAGAGTGACGGTGATCGGGAACGGCATCCCCGGTCAGTTCGTACCCTCGATCGGAAAGGTCGCGGCCAGGCAAGCACTGGGACTGCCGCTTGGAGTTCCGTTGGTCGGTTCGGCAGGGTCACTATCCTCCGCGCGGGGCGTGCAGGACCTGATTCAAGCCCATGAGAGGCTGCTCGAGCTATGCCCTGATGTCCACCTTTGTTTGGCCGGGCCGAGGGATGGCTCTGTTCGACTGACCCCGAATCGTAGGTTCATCGACCTGGGAGTACTGCCACACCAGGACGTAGCTCTCCTGTGGAAGGCGCTTGACGTGGGTGTGGTGTACAACCGGGTAGGAGCGTTCTCGGAGGCTTGCCATCCGATGAAGCTGGTGGAGATGGTGGCCTGCGGCCTGCCTGTGATCGCGGCTGAAATCGGCGAAGTGGCGTCACTGCTCAGTATGCGTCCCGATGCCCTCTACCCACCCGGAGACTCCACGGCACTTGCGTCTCGGATGCAGTGCGCTCTCCTCGATCCGCGGCCATTGGACCCGGCCATCAGTCAGCCCTGGACCGATCTTGCCCGTCAATACGAGACAGTGCTACTGCGTGCGATCAGTTCGCGCGGTTGACGGCGTCAAGAAGCGGCGCCAGCTCGCTTGGGGGAGTGATTCATTGGCCAGCATCCGGCTCAGGGGGGTATGTCCGCTCGCTGGCCACGCGGTTACTGGGATTGGGTTTCCAGCAGGTGCTGGAGGTGGCCCTCGATCTCGCGCAGTCGATGGCTGACCGGACGCAGGCTTCGATCCTCTCGGCGTTTCAGTTCCTCGATTGCGGCCTGGGCTCCAGCAGGGTTTCCCTGATTGAGCTCGAGGTAGGCGAGTTCGAACAATGGCTCGACCGAATCAGGGTCTGCTGAGGACGCTCGCCAGTGCCAACTGCGCGCTTCCTCCCATTCGCGCTTGTGGCGATGAACCCAGGCATTGAGATTGGCCGCCATGGAGGCGTTGGCCCGATCATCGGCGTAGAGCGCCCGACTGTGGAGTTGCTTCAGGACATTGGAGAAGGCGTCGAGGTCCAGGTGCCTGCAGTGGCCCTTGATCACCTGGTCCAATACCGAATGCGCGTAATCAGAGAACCTGCCGAGGCTGTTCGCGTTGCGGACCCGTTCCAGTACCCGGTCCCAATCGGCCCTGAAATCCGGATTGCCGCACTCTTCGGACGCCAGCATCAGCGCGACCCACGGCTCATCGCCCCGTCGATCGATTATTTCCTGCTTGAGCTGTGCTGCGACCTCCGGGAAAGCGCCCACGTTCTCAATCCTGTCGTAGAAACCCAGCAGGGCGCGGAACGACTCGGGGTGGTGGCGATACTCGGCCGCATAGAAGCGCTCCGGACTGGACCAGTCCACCGCGCGACTGAAGGTCAAGCTCGCCAGAAGAGCGATGGGCAGGGCCGCTATAAGGCCTGCGTGCACGCCTGTGCGTCCTGCGAAGGCGAAGATTCCCCACGATGCCATTGCGGAAAAACCTAGAAGCCCCGTGTAGTTGCGGTGCTCATAGATCATCTCCAGCGGCAGGAGGCTTGACTCCAGCAGGTGGGAGCCGAAAAACCACAACAGCGCCCAGGAGAGGATTGGGGCCCGCTTCATCAGAGTCGTCGCGGTTGCCAGCATTGCCGCCAGACCCGCCGTGGCGATCCACGCGGCAACAGACCCGGGGCCGTGGACCGCCACCTCATGATAGAGACCCATCTCGCTGGGCCTTGGCAGGAGGATCATGGAGATGTACTTCCACAGCACGATCGATTGGGTCAGGAGGCGCTCATCCCAGGTGAAGGGTCTGCCCGCGTAGCCCCCGATCACGAGCTCCGGGCGGAACGCCGCCAGGGTCAGGCCGAGCGCCAGCGGAAGGGCGATGCACAAGTACGCAAGCGGTCGAAAGTTGCGCACTGCGTAGGCGTGCTGCGACGTGCCGCCACGAAGAGCAGAAAAGGCTGGCAGCAGACAAGCCAGCAGCAGGACGGGGGTCAGCACCCCGTTCTCCTTGGAAGCTATGGCAAGAAGCGAGGCCAGCATGAAGCCGGCCGCTGCCAGACGCGAGCCGCTGGGTCGTTCGGCCGAGCTCCAGTGGGCGCGCGTCCAGTGGAGGGCCCAGGCGACCGCGACCAAACTGAACAGCGTGGCGAGCTGCGCCATGCGCTGGACGACATAGAGCGCCGTGCTCACCTGGAGCGGGTGGATCACCCAGATCGCGGCGGCGAGCAGGGCGATCTGCCGCGGCGATGCGGGCAGGCTGCGCCTGATATGGGGGATGCTCAGGAACTCGACGCACAGCCAATACGCGGCCAGGCCGGTGAGGCCATGTACAAGCAGGTTTCCGAGCTTGAAGGGAAAGGGGTCGGAAATACCGCTGCCCCAGTAATTGAGGGCGAGAGCGATATTGGACAGCGGGCGCCTGAGCAGGCCGCTCTCATTGCGGACGGCGACATCCCAGAGCGACTCCCAGCCGAACGGGCCAACGATCAATCTGGGGAGGTTGCTGAGGTCGTCATGCTGAAAGGGGCCGCTCAGCCCGGGAATAAAGGGGATGAGGCAGAGCGCGACGACCAGGCAGGGAATCAGTCCGCGACAAATGAAGGACCCCGCCGAAGGGGCGGGGTCCGGTTGGGCATTCATGCGAAGCCCATGTTTGCCGTCTGCCTGACGAATCCCTTAGCGGCAGGAGCCCGGCAGGTACTTGTTGTCGGCATCGGCAGGATCGGCCGGCTTGCAGACCCAGGTCACATCCGACTGACCCGCGAGGACGGTTCCGGAGAGCTCGACCACGATGGCGCCGGAGGCGAGGCCGTTGCCGATACCTGCCGAGTTGGCGATCTGGATACGGCCTGCGGCGGGGGACGTGGCTGCCGCGCAGAAGTTCGTGCCGTCCACGTCGCCCAGCTGCGCGATGTTCGCTGGGAACGAAGCGGTGCGCGAATTGAGGCGGATCTCCGACGCGGTGAGCTTCAGCGGGGCGAGCTTGCCGATGCACTCGGAGAAGCGCGCACGGACGGTGTAGTCCTGGTAGGCCGGGATGGCGATCGCCATCAGGATGCCGAGGATCGCGATCACGATCATCAGCTCGATCAGGGTGAAACCTTGCATCTTCTTCATGGGAACTCCCCAGTGGGTAGGTTGCGGGTTAGCTAACGTCGCCGATGCCGACTCAAGAGGCCCGCGGCCTTGCTCCGTGGCCTTGCGGCCCTTGTCGACAACTGCGCAGGAAGATTAAAGCACATTGCGTGCCACGACCGAAAATCCAGATCTGAGATGTTCCAGAAACTTGATTTTAAAGGACATTGTTCAAGCTTAAGGAGGGCCGTGCGAAACCGCGTGAGCGCCCCGCGTGGCCGGCTGCTCAGAAGCGAGACACCGGGGAGGCCCGCAGTGGACGCAAAATGCGTCAGTTAGTGACGCAGGCCGTCCAGATTGTCACCGCGGATCAAAGGGGTCGGCACGCAAGGGCAGGGCCGTCTCCGGATCGATGAACAGGGTCGCGGTGCCTCGGGACGAGACGATGGGCACCCAGCGGGCGCCGTTTCCGTACTCGGCGCGCAGTCGCTCGTGCAGGGCGCGGCGCTCGTCGGGCCCGAGTCTCCGGCCCAGGGACTCGATGCTCTCCGAGGCGGCCAGCAGGTCGTCGGCCAGCTGTGGGAAAGGCACGTAGTACTTGGGAAAGGCGGGCAGATCACGGCCTGCGATCAGTTCGTCCACCAGTCGAGCGCGTTCGGCTGGGTCCTGCGGCCGCCTGGCCCCGACCAGTTCCGGGCCGAGCCAGGGCACACGGCTGCGGGGGAGGGCGCCGTCCACCACCGGCAGGGTGTCGGGATCGATCTCGTTGGCGAAGACCAGTTGGACGCGCTCCGGCAGCGCCACCAGGAAGGCGGGGCGGGAGATCCAGACCACGCTCAGGCCATAGGCGAGGAAGGCGACCTGGGCGAGACCGATCAGGCTGAGATCGAGCTTCAGGCCCTTCTTGCCGGCCCGGAACACCAGCAGGGTCAGCAATGGGCCGACGGTGACGTCGATGGCGCCGACCAGGAGCAGCAGTCGGTCGGCCTGGGCAAACTGGAACAGTCCCCTGGCGTACCAGGTCGAGAGCATCAGGGCGGCCAGCGCCGCGACCACGCCAAGGCTGATCAGGAGATGGATGCCGGCAGCTTTCCAGCGGCTCATCGGGAGTCCTCCAAATGTGATCCGTCCCGGGCCCCCGGCCACCCGACCGGCGCCCCGTGCGGCGATCTGGGGGCGGGCATGACCGGATCAAGAGCGGGATGGGGGCGCTAGTCGATGCCCAGCTTCTTGAGCTTGTAGCGCATCGCCCGGAAGGTGATTCCGAGCTTGGCGGCGGCCTTGGTCTTGTTGTACTTGCACTCGATCAGTGCCTTCTGGATGGCCTCGCGCTCCAGTGACTCCATGAAATCAGGCAAGGCGTCGGGAAGACGGTCGGGCAGGGTGGGGGGCGTGGCAGCGGCGCCCTGGCCGCGCGCCGGCTGCTCTGCATCGCCGGTCGGTTGCGTGGCTGGAGGGGGCGATGGCAGGCGCAGGTCCTCGGCGTGGATGATGCCTCCGTCGCACAGCGCCACCGCTCGCTCGAGGATGTTCTCCAACTCGCGGACATTGCCCGGAAAGGCGTAGCCGGCCAGCTGCTCCTGGGCGTCCTCAGCCAGTTCGTAACCGGGATCGCCATTGTCGGCGGCCAGCCGTTTGAGCAGGGCGTCCGCCAGAAGGGGGATGTCGTTGGGGCGCTCGCGCAACGGGGGGACGTTCAGCTCGATGACGTTGATGCGGTAGTACAGATCGTGCCGGAAGCGCCCGTCCGCGACACGTGCGGACAGGTCGGTATGGGTGGCCGAGAGGATCCGCACATCAACCGGCTGCTCGATGTTGGCACCGACCGGACGGATCGATTTCTCCTGGATCACCCGAAGCAGCTTGACCTGCATGTGCAGCGGCAGCTCGGCCACCTCGTCGAGGAACAGCGTGCCGCCGTTCGCGGCCTGGAACAGACCTTCCTTGTCGGCCACGGCGCCGGTGAAGCTGCCCTTCTTGTGGCCGAAGAACTCGCTTTCCATGAGTTCCGTCGGGATCGCTCCGCAGTTGACCGGGACGAAGGCGCCGCCCGAGCGGGGACCCTGCTCGTGGATCAGCCGGGCGACCAGCTCCTTGCCGACGCCGGATTCGCCGCTGATGAACACCGGGGCCTGGCTGCGGGCGACCTTGGCGATCGTGGCCCGCAGTGAGTTGATCGGGGCCGACTCTCCAAGCAGCTTGTTGTTGCTGAGCTGGGCCTGGGCGCGGCGCTGCTCGCCGAGCTGGAGGGCGTTCTGCACCATGCGGCGCAGGACATGCAGGTCGACCGGCTTGCTGACGAAATCGAAGGCGCCGGCCTTGAGCGCATTGACCGCGGCGTCGACGTTCCCGTGCGCGGTGATCATCGCCACCGGCGTATCGGGATAGCGACTGCTGATCAGTTCGATCAGGCTCTGTCCAGAGCCGTCGGGCAGGCGCATGTCGGTGAAGCACAGATCGTAGGCCTGACTGGCCAGCTTGCGCTGCGCCACGGCCAGATCCTCGGCGGTGTCCACCTGCAGGCCCATCCGGCTCAGGGTGATCGACAGCAATTCGCGGATGTCGCGCTCGTCATCGACTACCAGGGCGCAGCGGGATGGCAGCATGGGCAACCCACGGTCGGAAGGCCGCGCTGATTATGCCGGTTCGCGAGGGCGACGTGAAACCTGCCGGTGTTCGGCTCAGACGATCCGCAGTGGGCGGGAGAGGACGATGCGGAAGCAGCTGCCCCCCTCGGGTGCCGGGCGGTACTCCAATACTGCCTGATTCGCCTCACAGATCTGCCGGGCGATGTAGAGCCCAAGCCCGCTGCCCATGTCGTGGGTGGTGAAGAAGGGTTCGAAGATCCGCTCGGCCTGCTCCGGGCGAATGCCCGGGCCACGGTCGGTGACCTCGATCAGCGGCGTCGCCTGGTCGTCGTCCAGCCTGGCCCGCAGGCGCACCTCGGCCGGGGCGCTGCCACGGCGACCGTGCCTGAGCGCATTGCCGAGCAGCGCGGTCAGCACCTGGTGCAGCTGCTGCCCGTCGAAAATCGCCGTGATCGGACGCTGCTCGATATCGGTTTCGATGGCACCCGCCTCAAGGAAGTGTTCGCGGCAGAACGTGCCGAGGAAGTCCTCCAGCCATTCGCAGATCTCGAGCACCTCCGGTCGTGAGGCCTCGCGGCGGGACAGGGCCAGAACGTTGTTGATGATCCCGTTCACGCGCTGGCTCTGGGTCACGATGATCTGCAGCAGCTGACGGTCGCCGTCCGGCAGCGCTTCGGATTCCTCCAGCAGCTGGGCGGCGTGGCTGATCGCGCCGAGCGGGTTGCGGACCTCGTGGGCGATGCCGGCCGACAGTCTTCCCAGCGTGCTGAGCGTCAGCTGCTCGGCGCGTCTCGAGACCAGCTCACTATCGTCGAGGAAGACCAGCAGCAGGTCCTCGGAGGTGCCCAGCCGGGCGATCCGCGGGACCACATCGGGGCGGTCGCTGCGCAGCTGCAGCGCCTGCGGCTCCTGCTGCGGATCGACGCGCCAGGAGGTGATGTGCCGGGAAAGCGCCGGGCACAGCACCTCAAGGCGTTTCTCGGAGGGGTTCGGCTCGCCAAGCAGGTGCCACGCGGTCTCGTTGGCAAGACGCACGCGGTGCGCGGCATCGACGACGATCACGCCGGAGCGCAGGCGGCGGATGATCAGATCGTTGATCTGCGCGAGGCTGGCGGCCTCGGCGCCGCGCTCGGCTGCGAGCAGGGCGCTTTCGCGCAGGCTGCGGCCAAGGATGTTGCACAGTGCGGCGACCGCCATGTAGGTAACCGCCAGCATCGCCGTCTCGGATGCCCTGGTCTCGCCGAGGCCGAGCACGGCGGTCACCAGGTACTCGAAAACCACGCCGACGGCGGCCAGCGTGGCGAACAGGAAGCCCCACCGGAACGGCAGCAACAGCGCGCCCGCGCCGACGTTGACGATGAGCAGCAGGGCGATGCCGAGGTCGACGCCTTCGAGCGCCGCCCGCATCAGCAGGGCGGCGAGAATGTCGACACCCAGTCCGAGCAGCACCTGATGGGTGAGCTTCAGCCGCGAGCGGGTGGCGATCAGCAGGAATACCGCCGACAGCACCAGATAGGTCAGGCAGACCACCTGGGCCAGCACCGGCTGCACCAGTCGAGCCAGCGACAGCCCGACCGGGCTGAATACGACGAGCGCGATCAGCGCGGCCTGGAAGCAGCGGTACAGGGTGAAGAAGTAGAGTTCGCGCTGCTGGGCATCGCGATCGAAGCGGCCGGGCGTCCGGCGTGTGGGGGAAAGCCGCATCCCGGCAGGTTAGCCGAAGCCCGGACCGGGCGGGGTGCCCGCCACGCTCAGGCGCTGTCGCTTTGCCTTTGGCGACGCCCTTCGCCACAATACCGCGGCCCTATGCCGGCACCGCCCGGGCTGCGCTGTGCGCGCCCCTTCCGGTCGACCGGTCTTCCCCTACCGATTCCAGGTGCAGCATGAACTTTCACGAGTATCAGGCCAAAGAGCTGTTCGCCGAGTACGGCATTCCGGTTCCGGCCGGGCGTGTCGCGCAGACCCCCGACCAGGCCGTCGAGGCCGCCAAGGCGATTGGCGGCGAGCAGTGGGTGGTCAAGGCCCAGATCCACGCAGGCGGCCGCGGCAAGGCCGGAGGTGTGAAGCTGGTCAAGACCCTCGACGCCGTCCGCGATGCCGCCGCCGGCATGCTCGGCACGCGCATGGCCACCTACCAGAGCGGCGGCCGCGCCCTGCCGGTCGATACCGTGCTGGTCACCGAGGCCACCGACATCGGCAAGGAGCTGTACCTGTCGATGCTGATCGACCGTGCCTCGAAGGCGATTTCCTTCATCACCTCGGCCGAGGGCGGCGTCGACATCGAGAAGGTCGCCGAGGAAAACCCCGACGCGATCCAGAACCTGCAGGTGCAGTTCGTTCAGGGCCTGCAGCCGTTCCAGTGCCGGCAGGTCGGCTTCGCCATGGGCCTGAACGCCAAGCAGGTCAACCAGCTGACCAAGATCATGATGGGCCTGTTCCGGCTGTTCAACGACAAGGACCTGGCCCTGGTCGAGCTGAACCCGCTGGCGATCACTGCCGCCGGCGATCTGGTCGCCCTCGACGGCAAGATCAACTCCGACGACAACGCCGGTTTCCGCCAGCCCAAGCTGGTGGCGATGCGCGACAAGGCGCAGGAAGACGAGCAGGAGGCCGAGGCCGCCCAGCACGACCTTAACTACGTGACCATGGATGGCAACATCGGCTGCATGGTCAATGGCGCGGGCCTCGCGATGGCCACCATGGACGTGATCAAGCTCAACGGCGCCGAGCCGGCGAACTTCCTCGACGTCGGCGGCGGCGCCACCAAGGAGCGCGTGACCGAAGCCTTCAAGCTCATCCTCGCCTCGGACAAGGTCAAGGCGATCCTGGTCAACATCTTCGGCGGCATCGTGCGCTGCGACATGATCGCCGAGGGCATCATCGCCGCGGTCAAGGAGGTCGGGGTCAAGGTGCCGGTGATCGTTCGCCTGGAAGGCACCAATGTCGACAAGGGCAAGGAGCTGCTGAAGAACAGCGGTCTCGCCCTGATCCCCGCAGACGATCTGAACGACGCGGCCAAGAAGGCCGTGGCCGCGGTGGCCTGAGCCCGCCCGATCGACGACCACAGGAATTCACCATGAGCGTATTGGTCAACAAGAACACCAAGGTCATCGTCCAGGGCTTCACCGGCCAGCAGGGCACCTTCCACGCAGAGCAGATGCTCGAGTACGGGACGAAGGTGATGGGCGGCGTCACCCCCGGCAAGGGCGGCAAGGACCACATCGGCCTGCCGGTCTATGACACCGTGCAGGACGCGGTCGACGACACCGGCGCCGATGCCTCGGTCATCTATGTGCCGCCGCCGTTCGCCGCCGATGCCATCCTCGAGGCGGCCGACGCCGGCATCCGGGTCATCGTGGCGATCACCGAGGGCATCCCGGTGCTCGACATGCTGCGCGTCAAGCACGCGCTGGCGCACTACGACGAGTGCTGGCTGATCGGCCCGAACTGCCCCGGCATCATCACCCCGGGCGAGTGCAAGATCGGCATCATGCCGGGGCACATCCACAAGCCGGGCAAGGTCGGCATCGTCTCGCGCTCCGGCACCCTGACCTACGAAGCGGTCAAGCAGACCACCGACGCCGGCCTCGGCCAGTCGACCTGCATCGGCATCGGCGGTGACCCGATCCAGGGCATGAACTTCATCGACGCCCTGCAGATGTTCCAGGACGATCCGCAGACCGAGGGCATCATCATGGTCGGCGAGATCGGCGGCAGCGCCGAGGAAGAGGCCGCAGAGTTCATCACCGAGTACGTCACCAAGCCGGTGGTCGGCTTCATCGCAGGCGCCTCGGCGCCTCCGGGCAAGCGCATGGGCCATGCCGGCGCTATCGCCTCCGGCGGCAAGGGCACGGCGGCTGGCAAGTTCGCCGCGCTGGAGAAGGCCGGGGTCACCACCGTGCGTTCGCCGGCGGATCTCGGCAAGGCGCTGGTTGAGAAGATGAAGTGATCGACGGGCCTGGAATGTCCGGGCAACTGCTTTACCGTTCGAGTTTGTGCCGCGCGGCCCGTTCCCCTTGGAACGGGCCGTGTCGCATGGGTTGATAGATGGCCAGGACGATTCATTGCTTCGGGCCGGGCCCCCTGGCGGGGCTGGCGCCGCAGTGAGCGCTCACGCGTCTTCCATGAACCGGCTTCCATTCCAGCCCGAGGTCGAGGGGCTGCGCGCATTGGCCATCCTCGCCGTGGTCGTCGGCCACGCTGGCGTGCCGTTCCTGCAGGGCGGATTCGTCGGGGTCGACCTGTTCTTCGTGCTCTCTGGCTATCTGATTACCGGGTTGCTGGTGGCGGAACTTTCCCAGTCGGGAGGCGTGCGCTTCGCTGAGTTCTACGCACGCCGCTTCCGTAGGCTGCTCCCCGCATTGCTCGTCATGCTCGGCGTCGTCGCGTCACTGGCTACGATTCTTCTCGCGCCTGGAGAGCAGATTGCGCAGGCGCGCACCGCGGCCTTCGTGCCGTGGTGGCTTACCAACATGCGCTTTGCATTTGCCGAACTGGACTACTTCGGGCACGGCGCGGAGAGTGAGCTCTTCCTGCATACCTGGTCTCTAGGCGTCGAGGAACAGTTCTATCTGGTTTGGCCCCTGTTGCTCTGGTTCCTCTGGTCGCGCGCCGCCGCCGCTGAGGACAGCCGGGTGTCGCAGCTGGTCCGCACCCTGGTCCTGTTGCTGCTGGTCTCCCTGCTCGCCAGCCTCCTGTTGGCCCTCCATAGCCGGGACCTGGCCTTCTACACCGTCTTTTCTAGAGCGTGGCAGTTCGCGCTCGGCGGTATCGTCTTCCTTCGCGGCCATCGGCTGCTGACGAACTTGGCAGCGCGTCTCGAAAGGCCGCTGACCGCGGTTGCATCGTCCCTATGCATGATTGGCACGCTGTTCGTCGTTGGCTCGGTCGCGATGCTGGGGCGGGGCGAGCAGTACCCAGGGCTGTGGGCGACTGGACCGTCTCTTGGTGCGGCATTGATCCTGCTCTCCGCTCAGCATGGTGTAGGCTTCCTGCCTGGCCTGCTGCGTTCCTCCGGCGCTCAATGGCTCGGGCGCATGTCCTATGGTTGGTATCTTTGGCACTGGCCGGCACTGCTGCTCGCTGACGCCGCGCTCGGCGACCTCCATTGGGGCTTCCGTCTGCTCGCGGCGGCGGCCGCCTTGCTTCCGGCGCTGCTCTCGTACCATTGGGTCGAGCACCCCGTGCGTCATGCCCGCTGGCTGGACCTTCGCCCGGCGGCGGTCGTCACGACTTCATTGCTGCTCATGGCGATCGCGACATTCGCGGCGCTCCAGTGGCGTGACTCAGCCCAGCGTTGGGCTGCAGAGCCCGCGCAGGCGTCACTCGCAATGGCGGCAAGGGACCTCCCCTCGATCTACCGACTCGGTTGCGACGATTGGTACCGATCCGCCCGCATCCTGCCGTGCGTCGCGGAGGACGAAGGCTTTTCAAGGACCGCCGTCATCCTGGGAGACAGCGTGGTTCTGCAATGGTACGAAAGCCTGCGCGCAGCGTTTCCTGCGCCGACGTGGAGGCTCGTCGTGCTGACCAAGTCAGCCTGCCCAATGGTCCACGCGCGATTCTACTACCCCAGGCTGGGGAGGCCGTTCTATGAGTGCGAGGAGTGGCGGCAAGGCGTCGTGGGCTACCTGACTTCGCTGTCCCCAGATGTGATCGTGACTGGCTCCGGGGCCTCCTACGATATCTCCGAGGACGAATGGATCGCCGGGTCCATGCAGATGCTTGCAGCTCTCTCACAAACGGCAAGGCAAGTCGTCCTACTCCAGCCGACCCCCGTTCTACGCGAGGATCCGCTTGTCTGTCTGGCGCGTCGTGAGTGGCGCCCGAAATGGCTGGGCGGCGCGTCCTGCCGACTCCAGCCGAGTGACGAGTCCATTGCACCGGAGCTGGCTGCAAACCGCGAAGTCGCCGATGCCATGCCCAGCGTCACGATCCTCCATCTGAACGACCTCGTGTGCAACGAGATGGACTGCCGGGCCGTCCGCTCCGGCACGCCGGTCTACCGTGACACGCAGCATCTCTCCAGTGCATACGTGGAGGCGTTGTCTCCGGTTGTCGCGCAACGCCTGCGAAACATTCTGGAACTGGAAGAGGAATAGCATGGGGCGAGAGGCGCGCGAGGGCCAGAAGTGTCCGGGGCTCTGCCAATGAGGCTGGCACTCGCCCAAACGGATTTCCCGGTCGGCCAGGTTGGGGCGAATGCAAGCCGCATCGTCGAGCTCGCGTGCCAGGCGCGTGACCGGTACGGAGCAGCGCTGATTCTGTTCCCGGAGTTGGCCTTGTCCGGATACCCCCCTGAGGATCTGCTTCTTCGTCCGAGCTTTCTCGCCGCCTGCGAGGATGCCCTCGCGGATGTCGCCCGCCGTGTCGAGGGCATCGTCGTCGTGCTGGGGCATCCCGAGTCGCGCGGCCCTGCGGTGTACAACGCGCTCAGCGTGCTGCGCGACGGACGGATCGAGGCCACATATCGCAAGCGCGAGCTGCCCAACTACGCCGTATTCGACGAGCGTCGCTACTTCGCCAAGGGCAGCGAGCCGGTGGTGGTGGACGCCGGTGGGCTGCGCATCGGCCTGCTGGTCTGTGAGGACCTGTGGTTCTCGCGGCCGCTGCGCGAAACGGTCGAGGCCGGCGCCGATCTGGTGCTGGTGTCGAATGCCTCACCCTACGAGGCGGACAAGCCGCATGAGCGCGACGAGGTGCTGGCGCGCAGGCTCTCTGAACACCCGGTTCCGCTTGCCTACCTGAATACCGTCGGCGGCCAGGATGAGCTGGTGTTCGATGGCTGCTCGGTGCTGGCCGACCGCGACGGCCACCTGCACCCGGCGGCGGTGGACTTCGAGGAGGCCCTGCTCCTGGCCGATCTCGACCCCGTCAGTGGCAAGTGGACAAGGGCAGCCTGGCCGGAGGCCGGCGACGAGACCCGTTTCGCATTGACCTGGGGCGCCCTGGTACGTGGCACCCGCGACTATCTAGGCAAGAACGGTTTCCGTCGCGCCCTGGTCGGACTTTCCGGGGGCATCGATTCGGCTCTCGTGCTCGCCATCGCGGTCGATGCACTGGGGCCTGAGAATGTGCTCGCCGTGCGGCTGCCCTCGCGATTCACCTCGGATCTCAGCAACGACCTCGCCGCCGTCCAGGCCGACACGATGGGGGTTCGGCTGGAGACCCTGTCTATCGAGCCGGCCTTCGAGGGGTTCCTGGGCGCGCTCGGGCCGATGTTCGCGGGCCGCGAGGCCGACGTCACCGAGGAGAATCTGCAGTCACGCTGCCGTGGCGCGATGCTGATGGCCTTGTCCAACAAGTTCGGCCACCTGCTGCTCACCACCGGCAACAAGAGCGAGTACGCGGTCGGCTACGCGACCATCTACGGTGACATGTGCGGCGGCTACGCGCCGCTCAAGGACGTCTACAAGACCGAGGTCTTCGAGCTGGCCCGCTGGCGCAACCGCGACGGCGAGGTCATCCCGCAGGCGGTGATCGACCGCCCGCCCAGCGCCGAGCTGCGCGAGAACCAGAAGGACGAGGACTCGCTTCCGCCCTACGAGGTGCTGGATGCCATCCTGCAGCGATTCATCGACCGCGAGATGTCGCGTGCCGAGATCATCGCCGAGGGCTTCGACGAAGCCACGGTCATGCGCGTGGCACGGCTGGTATTCATCAACGAGTGGAAGCGGCGCCAGTCGGCGCCGGGCCCCAAGGTGTCGCGGCGTGCCTTTGGCCGCGAGCGGCGCTACCCGATCACCTCGGGGTGGAGTTGAAGCGATGAGCTGCAGTCCGGATCGAGGGCTCCTTGATTCCGGTGGCCGCCGCGCCATCGGATGTGGCGCAGAACTCCCGCTGCGGAACGCATGACGGAGTCGTTCGCGTCCGGTCCGAGAGCTGGGGCGACAGGGCTCTTTCGGGCTGCTTCCGTGGCGGTCGTTCTTGCTACCGGGTTGTTCGGAAGCCTTACCTTCCTGCCTTCGGTGCAGCTGATCGGCGAGTACGGGTTCCTGGGTGCGGACTCCTTCTATCACGCCCTGCGGATCATGGGGGCTACGGATTCTGGCTGGGTTCCCAGGGAGTTCGACACGCAATCCTACGTGCCCACGGGTCATCTGGTGGCGTGGCCCTGGCTGTACGATTCGCTGATGTCTCTGGTTCTGGGCCTGTTGCGCATTGCAATGCCCACACAGGATCCGGCGATGCTTCTTGGGGCGGTTCCCCCAGCCTTCTTCCTGTTGAACGGAGCCTTGATCCTGCTGATCTCAAAGCAGGCGGGGTTGGCACCCTCACTGCGGCTTCTGGCGCTGCTTCTGTTCTGTTGGTCGCCCAACGTGCACTTCGTGCACGGATTCGGACACATCGATCATCACTTTGCGGAAACCACATCCGTGTTGTGTGTCACTTTGGCGACGATGCGATGGTTCGATTCCCCGGATTCGAATCTTCAAGGAATCCTCTGCGGTGTTGCGCTTTCCGTTTCGCAGGGCATCGCCACTTCGCTTATCGTCCTGTTCGCGCCGGTTCTGCTTCTTTTTGGAGTGGTGTGGTGCAGGGGGCGTTCCGGTGACTTCGCCCAGAGCGCCAGATACTTCGCCGCCTCTATGCTTGTCACGCAGACGCTGCTGCTCCTCCCCTCCCAGGCCTTCCTGGAGCTGAAGTTCGCCTACTACTGGTTCTCGTGGTTCCATCTTGCAGCAAGCATCATCGTCGCTGTGCTCGTTGGCGCAATGGCGGCAAGCAAGCCCTCGCCCAGGACTATTCAAGGCCTGACCCTGCTTGCCTGTTTGGCCTTGTTGCTCTCAGGCACACAGATCATGAAGGGGATGACCTACCTTTCGGGAGACCTGCCTCTCTATGAAGGGATTCTGGAAGTTGAATCCGTGTATGCGTCGCTGACTGGCGGATCGTTCTGGATCACCGTAGCCAGGTACACCCCTCTTCTCCTTCTGACGCCATGGATCGGGTTCCAGCTGTCCAAGGCGCTCGCAACCGAGCCAAGAGTTGACGGGCGAGCTGCAATGGCCTGCTTCGCGTTATTGGGTCTGGCGCTGGCGATGGCGCAGTACAGGTTCAACTATTTCGCATACCTGGGACTAAGCGTTGGCGCAGCATGGATGTTGTTGCGGTACCAGGTTGCAGAAACGGGGAAGCTCCGATGGCCGGGCACGTTGCTGGCGTTGAGCTTCGCCCTCGCGTGCATCCCGGGCTGGCGATTGCACGCCACAGCGAAACCGTTGGCCGGCTCCGTGGAGTTCTCCTCGGTGTATCCGATCTATCTCAGCCTTCGTCAAGTATGCGCAGACCGCCCTGGAACTGTCCTTGCGCGTTGGGACCACGGACACTACGCTCGCTACTTCAGCCGATGTGGTGTGCTCGCGAACAACATGGTCGTCACGCCTGTCCAGACGCGTGGGGCATTGCAGGTGATGGATCGCTTTCGCAAACCCGCTGCCGCGCTGCCTGGGAGCGAACCTCGAATCTCCTATGTGCTAGTTCATAACAGTAGGCTTGCAAGCAGCTCGGCCACCGAGTTGCTGGAGGAGGGAGTCCTGGAGCCACTGGAGGCCGAACTGTTCTCTGATCGGCTTCCGGAAGGTTTCTCTCTCGTGGCGGAGCACCGTGTGCCGCTTCGGGATGGATCGCTCCGGCCGATCGCCAGAATCGTCGAGGTTTCTCGGAACAATTAGATGACAGGTGAAGAACGCGCTGGTTCACCGGAGATGGAGCTGAGCATCGTCCTGCCGTGCCTCAACGAGGCCCGAACGCTTGTTGGGTGCATAGAAGAGGCCAAGTCGTTTCTTGCGGAAAGCGGAATCGTCGGGGAGGTCGTGGTTGCCGACAACGGAAGCAGCGACGGCTCGCCTGCACTCGCCCGATCCTCGGGAGCACGCGTGGTGGATGCCAGAGAGCGCGGGTACGGTAGCGCGATCATGGCTGGGGTGTCGGGAGCCCGCGGTCGATACGTGGCGATCGGGGATGCAGACCAGAGTTACGATTTCTCCTCTCTTGCCCCCTTCATCAATCGGCTAAGAGATGGTGCAGACCTGGTCGTGGGAAACCGATTCCTGGGCGGTATCGAAAGACGAGCGATGCCACTTCTTCACAGATACCTCGGCAACCCAGTCCTCAGCTTCATCGGGCGCCTGTTTTTCCGGGTCGATCTGGGGGACTTCCACTGCGGTCTCAGAGCCGCCAATCGGCGGAGGCTTCTTGACCTGGCTCTGGCGACCAAGGGGATGGAGTTTGCGAGCGAGATGATCGTGAAGGCAGCTCTGGCCGAGTACAGGATCGAAGAGGTGCCGACGAAGCTTCGCGTCGATGGGCGTGACCGTAGGCCCCATCTCCGCACCTGGTCAGACGGTTGGCGCCACCTCAGGTTCCTGCTCTTGTTCTCACCCCGGTGGCTTTTCTTCTACCCGGGCCTCGTGGCAATTGCGGCAGGGCTCGCGGGCCACATCGTGCTTCTGATGGGGCCCGTCGGCGTAGTGGGGGTCGAGCTTGACGTTCACACGCTTCTCTACACCTCAGCCAGCATGCTCGGCGGGGCCCAGGCGGTCTTTTTCGGAATTTTTGCAAAACTATTCGGCCTCTACTCCGGCACGCTCCCTCCCGATCCGCGATTTGAACGCGCGGTTGCCCGCGTCCCCTTCGAGTCCTGGTTGGCACTCGGCGCGCTGCTCTCCGTTTCTGGGTTCGCGCTTAGCCTTTGGGCGTTGTTCACCTGGGGCCAAGAAGAGTTTGGAGGCCTGGTTCCATCCGACATGATGAGGGTCACGATTCCTGCGGTGACGATGTTTCTCATGGGCCTGCAGGTGGTGCTCGGCGGGTTCATGATGGGCGTTCTTCGCCTTGACCGCCAAGGCTGGGGAAGCGCGAGATGATCGGCTGGCTACACGGCTCGCTCGTCCTGAGTCGTCGCAGGAATGTGCTCGCGTCCCGGCTGTCCTCCCTGATTCCGACAGGTTCGAAAGTGCTGGACATCGGGTGCGGTAGCGGTGAGGTCGCTGCCGAGATTCTGGAGCGACGCCCCGATCTGTCGATCTCCGGCGTGGATGTTCTGGTGCGGCCTCAGACGGCAATCCCGGTCGCCGAGTTCGACGGCGAACACATTCCCCTGCCCGATCGGTCGGTCGACATCTGCATGTTCGTCGACGTTCTCCACCACATCGAGCAGCCTCGGCGATTGCTGGAAGAGGCCGCCCGCGTCAGCAAAGGCGGCCTGCTGATCAAGGATCACGTGCTCGATGGCCCCCTAGCCCGGGCAACCCTGTCGGTCATGGACTGGGTGGGCAACGCCAGATTCGGCGTCGCATTGCCCTACAACTATCTCACTGCTCCGGACTGGAATGAACTCCGTGAGTCGCTGCGGATGAACGAGACGGCCCGGGTAGGAAGACTCGGACTCTACGGGCCGGTTGCCGGGCTTCTCTTTGAGCGCAATCTGCACTTCATTGCGCGCTGGGAGTAGCAATGGCCAGCAGCTTGGCAGCCCCCTCCGGATCCCCGGTGGTCGGCTGGAGCAGGCGTGAGGCTGAAGGGGGGCGCTTCAGCTGCCGCGGCGCTCGTCGCCGAAGGGCAGCAGTTTGCGCCACCAGCCACCTTGGCGGGGCCAGCCGCCGGTGAGGTACGGGTGCTGGGGATCATTGGCTTCGAGCACGCGGACGGTGTCGTCGGCGAGGGTGTCCTGTCCGAGCTGGCGGTAGCTTTCGGCCATGACCGCCAGGGCATCCGACTGGTAGCGTGATTGCGGGTAGACCTCGATCAGGTACTGGCCGCGCTTGAGTGCTGCGACCCAGGCCTTGCGGCGCAGGTAGTACTGGGCGACGTTGATTTCGTGGCGGGCAAGGCGGTTGCGCAGGTAGACCATGCGCTGGCGGGCGTCGACGGCGTAGCGGGTGTCAGGGAAGCGCCGGATGACTTCGGCGAAGTCATTGAAGCTCTGGACGTTGAAGGCCTGGTCGCGCTGGGTCGCGTCGATGCCGACAAGACGGTCCAGCGCGGAATTGCCGCGCTCGAAGTTGATCAGGGCCTTGAGATAGAAGGCGTAGGCCACCTTGTCGTGCGCCGGATAGGTGCGGATGAACCGGTTGATGGTGGACAGCGCATCCTCCGGCTCGTTGTTGCGGTGCTGGGCATACGCCAGCTCGAGCTGGGCCTGCTCGGTGTAGGGGCCGTAGGGGAACCGGGCGATCAGGCGCTGGTAGTAGCGCGTCGCGCGGCCCAGATTGCCGCCGACCAGGGCGCTTTTGGCCTCGGCGTACATCTGGTCGACCGGCAGGGTTTCCAGCGGGTCTTCCTTCTGGAACCACTTGCAGCCGGCCAGCGAAAGGGCCAGCAGGAACAGGCAGCCGATCCGGGCCAGCGAGGGCAGGGCGGTACGCGGTGCTGGGCGGAGCAGGCCTTGATGGTGGATCATGTTCTACCGAGTCGATGAGCGCCGGGGGCGGCTCGAAGCGGGCGATGATAGCCCAAAGCCGCCGCGGGCCTCCATTAAGCATGACTGATGTGAACGATCACCGAACTGGTTCCACCCCGATTTCCCTGGTCCAGGCCGAAGCCCGCGTGGGATCCGCGCAGGCCGGACTGCGTCTGGACCAGGCCGTTGCCGAGCTGTTTCCCGAGCACTCGCGCTCGCGCCTGTCCGGCTGGATCAAGTCCGGCGAGTTGACCGTGGACGGAGTCACCGCCAAGCCGCGCACCCCAGTGGCCGAGGGCGCCGTCGTGCGGCTGGCCGCCGAGGTGGCCGTCGCCACCCGCGACCGCTCGGAGCCGATCGCGCTCAAGCTGCTCTTCGAGGATGAGCATCTGCTGATCGTCGACAAGCCGGCCGGACTGGTCGTGCACCCGGGCGCCGGCAACCGCGACGGGACCCTGGTCAATGCGCTGCTGCATCTGGATCCCCGCCTTGAACAGCTGCCCCGCGCGGGCATCGTCCACCGGCTGGACAAGGACACCAGCGGCGCCCTGCTGGTGGCGCGCACGCTGGCGGCGCACACCGCCCTGGTGGCCCTGCTCGGTGAGCGCGGCATCCACCGCCAGTACGAGGCCGTGGTCAATGGCAACGTGCTGGCCGGCGGGACGGTGGACGCGCCGCTGGACCGCCACCGCAGCGACCGTCTCAAACGCGCCGTTACTGACTCCGGCAAGCCCGCCCGTACCCACTACCGGGTGCGCGAGCGCTTCCGTGCCCACACCCTGGTCGAGTGCCAGCTGGAAACCGGGCGCACCCACCAGATCCGCGTGCACATGCAGCACATCCGCTTTCCGCTGGTGGGCGACCCCCTGTATGGCGGCAGCCTGCGCCTGCCGCGACAGGCGACGGAAACCCTGGACAGCACCCTGCGCGGCTTCCGTCGCCAGGCCCTGCATGCCGAGCGTCTGGGTTTCACCCATCCGATCACCGGCGAGGAAGTCCTGGCCGAGGCTCCGCGTCCCGCGGACCTTGCCGCCCTCATCCTGGCCCTGCGCCAGGATCGCGAGCGGCATGCCGACTGAGGGCATCCGGCGGCCGCTCGGCCGGATGCTCGACCGCCAGGTGCGGGAGTCGGTGCTGCTGCGCGCCGACTGGCCAGCGCCACCCGGCGTGGTTGGACTGAGCACCCTGCGTCGAGGGCTGCAGGTCGGTGAATCGCAACCGCCCTTCGACAGCTTCAACCTCGGTGACCGCTGTGGGGACGACCCCGCCGCGGTCGCCCACAACCGTGAGGCGCTGGGCTGGGTCGCCGAGCTGCCCGCGGCGCCGCGCTGGCTGCGCCAGGTGCACGGCGATCGGGTCTGGCGCTTCTGCCGCGGCGACGCCCGGGCCGAGATCGAGGCGGATGCCGCGGTGACTGCGGACCCCGGCGAGGTGCTCGCAATCCTGACCGCTGACTGCCTGCCGATCCTGCTCTGTGCCGAGGATGCGTCCGAGGTGGCGGGCATCCACGCCGGCTGGCGCGGGCTGGCGGCGGGCATCGTCGAACGCGGGGTCGAGGCCATGCGCGCAGCGCCCGAACGCCTGATGGCCTGGATCGGTCCGGCGGCAGGCCCGCAGCGTTACGAGGTCGGAGCCGAGGTGCGCGAGGCCTTTACCGCCGCCTCGTCCGAGGCCGAGGCAGCCTTCGCGCCGACCCGCCCCGGTCACTGGCTCTGCGATCTGCCGCGGCTTGCCCGCCAGCGCCTGGCTGCGGCCGGCGTAGGGCGCGTGTACGGCGGCGGGCACTGCACGATCTCCGACCCCGCCCGCTTCTACTCGCATCGCCGCGACGGGCGTAGCGGACGGATGGCGACGCTGGTCTGGATCCAGCCTCACGATTGAACAGCGCGTTAGCGCCGGAGTTTGAGCGCAGTCAAGCGGCGTCTTGAATCCCGGCGCGATCATCCGCACATCTAGCCCATCGGCGGTCCCGGCGACCGCCCCCTGATCGAGGCAGACCGATGCGGATGGACAAGTTCACCTCGCGCTTCCAGCAGGCCCTGGTCGATGCCCAGAGCCTGGCTGTGGGCCGCGACCACAACCTGATCGAACCGGCGCATCTGCTGGTGGCCCTGCTCGACCAGCAGGGCGGCTCGACCCGGCCGATGCTCTCGCAGGCCGGGGTAAACGTGGCGGCCCTGCGCCAGCGCCTGGGCGAAATGCTCGATGCCCTGCCCAGGGTCAGCGGCCAGGAAGGCAATATCAGCCTGGGCAATGATCTCGCCCGCTTGCTCAACGTCGCCGACAAGCTGGCCCAGCAGCGCGGTGATCAGTTCATTGCCAGCGAGCTGTTCGTGCTGGCCTGTGCCGAGGACAAGGGCGCGCTTGGGGATGCGCTGCGCGCGGCCGGCGCGAACAAGGCCACCGTCGAGCGCGCCATCGAGGCCCTGCGCGGCGGTGACAAGGTCAGCGATGCCAATGCCGAGGAGGCACGGCAGGCCTTGGAGAAATACTGCATCGACCTCACTGCGCGCTCGGAGAAGGGCAAGCTGGATCCGGTGATCGGCCGCGACGAGGAGATCCGGCGCACGATCCAGGTGCTGCAGCGGCGGACCAAGAACAATCCGGTGCTGATCGGCGAACCGGGCGTCGGCAAGACCGCCATCGTCGAAGGCCTGGCCCAGCGCATCATCAACGGCGAGGTGCCGGAAGGTCTGAAGAACAAGCGCGTGCTGTCGCTGGACATGGGCGCGCTGATCGCCGGCGCCAAGTTCCGCGGCGAGTTCGAGGAGCGCCTGAAGGGCGTGCTCAACGATCTCGCCAAGCAGGAAGGCCAGGTCATCCTGTTCATCGATGAGCTGCACACCATGGTCGGCGCCGGCAAGGCCGAAGGCTCGATGGACGCCGGCAACATGCTAAAGCCCGCCTTGGCGCGCGGCGAGCTGCACTGCATCGGCGCGACCACGCTGGACGAATACCGCAAGTACGTCGAGAAGGATGCCGCGCTGGAGCGCCGCTTCCAGAAGGTGCTGGTCGGTGAGCCCAGCGTCGAGGACACCATCGCCATCCTGCGCGGCCTGAAGGAGCGCTACGCCGTTCACCACGGGGTCGAGATCACCGACCCGGCCATCGTTGCCGCGGCGACGCTGTCGAACCGCTACATCGCCGACCGCCAGCTGCCGGACAAGGCCATCGACCTGATGGACGAGGCGGCCTCGCGCATCCGCATGGAGATCGACTCCAAGCCCGAGGAGATGGACCGCAAGGAGCGCCGGCTGATCCAGCTGAAAATCCAGCGCGAGGCGCTGAAGAAGGAGAAGGACGCCGAGTCCAAGCAGCGCCTGGCCGACCTCGAATCCGAGATCGGCTCGCTGGAGCGCGAGTACAACGATCTGGAGGAGATCTGGAAGGCCGAGAAGGCCGCGGTCAGCGGCACGGCGAAGATCAAGGAGCAGATCGAGCAGCTGAAGACCGAGCTGGAGGCTGCGCATCGCCGGCAGGACCTGCAGCGCGCCTCGGAGATCCAGTACGGCCAGCTGCCGCAGCTGGAGAAGCAGCTCGCCGCGGCGGCCGAGACCGAGCAGAAGGGCTTCAAGCTGCTGCAGCAGAAGGTCACCGCCGAGGAGATCGCCCAGGTCGTCTCGCGCTGGACCGGCATTCCGGTCAGCAAGATGCTGGAAGGCGAGCGCGACAAGCTGCTGCGCATGGAAGAGGCCCTGCACCAGCGGGTGGTCGGCCAGGACGAGGCGGTCAAGGCGGTCAGCGATGCGATCCGTCGCTCGCGCGCCGGGCTGTCGGATCCCAACCGGCCGAACGGCTCATTCCTGTTCCTCGGCCCGACGGGCGTGGGCAAGACCGAGCTGTGCAAGGCATTGGCCGAGTTCCTGTTCGACTCGGCCGACGCCATGGTTCGCATCGACATGAGCGAGTTCATGGAAAAGCACAGCGTGGCGCGGCTGATCGGTGCGCCCCCGGGCTATGTTGGCTATGAGGAGGGCGGCTACCTCACCGAGGCCGTGCGCCGCCGGCCGTACAGCGTGCTGCTGCTCGACGAGGTCGAGAAGGCCCACCCGGACGTGTTCAATGTGCTGCTCCAGGTGCTGGACGACGGCCGCCTGACCGACGGCCAGGGCCGCACCGTGGACTTCCGCAACACGGTCATCGTGATGACCTCGAACCTCGGCTCGCAGCTGATCCAGGAGTTCAGCGACGACAGCGAGGAGAGCTACACCAAGATGAAGGCGGCGGTGATGGGTGTGGTGCAGGCGCATTTCCGCCCCGAGTTCATCAACCGTCTCGACGAGCTGGTGGTGTTCCATCCGCTGGGCAAGGAGCAGATCCGCGCCATTGCGAAGATCCAGACCGGATACCTCGCCACCCGCCTGGCCGAGCGGCAGATCCGGTTCGAGATCAGCGACTCGGCGCTGGCCTTGCTCGGCAATGTCGGCTTCGATCCGGTGTATGGCGCGCGGCCGCTGAAGCGGGCGATCCAGCAGCAGGTCGAGAACCCGCTGGCCCAGCAGATCCTCGCCGGCGAGTTCGTTCCCGGCGATGCCCTCCTGGTCGACGCCCACGGCGGCAAGATCGTATTCCGCAAGCAGTAGCACGCAGCACCTCGTGTAGGAGCCAGCTTGCTGGCGATCATTCCGGTTGGAAGACCATTCGCCAGCAAGCTGGCTCCTACGTAACGGGTTGAGGGCGCTTGCGCGAAGCTCGGGCCCATGCGCTACTCGGCGCATGACGCCTGCCAACGATTCCCCGACGCCTTCCTCACTGCCGCGCACGCTGGGCGTGTTCGGCCTCTGGCTGCTGGTGCTGAACGGAATGATCGGCGCCGGCATCTTCGGCATTCCTGCCGAGGGCGCGCGGCTGGCCGCAGGCTGGAGCCCCTGGCTGTTCCTGGCGACTGCCGTGCTGATCGCGCCGGTGATGCTCTGCTTTGCCGCGCTGTCCAGCGCCACCCTGGAAAGCGGTGGACCGGCCCGTTATGTGCAGATCGCCTTTGGCCGGCAGGCCGGGTTCCAGGCGGGCTGGGCGATGTACATCGCACGGATGACCGCCTTCGCCGCCAACCTCAACCTGCTGCTGGCTGCGCTGGCCTATTTCATCCCCGGCGTCGCAGAAGGTGCGGGACGCATGCTGGCGCTGGCCGCGCTGGTGACACTGCTGGCCCTGCTCAACATCATCGGTGTGCGCCGGGCCATGCAGTCTTTGGCCGCACTGACCGCGGGCAAGCTGCTGCCCCTGCTGGCCTTGGCCGTGCTCGGGCTGTTCGCGCTGCCCGACGCTGGTCAGCCGCCGCCGCTGCCGGCGCTCGGCGAGGTGTCCTTCGGTGCGGCCCTGCTGCTGATGATCTACGCGTATGTCGGGTTCGAATCCGGCCTGATCCCCGGCGGCGAGGCGCGGGCGCCGCAGCGCGACATGCCGCGGGCCCTGCTGGCCTCGCTCGCGGTATGCGCGGTGCTGTACGCGGTGCTGCAATGGGCCTGCATCGCGCTGTTGCCGAATCTGCCCGAGACCCAGCGTCCGCTGGTGGCCCTTGGCCAGCAGTTGCTCGGGCCGTTCGGCGCCACCCTGATCCTGGCCGCCATCGTGATGTCGGTGGGCGGCAACCTGCTTGGCTCGATGTTCTCGGTGCCGCGCATCACCCATGCCTTCGCCGAGCAGCGACTGGTGCCCGGGGTCTTCGGCGTCGTGTCCGGGCGCTTTCGCACGCCCTGGTTCTCGGTGCTGGCCTACGCCTTCCTCTGCTGGGCGCTGGCGGCCAGCGGCAGCTTTGTCTGGCTGGCCTCGCTCAGCGTGCTGACGCGATTGCTGATCTATCTCGGCTGCATCGCCGCCATGCCGGCGGTGGCACGGCAGGCGCCGGCGGATGCCTGGCGCCTGTCCGGCGGTCCGGTCGTCCCGGTGCTGGCGGCGCTGTTCTGCATCGGGCTGCTGACCCAGGTGTCGCTGCAGTCGGTGCTGGCGACGGCGGCCCTGCTGGCGGCGGGCACGGTGCTTTACTGGCTGGCGCGGCGGGGGTAGCTGGGCTCCAGTGCTCTGCCGCGTCCGTTCGGGCTTCGATACCTCAGCCCGAACGGTGGGGAGGGTGTCGCGGGCGGCAGGTGGGGCGCGCGGCTTCGTGCCGGTGTGCGGGTCTGGAAGATCAGCCCGCGCTGGCGACCAGCCGGCCCACCTCGGCCAGCACGGCTTCGTCTTGCGGGCGCGTCTTGGGGTAGTAGCCGTCCGCCTCCCAGTAGGCGGCAATGACCAGGGGCGGTAGTCCGGGCCGCCAGACCACGGCGACGTCGTTGTGCTTGTTGGCCATGCCCGAGGCGACGCCGGTGCCGGTCTTGTCGCCGACCTCCCAGTCCGCCGGCAGGCCGGCGCGCAGGCGGCGCAGGCCGGTGCGGGTTTCGATCATCCAGGACTTCAGCGTGGCCTTCGAAGCCTCGTCCAGCAGGTCGGTGGTAAACAGGCGATGGACGGTTTCGGCCATGGCCCGCGGCGTGGTGGTGTCGCGCACCTCGCCGCTAGGTACGAGGTTCATCTGCGGCTCGATGCGGTCGATGCGGGTGATGGTGTCGCCCAGTTCGCGCAGCTTTTCGGTGAAGCCCTCGGGTCCGCCAAGCTCGCGCAGCAGCAGGTTGGCGGCCACGTTGTCCGAGGTGGTCTGGGTGGCGTGGGCCAGCTCGCGCAGACTTAGTGCGCCGGCGTCCAGATGCTTCTCGACCACCGGGGCGTAGGGCACCAGGTCGGCCTTGCCGAAGCGGATCGGCCTGTTCAGGTCGATGCGTCCGTGCTGGGCCTCGCGCAGCACCACGGCGGCCAGCAGCAGCTTGAAGGTCGAGCACAGGGCAAAGCGCTCGTCGGCGCGGTGGCCCGCTTGCGGAATCCCGTCGAGGCCGACGACCTGCACGCCGAGGCGTCCGCCATGGGCCCTCTCCAGCGCAGACAGGGCCTCGCCGAGCGACGTTGTGGCGGTGCCGGCGGCGCGGGCGGTGGGCAGGGGCAGGGCGGCATACAGCGCGCTGGTGGCGAGGAAGGCCAGCAGGTGGCGGCGATGGGGCTGGTGCACGGCGGACTCCATTCGGTGGTCAGGACCCCGGCAGGTTCGACCGTAATTGTGGCGATTTGCGGGCAGCGCGCCGACGCCGGCGGGCAGTCAGAAGCTCTGCTCCCAGCGCAGGTAGGCCGTGCGCAGGTAGCCGTCGGCGTGCAGCGGGTCGTAGCTGCCAGCGAGCGGATCGATCGGTGGTTTGCGGTCGGCGAGGTTCAGCACCCCGAGCCGCAGCGTGGACCGCGCAGCCAGTTGCCAGCGCCACTGCAGGTCGTGCTGGGTGAAGCTTGCCAGCGTGCTCGGCAGATCGGGGTCGCCGAAGCCGCCTCTCAGCTCCTGGCCGTTGAAGGACAGGGTGCGGTCGAAAAAGCGCGTGTGCCAGGTCAGCGCATGGGCGCCACGCTCCCAGCTGGCGGACAGACTGGCGCGCTGGCGCGGGTAGGTGTCGGCATGGTCAGCGCGCCTCGCGTCCACGAGCCTCTCGCGGAGCAGGCGGACCCATTCGCCGCGCAGGCTCAGCGCGCCGAATGCCCATTCCCCCGTCAGCCATTCGCCCTGCAGGGAGGCAGTGCGGCGGTCGACGCCGCCCTGGTTGACGACGGCGCGCTGCATACTGTTGTTGGTCAACAGGTCTCCGACGTGGTCCACGCGCCAGCCCGCGAGTCCAAGCCCGGGCGATGGCAGCACAGTTCCCGGAGAAACAAAGGTGACACCGTCGGGACACGGGCCGGCGCCGGCCAGACATGCGGCGAACTCGGTTGTATCGATCAGCTGGTGTCGATCTCGTAACCGCCAGTCTTGCAGGCTGAGCGCAAGCTGCAGGCGCTCGTTCGGCTGCCAACCCAACTCCGCACTCCCGTAGAAGTGGCGCTCCGGACGCAACGAAGGGTTGCGAACGATGAAGTTCTCGACGATCGGGTTGAAGTCTCCGAGAGGTGGCAGGAAGGGAAACGCGTTGATCGAGGTGACCTCGGAAACCGGTCGCTGCGCGTCGACCGAGATTCTTGCGGCTCGGTAGCCGCGTTCGGCGCGTATCGAAGCGCGCCACGTGTCCGATACGCTCCAAGCGAGGTCCAAGTCGATGTTCGGGCGCCAGGCGCTACCCCCGGCCTTCTCCCATCGAACTGCGGTGCTGCTGTCCAACCTGTTCCCCAAGGAAGCTAGCGCGCTTGCCTGCAGGAAGCGGGTCATCCGATCCCCCTCGGCAAGATTTGCCAAGCGTGCGGAGGCGGATGCCTCTACCGATCTCGGGTCCGCCCTGTCGAGGTAGTCCTCGCGCAACAGACCGATGGATGCGTGAGGCGTGATCGAATACCCGCCCACCGACCACGGCGCCTGACGTTCCACCGTGACTTCGAGAGACTGAACGCGGCTGTGGCCATGGCGCTCGTAGCGGGTCCTGATCCGCTCGATCAGCTCAGCCGGCTGGTTGAGCGGCGTGTACAGATCGTACTCACCCGAGGCCACCGCGGCCTGCGCCGCATCGAGGTCGATCCGGTTGGGTGAATACTGGGTCAGGTCGCTGCCACCGGCCGCGAGGCTCGCCCGCAGATTCCACGTCTGCAGCGGCTGGCTCCATTCCGCCGTTGTCTGGTAGCTGTCCTGATCGGCCAGCAGATGCCGCGGGCCCAGGCCGAGCATGCGGTGACGAACGAAGAAGGGCGTGCTGGGGTCGTAGCCCAGCGCGGGGAAACGCACGGCGGGGTGGTTGGGTGAGCCCGACGGGATGAAGAACTGCACGATGTGGCCGGGCGTGCGGACGTCCGCTGCTTCGCGGGCTCGCGCGCGGCTATGGTTGGCGAGGGCCTGCAGATGGAACCCGGCGCCGGCGCCGTCCGACCAGCCCAGGCTGGCCGCCAGCTGGCGCCGTTCGAGGGCCGGTTCGAGGGTGGATACGCTGCGAAAATCGTAGAAGCAGCGCGGGCCCTGACGCAGGAACGGCGCAGCACAGGCGGTGGGACCGGGCAAGGCCGATCCGAACTCGGGATGGCTGATGAAGCTGCTGGGCAGAAATCCGAAGGGACTGCCCGAAACCGGAACCGCGCGCAGCAGATTGTTGGAGAAGGTCGACAGCCCGCCAGTGGACAGGGTGGATCGGTCCGGATAGCCCAGCGAATCAAGCGACTGCACATAGGCACCCACGCTTGCCCGCCAGTCTCCGCGCTGGCCGCCAAGGCGCGCGCTGGCCTCGCGCTGCAGGTCGCCGCCGCGCTCCGGCGCGTGCAGGCCGATCCCGGCGCTGGCGCCGTCCGCCCGGCGCGAATGCAGGCTGACCACGCCGGCCGCCGCACGGCCGCCGAAGCGGCTGGCGGCCGAGCGCGGCAGGATCTCGATGCGCTCGATCGCGGCCAGCGGCAGCCATTCGATATTTGCGCCGCGGCCGGTCACCGCGGAGTCGGGCAGGGGCTGGCCGTCGAGCAGGACCAGGGTGCGCTCAGGCCCGGCGCCGAGCAGGTCGATGCCGGCGTGGCCGAGGTCGATCTCGGTCCGCGCCGAACGCAGCGAGCCCTGCAGGTTCAGCGGCAGCTGGCGCAGGAAGTCGGCCAGCGAGCGGGCGCCGCTGGCGGCGATCTGCTCGCGGTCATAGCGCAGCCAGCCGTCGGCGGCATCGGACGCGGGCGTTGCCAGCGTCGGCGGCGCCAGGGCGAACGTGCCAAGGCCGAGCAGCAGGGCAGTACGAAAGACGTTCCTCAGCATGGCGTTTCCCCGATGGTCGAGGGCAGCTTAGCAAAGGATCCTCGGGTCGTCGTGGCGGCCTTTCCGGTCGGCTCAGCGCCCGGCGGTCAGCCGCTGCTTGAGCTGGGTCGGGTCGAGATAGCCGCCCAGCACGCGGCCGTCCTCGGCGACGATGGTCGGCGTGGTGCCAAAGCCCAGTCGCTTCGCGAGCTCGACACCCTGCGGGTAGGCAGAGTCGCAGTCCGGCGCCTCGAAGGCGGTGCCATGGGTGGCCGCGGTGAACGCGCCCAGTCGGTCGCTGGCGCAGTAGACGCGTCGCGACAGGGTCTCGGCCGGCGAGCCGGGGCCGGCGAGCGGAATCATCACGTAGTCGACCGCGATGCCGGCGGCGAGATAGCCCTCGATATCGGCATGGAAGCGCCGGCAGTAGCCGCAGTCGACCGCGGTGAACACGGTGACCCGGTGCTCGGCCGGGGACTTCGGCGCGTAGCGGATGCGGGCGTCGAGGGGCAGGGCGTCGATGGCGGCGGCGCGCAGCGCGCTGCGGCGGATCTCGGTCAGGTCGACGCCGTCTGCCGTGCGCAGCAGGGAGCCGTGCAGAAGGTGCCGGCCGTCGAGGCTGACGTAGTAGACCTGGCCGCCGGCGCTGACCTCGGCCAGGCCGGCCAGTGGCGCGGGCGCAATGCGCTCGATCTGAAGCTGCGGGGCGAGGCGCGTCAGGGCGGACCGGATCGGCGCCTCATCGAGTTCGGGTTCGGCGCCCAGCGCAAGGCCGGGCAGGGACAGGCACAGGATCAGGCAGGCGACGGCGTGGCGCATGGTGGTTCTCCCCCGGTGATGGTGCGCATCGGACACCGCCCACGAGCCGCCGGTTCGCCCCATCGCGCAGAGCGGCGACGGGCGGTAGTACGCGCAGTGCGAACGGGCAAGCCCGGGCCTTCCATGCCGGGGAGGGCCCCAGCCCCGGTGCCCCGACCGCGCGGTCCGTGCCGCATGCCCTGCCAAGGCAAGCCCTGGCCTCGATGCCGGCACGCTAACCCGCTGGCCATGTTACACTTTTGCGCTTTCCGGCCCCCTGTTTCGACAGCTGCCGGGCGCGGCCTCGCGGCCCGCTCGCCGAGGCCGGTTTACCGTCTGCTCGTCAAAGGATCTCGATGTCCGATCTCGCCAAGGAAATCATCCCGGTCAACCTCGAAGACGAGATGCGCAAGAGCTACCTTGATTACGCCATGAGCGTGATCGTCGGCCGCGCGCTCCCCGACGTGCGGGATGGCCTGAAGCCGGTGCACCGCCGCGTGCTGTTCGCCATGAACGAGCTGGGCGCCCACAGCAACAAGCCCTACTACAAGTCGGCGCGCATCGTCGGTGACGTGATCGGTAAGTACCATCCGCACGGCGACCAGTCGGTCTACGACACCCTGGTGCGCATGGCGCAGCCGTTCTCGCTGCGCTACCTGCTGGTGGACGGGCAGGGCAACTTCGGCTCGGTCGACGGCGACAGCGCGGCGGCCATGCGTTACACCGAAGCGCGCATGTCGCGCCTCACCCACGAGCTGCTGGCCGACATCGACAAGGAAACCGTCGATTTCCAGCCCAACTATGACGAGAAGGAACTCGAGCCGACGGTGCTGCCGTCGCGCGCGCCCAATCTGCTGATCAACGGCTCGGCCGGCATCGCGGTGGGCATGGCGACCAATATCCCGCCGCACAACCTCAATGAGGTGGTCGACGCCACGATCGCCCTGATCGACGACCCGTCGATCGGCATCGAGGGCCTGATGCAGCACATCCCCGGGCCGGACTTCCCGACCGCGGGCATCATCAATGGCAGCGCCGGCATCCACGCCGCCTACCACGGTGGCCGCGGCCGCGTGCTGATGCGCGCCAAGGCGGATATCGAGACCAACGAGGACACCGGCCGCGAGGCCATCATCGTCACCGAGCTGCCCTACCAGGTGAACAAGGCGCGGCTGATCGAGAAGATCGCCGAGCTGGTCAAGGAAAAGAAGCTCGAGGGCATCTCCGAGCTGCGCGACGAGTCCGACAAGGACGGCATGCGCATCTACATCGAGGTCAAGCGCGGCGAAGCGGCCGATGTGGTGCTGAACAACCTGTACCAGCAGACCGCGATGCAGTCGGTGTTCGGCATCAACATGGTCGCCCTGGTCGATGGCCGGCCCAAGCTGCTGAACCTCAAGGAAGTGCTCGAGGCCTTCGTCCGCCACCGCCGCGAGGTGGTTACCCGGCGGACCATCTTCGAGCTGCGCAAGGCCCGCGCCCGCGCCCACATCCTCGAAGGCCTGACCGTCGCGCTGGCCAACATCGACGAGATGATCGAGCTGATCAAGACCTCGGAAAACCCGCAGGTCGCCAGGGAGCGCATGCTGGCGCGCACCTGGGAGCCCGGCCTGGTCGGCGCCCTGCTGTCGGCCGCCGGGGCCGAGGCCTCGCGGCCGGAAGACCTGCCCCCCGGCGTGGGCCTGCTGGCCTCCGGCTACCAGCTGACCGAGACCCAGGCGCAGCAGATCCTCGAGATGCGCCTGCACCGCCTGACCGGCCTCGAGCAGGAAAAGCTCACCGACGAGTACAAGCAGCTGCTGGAGACCATCCGCGGGCTGATCGAGATCCTCGAGAATCCGGACGTGCTGCTGGACGTCATCCGCACCGAACTGCGCAACCTCAAGGAAGAGTTCGGCGACGCCCGCCGCACCGAGATCCGCGAGTCGCAGGAGGACCTCGACATCCTCGACCTGATCGCGCCGGAGGACATGGTGGTCACCCTGTCCCACCAGGGCTATGCCAAGCGCCAGCCGGTCAGCACCTACCGCTCGCAGCGCCGCGGCGGCAAGGGTCGCTCGGCGGCCTCGACCAAGGAAGAGGATTTCATCGAGCGGCTGTGGATTGCCAACACGCATGACGTGCTGCTGAGCTTCACCAGCAACGGCAAGGTGTTCTGGCCCAAGGTCTACCAGCTGCCCGAGGCCGGCCCGAACTCGCGCGGCCGTCCGATCATCAATTTCGTCGCGCTGGAAGCCGGCGAGAAGATCCAGGCCGTGCTGCCCGTGCGGGACTTCCCCGAGGATATGTTCGTGTTCTTCGCCACCGCCAAGGGCACGGTGAAGAAGACCCCGCTGAAGGAGTTCGAGTACCAGCTGGCGCGCGGCAAGATCGCCATCAACCTCGACGAGGGCGACTCGCTGGTCGATGTGGCCATCACCGACGGCAACCAGGACATCCTGCTGTTCGCCTCGAACGGCAAGACCGTGCGTTTCGACGAGTCGACCGTGCGCTCGATGGGGCGCACAGCCACCGGCGTTCGCGGCATGCGTCTGGCCGAGGGCGAGAAGGTGGTCTCTATGATCGTGGCCGAAGGCGATGGCGACATCCTTACCGCCTGCGAGAACGGCTTCGGCAAGCGCACGCCGCTGGAGGAATACCCGAAGAAGGGCCGCGGCACGCAGGGCGTGATCGGCATCCAGACCACTGAGCGCAACGGCGCCCTGGTCGGCGCGGTGCAGCTCGACGAGAGCCACGAGATCATGCTGATCAGCAATCAGGGCACCCTCGTGCGCACCCGCGCCAATGAGATCACCCGGGTCGGCCGCAATACCCAGGGCGTGACCCTGATCCGCCTGCCGGACGACGAGTCGCTGGTCGGCGTGGTGGCGGTGGAGACGCTGGAGGAAGAGGACGAGGACGGCCTCGAAGGCGGTGCCAACGGCGAGGGCGGCGAAGGCGCTCTTCCGCCGCCGGCCAGTGCCGAAGGCGAGCCGGCCCCGTTGCCCGGCGAGGGCTGACCTCCAGCCCCTGTAGGAGCCAGCTTGCTGGCGATGGGCGTGTGAAAGGACCTGCTCGCCAGCAAGCTGGCTCCTACAACCGCGCTAGCGCGCTGCGACGAACACCACCGCCGTACGAGCCGGCACTGACAGCCGGCCGGTGCTGCCGTCGAGGCCAGACTGTTCGGCGGCGCGCCGGTCGGCCGCGTCCGGCGACGCATGGACCGGATGCAGCTGCCAGGCCTTGCCGGCCAGCGCCGGCAGGGTCAGCGTTTCCGCCTGCAAGCGGACGTTGACGGCGTAGGTCACGGCGGCGAAGCCGGCATCGGCCAGCCCCTCGCCATCCAGCAGTCCGACCAGCACGGTCGGCACCTGCTGCGGGCCGGTGTTCAGCAGCCGGAGGCGCTGGATGATTTCGTCGGCGCTGCGCAGCCGGAACAGCGGCGAGCTGGCTCGGATCCGCAGCAGGTCGAGAAAGGCGCGTCGAGTCCAATCGATCTGTTCAGGGCCGGGCTTGATCCCGGGCGCGGCGAGCCGCGACCGCATCTGGCTCCAGCTGGCCTGGTTGTCCCATGCAGGGGGCAGGCCGGCGGGAAAGAAGTTGTCCTGGTAGGACCAGTCGAGGCGGTTGAACCAGTCGCCGGAGTCGTAGCTGTTGCGGTCCAGCGACTTGCTGCGCAGCACGTCGATGCCGGCGTGGTAGTAGGCGATGCCCTGGCTGAAGGCATTGATCGCCGCGGCCAGGATCTGCACCCGGGCGCGCTCCTCGGGCGACGTGTCCAGCGGCAGCTTCAGCACATTGATGTCGAACAGGGTCTGGTTGTCGTGGTTCTCGACGTAGTTGACCACTTCGGTGGGCTGGCTGACGTAGCCGGCGGGCTGGCTGCCGGCGTAGGGGATCGACTCAAGGCGCCTGCGTGAACCGTCGGCGGTGACCATCTCGTAGGTGCGCAATGAGCCGGCGAGGCCTACGCGGACCATGTCCGCCGTGCGCAGCAGATCGTTGCGGCTGAAGCGGTTCTGCGCCGAAGCGTTCGGCGCGTAGAACTGGCCATTGACGTAGCCCTGCTCGCGCACGCTGGCCTCGCCGCTGTCGCAGCAGCCACCGCCGCGCACGGCATCGCGGGCGCGATCGCTGAAGGTGGCGATGCCGCTGCCGTTCAGCGACAGCTGGGAGGCCTGCACGAAGCGCGAGCCATCCGCCACCTCGCCGAAGTTCCAGCCCTCGCCGAGCAGGTCGATGCGCCGCCCGGCGGCCTCGTTGACGGCGGCCCGCAGGCGCTCCATCGCGGCGCGCGGCTGGTGGCCCATGAGGTCGAAGCGGAAGCTGTCGATGCGGTAGTCGCGCGCCCAGATCACCGCCGAGTCGATCATCAGCCTGGCCATCATCGCGTGCTCGGTCGCGGTGTTGGCGCAGCAGGTCGAGGTCTCGACGCCACCCTGTCGGTTCAGACGCTGGTAGTAGCCCGGCACGACGCGGTCGAGCACCGAGTTGCGGTCCTGGCCGCTGGCGCTGGTGTGGTTGTAGACCACGTCCATGCCGACGCGCAGACCGGCCGCGTGCAGGGCCATCACCATCTGCCGGAACTCGCGGATGCGCACGCGGCCGTCCCCGGCATCGCTGGCATAGCTGCCTTCGGGTGCGTTGAAGTGCAGAGGGTCGTAGCCCCAGTTGAAGCAGTCCTCGCCGCGAACGCGGTCGATGGTCGACTGCTGGGTCGCGCTGTCGGCCGCGCCGGAGACCTGCGGTTCGACGCAGCCGGACTCGGGCACGGTGGCGAAGTCGAACACCGGCAGCAGGTGGACGTCGGTGAGACCGGCCCCGGCCAGGGCGCGCAGATGGCGCATGCCGCGCGAATCGGGGTGGGCGAAGCCCAGGTATTTGCCACGGTCGGCCGCTGGCACGCGGTCATCCAGCAAGGAGAAATCGCGCACGTGCAGCTCATAGATCACCGCGTCCACCGGCGAGTCGAGCGGGGCAGGGCGCGGCGCGCCCGACCAGCCCTCCGGTTGGGTCGCCGGATCATCGAGATCGATGACCTGACTGCGCCGCGACTGGGTAGAGAGGCCGAGCGAGTAGGGGTCGGTGACCCGGTTGCGCACCAGGCCGTGGCCGGGGACGAAGACGTCGACGAGGTAGGTGTAGTAGCGGTGGCGCAGGTCCTCCGGATGCTTGCGCGTCCAGACCCCGGAGCGCGGGTCGGGCTGCATCGGCAGGACGCGCTCCGCGGCGGCACTGGCGCCGGGATAGTCGCAGAGCTGCACCTGGCGCGCGGTGGGCGCCCACAGGGCGAAGCGGGTCGAGCCCGGCGCCGGCTGGCTGCCGAGCGGCGCCTGCTCGGCCGCGCCGGCGAACAGGTCGTCCAGCGCGGCGGCGTGCTGCACGCTGGCCGCGCGCAGGACGCGTCCGTCGGCGGTCTCCTCGACCAGCACCAGCTGCCCCTGGTGCCAGCCGGCGATCTTGCCGGCCATTTCGGGGGGCAGGGTCAGGGTGACGCCAGGTCCGAACCAGCGGAAGCGGGCCTCCAGCTCGGCCGGCAAGGCCGCCTGCTCGATCTGCAGCGGGGTGGAACCGTCGGCGCCGCTGACCGGCGAGCCGGCACGGGCCACGATCCCCCCTCTGGCGGAAACGTGCAGGCTGAAGCGTCCCCCGGTCGAGCCCTCGGGCCAGCGCAGGCGGCTCCGGTCGAGCCAGATCGCGGTGGCCGCAGGGCTGGCCTCGGCGGCTGGCGTGAGCACGCGCGCAAAGCTCTCGGCGTTGCAGTCGGCCACCGCATCGGCGCGGGCGGCGGGCACGGCGGTCATGGCGAGCACGGCGCTCAGCAGCAGGGGTTGGGGCATGGGTTCCTCCCTTCGTTCCACCGATCCTAGGTCAGTCCGGCGCGGCGGGCGGCTGCATACGTATGCGGGGGACAGCAGCGCGGACAGCCGCCGCTTGCCGTTAGGATGCGCCGTCAGACGAGGAGGGCAGGGCATGGACAACCAGGCGATCAGGAAGCTGGTCATCGTCGGCGGCGGCACCGCGGGCTGGATGACCGCGGCCGCGCTGGCCAAGCTGTTCGACGGCCGCCTGGAAATCGAACTGGTCGAGTCCGAGCAGATCGGCATCGTCGGCGTCGGCGAGGCGACCATCCCGCAGATCCGCCTGTACAACGCCACCCTCGGCATCGACGAGAACGAGTTCGTCCGCGAGACCCAGGGCAGCTTCAAGCTGGGCATCGAGTTTGCCGACTGGACGCGCAAGGGCCACGCCTACCTGCACGCCTTCGGCAACGTCGGCGGGCGCGACCTCGGTCTCGTGCCCTTCTACCACTACTGGTACAAGCTGCATCAGGCCGGCGAGGCGGGGGATCTTGGCGACTACACCTTCAACACCGTTGCGGCCCGCCGCAATCGCTTCATGCGCGGCGCCAAGGTGCAGAACTCGCCGCTGTCCAACGTCTTCCACGCGTTCCACTTCGACGCCTCGCTCTATGCGGGATTCCTGCGCCGCTTTGCCGAGGCACGCGGCGTACGCCGCACCGAGGGCAAGGTGGTCGATGTCGAACTGGATGGCGAGTCCGGCTTCATCCGGGCGGTGCGCCTGGAGGGAGGTGCGCGCATCGAGGGCGAGCTCTTCGTGGACTGCTCCGGATTCCGCGGTCTGCTGATCGAGGAGGCGCTGAAGACCGGCTACCACGACTGGCGCCACTGGCTGCCCTGCGACCGCGCGCTGGCCGTGCCCTGCGAGTCGGTGACGCCGATCACCCCGTACACCCGGTCGACCGCGCGCGAGGCCGGCTGGCAGTGGCGCATCCCCCTGCAGCACCGCACCGGCAATGGCCTGGTCTATTGCAGCGACTTCATCAGCGACGACGAGGCCGCCGCGACCCTGCTCGGAAACCTCGACGGCCGGCCGCTGGCCGAGCCGCGCCCGCTGCGTTTCGTGACCGGGATGCGGCGCAAGTTCTGGCAGCGCAACTGCGTGGCGATCGGTCTGGCTTCGGGCTTCATGGAGCCGCTGGAATCGACCAGCATCCACTTCATCCAGTCGAGCATCTCCAAGCTCATCGCCTTCTTCCCCGACCGCAGCTTCAACCAGGCCGACATCGACAGCTTCAATCGCCAGGTCCAGTTCGAGTTCGAGCGCTCCCGCGATTTCCTGATCCTGCATTACTGGGCCACCGAGCGCGAGGAGCCCTTCTGGCAGCACTGCCGGGAGATCGACCTGCCGGATTCGCTGCGCGAGAAGATCGAACTGTTCCGCAGCGCCGGCCGGGTGTTCCGCGAGCACGAGGAGCTGTTCACCGAGTCAAGCTGGGTCCAGGTGTTCTTCGGCCAGAACGTGCTGCCCCGGCGCTACCACCCGATGGTCGACCTGATCCCCAAGGACGAGATCCGGCGCATGGTGGAGGGGGTGAAGGGCGTACTCGAGCGCTCGGCCGAGGTCATGCCCCAGCACGACGACTTCATTCGCCAGCACTGCGCCGCCGCCACCCGCGAAGCGGCGTGAGACGGTTGGGGCGAGGGGCAGGGCTGGGCGCGAAGTTCGCATTCGCCCCGGTCCCGCTGTAGGAGCCAGCTTGCTGGCGATAGGCGCCACGGATGGGACGATCGCCAGCAAGCTGGCTCCTACATTCGGGTGTTGTGGAAGGTCTTCTTTGCGCCCAATGCGGTCTCTCACCCACCCGGTCGTTCTGCGACCACGACGGTTCGTCGCGCTTGCCAGCGCTCGGGCCCGCATCGGTAACATGTCGCCGCTCCCGTGCAGCCTGCGAGATCAGGGTCGATGTTGAATCCGAGGGCCAGCGTGTCGGTGGTCGAGGCGGCGCCCGACATCCGTGTCTGGGTGGTCGACGACGCACTCAGCGAGCCAGAGCGCTGGGTCGAGCGCGCGAGCCAGCATCGTGAAGCCTTCGCCAGTTCGGACAAGGATGCCTATCCCGGTGTCCAGCTGGCCTTGCCCGACGCCGTTTCGCAACGCCTCGATGAGTTGTTCGGCCGCACCTGCCGCAGCGAACTGGGGGCCCGACGCACGCTTGGCGTGTTCAGCCGTCTCGCCCTGGTCACCCGCCAGCCCGAGCAGCTTGAGCCACGGCAGTGGATCTGTCATCGCGACCGTTTCTCTTTGCCGCCGGAACAGTGCGCGGCGGCCTCGGTGCTGTACCTGTTCCGCGACCCGCGTCTGGGGGGCACGAACTTCTTCCGCCCGCGACGGCCGGCGATGGAGGTCGCCAGGCTGGTGCACGACTCCGGGCAGCTGTCCCCAGCGGACTTCTCTGCCCGCTACGGCATCACGGCGGGTTACATGCGCGACAGCTCGGACTGGTTCGAGCACGCGCTTAACGTGCCGCCGCGCTGGAACCGTCTGATCTTCTACGACGGCGGCCTGTTCCACTGCAGCGACATCCCCGCGCCCGAGCTGCTGGATGCCGATCCCGCGCGCGGCCGGCTGACGCTCAACGGGTTCTTCACCTGTCGCCGCCGGGCGGGATGACCACGCGCCGGCCGGCTCCGGGCAGGGCCGGAAAGCCAGTCCGGACGGGGCCTGCGGCGGTGCCTGGAACCTGTACTGGCTATGAATACGTATGCATCCAAGCCGCAGGCATGGCGGTGCCGGATATCCTCTCCCGAACGCGTTTCCGAGCTTGTCGAAACGTGCCTTGACCCCGCCACATCGACCGCGATGCAAGGAGGGGCGGTCAACACTCTTGTGATCTTGGAGGGAGGGGGAGATGCACAATCTCAAGCGGAATCTGCTGAGCGTCGCGCTGGCTTCGGCCACGCTGATGCTGGCACAGGGCGTCCACGCGCAGCAGGCCGAGGACGATGAGGCACAGGGACGCAAGGACCTGCGCACCCAGGACGAGGAGAAGGCCGTCGAGCTGGATTCCTACGTCGTCACCGGCATCGCGCGCAGCATCCAGAAATCGATCGCGATCAAGCAGGTCTCGAACTCCATCGTCGAGGCGGTTTCTGCCGAAGACATCGGCAAGCTGCCGGACACCTCGATCGCCGAATCGATCGCCCGGCTGCCTGGCCTCTCGGCCCAGCGCGTCGCCGGTCGCGCCTCGACCATCAACATCCGCGGCCTCGCCGGTGACTTCTCGACCACCCTGCTGAACGGCCGTGAGCAGGTCAGCGCCGGCGACAACCGCGGCGTCGAGTTTGACCAGTATCCCTCCGAGCTGCTCTCGGGCGTGGTCGTCTACAAGACCCCGGACGCCAAGCTGCCGGCCCAGGGCATCTCCGGCACCGTCGATCTGCAGACTGTGCGGCCGCTGTCGTACTCGGGTCCGCGGCTGTCGTTCAACGGGCGCCTGGAAGAGAACTCGCTCGGCAACCTCAACGATGGCTATGACGACATGGGCTACCGTGTCAGCGCGGCCTTTATCGACAAGTTCGCCGACGACACCATCGGCCTTGCGATCGGCTACGCCCGTCTCGATTCGCCGGGCCAGTTCAAGGAGTGGGAGGCCTGGGGCTTTCCGACCTTTCAGGATAGCGCCGGCAATGACGTGCTGGTGCTCGGCGGCAACAAGCTCAAGGCCGGCTCGGTGGACAACGTCCGCGACGGCCTGATGGGCGTGCTCGAGTTCGCTCCGAACGACATCTACACCGGCGCCATCGACGTCTACTACTCGAAGTTCGAGCGCGCCGAGACCACCCGCTGGATGGAGTTCGGCCTCGGCTGGTCCGGCGCCTCGCTGGCCAACCCCGTAGTCGAGGATGGCTTCCTGGTCTCGGGCAACTGGACCGGCATCCGACCGGTGGTGCGCACCGACCTGTCCGATTTCGATGACAAGCTGTTCGCCATCGGCTTCAAGAACGAGTTCTGGTTCAACGAGGACTTCCGCGCCGTGGCGGACTTCAGCCTTTCCAAGGCCGACCGCAACCAGGAGATCCTCGAGGTTTACGCCGGTGCCGCCACCACCGACACCGCGGCCTTCTCGCTCGACCGCGCCAACGGTCCCGCGCGCTTCCAGTTCGGTCTCGACTATGCCGATCCCTCGATCATCGGCCTGACCGACCCGGGCGGCTGGGGCCAGGACGGTTACGTCAAGTATCCGAACGTCGACGACGAGCTGCGTTCGGCGCGTCTGGCGGTGGAGCGGAGCTTCCTCGAAGGCGTATTCAGCAGCTTCGAGGCGGGTGTGAACTACTCCAATCGCGAGAAGAGCCGCGAGTCGAACGAGTTCTTCCTTGACCTCGCCGGCGCGGGGTTCCAGCTGATTCCCAGCGAGCTGCTGCAGTCGCCGACCGGACTGCCCTTCAGCAATACCGGTGTGATCGCGTACAACACGCGCGGCGTGGTGGATCGCTTCTACAACTTCCGGCCCAACAACTGCCGTGACTGTGCGGCGAAGAACTGGTCCGTCGAAGAGGACATCGTCCAGCTCTTCGGCCAGCTGAACATCGACACCGAGGTCGCCGGCATGTACCTGCGCGGCAATCTGGGCCTGCAGTACATCGACGTCGAGCAGGAGTCGCGCGGTCTCTCGGTGCGTGGCGGCGATGGTGGCACGGCGACGCCTGTGGTCGACGGCGACGATTATTCCGACGTCCTGCCCAGCCTCAACCTCGCCCTGCAGCTGACCGATGCGCAGACGCTGCGCTTCGGTGCGGCCCGGCAGGTCGCCCGGCCGCGCATGGACCACATGCGCTTCTTCGCCGATTTCGGCATCGATGCCAGCCGGGCGCAGCCGTTCTGGTCGGGTTCGGGCGGCAACCCGCGCCTGCGCCCCTGGGAGTCGGACAGCTTCGACCTGTCCTGGGAGCTGTACTTCGGTGACGGCCAGGGCTATGTCAGCGCCGCGGTCTTCCACAAGGACCTGAACACCTTCATCTACGAAGAAGTCAACACCAACTTCGACTTCAGCGTCTTCGACCTCAGCCCGTTCGCCAACAGTCCGAACCTGCCGGGTACCACCATCGGTGAGTTCCGACAGCAGGCCAATGGCGAGGGCGGCTCGATCAACGGCTGGGAGCTGGCCACCTCGCTGCCGCTCGGCACGGTGTGGGACGCCCTGGATGGCTTCGGCGTCCTCGCGAGCTACTCCGACACCCGCAGCAGCATCAGCCCCAACGGTCCGAACGGCGCGGTCACCCAGACCCTTCCGGGCCTGTCGCGCTATGTCAGCAACCTCACCGCCTACTACGAGCGCGGCGGGTTCTCGACCCGCATCAGCCAGCGCTCGCGCTCCTCGTTCCGCGGTGAGATCCAGGGCTTCGGCGCCGACCGCGAGACGCAGTTCATCCGCGGCGAGGACGTGGTCGACTTCCAGATGAGCTACGCCTTCGGCGAGGAATCGAGCCTCAACGGCGCAACCATCCTGCTCCAGGTCAACAACCTCACCAACGAGGAGTACCGCGAGTTCTTCCGCGACCCGAACGTGCAGGACCGGCCGCGCAAGTTCGTCGAGTACGGCCGAACCGTGCTGCTGGGCGTGACCTACAAGTTCTGATATCGGTAAGCGGTACCCATCTTGCCCCGCCGGTGCTCTCCCCGGCGGGGTTCTTTTTTTGTAGTGTCCGCCGATGCCGACCGACCGCCACGCCCCGCTCCGCCGCCTTTTGCCCTGGCTGCTCTGGCTGTTGCTGTTCTATGCCGTGTGGGGTGTGCTGGTGGACCGGGCCGGTGGCCTCGCCTTGCTTGCCGAGCACTGGGGGATTGCCCTGGCGATGGGGCTTGGCTCCTACGTCGCCGGTTCGACGCCGATGGGTGGCGGCACGGTGGGCTTTCCGATCCTGGTCCTGCTCTTCGACCAGCCGGCCGAACTGGGCCGTGATTTCAGCTTCGCGGTGCAGAGCATCGGCATGGTCAGCGCCTCGATCCTCATCCTCTGCCGTCGACAGCCGCTGGAGTGGGCGATGCTCGGGCCGGCGATGCTGGGCTCGCTGATCGGCACGCCGCTGGGCATCCTCTTCGTCGCCCCGCTGGTGCCGGCGCTGTGGATCAAGCTGCTGTTCGCGGTGATCTGGGCCAGCTTCGGCGTGCTGCACCTGCTGCGTACCCGTGAGTTCTGCAGCGTCCACGGCCCGAGTGCGCCGATGCCGCGCTTCGATGCCGCGGTCGGCTTCGGCGTCGGTCTTGGCGCCGGCCTGTGCGTGGCCTCGGTGACCGGGGTCGGCATCGACATGATCCTCTACGCCGCACTGATCCTGCTGCGTCGCGCCGACCTCAGGATCGCCATACCGACCTCGGTGCTGATCATGGCCTTCACCTCTGTGGTCGGGATCCTCTTCAAGTCACAGGTCACCGGCGTCCAGCCCGGGGTCTACGAGAACTGGCTGGCCGCGGCGCCCATCGTTGCGGTCGGCGCGCCGCTCGGCGTGTTCATCGTCAATCGGATCGGACGCCAGCCGACCCTGTACTTCGTCGCCGTGCTCTGCGTGGCGCAGTTCGCCTGGACGCTATGGCGTGAGTGGGCGCTCATCGGCGTGCCCGGCCTGCTCGCGGCGATTGCGAGCGTGCTGGTGTTCAACCTGGCCTTTGAGTGGATGCACCGTTGGGGCGAGGGCCACGCCGGCAACCGGCGGACGGAAGCGGCATTGAATACGTATTCAATGCCTGCCGCGGGCGCGGCGCACTCAAGCGGGCCAAACGCGGGTTAATCTCGGCCTTTCGCGGGGCGGGCCCGCGGGCGGGAACCGTTCTGGGAGGGACGCGATGGCCGGAAAGCAGCACCTGTCGTTCTGGCAGATCTGGAACATGTCGTTCGGCTTTCTCGGCATCCAGTTCGGCTTCGCCCTGCAGGGCGGCTTCATGTCGCGGATCTTCCAGACCCTCGGCGCCGAGAAGGACGCACTTCCCCTGCTGTGGATCGCCGCGCCGCTGACCGGTCTGCTGGTGCAGCCGGTGATCGGCTATCTGTCCGATCGCACCTGGCATCCGATCCTGGGTCGGCGTCGCCCGTTCTTCCTGATCGGCGCCATTCTCAGCTCGATCGCCCTGCTGTTCATGCCCCACTCGCCGACCCTGTGGGTGGCGGCCGGCATGCTCTGGGTACTGGACGCGTCGATCAATATCAGCATGGAGCCGTTCCGCGCCCTGGTCGCCGACAAGCTTCCCGACGAGCAGCGCTCCTACGGCTTCGTCGTGCAGACCCTGATCATCGGCATCGGCACCTGGGTGGCCAGCAATCTGCCGTGGATGGTCAACCAGCTCGGCGTGTCGAATGTGGCTGCGCCGGGCGTGGTGCCGGACTCGGTGAAGATCGCCTTCGCCATCGGCGCCGCGGTGTTCCTGCTCAGCATCCTGGTGACCGTGGTCACCACCCCGGAATCCCCGCCCGAGGACATGGCCCGTTTCGAGGAAGAGCGCCGCGACGGCTCGCTGGTCCGCGACATCCTCCACCTGGTGCGCCACATGCCGCGGCAGATGTTCAATATCGGCGTGGTGCAGTTCTTCAGCTGGCTGGCCTTCTTCAGCATGTGGAGCATGGCGACGCCGGCCCTGACCGATCACGTGTTCGGCGCTCCTGCCCCCGACCCGGCCGCCTTCGACATGGCGGTGGCGGCCCAGGCCGAGGCGTTCACTGGCGCCAACCAGGCCTTCCAGAACGCCGCCGACCTGGTGGGTTCGTACATGGGTTACTACGGCCTGTCCTCCATGGCGGTGGCCTTGCTGCTGAGCTTCTACGCCGCCCGCCGGGTGGTGAACCGGCGCCTTGTCCACTTTGTTTCACTGACGCTGGGCGGGCTGGGCTTTCTGTCCATGTACTTCGTGCCGGCGCCGGTCTACCTGATCGGCTCGTTCGCCCTGGTCGGTGTGGCCTGGGCGAGCATCCTCTCGATGCCCTACGCCCTGCTGGCCAGTGCCGTCGACCCTCGGCGCATGGGCGTCTACATGGGCATCTTCAACATGTTCATCGTGATCCCGCAGATCGTCGCCGCCACCTTGCTGGGGCCGACGCTGCGGGGCCTGTTCGACACCCAGCCGATCGCCGCGCTGATGATCAGCGGCGCCAGCCTGCTGGTCGGCGCCGCCTGCCTGTCGCGGGTGGACGAGCCGCGTACCGTCCGCGCCCCGGCAATGGCCGCTGCGCACTGATCCGGGGGAGACCATGAAGAAGATCCTGAGCCTGGCCCTGCTGGGGCTTCTTGCCGGCTGCCAGGATGCTCAGCCCCCGGCCGGCAGCGTCGCGGAGAAGCCGGCTCGCTACTACGGCACGCTCGAGCCGTTTGCCGCGGAGGCGCTGTACTTCGTGCTCACCGACCGCTTCGTCAATGGCGATCCCGGCAATGACCAGCGCGAGCAGGGCGGGGCCCATCCCACCTTCGACATCCCGCTCGAGCCCTGCGACGGTGTGGCCGGCAACATCGGTTACCTCGGCGGCGATTTCCGCGGCCTGCTTGATCAGGCCGACTACATCCGCGAGATGGGCTTCACCTCGCTGTGGATCACGCCCATCGTCGACAATCCGGACCAGGCCTTTACCGGCGGCGACGAGATCAGCTGCACCTCGTTTCTTTCCGACCGCGGAAAGAGCGGCTACCACGGCTACTGGGCGATCAACTTCCATCGCGTCGATGAACACCTTCCAAGCCCGGGGCTGGGCTTTGCCGAACTGACCGCCGGGCTTCGCGACAAGGGGCTGAAGACCGTACTCGATATCGTCGGCAACCACGGCTCGCCGGCCTGGAGCATGCCCGAGGCGCAGCCGCAGTTCGGCCAGCTCTTCGCCGCCGACGGCAGCCTGCTCGCCGACCACCAGAACCTGCCGCCCGAGCAGCTGGATCCGCAGAACAATCCGCTGCACGCCTTCTACAACACCAAGGCCGAACTGGCCCAGCTGTCCGACCTCAATCCGGACAACCCGGACGTGGTCGAATACCTGGTCTCGGCCTATCTCGACTGGCTCGACCAGGGTGCGCATGCGCTGCGCATCGACACCATCCGGCACCAGCCGCTGGCGTTCTGGAAGCTCGTCGCGGAGCGGCTGAGGGAACGGCGGCCGGGCCTGTTCCTGTTCGGTGAGGCCTTTGACTACGAGGCGAAGAACATCGCCCCGTTCACCTGGCCCGAGAACGGCTCGATCAGCATGCTCGATTTCCCGCTGAAGGAGGCGATGGACAAGGTCTTCAGCCGCACCGACAGCGACTTCGCCGAGCTGCTGCCGGCCCTGCATCTGGAAACCGGGCCCTATCAGAACCCCTATGACCTGGTGATCTTCTATGACAACCACGACATGCCGCGGATGCAGGCCAGCGATGAGGGATTCATCGATGCCCACAACTGGCTGTTCACCGCCCGCGGGATTCCGGTCGTCTACTACGGCTCGGAGATGGGCTTCATGCGTGGCCGGGGCGAGCACGCCGGCAATCGCGCCTACTTCGGCGTCGAGGGCATCGAGGCGGCCCGCGGGCATGTCATCCGCGAGCGGCTGTCGCGCGTCGCCCGGCTGCGCGAGAAGACGCCCGCCCTGCAGCGCGGCCTGCAGCTGAACCTCTCGTTTGCCGGGCACACGGCGTCCTTCCTGCGCGTGCTGCAGACCGGAGAGATCACCCAGACCGCCCTGGTGCTGCTGAACAAGGGCGAGGCGCCGGCCCGCGTGGGGCTGCCCCCGGGGCTGCCCACGGGTCGCTGGCGCGCTGCACTGGGCGGCGCGGACCTTGCCGAGGGACAGGCCGAGGTCGAGGTGCCGGGGCACGACATCGCGGTCTTCGTGCTGGATGGCCCGCTGACCGGCCCCGACTGGACGCCCCGGCTTGACCGCCTGATGCAGCGCACCCTGGTGCGTCCGCCGGACGCCAAGCCGACGGTGCACTGAGCCGCAGGGGCGCAACAAGCCTCCGCGCCGGCCCGGATGTCAGCCCTGGGGCGCCCCCCCTTGAGACAGGTTCATGTCGGGGGGCGGCGCTTCGGGCCGGCCCGGCGTAACCCTCGGCATACGCAGCACGAACCGGGTGCCCACGCCCGGCTCACTGTCGCAGCTGATCTGTCCGCGCAGCTGCTTGGTGACCTGGTTGTAGACGATGTGCAGGCCGAGGCCGCTGCCGCCGCTGCCGCGGCGCGTGGTAAAGAAGGGCTCGAAGATGTGCTGGCGCACCTCCTCGGTCATGCCCCGGCCGTTGTCCTCGAAGTGCATCACGAACTGTCCGTCTTCCAGACGCCCCCGGACCTGGATCCGCGGTGCGTCGCTGGTTCCATCGAAGGCGTGCTGGCGGGAGTTGATCGCGAGATTGGTCACGATCTGGGCGAGCACGCCGGGATAGGAGTCGAGCAGGATCCCCGGTGGGCAGTCGAGTTCGACGGCGATGCGTTGCCTCCTCAGCTCCGGACCGACCGAGCGCAGTACCTCGGCGAGGTAGTTGGCGGCCTCGAACTGCCTTCTCTCCTCGCTGCCCTGATCGACCGCCACCTGCTTGAAGCTGCGAACCAGATCCGCCGCGCGACGCAGGTTGCCATTGATGATCTCGGCCGCCTGGTGGCTTTCCTCGAGGAAGGCTTCCAGCTCGCTGCGGCGGATCCCCTCGCGGTAGGCGCGCTGCATGCGGAGCACGGATTCCTCGAGGTGGGAGGCAACCGTCACGCAGACCCCGATCGGGGTATTGATCTCATGGGCGACGCCCGCGACGAGCCCACCGAGCGCAGCCAGCTTCTCCGATTCCACCAGCTGCGTCTGGGTCTGGCGAAGGGAGGCCAGGGCCTCCTGCAGGTCGAGGTTGGAGGCCTGCAGGTCCTGCGTACGGTGGCGGACCTTCTGCTCCAGCTGTTCATTGAGGTCGCGGATCTCGGTCTCCACCATGGCGCGCGCGGCATCGTGCGCCTGGACCTCGGCGAGCATGGCGTTCACGGCGTGGGTGAGCCGGCCCAGTTCATCATTCGCGAGGACACGGGCGCGCAGCGTGTAGTCCTTGCTGACCCGCACTGCGTCGGTGGTATGCAACAGCTCGGTGACCGGCCGGGTCACCATGCCCTGGAGGGGGCGGGACAGCATCCAGGCCAGGCTGATGACCGCCAGCACCAGCAGCCCGGAAAGCCAGAGCAGTCGCCAGCGGAGCACCGCCAATTCGCCCAGCGACACCCGCAGATAGAGAAATCCGATCGGTGATCCGCCCTGCATCACCGGCTGCAGGAGGTGCAGCGTGTCACCCTCGCGCAGGGTGCGATCTTCCGCGAAGTCGGGCAGCGCACGCGGTTGTCCGCCGCGCGTGTAGGTGGCGAGGCTGTCTCCCGGTTCCTCGCTCCCGGACGATGAGAGGAATCTGAGCTGGGCCTCCTCGATGCTCGGGTCGGCTTCGAGATTGCCCAGTACCAGGCTGGCCGCGCCGCGGTCCATGAAGCTCAGTGCCGCCTCGCTGTTCGCCGCCACCACCTCGGCCTGGGTCTTGGCGCGATTAACCAGCAGTTCCGCCAGTGCCTGGTGCTGGAAGGCGGCCATCGCCCCCGCGGCCACCATCAGGCAGAGCAGGCAGATGCCGGTGGAGATCACCGCCAGCTTGGTGTGGAAGGGCAGCCTGCCAAGCTGCGCGGACCATCCGGCGTCGGCATCGGCCGGCGTGCCGACGCGCTTCTTCTCCACGGAGGGGCTCGCGTTCAAGAGGGGTCTCCCGGCCGCTCGGCGCGGAAGCTCAGCAGCTGCATCAGCTGCGAGCTCAGACTGAAGCGGGCCCGCGCGAGGCGCTGGCGATCGGCGTGGAAGCCCAGACGGGTTCCGCCGTCCTCGGTCCGGGTCGCAACCAGGGCCAGGTCGCCAATGCCGTCCAGCCGCGCCATCGATTCGACCACGACCAGCTGGCCGGGAAGCCGCGCGGCGGGCAGGTCGCCCTCGATATAGGCGATATGGCAGCCCTCGAGCGCTGCGCCGCCGGCCAGCAGTTGGACCCGCATCGGACGTTCGCCGATCTTCCAGCGGCGCGCGCCCAGCTCAAGCTGGCGAAAGACTTCGGACTCGCCCGCTGCGACGACGCAGACGGAAATCGGCGCGCCCGGATCGGCCAGTTCGCCCTCGGGCCAGTGGACGAAGAACGACAGCCGGTAGAGGAATGCGGCGCGGATCGCCGCCTCACGCTCGGAGGCGGAGAGGGCCGGCTGGGCGGCGGACGCGAGCAGGGCCAGCGACACCAGCAACAGCTGCAGCGGTAACCGCATCGCACCTCCCCGCGGCGGGTGTCCCAGGACTCCCGGACGTCATCGGCCGGCGCTTCGGCGGATCGTGCCACAACGCCGAAACACTCCCGCATCGGCATCACAACGCGCTAGAGTGAGTGCGGACGATGGTAGCACCAGATCCGGGATTGAAGACGCGCATGCCAAGGCTGCAAATCCCCAGTAGGCGCTGCCCGATGCACCATGGCGCGATCCTGTGCGTGCTGCTGGCGCTGGGCCTTGTCCACGCCAATGCCGCCGTCTCCCAGGACTACATGGGGATGAGCCTGGAAGAGCTGATGGCCACGGATGTCTCGGTGGCCTCGCGGGTCAGCCTGCGTGCCGACCGCCAGCCTGCCGCGGTTACCACCATCAGCGCGGCGCAGATCCGCCACAGCGGGGCGCGGACGCTCAACGAATTGCTGATGATCCACGTGCCCGGCTTCTTCCTGGTCGAGGACCAGGACGACACCATTGCCGGCGTGCGTGGCCTTGCGCCGGACAACAACTCGAAGCTGCTGCTCCTGCTCGACGGGGTGTCCCTGAATGCGGACTGGTTCTGGGGGCCGCCCGATGCCGTGCTCAATGGACTCGACCTGGCCTTCATCGAGCGCCTCGAGGTCATCCGCGGCCCCGGCTCGGTGACCCTGGGGCAGGGCGCCCTGCTTGGCGTGGTGAACATCGTGACCCGTGGCAGCCGCAGCCACGCCACCCTGGTGGCGGGCGAGGATGGAAGGACCGGTGCCGCGCTGCGCCATCGCTGGCGCTGGAACGACTGGCTCGCCTCGCTCTATCTCAGCGACGGGCGTTTCGAAGGTGAGCCGTATCGCAACGAGGGGTTGGGCCTGCAGGTTGAGCAGGGGCTCAGTGTGTTCGAACGCAACCACCATCTGCGACGTGGCGACTACGGTCATCTGATGTTCGATCTGGACGACGGGCGCTGGTCGCTGCGTGCGTTTCGCTTCCAGCAGCGCCGGGATCTCTACAACTGGCGCCGGGACCGCGAACGGGTCGAGCAGCGTCTGGACGGGCTGGTGCTGGGCTATCGCCACGGCTTCGCGCGCGGAGAGGCGCAGGTGGAGCTGTTTCACCAGATCGACGACTACGAATTGAGTTCGCACGGCGGTACCCGAGCGGGCGCCGCGCGCAGCCTGATCCCCGGCATGGTGCTCGGCGGACATCGGGAGAGCCGCAGCGCACTGCGCGCGCAGTTCCGCAGTGACAGCCTGCTGGACGGCCACCGCATCGCCCTCGGTGCCGAGTGGACCCGCCTGCATGCCGGCCAGCGCAATGCGCGCGGCAACAATTTCCTGGTCAACACGCAGCAGGCCGTGCTCGACGAAGGGCCGGCCCGGCTCAACCGGTTCAATCGCTGGAGCCTGCCCGGCCGGACCCGGGTCATGAGCCTGTTCGCCGAGGACTTCATCGATCTCGGTTCGGGCTGGGAGCTGTTCCTGGCCGCGCGCTGGGACGACCATCCCGACTGGGGCTCCGAAGTCAGTCCGCGGCTCGGCCTGCTCTTCCAGAACACGCCCGAGTGGCGTTGGCGGCTGTCCTGGCAGACCGGTTTCCGCGGCGCGGTCGGGGTCAACTACAGCGGCGGCTTCGAGGGCGACGGCCTGCTGCGCGAGGCCAATTTCGGGCAGGTCGAGTCCAACCCCTTCTTCGCTGCCAACGGCAACCGCAACCTGCGCCCGGTCAGCCCGGAGAAAAGTTCCAGCCTCGAGCTGGCGGCCGGCTGGCATCCCTCGGTGAACTGGCAGGTCGAGGCGACCCTGTTCTACAACGTCACCCGCAACGTGATCGGCGTCGGCGCGTACTTCATCGCCGACGATGTCGCACGCGCCGAAGCCGTCGCGGCTGCCACGCGGATCGGCTCCGACGTGATCGGTGACTGGGGTGGGGTGTTCTACTTCCAGAACAACCCGGGCTCGCTGCACCACGCGGGTCTTGAGCTGGAGGCCGAGTACAGGCTGGATGAGCTGGGGCTGACGCTCCGGGCCAGCCACTCGCGGGTCGAGGTGACTTCTTCGTCGGCCGGCCAGTTCGGTCCGGGCAACATCTACGTAGCGGGCCGCCAGTCATCGCCGCTGGCGCGGTCCTTCCCCGAGCGGGTCAACCGGCTGCAGGCCGAGTGGCGGCCCGGCGGCCGCGAGGGCGCGCTGAGCCTGCATGCCAGTCTGCTCGACTGGCCGCACTGGTACCCGCCGGTGCAGGAGAACGCGGATGGCAGCAGCTTCACGCCCGAGCTCGATGGCAACACGGTGCTCAACCTCGGGCTGGGCTACCGCTTCGTCCGCCTGCCGGGCTGGTCGATCGCCCTGCAGCTGAAGAATGTGGGCAACGCGCTTGCCCTGTATCCCGCGACCAGCGTGGCCGGGGAGGGCGAGGGCAATCTCGGCGTCCCCGCCTTGGAGCGCCGCAGCGGCTGGGTTACGCTGCGGGTCGATTTCTAGGAGCCGCCTGTCGCCATGAGCCCGGTCCCTTCGGATGGGCAGCTCGCCGAGTTGGCGGGTCGCCTGGGCGAGGCCCTGCGCGCCCAGCACCTGATGCTGGTCACCGCCGAGAGTTGCACCGGCGGCTGGATCGCCAAGACCGTGACGGACATCGCCGGCTGCAGCGACTGGTTCGACTGCGGACTGGCCGCCTACAGCTACGAGGCCAAGCAGGCCCTGCTGGGCGTGCGTCCGGAAACCCTGATGGAGCACGGCGCGGTCAGCCGCGAGACGGTGCTGGAAATGGTCTCCGGCGCGCTGGTCCACTCCGGGGCGAGCATCTCCGTGGCCGTCACCGGCATCGCCGGACCCAGCGGCGGCACCGACGACAAGCCGGTCGGAACGGTCTGGATCGGCTGGAAGCGACGCGGCGGTTATCCGCGTGCCGAGGTGTTCCACTTCGGCGGCGACCGCGAGGCCGTGCGCCGACAGACGGTCGCCGCCGCGATCAATGGCTTACTGAAAAGTCTTACCCCCTGACGGGAAGTACGCCGACGGCGTCGCCGCACCCTGTGGGATACTGTCAGGCCTGACGGCGGCGCGTGCTCTCAGCTTCTGAGATGCCCCAGCGTCAGCCTCCCCGGCGTCAACTCATCGAGGATTCCCCATGGACGACAACAAGAAGCGCGCCCTCTCTGCGGCGCTGACCCAGATCGAGCGACAGTTCGGCAAGGGCGCGGTGATGCGCATGGGCGACAAGGCCATCGAGGCGGTCGCCGTGGTGCCAACCGGCTCGTTGATGCTGGACATCGCTCTGGGCATCGGCGGCCTGCCGAAGGGACGGGTTGTCGAGGTCTACGGGCCCGAGTCCTCGGGCAAGACCACCCTGACCCTGCAGGCCATCGCCGAGTGTCAGAAGAACGGCGGCACCTGCGCCTTCGTCGACGCCGAACATGCGCTGGATCCGACCTACGCGGCGAAGCTCGGTGTCAAGGTTGAAGACCTTCTGGTCAGCCAGCCGGATACCGGCGAGCAGGCGCTGGAGATTGCCGACATGCTGGTCCGCTCCAACGCGGTGGACATGGTCGTGGTCGACTCGGTCGCCGCGCTGACGCCGAAGGCCGAGATCGAGGGCGAGATGGGTGACCAGCTGCCCGGCCTGCAGGCCCGGCTCATGAGCCAGGCCCTGCGCAAGCTCACCGGCAACATCAAGCGCAGCAACTGCCTGGTGGTCTTCATCAACCAGCTGCGCATGAAGATCGGCGTGATGATGCCGGGCCAGAGCCCGGAAGTGACCACCGGCGGCAACGCGCTGAAATTCTACGCATCGGTTCGCCTCGATATCCGCCGCATCGGCAGCATCAAGAAGGGCGACGAGATCATCGGCAACCAGACCAAGATCAAGGTCGTCAAGAACAAGATGGCGCCGCCGTTCAAGCAGATCGTCACCGAGATCCTCTACGGCGAAGGCATCTCCCGCGAGGGTGAGCTGATCGACATGGGCGTCGATGCCAAGCTGATCGACAAGGCGGGGGCCTGGTACAGCTGCGGCGGCGATCGCATCGGCCAGGGCAAGGAGAACGCCCGCCAGTTCCTCAAGGACAATCCCAAGCTGGCCGCCGAGATCGAAGCCAAGCTGCGCGAGCTCTACGTCCCGCAGATCGCCAATGAGGAAAGCGAAGCCGAGGCCGAGGAGGCCTGAGGCGCGGGATGCCGAGAGCGCCGCGCACCCCGCTGCAGCGGGCGGTTGGCCTGCTGTCGCGGCGCGAGCACTCTCGGCACGAGCTGCGCCGCAAGCTGGTCCAGCGGGGCGAGGAGGCCGAGGCAGTCGACCAGGCGCTCGATCGCCTCGAGCAGAGCGGTCTGCAGGACGAGCGGCGCTTTGCCGAGAGCCTGCTCCGGCAGCGGGTGGCGTCCGGCTACGGCCCGCGCTACATCGCTGCCGAGCTGGCAACGCACCAGCTCCCCGATGCATTGATCTCCCAGGTGCTCGAAGCCGTGGAGGTCGACTGGCAGGACCAGGCAGCTGACCTGGTCTCGCGTCGTTTTCCGCAGGGCCTTCAGGACCCATCAGACCGCCGGCGCGCGGCAGCCCTTCTTCAGCGCCGGGGCTTTGATGGCGAGACCTCCCGCCGCGCAATCAGCGCGGTGCAGTAGCCGCCTCGGGAACCCGGCCTGCAGGGGGCGTTGCCAGGCCGCGCCCATCATGACGCATTTGCGTCATTGCCCTGATCGTCGCAAGGCGCTGAACTCGAACCACTGATCAGTGGCCGCCGGCGGGGCCGCGGTCGTGGGATTACCGCGGTTCACGGCAGAGCGAGGCGCACGTGGACGCCATCACCGAACGAACCGGAGCGCGCAGGCGCGAACCGCAGTGGGTTCCATTGGGCGTGACCGCTCGGGATGCGGTGCAGGTCCGGCGCAGATTCGTTCTGCTCGGCCTGCTGGCGCTCGTCATGGGGACGGCCGGCGCACAGACGCTGCGTCCGCTCGATCGCGTCATGCAGGTGACCGGCGGCTGGCAGCATACCTGCGTGCTGACGGTGGACGGCGCGGTGAAGTGCTGGGGCAGCAATCTCGAGGGTCAGGTCGGCGATGGCGGAGAACTGGATCAGCTGACCGCCGTCGACGTGGTCGGACTCGAGTCCGGCGTCCTGGCGATCAGTGCCGGGCTGCGCCACACCTGCGCCCTGATCGACGATGGCAGCGTGCGCTGCTGGGGGCGCAATGACAACGGACAGCTCGGCGACAACACGCTGGAGGACCGGCGCACGCCGGTCACCGTCCAGGGCCTGCCAGAGGCGGCGATCAGCGTGAGCGCCGGGCGCGAAAGCAGCTGCGTAATCGGCATGTCCAATACGGCCTACTGCTGGGGCGACAACGCCTTTGGCCAGCTCGGCAATGGTGACTTCACCGACCAGCCGCTGCCGGTGGCGGTCAGCGGCCTTGGCGCCAGCGTCACCGCGCTCAGCAATCACGACAGCCTGCACGCCTGCGCGATCGCCGCGGGGGCGGTGTTCTGCTGGGGCCGCAACGACAATGGGCAGGTCGGTGACAACAGCACCACCAACCGCAATGCGCCGGTGCTGGTGAGCGGCCTGACCAGCGGCTTCGATCAGGTGGACGTCGGCGCGTTCCACAGCTGCGCGCGTTTCGTTGGCAGCGGATTGAAGTGCTGGGGTCGGAATCTGTTCGGCCAGCTCGGCGACGGCAATACGGTGCTGACCCAGCCCACGCCCGTAACGGTGAGCGGCTTCTCCACCGATCCGCAGCAGATCGCCCTCGGGCACGACCACAGCTGCGCGCTGCTGGACGGCGGCGGCGTGCGCTGTTGGGGACTGAACGACAGCCGCTTTCAGGGGGGTACCGGCAGCAGCGGCAACAGCACCATCCCGGTGGACGTGTCCGGACTGACCAGCGGAGTCTCCTCGATCGGCGTCGGGCACAATCATGGCTGTGCGAAGCTTCCCGACGGCACCCTGCAGTGCTGGGGCGAGAACAACTTCGGCATGCTGGGCGACGGCACCACCACCAACGCATCGTCCCCGGTCCAGGTGCTCGCCTATGTCCCCGAGCGCGATGTTGCACCGCTGACTCCGGCCGGCAACGGAGACAGCCGTTCCGCGGTGCCGGACGGAGCCGGGCGCTTCATCGTGTTCGAGTCCGCCGCCGCCAACCTCACCATGCAGGCGGATGGCAACGGCGCCAGCGACATCTTCCGCATCGATACGCAGGCCGATCCGCCGGTCACGGTCCGCGTCAGCCTGGATGACGCCGAGGGCGAGATCGATGGCGCTTCGATTGAACCCTCGGTATCGGCCGACGGCCAGCTGGTGGTGTTCGTGGCGCCGGATGCCGGCGTGGGCAAGCTGAGCGGCGAGTCGAAGCAGGCGGCTGCGCTCAGGCAGAAGGGCAGCGGCTTCGGCGTATTCCTGCGCAACATGCTCACCGGCAGCACGCGTCGCGTGGGTGATGCGCTCCCGGGTGGCACCGGCACCACGCCAGTCATCGCGCCGGGCGCCGGCGCAGTGGTCTTCACCGGCCTGCCGATTCCGGGGCAGGGCGAGCCCAGCCAGCCCAACGTGTTCCGCATCCCGCTGTCACCGGTGACCGGCGGTGAGTACGAGCCGGATACGGTCAATCTGCGCTGCGTGTCCTGCAAGGCGGTGACCAGCATGGGCCTCGATACGCCGGGCAATGCCGATGGCGATAGCGGCGCGCCCGTGGTGTCAGGGGATGGTCGCCTGGTGGCCTGGGAGACCCGCGCCAAAAATCTGCTCTCGGGCGCGCCCAGCCCCTGCACGGCGCCGCAGACATCGTCGATCATGATGCGCAACATGCTGACCGGCGTGAGTCGGCGGGTCAGTCAGCCGATCGGCTTCTCCGCATCGAGCTGCGGGATGCAGGGCAGCCGCAAGCCGAGCCTCGACTGGGCGGGCCTGAACCTGGCTTTCGAGAGCGACGAGGCCCTGGTGCCCGGAGTGACCGGGCTGCAGGACGAAGTGTTCGCGCTCCCCGTGGGCACGTCGACAGGGAGCCCCGAGTGGGTCAGCCGGGGGTCGACGGGAAGCGTCGGGAACGGCGGGTCCGGCAGGCCCGCCCTCTCGGGCGATGGCCGCGTGGTGACCTTCGTGTCCTCGGCCAGCGATCTGGATACGCGATCGAACGACAACAATGGCGTGGCCGACATCCACGCAAGGGTGCTCGGTGGCGGCGCCATCCGCAGGCTCTCGCTCGGAGTCAGCGGGGCGCAGGCCGATGCGGCGCAGAACGCCCCGCGGTTCGACTACAACGCCAAGGTGCTGGCCTTCGATTCGTCCGCGGGCAACCTGGTGGAGAACGATCTCAACGCCGCCGCGGACGTATTCAGGCGTGCCCTGCCGGCGACGGTGAGTCTGATCAGTGCAAACGGCTTCGAATAGGACATCGGCGCCGGCGGTGCGCGCGACGTCACGGCAGGCCGCCTTGCTGGGCCCGCGCCACGGCTTGGGCGCGGGAATGGACGCGCAGCTTGGCGTAGACCCGCCGTAGATGATTGGACACCGTGTGCCTTGAGCGCGCGAGTCGCTCGGCAATCGCCTCCACGCTGAGTCCCTCACCGAGCAGGGCCAGCACCTCGGACTCGCGCGGGCTGAGGCCAAAGCGAGACACGGCCGATTGCGCCCGCGCCCCGCTGACCCAGCGGTCGAGCAGGCAGGCGGTCAGGGCCGGGTCGATCGGAGCGGCGCCGCGGAGCAGGGCGTGCAGGGCCTCGATGATCCGCGGGCCTTGGACCGGCCGGAGCAGAAAGCCGCGGGCTCCGGCTTCGATCGCGGCGACCGCCGCGGGTCCGGGCTTCCTGCCGCCGATGACCAGCAATCGGGTGGTCGGGCATCGCGCCTGCACGCGGCGCAGGCCTCGCGGCCCGGGGTCCCCGTCGCGGCCGCAGCCCAGCAGCAGCAGCGGCGGGGCCGGCCGGGCGTCCAGGGCGGCGTCCAGGCTTGCGGTGTCGGGAACGGTCAGGACGCAGCGCAGGTCCGAAGCGGCCTCGATGCAGCGGGCCAGCCCACGGCGGCGACGGCGGTCGCGGTCGACCACCCAGACCGCGTGACGAAGCTCGCGGCTCACCGCCGAAACCTCGCAGATTCCGGCTCGCGGTCGAGCCGTGGCGGGGCCGGCGTCCCATGTTCGGGGCGATCCATGAGCGGCGCCTTTTTCCGGTGGACCGGAGTCCATGCTACGCCCGAAACCGGGGCCGCGCCTGGCGCGGCGATGATCGGCCGGCCCGATCACTGCTACTCTTTGCGGTCACCCTCGGATCCGGGTTGATCGAGCCCCTGTCTGCACCCATGGTGTAGGCGGCGGGCTATCGTTCCCGCGTCCCATCGACCAGCCTGCAGCCAGACCATGAAGACCAGCGCCCAGATCCGTACAGACTTCCTCGAATTCTTCCGTTCCAAGGGCCATGCCGTGGTCGCCTCCAGTCCGCTGGTGCCCGGCAACGATCCCTCCCTGCTCTTCACCAACGCAGGCATGGTGCAGTTCAAGGATGTCTTTCTCGGCGGCGAGAAGCGCAGCTATACCCGCGCGGCGACCTCGCAGCGCTGTCTGCGCGCGGGCGGCAAGCACAATGACCTCGACTCGGTCGGCTACACCGCGCGACATCACACCTTCTTCGAGATGCTCGGCAACTTCAGCTTCGGGGATTACTTCAAGAAGGACGCTATCGCCTACGCCTGGGAGCTGCTGACCGGGGTGTGGAAGATCCCTGCCGACAAGCTGCTGGTGACGATCTACCACACCGACGACGAAGCCTTCGACATCTGGCACAAGGAGATCGGCCTGGCCGCCGAGCGGATCATCCGCATCGGCGACAACAAGGGTGCGCCGTACGCCTCGGACAACTTCTGGCAAATGGCCGACACCGGCCCCTGCGGGCCCTGCAGCGAGATCTTCTACGACCACGGCGCCGCCATCCCCGGCGGCCCGCCCGGCAGCCCCGATGAGGACGGCGACCGCTTCATCGAGATCTGGAACAACGTGTTCATGCAGTTCGACCGCCAGCCCGACGGCACACTGGTGCCGCTGCCGGCGCCCTGCGTCGACACCGGCATGGGCCTCGAGCGCATCTCGGCGGTGCTCCAGCACGTGCACAGCAACTACGAGATCGACCTGTTCCAGGCGCTGATCAAGGCGGCCTCGGAGCTGACCTCGACCGCCGACCTCGAGAACAAGTCGCTGCGTGTCATCGCCGACCATATCCGCGCCTGCAGCTTCCTGATCGTCGACGGCGTACTGCCCAGCAATGAGGGTCGTGGCTACGTGCTGCGCCGGATCATCCGCCGCGCTCTGCGTCATGGCTGGATGCTCGGCGTGCGTGGCGGCTTCTTCCACAGGATGGTTGCGCCGCTGGTGACGCTGATGGGCGAGGCCTATCCCGAACTCGCCGCCAAGCAGGAGTTCGTCGAGAAGGCCCTGCGCGCGGAGGAGGAGCGTTTTGCCGAGACCCTCGACTCCGGCATGAAGATCTTCAACGAGGTCGCGCAGAAGTCGAAGGGGCAGATTCCCGGTGAGGACGCCTTCCGCCTCTACGACACCTATGGTTTCCCGGTGGATCTGACCGCCGACATCGCCCGAGAGCGCGGCCTGTCCGTCGACATGGCGGGCTTCGAGGCGGCGATGGAGAAGCAGCGCGAGCGCGCCCGCGAGGCCAGCAAGTTCGCCGCCGCCGGCAATCTGCCCTCGGAGCTGGTGGCGAAGCTGGCGCCGACGCAGTTCCTGGGTTACGACGCTCACGAAGCGGACGCCTGCCGGGTGGTCGCCCTGATGCGCGACGGCGTCTCCGTCGAGCGTCTCGAGGCCGGTGACAGCGGCGTGGTTTTCCTTGACCGCACCCCGTTCTACGCCGAGAGCGGCGGCCAGATGGGCGACAGCGGTGACCTGGGCGACGGCGAGTCCCTGCGTTTCGTCGTGACCGACACGCAGAAGTTCTCCGCCGCCTTCCATGGTCACGTCGGCAGGCTGGAGCAGGGCGAGATCCGGGTCGGCGCGCAGCTGTCGGCGCGCATCGACCTTGGACGCCGCCAGGCCATCGTCCTCAATCACAGTGCCACCCATCTGCTGCACGCGGCGCTGCGCCGGGTGCTGGGCGAGCATGTCACCCAGAAGGGCTCGCTGGTCGCCCCCGACCGACTGCGCTTCGACTTCTCGCATTTCCAGCCGATCAGCGGAGAGGAGCTCGAGACCATCGAGCGCATGGTCAATGAGGAGATCCGCCGCAACGTCGAGGCCGAGGTCCACCACATGGGCATGCAGGAGGCCCTCGACTTCGGCGCCATGGCCCTGTTCGGTGAGAAGTACGGCGAGCAGGTGCGGGTGCTGCGCATGGGCGCCTTCTCGACCGAGCTCTGCGGCGGCACCCATGTCGCGCGCACCGGCGACATCGGCCTGTTCAAGATCACCAGCGAGGGCGGCATCTCGGCCGGCGTGCGCCGGATCGAGGCGGTCACCGGCGACGGTGCGCTGGCCTACGTGGCCGAGGAGGAGGCGCGCCTGGCCGAGCTGGCCCGTCTGACCGGCGCCAGCGCCGCGGACGTGGTCGACAAGGTGCGCCAGCTGATCGAGCGGCAGCGCAAGCTCGACAAGGAACTCGACGCGCTGAAGGCCAAGGCCGCGGCCGGCGCAGCCGGCGATCTCGCCAGCCAGGCCGTCGAGGTCGGCGGGTTCAAGGTCATCGCCGCGCGGCTCGAGGGCATCGAGCCCAAGGCGCTGCGCGAGAGCGTCGATGTGCTCAAGCAGAAGCTCGGCGACGCAGTGATCCTTTTGGCCGCGGCGAGCGAGGGCAAGGCCTCGCTGGTCGCTGGCGTCAGCGGAAGCGCGCTCGGCAAGGTCAAGGCAGGCGAGCTGGTTTCTCATGTTGCCGCACAGATCGGCGGCAAGGGGGGCGGCCGTCCGGACATGGCGCAGGGCGGTGGTGAGGACGGACCGGCGCTGGTCGCGGCGCTGTCCTCGGTGCCCGACTGGGTGACCCAGCGCGCCGGCTGAGCACCCCGGGCAGCCGATCACGCGCTGCAATGCTTTATTGCGACCCGCTCCGATGCTCGGCTAGTATCGGAAGCAGGTCCACAGCGCCAAGCGCCAGGGACAGCCGGCTTAGCCAGAACGGCGACAAGGGGTGGTAGGGGCCACCCGGGCAAGCCGGTCGCGAGGGAGACGCGAAAATGCTGATATTGACCCGACGTGTAGGCGAAACCTTGATGATCGGAGACCAGGTCACGGTCACCGTGCTCGGGGTCAAGGGCAACCAGGTCCGCATCGGCATCAACGCACCAAAGGACGTGTCCGTCCATCGTGAGGAGATCTATCAGCGCATCCGTCGCGATGACGAGGGTGCTGCCGCCGAGAGCGGCAAGCCCGAGGACGGAGCCGCCTGAGCACGACAGGGGTTTACCCGCCTCCCCCCAGCCGCTAGACTTCCGCGCCTGATCCGTGCGCGGATCAACAGTTCCGGAGAGATGCCCGAGAGGCCGAAGGGGCTCCCCTGCTAAGGGAGTATAGGGTCAAAAGCTCTATCGAGGGTTCGAATCCCTCTCTCTCCGCCAGACATGAAAACGCCGCCTTCAGGGCGGCGTTTTCATGTCTGGCTCCGCTCGAGCGCCTTCGATGGGTTGAGGCCGACTGGCGACTCTGGGCGCGAAGAGGACCTTCCGCAGAACCCGAATGTAGGAGCCAGCTTGCTGGCGATAGACGTCCCGGATGGGACGATCGCCAGCAAGCTGGCTCCTACAGCAACGGTGCTGCCAGGTCCGGTTTGTGCCGCGAAGCAGCCCTTACCGCAGTCAAATTGTGGGAGTGCCCTCGGGCGCGACCGCGGAGACCCGCTCTGGCCGCAGTCTGTGGTGAATCTGGAGCGCTGCGGTCGCGCCCAAGGGCACTCCCACAGTCGGGCACCGTTGGGGGTCAGCGAAGGCCTTTAGGGTTTGCCTTGGCGCACCGACATGGGCGTTCGGACGGTACGCCCGGTGCGGCAAGCCGCACCCTATGAATGTCCGGTTCGCGCCCGAACCGGCCGCCCGCTCTCCGCCATTGGCGGCCTTCACCTCCGCCTTCGGGACCCGCCCGAAAGCAGAACGCAATCAACCTCGAAAAGAGGCTTGACGAGATTCCCCGGCCTCCCCATAATTGCGGTTTCTACGCGCCCGTAGCTCAGTTGGATAGAGTACCAGGCTACGAACTTGGTGGTCGGGAGTTCGAATCTCTCCGGGCGCGCCAATGAACAAGCAGGAAGGCCGGCAGGAAACTGCCGGCCTTTTTGTTTTTCCGGGCTGGCATGCCGCGAGGTGGCGAGGGTCGGGAAGCAGGCGTAGGCTGCCGGTTCCAGCACGAGCCAGCCAGGAGCCAGCCGATGAAGCTCACCGTCAATGGCGTCGAGCATGAGGTCGAGGCCGCGCCCGATACGCCGCTGCTCTGGGTGCTTCGCGATCATCTCGGCATGACCGGTACCAAGTACGGCTGCGGCATGGCCCTGTGCGGGGCCTGTACCGTGCACCTGGATGGAGTCTCTACACGCAGTTGCATCACGCCGGTGTCCGCGGTGGCGGGGCGGCGTGTGGCGACCATCGAAGGTCTGTCGGACGACCGCAGCCACCCGGTGCAGCAGGCCTGGATCGAGGCCGACGTCGCCCAGTGCGGCTATTGCCAGTCCGGCCAGATCATGGGCGCCGCGGCATTGCTCGCCGCCAATCCCGACCCGAGCGACGAGGAGATCGTCAGCGCGATGGACGCGCACCTGTGTCGGTGCGGCACCTACAGCCAGGTGCGCGAGGCGGTGAAGCTGGCCTCGCGCAAGATCAGGGAGGCCAAGTCATGAGCGTGCAGCCGGGTCGGCGCAGGTTCCTTGGCACGACGCTGCTGGGTGGCGGCTCCCTGGTCATCGGCCTGCACCTGCCGGGACTGCTGCCCCTGGCAATCGCGGACGCGCCCGTCGCGGGCGGCTTCCGGCCGAACGCCTTCGTCGAGATCAATGAGGACGGCGAGATCGTCCTCTACGTGGCCCAGGCCGAAATGGGGCAGGGGGTGCTGACCTCGCTGCCGATGCTTCTGGCAGAGGAACTCGACGTCGAGCTGTCCCAGGTGCGCATCCAGCGGGTCGGCGTGAACCCGGCCTTCAATCACCCCTATTTCAATGCCCAGGTCACCGGTGGCTCGACCTCGGTGCGCGGCTTCTTCGAACCGCTGCGGCGCGCCGGCGCGCAGGCCCGGCAGATGCTGATGGAGGCCGCGGCCGAGCGGCTCGAGGTGCCGCGCGAATCGCTGCGTACGGAATCCGGAAGCGTGATCGACACCGCAAGTGGTCGCCGCCTGGCCTATGCCGAGCTGGCCGCCGCCGCGGCGAAGCTGCCCGTGCCCGACGCCGCCGCCGTGGCGCTGAAGCCGGCCTCCGAGTTCCGCCTGATCGGCAAGGGCCAGGCCCGTATCGAGGCGCCGGGCAAGGTCGACGGCAGCGCCGGGTTCGGGCTCGATGTGCGCCTGCCCGGCATGCTCACCGCCGTGGTCGCTTGGCCGCCGGTGCCGGGGGCGACGCTGAAGTCGTTCGACGCGACAGCCGCCAAGGCGGTGCCCGGCGTGGTCAAGGTCAAGCAGGTGCCCGAGGGCGTGGCGGTGATTGCCCGGGACTTCTGGACCGCCCGCAAGGGTCGCGATGCCCTCAGGCTGGAGTGGGACGACGGAGCGAACGCCGCTTTCGACAGCGAAATCCAGGGGCGTGAGTACGCCGAGCTGGCCAGCCGCCCGGGGGCGCTGGCTGTCGAGCGCGGCGACGGCGACAGGCCGCTCGAAGGGGCGGAGGGCGTGATCGAGCTGGATGTGGAAGTGCCCTATCTGGCGCACGCCACGATGGAGCCCCTGAACGCAACGGTTCACCACAAGGGCGATTCGGCCGAGATCTGGACCGGCACCCAGATGCCCGGCGCCGACGCCGCGCGGGCGGCCGGCCTGTTGGGCGTAGCCGTCGACAAGGTCGTGCTGCATCCGCAGCTGCTCGGCGGCGGCTTCGGCCGCAGGGCCAATCCGGTCAGCGACTTCGTCGCGGTAGCCGCCAACGTCGCCAAGGGTGAGGGCTTGCCGGTCAAGACCGTCTACACCCGCGAGGACGACACGCGCGGCGGCTGGTACCGGCCAAGGGCGCTGCACCGGATGCGCCTGGCGCTGGGCGAGAATGGCCTGCCAAAGACCTGGCAGCATCGCGTGGTCGCGCAGTCGATCATGCAGGGCACGCCGTTCGAATCGATGGGCGTCAAGGACGGCGTCGACTTCAGCGTGGTCGAAGGCGTGATCGACCTGCCCTACGCGGTTCCGAACCTGCGCGTCGAGTGCATCCTGGCGCCGCGGGTGCTGCCGGTGCTGTGGTGGCGTTCGGTGGGCCACACGCATACCGCGCTGGCCGTGGAGCATCTGGTCGACGTTGCGGCGCGCAAGGCCGGCGTCGATCCGCTGGACTACCGCCGTCGCCTGCTGTCCGAACATCCACGCTGGCTGGCGGTGCTTGAACAGGCCGCCGCGCGCAGCGACTGGGGCAAGCCCCTGCAAGAAGGACATGCCCGTGGCTTCGCCATCCACAAGAGCTTCGAGACCATCGTCGCCCAGGTCGCCGAGGTGTCGATCAAGGGCGGTCGCCCCAGGCTGCACCGGGTCACCGCGGTGGCCGATATGGGCCGGGTGATCAATCCGCGGCACGCCCGGGTGCAGATCGAGTCGGGCATCGTCTTCGGGCTTTCGGCGGCGCTTCACCAGCAGATCACCTTTGCTGAAGGTCGCGTGCAGCAGAGCAACTTCCACGACTTCCCGCTGCTCAGGCAAAGCGAGATGCCACGCATCGAGGTGCACCTGGTCGACAGTGCCGAGGCCCCGGGCGGGGCGGGGGAGCCGGGCACGCCGCCGATCGCGGCGGCGCTGGCCAATGCCCTGCTGGCCCTGACCGGAAAGCCCGTGCGCAGCCTGCCGGTGCGGCTGGGCTGAGCTGCGGCGCCTGCGTCGGAGTCGGAGGATGAACCGACCTCGACAAAGCGCTTGCGCGATTCGGGTGTCCTGCGTATGATTCGTGGCTCGCTGCTGCGGGGTGGAGCAGTCTGGCAGCTCGTCGGGCTCATAACCCGAAGGTCGCAGGTTCAAATCCTGCCCCCGCTACCAGTTTTGGTTCAGGAAGAGCCTCCTCGCGAGGCTCTTTCCTTTTCCGGACTACGCGTCGGAAGCCAACCTGGGTGTTCAAAAGGGGCCGCGAGCCCCTTTTTCTTTGGCCGTCGCCCGCAGCCCGGCGGCCGTGGTGCCTTGACACAGGATCGATCGACTGGATGAGCAACCGCGTTGAACAGCTTGGAAACCTGCTGGGTCCGGCCATCGCCGATCTGGGCGGCGGGCTGTTCCTGTGGGGCATCGAGTTCGTGCCGGGCGCGTCGCAGTCGCTGCTGCGCATCTACGTCGACGTCGAGGGCCGTCATGTCGGCATCGAGGATTGCGAGACGGTCAGCCGCGAGATCAGCGCGCTGCTCGACATCCACGATCCGATCCCCGGCAACTACAACCTCGAGGTGTCCTCGCCCGGCATGGACCGCCCGCTGTTCGAGGCCGCGCACTACGCGCGTTTCCTTGGCGAGCAGGCCAAGCTGGCGCTGCTGGTGCCGGTCGAGGGCAGGCGGCGGCTGAACGGCCGGATCGCCCGGGTCGAGGGCGAGGCGGTGACCATCGCCGACGAATCCGGCGAGTTCACCGTGCAGGTCGGCAACGTGCAGAAGGCGCGCCTGGTGCCGCAGTTCGACCAGGCCGAGAAGAAGCCGCCGCGCCAGCGGCGCGGCAAGAACACACCGGCTGGCGAGGCCGGTCCCGAGGAATGACACGACACCGCGCCCCGGGCGTGCTGGAGCTGGAGCAATGAGCAAGGAACTGTTGATGGTGGTTGAGGCGGTCGCCAACGAGAAAGGCGTCGCCCGCAGCGTGATCATCGAGGCCATGGAGGCCGCGCTGGCCTCGGCTGCTCGCAAGCGCTACCCGGATGAGGACACCCTGATGCGGGTGAAGATCAACCCGAAGGACGGCAGCTACGAGACCTTCCGCCGCTGGGAGATCGTCGCCGACGACGTGGTGATGGAGTCGCCCGACCGGCAGATCCGCCTCATGGACGTGGTCGACGACAACCCCGAGGCGCAGGTCGGCGAGTTCGTCGAGGAGCAGGTCGAGAACGCCGAGTTCGGCCGCATCGCCGCCCAGGCGGCCAAGCAGGTCATCGTGCAGCGCGTGCGCGAGGCCGAGCGCGCCCTGGTCGTCGATGCCTACAAGGATCGCGTCGGAGAGCTGATCACCGGCATCGTCAAGCGCGTCGAGCGCGGCAATGTCTATGTCGATCTCGGCGGCAATGCCGAGGCCTTCATCCCCAAGGACAAGGCCATCCCGCGCGACGTGATGCGCGCCGGCGACCGCGTCCGCGGCTACCTTTATGACGTGCGCGCCGAAGTGCGCGGGCCGCAGCTGTTCATGTCGCGCACCGCACCGGAATTCATGATCGAGCTGTTCAAGCTCGAGGTCCCGGAAGTGGGCCAGGGCCTGGTCGAGATCAAGGCCGCCGCGCGTGACCCGGGCGATCGCGCCAAGATCGCCGTGCTGGCCCATGATCACCGCACCGATCCGATCGGCGCCTGCATCGGCATGCGCGGCTCGCGCGTGCAGGCGGTGTCGAACGAGCTCAACGGCGAGCGCATCGACATCGTGCTGTGGAGCGACAACCCGGCACAGTTCGTCATCAACGGCATGGCGCCGGCCGAGGTCCAGTCGATCATCGTCGACGAAGAACGTCACTCGATGGATATCGCGGTGGCCGAGGATCGGCTCGCCCAGGCGATCGGTAAGGGCGGGCAGAACGTGCGCCTGGCCAGCAAGATGACCGGCTGGCAGCTCAACGTGATGACCCAGGACCAGATCACCCAGAAGAGCGAGTCCGAGCAGGCCGCCGCGCGGCAGCTGTTCCAGGACAAGCTGGAAGTCGACGAGGAAATCGCCGGCATCCTGGTCGCCGAGGGCTTCTCGACGGTCGAGGAAATCGCCTACGTGCCGGCCGGCGAGCTGCTGGCGGTGGAAGGCTTCGACGAGGACATCGTCGAGGAACTCCGCGCCCGCGCCCGCGACGCCCTGCTCAACGAGGCGCTGGCGGTCGAGGAGGAGCTCGAGGAGCACAAACCCACCGAGGATCTGCTCGGCCTGCCCGGCATGACCGACGGTATCGCCTACGCGCTCGCCGCCCGCGGCGTCCAGAGCCGTGAGGACCTCGCCGAGCTGGCCGCCGACGAGATCAGCGACATCGACGGCATGGACGAGGAGCTCGCCGCGGCGCTGATCCTCGCTGCCCGCGCCGACGAGATCGCGCGACTTGAGAAGGCCGCCTCATAGGGCCTTGTGCTTTTGGGCCGCGTAGGCGGTCGGGATAGAATGTCGCGTTTTCTCGGGCGCCAAGGGGCGCCCCCGAACAGGAAGTCACATGTCCGAAGTTACGGTACGTTCGCTCGCCAAGCTGGTCGGCACCCCGGTTGAAAAGCTGCTTGAGCAGCTGGCGGAGGCCGGCATGAGCTTCGAGGGGCCGGATCAGGTGGTGACGCCGACCGAGAAGATGAAGCTTCTCGGATTCCTTCGCCGCTCGCATGGCAAGTCCGATGCGCCGGTCGAGGCCGCTGCGCCGAAGCAGATCACGCTCAAGCGCCGCAAGGTGCAGGAGATCACTGTCGCCGCCGGCAAGAGCAAGACCACGGTGGCCGTCGAGGTGCGCCAGAAGCGCACGTACGTGAAGCGGGAGCTGGTCGAGGAACAGGATGATCAGCGCGCCGAGCGCGAGGAGGCCCAGCGCCTGCTGGCCGACTCCCAGCGCCGCAACGAGGCCGAGGAGGCCGCTCTGCGCGAGGCCGACCGCAAGCGCGAGGAAGAGGAAGCCAAGCGCCGCGCCGAGGAAGAGGCCGAGCGCAAGGCGCGTGAGGAAGAGGCCGAGCGCCAGCGCGCCGAGGAGGCCCTGCGCGCGGCCGCCGACGCGGCGCAGCCTGCCAGCGCCCCGCGCGCGGCCGGGGCCGCCCGTGCCGAGCCGCCGGCACCCCCGGTTCCGCCGCGCCGCGAGAACGACAAGCACCGCGCCCAGAAGCCGGCGCGCGTCCACGTGCGCGACGATGACGACAGCAGCAGCCGCTTCGCCAAGGGCGAACTGCACCTGTCCAAGGCCATGGCCGCCCGTCGCGGCGCTGCCAGCAAGCGGCGCGGCCGCCCGGCCAAGGAGCAGTCGCGGCAGTCCGGCGGTCCCCACGGGTTCTCCCGGCCGACCGCTCCGGTCACCCGCGAGGTGCAGATCGGGGACTCCATCCTGGTCACCGAGCTGGCGCAGAAGCTGGCAATGAAGGGCGGTGAGGTGGTCAAGGCGCTGTTCAAGATGGGCGTCATGGCAACCATCAACCAGGCCATCGATCACGACACCGCGGTCCTGGCGGTTGAGGAGCTCGGCCACCGAGCCGTGCGCGCCAGCGACGATGACGCCGAGCAGGCGCTGATCGCCCACGCGGAGGTCGAGGGCGAGAAGCACACCCGTCCGCCGGTGGTCACCATCATGGGCCACGTCGACCACGGCAAGACCTCGCTGCTGGATTACATCCGCAGCACCAAGGTCGCCTCGGGCGAGGCCGGCGGCATCACCCAGCACATCGGTGCCTACCACGTAGAAACCGACCGCGGAGTGATCAGCTTCCTCGATACGCCCGGCCATGCCGCGTTCACCTCGATGCGCGCGCGCGGCGCAAAACTGACAGACATCGTGGTCATCGTGGTCGCCGCCGACGACGGCGTCATGCCGCAGACCGCCGAGGCGGTGCAGCATGCCCGGGCCGCCGGCGTGCCGATCATTGTGGCGGTCAACAAGATGGACAAGTCGGGTGCCGATCCCGAGCACGTCAAACAAGGGCTGGTGAAGCTCGAGGTGGTGCCGGAGGAATGGGGTGGCGACACCCAGTTCGTCCCCGTCTCGGCGAAGACCGGCATGGGCGTGGATGCGCTGCTCGATGCGATCTCGATCCAGGCCGAGGTCATGGAGCTGCAGGCCGTGGTCGAAGGCCGCGCCCAGGGCGTGGTGGTCGAGTCGGCGCTGGACAAGGGCCGCGGCCCAGTGGCCACGGTGCTGGTCCAGCAGGGCACCCTGAACAAGGGCGACTACGTGGTCTGCGGCACGCAGTACGGCCGCGTGCGTGCCCTGTTCGACGAGGCCGGAAAACAGGTCGACAGCGCCGGGCCGTCGATTCCGGTGGTCATGCTCGGCCTGTCCGGCGTGCCGGATGCGGGCGATGACTTCGTCGTGGTCGAGGACGAGCGCCTGGCCAAGGACGTGGCGCAGCAGCGAGAGGCCAAGAAGCGCGAGTCGCGGCTGGTCAAGCAGGCTGGCAACCGCATGGAGGACATCATGGCCCAGATGGGCCAGGGTGCCGAGCAGCAGCAGCTCAACCTGGTGGTGAAGGCGGACGTGCAGGGCTCGGTCGAGGCGCTCCGCGATGCGCTGACCAGCCTGTCCAACGAGCAGATCCGGATCAACGTGATCGCCTCGGGCGTCGGTGGCATCACCGAGTCGGACGCCACGCTCGCCGCGGCTTCCAAGGCGGTTGTCATCGGCTTCAATGTGCGCGCCGACGCCGCTGCCCGCCGGGTCATCGAGACCAACGCTCTGGACCTGCGCTACTTCTCGATCATCTATGACGTGATCGACCAGGTGAAGCAGGTGGCATCCGGTCTGCTCGGCGTCGAGGTGCGCGAGGAGATCATCGGCATCGCCGAGGTTCGCGACGTCTTCCGCAGCTCGAAGTTTGGCGCGGTGGCCGGTTCGATGGTGGTCGAGGGCGTGGTCCGTCGCAGCAAGCCGATCCGCGTGCTGCGCAACAACACGGTGATCTTCCAGGGCGAGCTCGAGTCGCTGCGCCGCTTCAAGGAAAACGTCGAGGAAGTGCGCAATGGCACCGAGTGCGGCATCGCGGTCAAGCAGTACAACGACGTGAAGCCGGGCGATCAGATCGAGTGCTACGAGCGCGTCGAGGTCCAGCGGACGCTGTGAGTGTTCAGGGCTCAGGGGCTAGGGTCTAGGGCTCAGAAGGGCAGGGCGGTCGTCGCGAGCGGCGGCTGCTCCCCCCGGCAACGCTCGCTCCCCCGGTCCTGATTCGGAGTCTCACCCATGCCGTCGCAGAAAAGCTTCCATCGTACCGACCGCGTTTCCGCCCAGCTCCGCCGTGAGCTGGGCACGCTGGTGCACCAGGCGGTGCGCGAGCACGGGCTGCCGTCGGTCAGCGTGTCCGATGTCGAGGTCACGCGTGACCTTGCCCATGCCAAGGTCTTCGTCACCGCGCTGGAGAGCGAGCGTGCTGCGGAGGCCCTGAAGGCGCTGCGCGAGCTGGCCCGCGAGGTCCGCTTCCAGCTCGGCCGTAGCCTGCGCATGCGCCATGTCCCCGAGTTGCACTTCCACTACGATGACTCGGTCGATCGGGGCGAGCGCATCGAAGCCCTGCTGGCCGACCTGCCCAAGGCCGAGCGGCAGGACGACTGATCGATGAAGGGCAGGCGGTCACCCCGGCCGGCCTGGCAGCCGGTCGACGGCCTGCTGCTGCTGGACAAGCCTCGTGGGATCAGCTCCAACCAGGCCCTGCAGCGGGCGCGGCACCTGTTCCGCGCCGCCAAGGCGGGTCATACCGGCTCACTTGATCCGCTCGCCACCGGACTGCTTCCGATCTGCTTTGGTGAGGCGACCAAGATCGCCGGTCTTCTGCTGGGCTCCCGCAAGGCCTACCGGGTCGAGGCGCGGCTCGGCGTCACCACCGACACCGAGGACGCAGACGGCGAGGCGGTGCTCGAGCGGCCGGTGCCAGCGCTCTCCAAGGCCGACGTCGAGACCCGGCTGCCGCCCCTGACCGGCACCATCCTGCAGCGTCCGCCCGCCTATTCGGCACTCAAGCGCGACGGCGTGCCGGCCTATCGCCGGGCTCGCGCCGGCGAGGACTTCGAGCTGGAGCCGCGCCAGGTCGAGGTGCATGGCATCCAGCTGCTGCGACTGGATGGCGAGCTGCTGGAACTCGAGGTCGAATGCGGCAGTGGCACCTATATCCGCAGCCTGGTCCGCGATCTGGGCGAGGCGCTGGGCTGCGGGGCCCACGTCACGGCCCTCCGCCGGCTCTGGGTCGAGCCGTTCCGGGCGCCGGTTATGCACACCCTCGAGTCGCTGGCCGCGGCCGATCCGGCCGAGCGGCCGACCTTCCTGCTGCCGCTGGAGTCGGGTCTGCGCCACCTGCCCGGGTTGTCCGTTGATGCGGAGCGCGCCGTGCGGCTGCGCCAGGGCCAGCGTGTGCCGCTGGACGCGCCGCCCGGCGAGTACATCCTCTGGGTCGGGGACAGGGCCATGGGTCGTGGCCGGGTGGACGCCGAGTCGGTCCTCCACCCGGACCGGCTGTTCAATTCCCCGCCCGAGGCGTGAACGGGCGACACGCCCGGAGCGGGGCGCGGGGTCTTCCTTGAGACTGCGGTCCTGCCCGGGCTATACTTGAAAAGCTTTACACGCGTTTTTCTTTCCAACCGGCGGGCCAGGCGGTGCCGCGGGTAATCCCGCAGTTCCTGCCGACTTCGCATCTCAAAGAGGCACACATGTCCATCGACACCAGCAAGATCATCGACGAATACAAGCGCAGCCCGAACGACACCGGGTCCCCGGAAGTGCAGGTCGCCCTGCTCTCCGCGCGCATCGAGCAGCTCACCGAGCACTTCAAGGTGCACAAGCAGGATCATCACTCCCGCCGCGGTCTGCTCAAGCTCGTCAACCAGCGCCGTTCGCTGCTCGGCTACCTGAAGACCAGCGATGCCGAGCGCTACAAGACGCTGATCGAGCGTCTCGGTCTGCGCCGCTGAGCCGGACCCTCGTGGCCGGCCTTGGGCCGGCCTTTCCGCCGGGCGCCGGCCAGACACTGAGATAAGGGCAAATACAACGTGGCGAAAGTAACCAAGTCGTTCCAGTACGGATCGCACACTGTCACCCTCGAGACCGGCGAGATCGCCCGTCAGGCCAGCGGAGCCGTCATGGTCTCCGTGGACGGCACGGTGGTGCTGGTCACCGCGGTGGCCGCCAAGTCGGGCCGTGAGGGGCAGGATTTCTTCCCGCTCACCGTCGACTACGTCGAGAAGTTCTATGCCGGCGGACGCATCCCCGGCGGCTTCTTCAAGCGTGAAGGCCGTCCGACCGAAAAGGAAACGCTGGTTTCCCGCCTGATCGACCGTCCGATCCGTCCGCTGTTCCCGGAGGACTACAAGAACGAAGTCCAGATCATCGCCCAGGTGATCTCGCTGAACCCGGAAGTCGACGGCGACATCCCGGCCATGATCGGTGCCTCGGCGGCGCTGGCCCTGGCCGGCACCCCGTTCAAGGGCCCGATCGCAGCCGCCAAGGTCGGCTACAAGGACGGCCAGTACATCCTCAACCCGACGGCCTCCGAGCTGAAGGAATCCAAGCTTGAGCTGGTGGTCGCCGGTACCGCGAACGCGGTGCTGATGGTCGAGTCCGAAGCGCAGCTGCTGAGCGAGGAAGTGATGCTCGGCGCCGTGACCTTCGGTCACCGTGAGATGCAGAAGGCGATCAACGCCATCCAGGAACTGGTGGCCGAGGCCGGCGCCAAGACCTGCGAGTGGACCGCTCCGGTCAAGAACGAATCGCTGATCGCCGCGCTCAAGGAAGCCGTGGGCGGCCAGCTGGCCGACGCCTTCAAGATCGTCGACAAGCTTCAGCGCCGCGACGCCATCTCTGCCATCCGCAAGTCGGTGATGGAGAAGCTGGCTCCCAGGGCCGAGGCGGAAGGCTGGAGCAGCGCCGAGCTGGGCAAGGAGTTCGGTGAGATCGAATACCGCACCATGCGCGACTCGGTGCTCGACACCAAGGTCCGCATCGACGGTCGTCAGCTGAACACCGTTCGCCCGATCAGCGTCAAGGCCGGCGTCCTGCCGCGCACCCACGGCTCCGCGCTGTTCACCCGCGGCGAGACCCAGGCCATCGTCATGGTCACCCTGGGCACCGCGCGCGACGGCCAGATCATCGATGCGGTCGCCGGTGAGTACAAGGAAAACTTCCTGTTCCACTACAACTTCCCGCCCTTCTCGGTCGGTGAGTGCGGGCGCTTCGGCGCGCCGAAGCGTCGCGAGATCGGCCACGGCCGCCTTGCCAAGCGCGGCGTGCTGGCAGTGATGCCGAGCATGGAAGAGTTCCCCTACACGGTTCGCGTAGTCTCCGAGATCACCGAGTCGAACGGCTCCTCGTCGATGGCGTCGGTCTGCGGCTCCTCGCTGGCGCTGATGGACGCGGGCGTGCCGGTCAAGGCGCCGGTGGCCGGCATCGCCATGGGCCTGGTCAAGGAAGGCGAGCGCTTTGTCGTCCTGTCCGACATCCTGGGCGATGAGGATCACCTCGGCGACATGGACTTCAAGGTGGCCGGTTCCTCCGAGGGCATCTCCGCCCTGCAGATGGACATCAAGATCGAGGGCATCACCGAGGAGATCATGAAGATCGCCCTGGAGCAGGCCAAGGAAGGTCGCCTGCACATCCTCGGCGAGATGGCCAAGGGCCTGTCGCAGCCGCGCGCCGAGATGTCCGAGTACGCCCCGCGCCTGCTGACCATGCGCATCCATCCGGACAAGATCCGCGAGGTGATCGGCAAGGGTGGCTCGACCATCCAGGCCATCACCAAGGAAACCGGCACGCAGATCGACATCCAGGACGACGGCACCATCGTCATCGCGTCGGTCAACCGCGCCGCCGCCGAAGCGGCCAAGGCACGCATCGAGCAGATTACCTCGGACGTCGAGCCGGGACGGATCTACGAAGGCAAGGTCGCCAAGCTGATGGACTTCGGCGCCTTCGTGACCATCGCGCCGGGCAAGGATGGCCTCGTTCACGTGTCGCAGATCTCCAACGAGCGCGTCGAGAAGGTCTCGGACAAGCTCAAGGAAGGCGATGTGGTCAAGGTCAAGGTGCTGGAAGTCGACAAGCAGGGCCGCATCCGCCTGTCGATGAAGGCCGTGCTGGAAGACGCAGCGAGCTGATCTCGCCCTGTCAACCGGCTGCAGCGAAAAAGCGGACTTCGGTCCGCTTTTTCGTTTCCAGCGCGCCAAGTCGCCTGATGCCGCGCGGACTTGCTTGTTAACATCGTGCAGAGACGCCCGGGCGGCCGGGTCTCGAGGAGTAGTGAATGGCGGGCAAGTCGAGCGCCGACAGCGATCTGTTCGCTGCCGGCAAGCAGTTCTGGGACAGCTGGACCGGCCTCGCCCGTGATGCCATGGGTGCGGACGCCAACTCGTGGAGCAGCCCGGCGGCGGCCTTTGGCCGGGTCATGCCCGAGTCGATGTCCGATGCTGGCCACGCGGCCCAGTCCATGGCCGAACAGGGGCGACAGTTCATGGAGTTCCTGCAGGCGGCTGCCGGACGGATGGGGGCTGGTGAGCCGCTGGATGCCGGCAAGCTGGCCGGGATGTGGCGCGGCGCGCTGGGCGAGGGCAATCCCATGCTCGACGCGCTGCGCGCGGTCAACGGCGAGGGCGCCCGGGGTTTCGAGAAGGCCGGCCAGGACCTTATGGAATTGTTGGAGCCGATGCGCCGCAGCATCGAATCGCAGTTCCAGCTGCCAGCCTTCGGCTACAGCCGTGAGCGCCAGCAGCATTGGCAAGCCCTGCAGCAGGCCGCCAGCGACCATGCCCGCGCCCAGGCCGAATACAACGCGCTGCTGGTCAAGGCCAGCCAGCGCGGCATGGAGCGCTTCGAGAACAAGCTCGTCGAACGCAGCGAGCCAGGGCGACAGCTCGATACGGCGCGCGCCGTCTACGACCTTTGGGTCGACGCCGCCGAGGAGGCCTACGCCGAGGTGGCGATGTCGCCCGACTTCCGCAGTGCCTACGGCGAGCTGGTGAACACCCAGATGCGCCTGCGTCAGCGGGTGCAGGCCGAGGCCGAGCAGCACGCCGCCCAGCTCGGCATGCCGACGCGCAGCGAAATGGACGGTACCCACCGCAAGCTCCAGCAGATGTCCCGCGAGCTGCGAGCGCTGCGCGCCGAGCTGGCCGCGTTGCGGGGAGGAAACTCCGCTTCGCCGGCGAAGCCGGCGCGCCGTGAGAGCGCCCCGGCAACCGGCACGGGGCGCAAGCGTGCCCCGACCGCGAAGAAGGCGGCCGCGCGCAAGCCGAAGTCCACCGCCAGCAAGGCAGGCGCGAAGAAGTCCGCCCCCCGCCGCAGTTCCTAAGGAGCAACGCCCATGTTCGGCCCCCTCAACTTCGGTCCGGAGCGCATCGCCGAGGAAGCGGCACGGATGCAGCAGAAGCTTGGCGCCGGCCTGAAGACGCTGACCGAGATCGGCGACTACGACTACGGCTGTACCCCTCGCGAGGCGATCCACCAGGACGGCAAGGCGGTGCTCTACCGCTTCATCGGCGAGCGCGGCCCGACCCGCCGGACGCCACTGTTGATCAGCTATGCCCTGGTCAATCGTCCCTACATGGTCGACCTGCAGGAGGACCGCTCCATCGTCCGCTCGCTGCTGGCTGCGGGGCACGACGTCTACCTGATCGATTGGGGCTATCCAGACGGCTCCGATCGCTTCATGACCCTGGACGACTACCTCAACGGTGTGCTCGACGGCTGTGTCGAAGCGCTTCGCGCGCGCTGCGGGGTGGGCTCGATCAATCTGCTCGGCGTCTGCCAGGGCGGCGCGTTCTCTCTGTGCTACGCCGCGATGCACCCGGAGAAGATCCGGAACCTCGTCACCATGGTGACTCCGGTCGATTTCCACACGCCGGACAACATGCTTTCGCACTGGTGCCGCGAGATCGACGTGGACCTGATGGTCGACAGCCTCGGCAACGTACCGGGCGACCTGATGAACTGGTGCTACCTGACCCTCAAGCCCTTCCGTCTCAACGGGCAGAAGTATCTTGGCCTGATCGACATCCTCGACCGTCCGGAAGAGGTGCGCAATTTCCTGCGCATGGAGAAATGGATCTTCGACTCGCCCGATCAGGCCGGCGAGGCTTTCCGGCAGTTCATCCGCGATTTCTACCAGGGCAACAAGCTGATCGAGGGCGGCCTGCGCATCGGCGACCATGAGATCGACCTCGCCCGCGTCGACATGCCGGTCCTCAACATCTTCGCCGAGCAGGACCATCTGGTTCCGCCGGCGGCGTCGCGGGCGCTGTCGCGGGTGGTCGGCAGCGATGACTACTCCGAGCTGAGCTTCAAGGGCGGGCACATCGGCATCTATGTCTCCGGCCGCGCCCAGCGCGAGGTACCGCCGGCTATCGACGCCTGGCTGGGTCGCCGCAGCGAGTGATGCGCGGCCGCGCAGAGGCAGCATCGGGCGCAGGGGAGCGTCCGGGCTGCCGGGGCCAGGGGAGACGATGATGCGCGGTCCGCGCTACTGGGCCCTGACGGGTGGCTGGCTGGCGGCGGCCCTGCTGCTCTACCCGGTGGCCTGGGCGCTGGGCCTCCTGGTCTCCAACGACTACTGGTTCCTGCCGGTCGGCGTCCGCGTGGCGGCCCTGCTGAGGGTGCCTGTCCGCTGGTGGTGGGCCTTGCTGCTCGGGGAGTACATCGCAGCGTCGGCAACGCTTGTCTACTTCGGCGGAAGCTTCACTCCGGCGGGTTCGATCATGGCCAACGGCGTGCCCTGGGGGCTGTATGCGCTGGCGGTCTGGCTCTGGCGTCGGCAGAGCGCGGAGGAACTCCCGCGCACCCCACAGTCATTCGCCCAGCTGTTGATGGTCGGCTTCGCCGCCTCGGCGCTGACTGCGGTGAACCTGGTCGCACTGCGCGCCATCGATGGGCGCCTTGCCGGCGACTCGACGATCGAGTCGCTGTTCGGCCTGTTGGTCGGCGACTTCGTCGGCATGGTCCTGCTCGGCCCGGTGCTGGTGCAGTTCGGCGATCCCCGGGCCGCCTGGCGCCAGAGCCGGGTCTGGCGTGACCTTGCCTACAGCGTAGTGCCGCTGGGTATCGTCCTGGCCGTGGTCGCCTCGAACCAGCCACAGGCCTTGCCCTATGTGGCCCTGTTCGCCCTTGGGGCACCGCTCTACCTGGCCCGGCAGTCCGGCTGGCGCGGGGCGGCGCTGGCCTTCGCCCTGGTCAGCGCCGCGGTGTATGCCACCGGACGCGCGCACTTCTCGCCGCAGATCGCTTCGCTACTGCAGTTCTATCTGGCGGTGATCGGCGTGGCCGGCCTGATCTTCGGCTCATGGGTCGGCTTTGAAAGGCGTCTGCGCGAGCGCATGCAGCGCGGGCTTGATGAGCTGGCCGAAGCGAACGCGCGGCTGCAGTCGCAAACCGCCGAGATGCGCGAGCTGGGAAGGCGCCTGGTTCGAGCCCAGGAGGACGAGCGCCAGCGCATTCGTGCCGATCTACGCGGCGAGCTCAGTCAGCAGATCACCATCCTCGGCACCCAGCTTTCGCTTCTGGTGCGCCGGGTCGACCGGCCCGAGCTGATGGCGATGCTGGACGAATTGCGCACCCACGTCCACGCCCTGCGGGACGCGGCCGACGACTGCCTGGAGAACCTCCAGCCACGGGCCATGAGCAGCGGCGGGCTGGCCGAGGCGCTGCGCGGTGGGCCCTCTGCCCGGGCGCTCAGCGAGGCCGGCGTGGAGACCCGGGTCACCATCGAGGGTGACGAACGGCGCCTGGCCGAACTGGACCGGATGCAGGCCTACCGCATCGTCCAGCACCTGATGGCGCTGGCCATGCGCTATTCGAACGCGGTGCTGATGGAAGTGCGTGTGGTGGTGGGCGCCGGCGTCCCGCCGGAGGTCGAGTTGGACATCCGGCTGCTCTGCCGCTCACCACTGAACCTCGAGGCGGTCAGGGCCGAATCCGACCTGCAGGCGGTGCGCGACCGCGTGTTCGCACGCGGCGGCCAGGCGCATGTCGAGATCGAGCCCTCCGGTGGGCTCAGGGTAGTGTGCCGATTCGAGGCCGGCGCCGCGGCCGTCTAGCCTGGTTGGTTCACCCGCTCGGCGGGTGTCGACTCAGCGTCCGGACTTGGGCGGCGGCTTGTCGGTCTCGCCCTTGCCGGCAGCGCGCAGGTTGCCGAGCATGCCGGCCTGCATCTGCTTCCAGGCCTCAAGATTGCGCTCGGTCATCTGGTTCAGCATGGTCCAGGGCGTCTGTCCAAGAAGATTGCTGAGCTGGCTGCGGAACTGGGTCTGCTGATCGAGGAACAGCTGCATGCTGCGTTCCAGGTAGCTGCCCATGAAGCCCTGCAGCGAGTCACCGTAGAAGCGGATGATCTGGCTGAGCAGCCGGGTCGAGAACATCGGCTGTCCGCGTTCCTCATGCTCGGCGATGATCTGCAGCAGCACCGAACGGGTCAGGTCCTCACCGGAGCGGGCGTCGCGGACCTCGAATTCGACGCCTTCGCCGATCAGCTGGCGGACGTCTTCCAGCGTGATGTAGCTGGAGATCTCGGTGTCGTAGAGACGACGGTTGGGATACTTCTTGATGACGCGAAGGGCAGCCATTGATTAGCCAAGGACGCTGGATGCGGCGCAGCATCTCGCAGCACGGCGGGTGATGCAACTTGCCCAGCGCACAGTTCGGAGACGGGCGCTCCGAAGCAGCACCGCGGCGTGGCAGAATAAGGCGGTATGCCCGCAGTCCGGGCGCGCGGAGTGTTGGCGTTTCCATGCGTGTTCTTGTCAGCAACGATGACGGTGTCGACGCGCCGGGTATCCGGATCCTCGGCGACTACCTCCGGGCCGCCGGACACCAGGTCACCATCGTTGCCCCGGATCGCGACCGTTCCGGCGCCAGCAACTCGCTGACCCTCGACCAGCCGCTGCGCACCAAGCAGGTCGGTGACGGCATCTTCAGCGTGTCCGGCACGCCGACCGACTGCGTGCATCTTGCGCTCACCGGCCTGATGGACGAGGAGCCCGACATCGTGGTGTCCGGGATCAACAACTTCGCCAACATGGGCGACGACGTGATCTATTCCGGGACCGTCGCCGCGGCGATGGAGGGACGCTTCCTGGGCTTGCCTGCGATCGCCATGTCGCTGGCGACCGGCAATCACCAGGGCAGGTTCTTCGAGACGGCAGCGCGCGCAGCTTGCGAGATCATGGCCCGGTTGCTCGTCGATCCCCTGCCGGCCAACACCATCCTCAACGTCAACGTGCCCGACCGCGCCTGGAGCGAGGTGCGTGGCTTCGAGGTCACCCGGCTCGGTCAGCGCCACCGAGCCGAGCCCTGCGTGGCCCAGCAGGATCCGCGTGGCCGCACCGTGTACTGGATCGGTGCCGCCGGCGAGGAGCAGGATGCCGGCCCGGGTACCGATTTCCACGCCGTGCGCATGGGGCACATCTCGATCACCCCGATCCATGTCGACCTCACCCGGTATCAGGCGCTGGAGAAGGTCTCCAGCTGGGTGTCCGGTCTGAGCCAGGTGCTCGCCCGTCCGTGATGAGTCCGGTGTTCAAGCTGGGCGCAGCCGCCCAGGGTCTCGGCATGACCTCGCAGCGCGCCCGCGACCGCTTGGTCGATTCGCTGCGCTCGGGCCGCGCTGCCAACGGCCGCGCCGTCGAACCGATCCGCGACCCGCGTGTGCTGGAGGCCATCCGCCTGCTGCCGCGCCATCTGTTCATCGACGAGGCCCTGGCCAGTCGTGCCTACGAGGACACAGCGCTGCCGATCGGCCTTGGCCAGACCATCTCCCAGCCCTGGGTGGTCGCGAGGATGACCGAAGCCCTGATCGAGCACGGCATGCCGACCCGCGTGCTTGAGCTCGGCACAGGTTCCGGCTATCAGGCAGCGGTGCTCGCCAGCCTGGTTGAAGAGGTCTACACCGTCGAGCGCATCGACGAGTTGCTGCGCACGGCCCGCCGGCGTTTCCGCAAGCTGGGTATCGAGAATCTGCGCTCCCGCTACGACGACGGCCGCCTCGGCTGGCCCGAGCATGCCCCCTTCGACGCCATCATCGTCACCGCCGCTGCCGAGTCGGTTGACCCGCAGCTGTTCGCGCAGCTGGCGCCCGACGGCGTGCTGGTGGCCCCGGTCGGCCCCCCCGAGCAGCAGTGGCTGTTGCGCTTCCGCCAAGTCGAAGGACGCTGGCAACCGGAGGCGCTTGGCGCCGTGAGTTTTGTTCCCCTGCTTGGCGGAGTGCGCTGATGCGCCTGTTCGGCCCCCTTTATGATCGCTGCCTTCAATGGGCAGCGCACCCGCATGCCGAGCGCTATCTCGCCGGCATGAGCGCGGCCGAGTCCGTGTTCTTCCCGATCCCGCCCGATGTGATGCTCGCGCCGATGAGCCTGGCCACGCCGCCGCGCTGGGTAAGGTTTGCCGCGATATGCACCGTGGCTTCGGTGCTCGGCGGCGTGATTGGCTACCTGCTGGGCGCCTTCGCCCTTGAGCTGATCTGGCCGCTGCTTGAGGCCTGGGGCAAGGTCGAAACCTTCGAAAAGATCCAGGCCCTGTTCACCCGCTACGGGTTCTGGATCGTCTTCGTCGCCGGGTTCACGCCGATCCCCTACAAGGTGTTCACCATCGCCTCTGGGGCCACCGGCATCGGCTTCTTGCCCTTCCTTCTCGGATCGCTGATCGGCCGCGGCGGGCGCTTTTTCCTGGTTGGCGCACTGATGGCCTGGGGCGGGCCGAGGATGGAGCCGATGTTGCGCCGCTACATCGAGGGGCTTGGCTGGGCGGTGGTGCTGCTGGTCGTGGTAGGGCTCGCCTGGTGGGAGTGGGGTCGCCCATGAGCCCAGTCGGCCGTGCGCTGCTGCTGGCACTGCTCTGCGGGCTCCTTTCCGCCTGCGCGCCGCAGCGTTCTGTGCGCGTCGAACCCAGCGATCGGCCGCAGCCGCGGGGCACGCCGACCGGGCTCTACGAGGTGGTTCGCGGCGACACCCTGTATGGCATCGCCTTCCGCCACGGCATGGACTACCGCGAGCTGGCCTCGATGAACGGCATCGGTCCTCCGTACACGATCTATCCGGGCCAGCGCCTGCGCCTGAGCGCGGGGACGACGGCCCAACCGACTGCGCCGGCTCGTCCGACGCGGGAGGCGCGCGGCGTGATCGCGCCCATCGTCGCCGAGCAGCCGGCAAGGCCCGCATCGGGGTCTACGCCGCCCCCCACGGCTAGGCCACAGCCGCCCCCGGGCGCGCCTCCTTCGAGCGCGCCGGTGACCGGCACGCCTGCGCCGGTGACTCCGTCAGTCACGCCCAGCCTGCCCGCTGGTCCGCCCCGCTGGCAGTGGCCGGCCGAAGGACAGATCGTCAGCCGCTACCTGGCGGGTGATCCGACCCGTCAGGGCGTCAACCTCGCCGGCCGCGGCGGGGATCCGGTGCGCGCCGCTGCCGACGGGGTGGTGGTGTACTCGGGCTCCGGCCTGATCGGCTACGGCGAACTGATCATCGTCAAGCATGACGAGACCTGGCTCTCGGCCTACGGCCACAATCGGAAGCGCCTGGTCAACGAAGGCGAGGCGGTGCGTGGCGGCCAGCAGATCGCCGAACTCGGCCGCACCGGCACCTCACGCGACATGCTGCATTTCGAGGTGCGGCGGAACGGCCGCCCGGTCGATCCGCTGGGCGTGTTGCCCAAGCGGTAGCTGCCCGGCTAGCCCGAGGTCTCGATCAGGAATGCCGCAAGAACCCGGCGGCCTTCATCGGCCAGCAGGTTGAAGGTCCGTGCGGCGGCTCCGTTGTCCATGCACTCGACCCCGACTCCGGCCGCCAGAAGGCGGGCCTGCAGCCGTGGCGGCAGGAACCGCTGGCGGTTCCCGGTGCCCAGCAGGATCAGTTCCGGGGACAGCGCCAGAAGCGATTCGATCGCAGCCTCGTCGATCTCCTCGAAGCTTACGGGCGCCCACGGAGTCCAGCGATCGGGCTCCAGCAGCAGGCTGGTGCTCAGGGACTCCTCGCCGACGCCGAGCCCGTCTTCGCGAACCCAGCGGACTCGAAGCCCGCCATCCGGAAGTTGCTGCTGCAGGCTCACGGCGCCCGCGGCAGGACAATCAGCGGCTGCTTGGTGTTGCGCAGGAACAGGACGGCGATATTGCCGATCCGTTGGACCAGGGCCGCGCCGGTGGCCGAGGTCAGCGCTTCGATGACCGCGTCGCGCTCCTCGCGGTCATCGGCCGCCAGCTTCACCTTGACCAGTTCGTGGCGCTCAAGCGCCAGGGCAAGTTCGGCGGTCAGGGATTCGGTCACCCCCTTGGCGCCCATCAGGATGACCGGCTTGAGGTGGTGGGCAAGCGCGCGCAGGTGGCGCTTCTGGGCAGCGGATAGCGACTGGGCCATGACCGATCGGGCAGGTCTGAGAAGGGCGGCAAGGGTATCATGGCGTCTTTGAATCGACGGTCGACGCATGGCCCGCAGCAGAAGCAGCCACCGCTGGCTCAAGGAGCACTTCTCGGACCCCTTCGTGAAGAAGGCCCAGGCCGAGGGATTGCGCTCCCGCGCCGCCTACAAGCTGGAAGAGCTGATCGACCGCAACCGCCTGCTGAAGAAGGGGATGAGCGTGGTCGACCTCGGTGCGGCCCCGGGCGGGTGGTGCCAGGTCCTGGCCCGCGAGCTGGGCGAATCCGGGCGGATCATCGCCATGGATATCCTCGAGATGCCGCCCATTGCGGGGGTCACCTTCATTCACGGTGATTTCAGAGAAGAGGAAGCACTGTCGAGGCTGGAGGCCGCCCTGGAGGGTCGCAAGGTGGATCTTGTGTTGTCCGACATGGCCCCCAATATGTCTGGAGTGGAAGCCGTCGACCGTGCGCGGGCGATGTACCTGGTCGAACTGGCCCGTGACTTTGCCGACAGCCATCTGGTTGAAGGCGGCAGCCTGCTGGTCAAGATGTTCCAGGGTGTCGGATCCGATGCGTTCCTGCTTGATCTACGCCGGCGCTATGCGAAGGTGCAGGTGAAGAAGCCGAGCGCATCCCGGAAACGGTCTCCCGAGGTTTACGTGCTGGCGACGGGCCGCAAGGCATCCTGAATCGGCGTGACCCCCCGACCGAAGTGTTGAACTGCTGTATTGCAAAGGCGTAATCGATGAACGACTTGGCCAAGAATCTGCTGCTCTGGATTGTCATCGCCTTCGTGCTGATGGCTGTCTTCCAGAGCTTTGCCCCGCGCGGCGGCGGCGTGCAGAGCCTCAATTACGACGAGTTCATCGCCCAGGTGCGCTCTGACGCGGTCTCGCGCGTGCGCATCGAGGAGGACCGCGTCACGATCACCGGCGAGCGCCGTGACGGCAGCAAGTTCACCACGATCAATCCCGGCGACGACTACCTGGTCAACGACCTGCTCAACCACAAGGTGCAGATCGAGCAGGCGCCGCCGCCGAGCGGTCCCTCGCTGACCTACATCCTGATCAACCTGCTGCCCTATCTGATTTTCATCGGCATCTTCATCTTCTTCATGCGCCAGCTACAGTCCGGCGGCGGTGGCCGCGGGGCGATGAGCTTCGGCCGCTCGCGGGCCAAGATGCTGGCCGAGGATCAGGTCAAGGTGACCTTCGCCGACGTTGCCGGCTGTGACGAGGCCAAGCAGGAAGTCTCCGAATTGGTTGAGTTCCTGCGCGATCCGGGCAAATTCCAGAAGCTCGGAGGCAAGATTCCGCGTGGCGTGCTGATGGTCGGCTCGCCCGGCACCGGCAAGACCCTGCTGGCCAAGGCCATTGCCGGTGAGGCCAAGGTGCCATTCTTCTCGATCTCGGGTTCGGACTTCGTCGAGATGTTCGTCGGCGTCGGCGCTTCCCGCGTGCGCGACATGTTCGAGCAGGCCAAGAAGCACGCCCCGTGCATCATCTTCATCGACGAGATCGACGCTGTCGGCCGCCACCGCGGTGCGGGCCTTGGCGGCGGACATGACGAGCGCGAGCAGACCCTGAACCAGCTGCTGGTCGAGATGGACGGCTTCGAGGGCAGCGAGGGCATCATCGTCATCGCCGCCACCAACCGTCCGGACGTGCTCGACCCGGCCCTGCTGCGCCCGGGCCGCTTCGACCGTCAGGTGGTGGTGCCGCTGCCCGACGTGCGCGGCCGCGAACAGATCCTCAAGGTGCACATGCGCAAGGTGCCGTTGGCCGACAACGTCGAGCCCTCGGTTATCGCGCGCGGCTGCCCGGGCTTTTCCGGTGCCGACCTCGCCAACCTGGTCAACGAGGCCGCCCTGTTCGCCGCCCGCGAGAACGCCAAGGAAGTGCGCATGACGCACTTCGACCGGGCCAAGGACAAGATCATGATGGGCGCCGAGCGGCGCTCGATGGTGATGAGCGAGGACGAGAAGAAGCTCACCGCCTACCACGAGGCCGGTCACGCCATCGTCGGCCGCGTGGTGCCCGAGCACGACCCGGTCTACAAGGTCACCATCATCCCGCGTGGCCGCGCGCTGGGCGTGACCATGTACCTGCCCGAGGGCGACAAGTACAGCCACAACCGCACCCAGATCGAATCGATGCTGTGCTCGCTGTACGGTGGCCGCGTCGCCGAGGAGCTGATCTTCGGTGTCGACAAGGTCACCACCGGCGCCAGCAACGACATCGAGCGGGCCACCCAGATGGCGCGCAACATGGTCACCAAGTGGGGCCTGTCCGACGAGATGGGGCCGGTGGCCTATGGGGAGCAGGAGGACGAGGTGTTCCTTGGCCGCTCGGTGACCCAGCACAAGAACGTCTCGGACGAGACCGCGCGCAAGATCGATGAGGTTGTGCGCTCCATCCTTGATCGCGCCTACCAGAAATCGCGTGAGATTCTGACCGAGAACATCGAGAAGCTGCACGTGATGGCTGACACGCTGCTCAAGTACGAGACCATCGACGCGCGGCAGATCGACGACATCATGGAAGGTCGCCGGCCTGGTCCGCCGGCGGACTGGGATGAGGACTCCAAGGCCGACCCCGGCAAGCCAGGCGGCGGAGACTCCGGCAGCCCCGTGATCGGCGGGCCCGCGGCCCAGACCTGAGCGCCGCGGCTTGAAGCGCCAGCTCACCCTCAAGGCCCGCGCAAGCGGGCCTTGCTGTTTCCGGGGCCGTCGCTGGCGCTTGATCTCTGCTGACCACACCCTCTAGCCTGAGCCGCTCCCGACTCCCGACTCCCGACTCCCGACTCCCACCCCATGTTCGATACCACGCCCACCCTCGACTGCGCCGGCCGTCCGCTGCTGCTGGATCGCCCGCGCATCATGGGCATCGTCAACGTCACTCCGGACTCGTTTTCCGACGGCGGGGCCCTGGCCGATGTCGAGGCCGCGGTGGCGCATGCGCAGAAGCTGGTGGAGGAGGGCGCCGACCTGCTCGACATCGGTGGCGAGTCGACCCGGCCCGGTGCGGAGGCGGTCGCCGCCGCCACCGAGCTGGCGCGGGTGATTCCGGTGCTGGAGCGACTGGTCGACGCGGTCGACGTGCCGGTCTCGGTGGATACCAGCAAGCCAGAGGTGATGCGCGCGGCGATCGAGGCAGGCGCGCACATGATCAATGACGTCAACGCCCTGCGCGCCGACGGCGCGCTGGACGCGGTCGCCGCAAGCCGGGTGGCGGTCTGCCTGATGCACATGCAGGGCGCGCCGCGGACCATGCAGGACGATCCGCAGTACGACGACGTCGCTGCCGACGTGCATCGCTTTCTCGCGGAGCGCATCTTTGCCTGCGAGATGGCCGGCATCGACAAGCGACGCCTGCTGGTCGATCCCGGTTTCGGCTTCGGCAAGAGCGTCGATCACAACTATCGGCTGCTCCGTCAGCTCGGCCGGTTTGTCGATCTGGGCGTTCCGCTGCTCGCCGGCCTGTCGCGGAAGTCGATGATCGGCGCGGTGACCGGGTTGCCGGTGGACCAGCGTGTGGTGGGTTCGGCGGTCGCGGCCATTCTGGCCGCTGAGCAGGGCGCGCGCATTCTTCGCGTCCACGATGTGGCCCCAACCCGCGAGGCACTGGCGGTGTGGCAGGCCTATGCCGCCCAGCCCGCGCCGCGCGGCGCCCCAGCCGCCAAGCCGGCGATCCGCTGGCCCGACGAGGACTGAGCCGCGCCAGCCCTCTGGCTCTCCGCGCGCGGCACCAGCTGGCCTCCCGGGCCTGCCATTCCAGCGGCCCGGGCGACACGTGAGAGGAAACGAAGGGCGCAGAGCAGACATTCATAGGGTGCGGCTGGCCGCACCGGGCGTATCGTCCGAACGCCCGTATCGGTGCGCCCAATGCACACCCTATGGGGCTCGCTGTCGCCCAACGAAGCCCGACTGTGGAAGTGCCCTTGGGCGCGACCGCGGAAATCCGCTCTGGCCGCGGTCCTCGGTGAATGCGTAGCGCTGCGGTCGCGCCCAAGGACGCTCCCACAATTTGACTGCGGCAAGGTCTGCTTTGCGGCGCAAACCGGACTTGGCAGCGCCCTTGCGTGTAGGAGCCAGCTTGCTGGCGATAGGCGCCCCGGATGGGACGATCGCCAGCAAGCTGGCTCCTACATTCGGGTGTTGTGGAAGGTCTTCTTTGCGCCCACCGTTCGCACTGGCGCATCGCCCGTGAACTTCGGCCGGTACGCCCTGCGCGGCCCGTCAGCCCGGTTGCTCGGTCGTGGCCGGGTCGCGCCGTCGGTCCCCGTGCATGGCTCGGTAGGCCGAAGGGCAGTCCGGTAGGGCGGGCTGGACCGGGGCCTCAGCCCTCGTGGAAGCGACCGTACTGGCGGATCCGTGCGTAGCGCTTCTCGAGGAGGGTCTGCACGTCGAGGGCGCCGAGCTGGTCGAGCTGGGATAGCAGCACGTCCTTGAGCCGGCCGGCCATCTCCTCGACGTTGCGGTGGGCGCCACCGAGCGGCTCCCTGACGATCTGGTCGATCAGGCCGAGCTCCTGCAGGCGCGGAGCCGTGAGGCCCAGCGCCTCGGCGGCGTCGCGGGCGCGTTCGGCGCTCTTCCACAGGATCGAGGCACAGCCCTCGGGCGAAATGACCGAGTAGGTGCTGTATTCGAGCATCAGGGTGCGGTCGCCGACGCCGATGGCCAGCGCGCCGCCGGAGCCGCCCTCGCCGATCACCGTGCAGACCACGGGCACGCGCAGCTCGGCCATCTCGATCAGGTTGCGGGCGATGGCCTCGCTCTGGCCGCGCTCCTCGGCGCCGACGCCGGGGTAGGCGCCCGGGGTATCGATGAAGGTCAGCAGCGGCAGCTTGAAGCGCTCGGCAAGCTTCATCAGGCGCAGGGCCTTGCGATAGCCCTCCGGACGCGGCATGCCGAAATTGCGGCGGATCTTGGACTTGGTGTCGCGGCCCTTCTGGTGACCGATCACCACCACCGGGCGGCCTTCGATCCGCGCCAGGCCGCCAACGATCGCCGGGTCATCGGCGAACGCACGATCGCCGGCCAGTTCCTCGAACTCCTCGGCGATCAGCTTCAGGTAGTCGAGGGTGTAGGGTCGCTGCGGGTGGCGCGCGATCTGCGAGACCTGCCAGGGCGTCAGCGCGCGGAAGATCTCCGCGGTGCGTGTCTTCAGCTTCTCGCGGAGCTTGCCGATCTCCTCGTCGATATTGAATGCCGAACCGTGGCTGGCGTGGCGCAGCTCGGAGATCTTGGCCTCCAGCTCGGCGATCGGCTGTTCGAAGTCGAGGAAATTCGGATTCATCGTGGCGTCGGTACCCGGCGTCAAAGGCGGAAGTATAGCGAGACGGCGGGGCCGGGTTGGCGGCCGCCCGGCGGCGGCGCTCAGCGCTGCCGGATCAGCACCACGGTGACGTTGTCCGAGCCGCCGCCATCAAGGGCGGCCATGATCAGCTGTTCAACGCATTCCTGGGCGGTCAGATCATCCCGCGACAGCAGGCGAGCGATCTGGGCGTCATCGACCTCCTCGGTCAGTCCATCGCTGCACAGCAACAGCTGCATGCCCGGCTTGAACTCGCCGGAGATGGTCTCGATCTTGAGGCTGCTCGGGTCGGTCACGCCCAGCGCCTGGGTCACCACATTGCGGTGCGGATGGGTGCGCGCCTGCTCGGGAGTGATCGCGCCCTGCTCGATCAGTTCCTGCACGTAGGAATGATCCTGCGAGACCTGGCGCAGCTCGCCGTTCCAGAGGTAGGCGCGACTGTCACCGACCCAGCCCACCTCGAAGCGGTTGTCGCGGACCAGCACCGCGGCGATCGTGGTGCCCATGGGGAGGGCCTCGGCCCGGCGCTGGGACTGACGCAGGATTTCCTGGTCGGCGAGGCGGATGGCCTCGGCCAGGCTGCGGCCCCCGCGCACCTCGCTGACGATGGTCTCCCGGGCCAGCGCGCTCGCCACCTCGCCGAACTCGTGACCGCCCATGCCGTCGGCCACCAGCCACAGACCGAGGTCGGCGTCACCGTAGTAGGTGTCCTCGTTGTGTTCGCGACGCAGACCGACGTGGCTCAGGTGACCGAACTCAATCATTCGCGGGTCCCGGTGAGGAGGGTCTGGCTTCTGGGGAAGTGGAGGTCGATTCCGGCGCGCAGCCGGTCGGGGGCCATCTCCATGCTGCAGCGAGGGCAGGCATGCGACGCATCATGCCGTTTGCGGCAAGACGCGTGCAAGCCGGCCCTCGCGCGTTCCACTGGCCGCTGCGCTGCATCAGAACTCGAAGCGCACGCCGAGCGAGAGCAGGCCCTGGCTCTGCCGCGAGGCGCCAAGCAGCTCCTCGTAGTAGAGATAGGCCGAGCGCCCGCCGGGGAACAGCGCCGAGACGCCGACGCCGACATTGAAATAGTCGGTGTCCACCGGGTCGCCGAACCGCTCGATGACGCTTCCGGTCGGGTCAAAGGCCAGGCGAGCGGTCAGGCGGCTGGGGTCGTCCTCGAACTCGTGCTCCCACTCGACCGAGAAGTTCGGCATCAGGATGCCCCAGTCACGGCTGAGGATGTAGGTCGCGCGGCCGCCAACCACCGAGGTCATCGATTCCGTGGTGCGGCCGTCGATCGCCAGCGCAAGGCCGGCGCCCGGCTGGCCGGCGCGCATGGTCTCGACGAAGCTGTCGGTCTTGACCCGCGAGTACTGACCGCGGAGGTAGCCGTTGAGGCTCCAGGGGCCCTTCTGCCAGTCCCGGCCGACCGAAATCGAGGTGCCGAAGGCGTCGCCATCGGTCTTGCTGGTGCCGACCTGATCGACCACCGTGCGGCCGCCGTCGAGTGCGGTGATGATGTAGCGCACGCGGCGCTGCAGGTCGTAGTCCAGCCGGCCGAGCATCACGGTGCCGTCGACGTACCAGGCGCGGTCCGAGTACCAGGTGGCATAGGCCGAGAGGTTCCAGCCCTTGGTGGCCACGTCGCCGCCGCCGTCGGAGAGCTCGGCGTCGTTGTCGCTGTAGCCCAGCGCCACGCCGCCGACCAGCCTGTCGGTGAAGCGATAGTCGACGCCGAAGGTGAGTCCGGCGATGTCGTAGTCGAACTCCGGCGTGCGCTGGCCGGCGCGGACCTCGCCGCGGCCGATCTGGCCGGTAGCGAAGAAGCCCCAGCGGTCGAAATCGAGCCCGGCTTCCTCCTCGTCCGCCGCGCCGGCCGACATCAGGGCGGAGGGCAGGAAGGACAGGGGCAGGGTGCCGTCGGGCGTCCACAGGCCGATGTTGAACTGGTTGCGCTGCGCGCCGGTCTTCTCGCCGCGGATCATGAACAGGCGGGTGTCGAGATTGTCGAACTGCACATCGACGCTGCCCAGGCCCTGTCCGGCAAGCGATGGGCCGATGTCCGCGGGCAGCTCATCCAGCGCGTTGCGCACCTCCCCAGGGTTGTCGGCGGCATTGCCGACCAGCTCCGAACAGCGCTGGAAGAGGTCTTCCTGCTCGGGCGTACGGTTGGCGATGGCGGCCAGAGCCGGGCAGGCGTTGTCGATCGCCGTGCCGACGTCACGCTGCTGCGGATTGAGCCCCGGGATCTGGGCGATGCCGCCGGTCAGCTGGAAGGTCACTGCCGGAATCTCGCTGTTGGCGACACGCGCGGAGACGCTGACCGCACCCGGGATCAGCACGGTGGCGATATTGCTGGCGCGGCCGTCGTTGCCCGTACGCAGGCTGGCATCGCGCAGCGATACGCGTTGGGCGTCGCCGCTCCATTCGATCAGGGCGCCGCTGATGGGCTGTCCGTTGCCGTCCCTCAGTTCGACCACGAGTGGTGCGCTCGGGGTCCCCGGGGCAAGGTTCTGCGGCGTGCCGGATACGACGGACAGCGTGCCGGTCAGCTGGGGCGCCACCGCGGTGGCGGTGAAGGGCACCTGTTGCCCGCCGGGCAGGATGGCGACCGCGGTCTGCTCACCGATCGCCGGGCCCAAAGTCCACTGGTTGCTGGCGCGGCCGTTCGTGTCACTCAGGGTCTGTGCGCTGGCGAAGCTGCCGCCGCCTGTCAGGACGCGCCACTGCACGGGCACGCCGTCCAATCGCTTCTCCATTCCCTGGGTGACGTTGACCGCAAGCGACTCCTCGAGCGTCTCCCCGGGCGGGCCGCTCTGGCCGTTGCCCTCGACACCGGAAAGAACCGGGTTCGCGCCGCGGAGATTGAAGATCACCGGGTCGGCCGCAGCGGAGGCGCGGGCTCGAATCCTGACCGCATCCGCACCGGCGCCGAAGACCAGGCTCATGGTGGCGAAGCCCTGCTCGTTGCCGATGCTTTCCGCGCCGTCGAGGGTGGCATTGCCTTCGAGCACCTCCCAGAACACCCGGGGGTTGGGCACAGCGACGCCGGCTTCCAGCAGTTGCACGGTCAAGGGTTCGTCGATCCGCGTGCCGACGAGGCCGCGCTGGCCGTCCCCGCTGACCCGCACCAGCCGCACGACCGTGCCGCCGGGCGTGGTGGCCGTGGCGATGAAGTCGACAAACCTGTCGGCGCCGAGCGCGGCCCTGACCCGGGTCCTGCCCGTCTGGTTGCCCAGGGTGAGGCGGTTGCCTGCAAGGCCCTGGGCATTGGTGCTCGAGACGTCGGCGTCGAGGCTGCCGCCGCCTTCCACGATGCTCCAGCCGACGTCGACATTCGCCAGCGGACTGCCGTCCTGCGAAAAGACGCGAACGACGAAGTCTTCGCCCAGCACGGCGCCCGTTACGCCGGTCTGGTTATCGCCCGAGATCAGCTCGATCTGCGGCGGACTGGCCGTCGCCTCGACGGAGAAGACGGCCTCGCCGGCCTCGGCGTTGGACGCGATGATCGTTGATGGGCCAGCGTTGGGACCAAAGCGCAGGGCGGTGCGCGCGATGCCCTGTTCATCGGTGAAGCTGACGCTCGGGGAAACCTGGGCATCACCCGATTGGATCCGCCAAGAGACGCCACGGTCTACGGCGGGCCGGCCGTCGATCAGCACCCGGGCGCCGAGCGGAGTGCCTTCGGAGCCGACGAGGCCGGTCTGGCCGTTGCCCTCGACCGCCTCGATGGTCACCCGGGCCGGGGCGCCCGAGCTCACGGTGAAGCTGACGCTGGGGCCGGGAGTCGTGGCCCCTTTCGCGCCGCCCTTGGCCAGCGGCGGAATCAGCCGGGTGGCGGTGACCACGAAGCTGCCGGGTTGGGCCGGCAGGATGACCTGGACGCCGCTAAGTCCGGAAGCGTCGGCCGGTTCGGTGAGCAGGCCAGTTGGAGTCGGGTTGCTGCTGCTGAACAGCTGCACCCCGCCCGTGGCCGACCATTCGATGGTGGCGCTGGCCGGCGGCAGGCCGTCGTCGAGGGCCTGCACGACCAGCGGATCGGGGAGGGTGGCACCGGGTTCGCCGGTCTGGCCGTCACCGGAGACCGCGTCGAGGGTGAGAACCGGTGCGCTGACATTGACGGTGAAGCTCTGGGTCGGATTGGTGGTGAACCCGGTATTGAAGGTGGCAGTGACCGTATAGGTGCCCGTAGCCGCCGGGACGAAGCTGACGGTCGATATGCCGGAGGTGTCGGTGGTCGGGTTCGGCGGGGTGATGCTCGATCCATTGCTCGGCGCGATCTGCCAGCTGATCGCCTCGGCCGGCAGCGGCACGGGCGTGGAGCTGCCGCTGCGCTCGAGCAGCACGGCGAGATTGGCGACCTCCGAGATGTCGATGTCCTGGCTGCCCGGCGTGCTGGACGGGCTGAGGCTGTAGGTGGAAGCCTGCACCGCATAGTTCTGGGTCAGCGTGCCATGCGGTCCGGCGTCGGCCTCGACCACCACCGGGCCGGCGCCGCGGCCGATCTGCAGCGACGGCGAGGTGGCGATACCGGTGGTGACGTCGGAATTGACCACGACGCTGGTGGCGCCGCCGAAGAAGGTGGCGGTGCCGGAGAGAATCGAGAAGGTGACCGGGACATTGCCCGCCGGGTCGAAACCGTTGCCGCTGTCGGCGCGGGTCTGCACGGCAAAGCCGGCCGCCTGCTCGTCGGTGAAGGTGGGTGTGGTGGGGGCCGGGGTCGAGATGATCACGTCAAGGTCGACGACGGCGACGATCGTGTTGGCCGATCGCACCGCCGGGGTCGTCAGAGGCACGGTCACCTGCGCGGTGATCGTGCCGCCCATCAGGTCGGGCGATCCTGCATCGACCAGGAAGGTGGCCAGGCCCGATCCGTCGGTGGTCTGCACATCGGACGGCGGGCCCACGGTGCCGGTCGGGCTGGCGCTGAAGTTCACGCTGGCGCCCGACACCGGATTGCCGCTCGTCGCGCCCGACACCAGCACGGTGAACGGGTTGCCCGTCGTGCCGGAGAAGATCTGGGTCGGCGGATTCTGGAAGCTCAGGGTGACGTCCTCCACCGTCATTCCGAAAGGCACGAGGTTTGGAGGGATACCCTTGGCCCGACGCGATTTCGATGCGTTGCCGCAGGAGCCTTCACCGGGGCGCTCCGCGTAGGCCTCCACAAACCAGGTGCCAAGCTGGTTGAGTGCGACCGGCGGGGTCAGGGATGAGAGGTCGAGGGTGCTGATGCCGTTGGCATCGGTGGTAAAGCTGCTCGGCGTGCAGGCATCCCCGTAGAACGTGAAGCTCTCGTCGGGTGCGCTGACCACCCACTCGACGAACATGCCGGGGGCCGGGATGCCGCCGTCGGTGACCTGGATCTGGAAGACGGGTGCGCCGAACGAAGTGGTGGTCACGTTGAGCGGCGTGAGCGGCGCCGCATTCAGGGGCGGATTGACGGCATCGATCAGGGCCACCGCGGGGGCCAGCGCCGGCTGGGTGCCCGGGCCATCCGGATCCCAGGTCACCGAAATCGAGCAGGTCTCGGGTGCGCTGAACAGCAGGTTTGCCGTGCTGGACCCGCTTACATCCGCCGCCACGGGCGGCGGGCTGGGCTGGAACACCGGCCCCGTGGTGCAGCTGGAGACGTCCCAGTTCAGGGTGCCACCGCCGGCGAGCGAACCGCCCTGGTCCCGAGTCTCGAGGGTTACCGGAATCGGGATGCCCGTTGAGCCGAAATAGAAGCTCTGGGTCAGGGTCGCCGTCTGTGCATGCGCTGCACCGGCGGCTAACAGGGCGAGCAGCAAGAAGGCCAGGCGCAGCGGAACTGGGGGTACAAACCGAAGGACACTTCCACGCGGACGCATCCGCCCGTCGCCGAATCGACGTATCTGGTTCATGTTCCCCAACTCCTTGACCCCAGTTTGACGGCAGTATACTCGGGTCGTCCGCTGTGGCTGTGCTCCGGAGGCTTGCAATGAAAACCCCGACCCTTGGCCCTCATACGGCGCCCAGGCGCGCTCTGGTTGCACTCTCGATGGCAGCGCTCGTCGCCCTGGGCGGGCTTGCTCCACAGGCAGGTCAAGCGGCACGCGGTGGGCCCAAGAATCCAGAGGATCTGCTCATCGTCGACTGCCTGCTTCCAGGCCAGGTGCGCAAACTCGGTGCTCAGGCGACCTTCATGTCGGCGCGGCGGCCGATTCGCACGACGCAGGCAGACTGCGAGATCCGCGGCGGCGAGTATGTGTCCTACGACCGTGCCAACTACCAGACCGCGCTGCAGGTCTGGATGACCCAGGCCCTCACGGGCAGCGCCGAGGCGCAGAACTACGTCGGTGAGATCTACCTGAAGGGGCTCGGCACGCCGCCCGATCACGGCATGGCCGCGCAGTGGTTCCAGAAGGCGTCCGAACAGGGCTTTGCCCGCGCCAAGACCAATCTGGCCTATCTCTACGAGCAGGGCCTTGGCGTGCCCAAGGACGAGCTGAAGGCGCTCAACCTGTATCGCGAGGCCTCCGGTGCCGGCGGCGATGAGCTGCTCTTCGCCTCGGCGGTCAAGGTGCAGCTCGAGGCCAAGGACAGCGAGATTTCGGCGCTCAAGCAGACCGTTGAGGAGCAGCGCCAGCAGGCCGACCAGCTGCGCGCCCAGGTGCGCGACCTGCAATCCCAACTGGGTTCGCGAAAGCAGGCGGCCCAGGCCGCCCAGGCCGAAGTGGCCAGGCTGCAGCAGCAGCTGGCCCAGGCCCGACAGGCGACAGGCGCCGACTTCGCCGCGCTGGAGGCACAGAAGCGCGAACTGGCCAGTCGCTCGGACGACCTGCTGCGCCTGACCCGCGAGATCGAGGCTGAAAAGGCCGCCCTGCAGCGCCGCCAGGAGCAGCTGGCCCAGCAGGAGTCCGCGCTGCAGTCAGGGCAGGGCGCGGACGCCGAGATGCTGCAGCAGCAGAGCCAGCGTCTGGCTGCGTCCATCGAGGGCTCGAAGCAGCGCAGCGCCTCGCTCGAGTCGGAGCTGTCGCGGGTGCAGGCCGAGCTCGCCGCCCAGCGGGCTGCCTATGACGCGCGCATCGCCGAGCTGGAGGCCGCGGCCGCCAACCGCAACCAGGAGGACTGGGAGCTGATGAAGCTGCTGGAGACCCAGCTGGCCTCCCGCGAGACCGAACTGCGTAACCAGCAGCTGCAGATCGTCGCGCTGGAACAACAGGTTTCGATCAGCGGTGGCGCCCTGCTTGCTGCCGCGCCGACGCTCGAGATCATAGATCCCCCGCTGACCCTGACCCGCGGCAAGTCGGCGGCCATGCTGCGTGGCGCGCCCGGGCGGCATCCGCTGGTCGGCAAGGTCTCTGCGCCGCAGGCGGTGAAGGAGATCACCGTGAACGGCACGCCGGTCATCATCGGCGACAACGGCCTGTTCCGCGCCAGCGTCGATGTGGCCCAGCAGGGCTCGCTGATCCAGGTCGCAGCGGTCAGCCGCACGGGTGACCTCGCCAGCATCGAGTTCACCATGCTGCCGCAGCCCGGTGCCTCCCCCGTGAACGCGCCGAGCGCCGGCAGCGCGCGCGGCGTGCCCGCCGGGGTCAAGCTCGGCCGCTTCCACGCCCTGGTCATCGGCAACAACAGCTACCAGAGCAACGTCTTCGGCTCGCTGAAGAGCGCGGTCAATGACGCCACCGCGGTCAGCAACCTGCTCAGGGATCGCTACGGCTACAAGACCACCCTGCTGCTCAATGCGTCCCGCTTCGACATGCTCTCCGCGCTCAACGACCTGCGCCAGGAGCTGAAGCCCGAGGACAACCTGCTGGTCTACTACGCCGGTCACGGCGAGCTCAGCGAGGATGGCAAGACCGGCTACTGGATCCCGGTCGACGGGCAGGCGGGTTTGAGCAACACCTGGATCTCCAACCGTGCGGTGTCGGACATCCTCGACACCATGGAGGCCAAGCATGTGCTGGTGGTTGCCGACTCCTGTTACTCCGGTGCCCTGACCGAGGCGGCCCTGCCGCTGTTTGCCGGGGGCGGTGATCGCGGCAGCGACTGGGGCGAATGGGTCAAGACCATGAACGACGGCCGCGCACGCATAGCGCTGACCTCCGGCGGCCTGCAGCCGGTTCCGGATGTGGGCACCGGCAAGCATTCCTACTTCGCCCGTGCCTTCCTCAACGTGCTGGAGGACAACAACCGCCTGCTCGAAGGCCAGGCCCTGTACCGCGAGATCACCTCGACCCTTGCCCTGACCTCGCTCGATGCGCCGCTGACCCAGTCACCGGTCTACGCGCCGATCCAGTTTGCGGGCCACATCACCGGCGATTTCTTCTTCATGCCGCGGAGCGGCGCGGCGGCGCCCTGAGTCGAAGGGGCTTGCCCAGCGAAGGCGGCCTGCGTATGATCCGCCGCCTTCGCCCCCCGCCCTGACCGCCGGCCGGCGAAGTTCCGGCGCCCTGTCTTCAGGCGCCAGCCTCTGCGGAGAGGTGGCAGAGTGGTCGAATGCGCCGGACTCGAAATCCGGTATACGCTTTCAGCGTATCGAGGGTTCGAATCCCTCCCTCTCCGCCATCTACGATGGCTACAAGGTCGGCCCGGCCATCGCGCCTGCATGCGCGATGGCGTTCGATGGCTCGCGAACCTGTGGTTCGCAAGCGAGCCCTCTCACCCCTCTCCGCCATCTACGACGGCTCCGAGGTCGGCCCGGCCATCGCGCCTGCATGCGCGATGGCGTTCGATGGCTCGCGAACCTGTGGTTCGCAAGCGAGCCCTCTCACCCCTCTCCGCCATCTACGACGGCTCCGAGGTCGGCCCGGCCATCGCGCCTGCATGCGCGATGGCGTTCGATGGCTCGCGAACCTGTGGTTCGCAAGCGAGCCCTCTCACCCCTCTCCGCCACTGGGTCGCTACGCGTCAGGGATTCCCGGCCACGGCGAAGGGTCTGGTTCGGGCGCGAAGCAGACATTCATAGGGTGCGGCTTGCCGCACCGGGCATACCGTCCGAACGCCCGAATCGGTGCGTCCAAGACGCACCCTATGCGTCTTCGCCAACGCCCGACGAAGCCCGACTGTAGGAGCGCACATGGGCGCGACCGCGGCGCGGCGTATTCACCACAGACCGCGGCCAGAGCGAATCTCCGCTGTCGCGGCCATGTCCGCTCCTACGAAGAGCCCGCCCGATCGGGGCGGTGGCGAACGTCCGCTTTGGGCCCGGAGGGCGCGCCGGCTTCGGAGCCCTCAGGCCAGGGGCAGGGTGAGGATCAGGGCGGCGCCGCCCAGATCGGGGTCCTGCTCGGCGCGCAGGCTGCCGCCGTGGTCCTCGGCGCAGCGGCGGGCGAGAGTCAGGCTGAGGCCCAGTCCGGTGGCGTCGCGTTGCTCGAGGGGCGGGCCAAAGGCCGCCTCACGTTCAGGTTCCGGAATGCCCGGTCCCGAGTCCGCTACGGTCAGCACGGCCTGGTCGCCCTCGCGGCGCAATCTCAGGCGGATCCGGCCGCCGGCCGGGGTAAAGCGCAAGGCATTGTCGAGGAGGCGGCGGAGCAGGGTGGTGAGACGGTTGGCGTCGCCGTCGACCTCAAGCGGGTCGTCCGGAAGCTCGGCGGCAAGATCGTGACCCGCCGCGCGCGCCGCGCCCTCCACCTGGCCCAGGGCGTTGTCGATGATCAGGGCCAGCTCGTGGCGCTCCCGACGCGGGGATGTGTGGTGGGCGAGCGCATGCCCGTACTCGGAAAGATCCTCAAGCATCCGTACCAGGCGGCGGGTCTGGCGATCGATCATGCCGACCATCTCGCGCTGGCCCTCGGGATCGAGGCGGCCCCGGCCGAGCAGATCCGTCGCGGTGCGCAGCGGCACCAGCTCGTTGCGCAGGTCGTGGCTCAGCCGGCTCAGCCAGCGCGGGTCCCAGGGGGTGTTCTTGGGTTCAGCCATGCGCCACTCCCGACGCTACCCCGCCGCCCTCGCGGCGTTCCGCATTGCACAGCATCTCGATCTCCTCGAAGTCGGCCGGCTTCACGAGGTGGTGATCGAAGCCTGCCTCACGCGAGCGCTGTCGATCCGTCTCCTGGCCCCAGCCGGTCAGGGCGATGATAAGCGCGCGTTCGGCCCAGGGCTCGCCACGCAGCAGCCGGACCAGGTCGTAGCCGTTCATTCCCGGCATGCCCACGTCCATGAAAACGATCTCCGGGCGGAACAGGGCACAGGCCTCCCTGGCCTTGAGCGGGTCATAGACCACGCGGACCTCGTGCGAGGACAGGCGCAGCGCCATCGACAGGCTGTCGGCAGCATCGCGGTTGTCGTCGATCACCATGACCCGGCGACGCGCGCTGGGCATCGCGCTCGACTGCGCCGCCGGGATCGCTTCCCCGGACCTGGTGTCCCCGATGGGCCGGGCGGCGGAGAGCGGCAGCTGCACGGTGAAGGTGCTGCCCAATCCGCCACCGGCGCTTTCGGCGGCCACGCTGCCGCCGTGCATGTGGACCAGCTGGCGGACCAGCGTGAGGCCGATGCCAAGCCCACCCCGGGCGCGTTCCAGCGAGGTGTCGGCCTGCACGAACAGGTCGAAGATCTGCTCAAGCTGCGGGGCCGGGATGCCGATTCCCTCATCGCGGACCAGGACCACGGCACGGCCGTCCTCGCAGCGGGCGCTGATCGACAGCCGGGCCTCGGGCGGGCTGTACTTGCAGGCGTTGTTGAGCAGGTTGGCGAAGACCTGGGTCAGTCGTTCGGGATCGGCGTCCACTTCCACGTCGGCCGCCTCCAGATCGGCCTCCAGCGTCTGCCGCGCGTCGTCGATCACCGGTCGCACCGCGGCAATGGCGTCGTCGAGTACCGTTCGCAGCACGATCTGTCGCTTGCGCATCTCCAGCTTTCCGCGGGTGATGCGAGCGACGTCGAGCAGGTCGTCGATGAGTCGCACCAGCTGCCGCAGCTGGCGCTCCATGACGGTCAGCGCGCCACCCGTGACCTCGGGACTGCCGGTGCGCAGCAGCTGCAGGGCGTTGCGGATCGGCGCCAGCGGATTGCGCAACTCGTGGGCCAGGGTGGCGAGGAACTCGTCCTTGCGCCGGTCGGCGTCGCGAAGGCGCTCTTCGGCACGGCGTCGCTCGGCGATCTCCGCCTGCAGGGTGGCGTTGGTGCCGGCCAGTTCGCGGTTGGTCCGCTCCAGCACCTGGTTCAGGGCATGCAGCTCGTTCGCCTTTTCCGCCTGCAGGGCGGCATTGGCGTCGGCAAGATCCGCATTGGTTTTCTCAAGGCTCCGATTCAGGCGCTCCAGCTCGCGGCGCTGGCGATAGAGCTCGCAGAGCACCGAGACCTTGCTGCGCAGGATCTCCGGCACCACGGGTACGAAGACGTAGTCGACGGCACCCAGATGGTAGCCGCGCAATCGATCAAGGTCGGTGATGTGCACCGCGGTGACGAAGATGATGGGCGTCTTCTCGTGCCGCGGGTGCTGGTGGATCATGCTCGCCGTTTCGAAGCCATCGAGATCGGGCATGTTGACGTCGAGCAGGATGACCGCGAACTCCATCTCCATCAGCCGGGCGAGGGCTTCACGGCCTGAGCCGGCACGGACCAGGTTCTCGCCCAGTTCGGCGAGCACCGCCTCGTAGCTAAGCAGCCGCGAGGGCTGATCGTCGACGAGCAGGATATTGACCACGGCCGGCCTCCGGTCTTCGCTCAGCGATGCATCCACTGGCGCAGCATGGCCAGCAGCTGGTCAGTGTGGACGGGCTTGGCGATGTAATCGGAAGCCCCGGCCTCGAGGCACTTCTCGCGGTCGCCCTTCATCGCCTTCGCGGTGAGCGCGATGATCGGCAACGAGCGGAAGCGGCTGTCGCGGCGGATCTCGCGCATGGTCTGGTAGCCGTCCATGTCCGGCATCATGATGTCCATCAGGATCAGCGCGATCTCGGGCGTCTCGCCCAGCCGGTCGATGGCCTCCTGGCCGTTCGAAGCCGTGAGCACCTTCATGCCCTGCCGCTCGAGGATGCTGCTGAGGGCGAAGATGTTGCGGATGTCGTCGTCGACGACCATCACGCAGCGCCCGTCGAGCGCCTCGTTGGAGGAGTACAGGCGCTCCAGCATCTGCCGTTGCCGGGTCGGCAGCCGGTCGACCACCCGGTGCAGGAACAGGGCTGTTTCGTCGAGCAGCCGCTCGGGCGACTGCGCCCCTTTGAGCACGATGCTCTTCGCGACCCTTCCGAGGGCCTTCTCCTCCTCGGCGCCCAGTTCGCGGCCGGTGAAGACCACGATCGGCAGCTGGCGCAGGCGCTCCTCGGCTTCCACCTTTTCCAGCAGCTCGAAGCCGCTCATGTCGGGAAGGCTGAGGTCGAGCACCGCGCAGTCGAACTTCTCCTCGCGCAGTTTCCTCAGCGCCTCCGCGCCGGTGCCCACCGGCACGATCTCGACGTCCTCGTGGCCGATCAGGGCATCGATGCTGATTCGTTCGGCCTCGTTGTCCTCGATGACCAGCAGCCGTCGCACCTGGGGTTCGGCGAAGCGCTTGATGCGGTCCAGCGCCGCCTCGATCGTTTCCGTGGTGGTCGGCTTTGGCAGGAAGGAGAAGGCGCCGCGCTCCATGCCCTGCTGCCGCTCCTCCTCGATGGTGACGATCTGCACCGGAATATGACGGGTGGCCGGATCCTGCTTGAGTCGCGCCAGCACCGTCCAACCGAGCATGTCGGGCAGGAATATGTCGAGGGAGATCGCACTGGGAGTGAGGTCCCGCGCCAGCTTGAGTGCCTCGGCGCCGGACATGGCCACGACGCCACGGAACCCGCGCGAGCGGGCGAGATCGAGCAGCACTCTCGCGTAGCGTGCGTCGTCCTCCACGATCAGCAGCACCGGCTCGCCGGCCTGGATGAGTTCGCGGTCATCCTCGATGCTGTCCGACGTGCTGACGGCCGTTGCGGTGGCCTGGAGGGCGCGGCCTGTGGTCGATGCATCCGGCGCGGGGCGGCGGCGGACGCTGCCTCCCGTGGCGGCGTCGAGCGGCAGGTACAGGGTGAACATGCTGCCCTCGCCGGGGGCGCTGCGCAGGCGGATCTCGCCGCCCAGCAGGCTCGCCAGCTCCCGGCTGATGGCCAGGCCCAGGCCGGTGCCGCCGAACTTGCGGGCAGTGCCGGCATCGGCCTGCTGGAAGGCCTCGAAGATGATCCGCTGCTTGTCCGGGGAAATGCCGATGCCGGTGTCGCTGACGGTCAGGGCGACCACGTCGCTGGCCTGCGACAGCACCGGATGGCCCTCGCTCCAGCCGTCCTGCACCTTTCGCGCCTGCAGTCGCACGCTGCCCTGCTCGGTGAACTTGAAGGCGTTGGAGAGCAGGTTTTTCAGGATCTGCAGCAGTCGCTTGGGGTCGGTGGTGAGCGGACGCCCCAGCGAGGGGTCGATGTCCACGCTGAACTCAAGGTTGCGCCGCTCGGCCTCGTGGCGGAAGTTGCGCTCGACGGTGTCGCGGATTTGGCCGAATGAGATCTCCTCGTTCTCGACGGTGACCGTGCCGGACTCGATCTTCGACAGGTCGAGGATGTCGCTGATCAGGTTCAGCAGGTCGGTGCCGGCGCCGTGGATCGTCTTGGCGAACTCGACCTGGCGCGGCGTGAGGTTGTCCTCGACGTTGTCGGCGAGCTGCTGGCCGAGGATCAGGATGCTGTTCAGCGGCGTGCGCAGCTCGTGCGACATGTTGGCCAGGAACTCGGACTTGTAGCGCGAGGTAAGGGCCAGTTCGGCGGCCTTTTCCTCGAGTGCGCGGCGGGCCTGCTCGATCTCCTGGTTCTTGCGCTCGACCTCGACGTTGCGCTCGGCGAGCAGCTTGGCCTTGAGCGCCATCTCCTCATTGGTCTGCTGCAGCTCGCGCTGCTGCGTCTGCAGTTCGGAAGCGAGCTTCTGGGACTGGGCCAGCAGGCTCTCGGTGCGCATCGTCGCCTCGATGGTATTGAGGACGATGCCGATCGAGCCGCTGAGCTGCTCGAGGAAGGCACGATGCGATTCGGTGAACTCGCGCAGGCTGGCAAGTTCGATCACCGCCTTGACCTGGTCCTCGAACAGCACCGGCAGCACGATCACGCTGCGCGGGCGGGCATTGAACAAGCCGGAGCCGATCTGGATCGAGTCGTCGCCCAGGTCCTCGACCAGTAGACGGCGGCGCTCGGCGGCGCACTGGCCAACCAGGCCTTCGCCCAGACGAAACTCGCGCCTCGCGCCGCCCTGCAGGCCATCGGCGTAGCCGGCCAGCTGGCGCAGGCGCGGACCCTCATCGGCGGGTTCGACCACGTAGATGACACCCTGCTCGGCGCTTACAACCGGGGCCAGCTCGGAGAGCAGGATGTTGCCCAGCGTGATCAGGTCGCGCTGGCCCTGCATGGTGCTGGAGAACTTGGCCAGGTTGGTTTTCAGCCAGTCCTGCTCGCGGTTGCGTTCGGTGGTCGCGCGCAGGTTGTCGATCATCGAGTTGATGTTGTCCTTGAGGTCCGCCACTTCGCCGCGGGCCTCGACCTGGATGAGGCGGGTGAGGTCGCCCTTGGTCACCGCCGTCGCGACCTCGGCGATGGCGCGCACCTGCGAGGTGAGGTTGGCGGCCAGCCGGTTGACGTTGGCCGTCAGGTCCTTCCAGATGCCGGCCGTGCCGGGCACGTGGGCCTGGCCGCCCAGACGGCCCTCCACGCCGACCTCGCGGGCGACGGTGGTCACCTGGTCGGCGAAGATCGCCAGGGTGTTGGTCATCGCGTTGATGGTGTCCGCCAGCTCGGCAATCTCGCCCTTGGCCTGCACGGTCAGCTTCTGCTGCAGGTCGCCGTTGGCCACCGCGGTCACCACCATGGCGATGCCGCGGACCTGGTTGGTCAGGTTGGTGGCCATGACGTTGACGTTGTCGGTGAGGTCCTTCCAGATGCCGGCAACACCCGGTACGGTCGCCTGGCCGCCGAGCTTGCCGTCGGTGCCGACCTCGCGGGCGACGCGGGTCACCTCGGCGGCGAAGCTGTTGAGCTGGTCAACCATGGTGTTGATGGTGCTCTTCAGCTCGAGGATCTCGCCCTTGGCGTCCACCGCGATCTTGCGCGACAGGTCACCACGGGCCACCGCGGTGGCCACTTCGGCGATATTGCGCACCTGGGTGGTCAGGTTGGTCGCCATCGAGTTGACGTTGTCGGTGAGGTCCTTCCAGATGCCGGCAACGCCGGGCACGATGGCCTGTCCACCGAGCTTGCCGTCGGTGCCCACCTCGCGCGACATGCGGGTCACCTCGGCAGCGAAGCTGTTGAGCTGGTCGACCATGGTGTTGATGGTGTTCTTCAGCTCGAGGATCTCGCCCTTCACGTCGACCTGGATCTTGCGCGAGAGGTCGCCGCGGGCGACGGCTGTGGTCACCTCGGCGATGTTGCGCACCTGGGTGGTCAGATTGGTGGCCATCGAATTGACGTTCTCGGTCAGCTCCTTCCACACGCCCGACACGCCCTTGACGTTGGCCTGGCCGCCCAGCTTGCCCTCGGTGCCGACCTCGCGGGCGACGCGGGTGACCTCGGCGCCGAATCCGTTGAGCTGGTCGACCATCGTGTTGATGGTGTCCTTCAACTCGAGGATCTCGCCCTTCACGTCGACGGTGATCTTGCGCGAGAGGTCGCCACGCGCGACGGCGGTGGTCACCTCGGCGATGTTGCGCACCTGGCCGGTGAGGTTCGTGGCCATGGCGTTGACCGAGTCGGTGAGGTCCTTCCAGGTGCCGGCGACGCCGGGCACCTGGGCCTGGCCGCCGAGCTTGCCTTCGCTGCCGACCTCGCGGGCGACGCGGGTGACCTCGGCGGCGAAGCCGTTGAGCTGGTCGACCATGGTGTTGATGGTGTTCTTCAGGGCGAGGATCTCGCCCTGCACCTCGACGTCGATCTTCCGCGACAGATCGCCGCGGGCCACCGCCGTGGTCACCTCGGCGATGTTGCGCACCTGCGAGGTCAGGTTGGTGGCCATCGAGTTGACGTGGTCGGTGAGGTCCTTCCAGGTGCCGGCGACGCCGGTCACCTTGGCCTGGCCGCCGAGCTTGCCCTCGGTGCCCACTTCACGCGCGACGCGGGTCACCTCGGAGGCGAACGAGCGCAGCTGTTCAACCATGGTGTTGAGGGTTTCTTTCAGCTCCAGCAGCTCGCCGCGCACGTCGACGGTGATCTTGCGCGACAGGTCGCCATTGGCAATGGCGGTGGCGACGGCGGCGATGTTGCGCACCTGTCCGGTCAGGTTCGAAGCCATCGAGTTGACGTTCTCGGTCAGCTCCTTCCAGACGCCTGACACACCCTTGACCTGCGCCTGTCCGCCGAGCTTGCCCTCGGTGCCGACCTCGCGGGCGACGCGGGTGACCTCGGCGCCGAAGCCGTTGAGCTGGTCCACCATGGTGTTGATGGTGTCCTTCAGCTCGAGGATCTCTCCCTTCACGTCGACGGTGATCTTGCGCGAGAGGTCGCCGCGCGCCACGGCCGTGGTGACCTCGGCGATGTTGCGCACCTGCGAGGTGAGGTTGGAGGCCATCGCATTGACCGAGTCGGTCAGATCCTTCCAGGTGCCGGCGACGCCGGGCACGATGGCCTGGCCGCCGAGCTGGCCCTCGGTGCCGACCTCGCGGGCAACACGGGTCACCTCGGAGGCGAAGCCGCGCAGTTGGTCGACCATCGTGTTGATGGCCTCCTTGAGCTGCAGGATCTCTCCGCGCACGTCCACAGTGATCTTCCGCGAGAGGTCGCCGTTGGCCACCGCGATGGTGACTTCGGAGATGTTGCGCACCTGGGCGGTGAGGTTCGAGGCCATGGAGTTGACCGATTCGGTCAGGTCCTTCCACACCCCCGACACGCCGCGCACCTTGGCCTGTCCGCCGAGCTTGCCCTGTGTACCCACCTCGGTGGCGACGCGGGTCACCTCGGAGCTGAATACGCTCATCTGCTCGATCATCTTGTTGACGATGCCGGCCGAGCGCAGGAAGGCGCCCTCGAGCGGTCGGCCATCAACGTCCAGAGCGATGGATTGCGACAGATCGCCCTTGGCCACCGCGGCGATGGCGTCGGTCATCCGTTCCGTGGGCCAGAGCAGGTCGTCGATCAGCGTGTTGACCGAGGTCTCCATGCCCTCCCAGGCGCCGGCACGGCCCCCGAAGCTGGCGCGTTGGCGGGTCTTGCCCTGGCGACCCACGGACTGGCCGATGCGGTCCAGCTCGCCCGAGACGCGGCGATTGAGCTGGACGATGTCGTTGCAGGCCTCGGCCAGCTTGCCTTCGACGCCGTCCCAGTCCGAGGGAAGTTTTGCCGAGAAGTCGCCGTTCCTGATGAGGTTCAGCGCGTCGAGCACCTGACGCAGCCGGGCGTCGCGGTCGTCGGCCTGCGCTGCCTTCGCGGAGGCGCTGCGGCGCGGGGTTGCAGGGGCGGTGGTGCGGCGAGTGGGCATGCCTGTCTCCAGTCATTGGAGGGCGCGATCGTGCGCATTGCACGTTCGCCATTCTTCGGATTAGCAGACGGTTCAATCGGCGCCGGCCGGACATCCGGCAAGCGTGCCCGAGGGGCCTGGGGAAGGGAAGGGCGCGGCGCCCGATGGCCGCGCGCAAAATTCATTTCCCGGACGGAATGCGCAGCTGCCGGATCCCGGCAGCGGGCACGCTTTGCGATACTGCGCGGCCCCACCCCTGGTCCGCGACCGATGTCCGCCGAAGACCCCACCCGTAGCCTGCTGGCCAGCGCACGCGAGCACTATCTGCCCATCTATCGACAGCGCGAACTGGTCCTGGTGCGCGGAGAGGGCTCGCGGGTCTGGGACGCAGCGGGCCGCGACTTCGTCGATCTGGCTGCCGGCATCGCCGTCAACGCGTTGGGACACGCCGACCCCGGCCTGCGCGAAGCCCTGGTCGAGCAGGCCGGCAGGCTTTGGCACACCAGCAACATCTTCCACAGCGAGCCGCCGATCCGGCTTGCCGAAGAGCTGGTCCGGGCAGCCGGATTCGCCCGTCGGGTGTTCCTGTGCAACAGCGGTGCCGAGGCCAACGAGGCGGCGATCAAGCTGGCCCGCCGGTATGCGGCTTCCCGGGGGCGCGACCCTGCGCGGCGGGTCATCCTCACCTTCCGCGGCAGCTTCCACGGCCGAACCCTCGCCGCGATCACCGCCACCGCCCAGCCCAAGTACCAGGAAGGCTTCGAGCCGCTGCCCGCTGGCTTCCGCCATGTCGACTTCAACGACGTCGACGCGCTGGATGCCGCCTTCGGCGAGGACGTCTGCGCGGTGCTGGTGGAGCCGATCCAGGGCGAGGGCGGTGTCCTGCCTGCCGCCCCGGGATTCCTCGCCCACCTGCGCCGGCGTTGCGACGAGCAGGGCGCGCTGCTGATGCTCGACGAGATCCAGTGCGGGATGGGTCGCACCGGCCGTCTGTTCGCCCACGCCTGGGATGGGATCAGCCCGGACGTGGTCACCTTGGCCAAGGCACTCGGAGGGGGATTCCCGATCGGCGCCATGCTGGTCGGCGGGCCGGCCGCGGATGCGCTGGGCTTCGGCAGCCACGGCACCACCTTCGGTGGCAATCCACTCGCTGCGGCGGTGGCGCGCGCGGTGCTGGCGCGCATCGACCAGCCCGAGCTGCTCGGCAATGTCGAGGCGCGCGGCCTGCAGCTGGTCGAGGGGCTGCGTCGCCTTGATCCCGCGGCGCGCTGGTTCGAGGGCGTGCGCGGTCGCGGCCTGATGCAGGGTGCGGTCCTTCGCCCGCAGTTTGCCGAGCGCGCCGCGGCCGTGCTCGACGCGGCGGCGGGCGAGGGCGTGCTCCTGCTGACCGCGGGCACCGGCGTGCTGCGTTTCGTGCCGGCGCTCAACATCAGCGAGGCCGAGCTGGCCGAGGGTCTCGAGCGGCTCGGCCGCGCGCTGCACGCCGCGCTGGACTGAAGCCGGGATGCCGGCAGCGCCGGCTTCGGCTAGCATTCGCCTCCCAAGCCTGCTGTGGAATCCTGACGTGTCGGAAATCCTGGTCCCGGTGTCCTTCGGTGAACTGCTGGACAAGATCGCCATCCTCGAAATCAAGTCGGAGCGGATGAGCGATGCCGCCAAGCTGGAGAACGTGCGCCGCGAGCTGTCCGCCCTGGAGGCGACCTGGTCTGCGCATCCGGCGGCCGGGCAGGACATCAGCGCCCTGCGTGCCGAGCTCAAGGCCGTCAACGAGCGCCTCTGGGTGATCGAGGACGACATCCGCATCAAGGAGAAGGCGCAGGCCTTCGACGACGAGTTCATCCGCCTCGCCCGGGCGGTGTATTTCGAGAACGACGAGCGCGCGCGGATCAAGAAGGCCATCAACCTGGCGCTGGGCTCCACCTACGTCGAGGAAAAGTCCTACCAGGACTACCGCGCCGGTAGCGCCTGAGCGCAGACCGGGCTGCCCGGATCCGTCCTCGTACTGCCGAGAATCGCCCGCGATCACTTGCGAGGGATGGGCGCGAATCGGACATTGGCCACCGACCCCGATCGTGCGGGCTTTTCGTAGGAGCGGACATGGCCGCGACCGCGGAGGTTCGCTCTGGCCGCGGTCTGTGGAGAACACGTCACGCCGCGGTCGCGGCCATGTGCGCTCCTGCAGTCGGGCTTCGTTGGGCGTCAGCGAAGCCCCATAGGGTGCGTCTTGGACGCACCGATACGGGCGTTTGGACGGTACGCCCGGTGCGGCCAGCCGCACCCTATGAATGTCATCTCCGCGCGCGGACTGCGCCTCGACGCCTCAGGCCGGCGTGGCCAGATGCCGTTCGAAGGCCTCGATCACGTCGGTCTCGTCGATCAGGTCCATGACCCCCGGGAACTCGATCTTCTTGCCCCAGGGCAGGCGCTCGGCATCGCGGCGGAGAAACTTTCGGGCCGCCTCGGGATAGCGGTCGACGCAGAAGCGGCGGTCGCTGTAGGGGCCGCTGCGGTGCGGGTTGCTGGCGGCGTGCAGGCCGAGCACCCGGGTGCCGACCGCGTTGGCCATGTGCATGGGGCCCGAATCCGGCGTCGCGACGATGCTCGCACGCTGCATCAGTGCCAGCAGCTGCTTCAGGGTGTCCTTGCCGATCAGATCGATGACCGGGGCACGGGTGGCGGCGATGATCGCGTCGCCCACGTTGCGTTCCAGCGCGCTGCGGCCGCCGCAGAGCAGGATCCGGTAGCCGCGTTCGGCGGCGTGGCCGGCGAGCGCCGCATAGCCCTTTGTGTGCCAGTTGCGCAGCGCGTGCGAGGAACAGGGGCTGAGCAACAGGGTCGGCTGATCGCCCGGCAGCACCGACTCGGCGAAGGCATGGTCGGCCTCGCTGATCGGAATGTCCCAGACCGGCGCTTCGAGGCGCGGTGCGCCGATCGCGGTGCCAAAGCTGGCGATGGCGTCGAGCACGTGCTGGCCGCGCCCGGGCTCGATGCGCTGGTTGATCACCAGGCCGTGCAGGTCCTTGGCGCGGGCACGGTCGTAGCCGACCCGGCGCTCGGCGGGCACCAGGGTCGAGAGCAGATTGGCCCGCAGCGCCACCTGCATCTGCAGCAGCACGTCGAAGCGGCGGCCTTGCAGGGTCTCGCGCAGCGCCTTGGCGTCCGAGAGCCGGCGGCTCTTGTCGACCACCACGAACTCGACGCCCGGCAGGTCGCCGACCAGCTTGTGCTCAAGCTTGCCGATCACCCAGGCCAGCCTGGCCTCGGGATAGCGTGCCTGCAGCGTACGTACCAGGGGCACGACGTGGGTGACATCGCCCAGCGCCGACAGGCGCAGCAGGCAGATCGACTCGATCGAGGTGGAGGGCAAGGTAGACTCCGCGGCAGGCCCTTGGATTTCGCACGCCAGCATGCAGCTCTCTGCGGTGGACGCCCGATGCGTCACGACGGCGCATGGCGCGATTGTGTTCGACCGTCGGCGCCTGCCACAAGTCGACGAGCGCTGGCTCGAACCGAACGATTCAGCCGACGCCGCTCGCGGCGGCCGCGGCGCGGTGTGGCGCGTGGATACGCCCGCCGGACGGGCGGTGCTGCGCCACTATCGCCGGGGCGGCGCCGTGGCCCGGATCAGTGCCGATCGCTATCTCTGGGCCGGCGCCGGCCGCACCCGCAGCTTCGCCGAGTTCGAGCTGCTGTCGACCCTGCTTGAGATGGGGCTGCCGGTGCCCCCGCCGCTGGCGGCGCGCTACCGTCGCTGCGACCCGCTGCGCTACACCGCCGACCTCCTGACCCTCGAGATTCCTGGCGCGCGGACCCTGGCCGAGCTGTTTCCGGCGGTGCTGGAGGATGCCGGGGCGATCGAGCAGCTCGGCCTGACCCTGGCCCGCTTCCATCGCGCGGGGGCCAGCCATGCCGACCTGAATGCCCATAACATACTGCTTGACCGAAACGGACAGTGGTGGTTGATCGACTTCGACCGCGGTCAGCTGCGGGCGCCGCGACCGGGCTGGTGGGCGCGGCGGATGGATCGTCTGGAGCGCTCCTGGCGCAAGCTTGGCGTGCTGCAGCAGGCACGGGGGTTGAGCGCATGGCGCCAGCTGCGCGCCGTGCACGACGCCGCTGCGGGAGTCGGCCGGTGAGCTGGCAGCTGCGCTTCCTGGGCGTCGGAGGTGCCCAGGCGCCCGAGCTGGGCTCGTCCTCGGTGGTGCTGGAGCACGACGGCTGTCCCCAGCTGATGGTGGACTGTGGCGCAGAGGCCATGTCGGCTTACCTGGACCGCTACGGCGAGCCGCCCGCGGCGATCTACCTGACCCACACCCACTTCGACCACATCGCCGGCATGGAGCGCTGGTTCTTCGGCACCTGGTTCGACGAGGCCCGGCGGGGGGCCATGCGGCTCTATTGCCATGCTGCCCTGGTGCCGTGGATCCAGGCCCGCGTGGCCGACTACCCGGGCGTGCTGGCCGAGGGCGGGGTGAACTACTGGGACGGCATCCGCCTGATCCCTTGCCAGCGCGGCTTCTGGCACGGTGGACGCTGGTTCGAGGTGTTTCCGACCCGCCACCACGAGCCCAACACGTCGTTTGGCCTGGCGCTGGCCGGCTGCTTCGTCTTCACCGGCGACACCCGGCCGGTGCCCGAGCAGCTGGCGCGCCACGCCGGTCAGGGCGTGCTGCTGGCGCACGACTGTGCCCTGCACGGCAATCCCTCGCACACCGGACTGGACGATATCGAACGCGAGTATCCGGCCGAATGGCGTCCTTCGCTGGTGCTCTACCACTATGGATCGGAGGCCGACGGCCGGGCGATCGCGGCACGCGGCTACCGCGTGGCGCGGGCCGGCGACGCCTTCGACCTCAACCCGCCCGCGGAGGCAGCATGAGCAAGCAGGGCCTGACCCACGTCGATGCTTCCACGCAGCGCCCCACCATGGTCGACGTCGGTGACAAGCCGGTCACGGAGCGCAGGGCGCATGCGCGGGCAAGGGTGCGCTTTCCCCCCGCAGTCGCCCGCCAGCTTCGCGATGACGCCCTGCGCGTGGCCAAGGGGGCGGTGATCGACACCGCCATCATCGCCGGCACCATGGCGCTCAAGCGCACCCACGAGCTGATTCCTTTCTGCCACCCGCTGCCCCTTGAGGCATGCCGGATCAGCATCGACTGGGAGGACGACTGTGCCCTGCGCATCGACTGCGAGGCCCGGGCCACCTACCGGACCGGCATCGAGATGGAGGCCCTGACCGGGGCCAGCGTCGCAGCCCTGACGGTCTACGACATGTGCAAGGCACTTTCGCACGAGATCGTCATTGAACAGGTGGCTCTGGTGTCCAAGCGGGGCGGCCGGCGGGACGTCGGCGAGTAGGGCCTGGGCACGTGCGTTGCGGCGGTCCCGCACCTCCGCGCCTCCGGCGATCCGCGGGTAGAGCGAGGGGCAAGGGGCAGAAGGCAACCCGGAGCGGGAGTGGCGGGCGTAGGCAAGGGGCGCAAATCGGACATTCGCCACCGACCCCGACCGGGCGGGCTCTTCGTAGGAGGGGACATGGCCGCGATCGCGGAGGTTCGCTCTGGCCGCGGTCCGAGGTGAATCCGTAGCGCCGCTGTCGCGCCCAAGGGGGCTCCCACAGTTGGGCTTCGTTGCGCGTCAGCGAGCCCTATACGGAGTGCCTTGGCGCACCGATACGGGCGTTCGGACGGTACGCCCGGTGCGGCCAGCCGCAGCCTATGAATGTCTTCTTCGCGCCCGAATCGGCCCTTTCCAGCTGGTCGCCGCCGCGCGGGGTGCGAGGTGTCCACGTTCCACCAAGCCGGGCAGGGTGCGGCCCGGGAACCGGGCTCAGCGCGGTAGCCTGCGCTCCGCGGGCAATGTCCGGCGACGCCGGTGGCCCTTGCGCTCAGGCCTGCGCGGCTTCCGCAGCGAGACGGCGGCGGCGCGATAGCTCGCCCTGGGCCATCACCCGGAACAGCAGCTCCTCGGCTTCGTAGGGCTTGAGCAGGAAGTCGTCGGCCCCCTCGGACAGGGCCTGGAGCAGGGCCGGCTTCTCGTGCGCGGCGGTGCACAGGATCACCGGCATGTCATCCCACTCGCCCCGCGCGCGGATCGCCTTCAGCACCTCGCGCCCGTCCATGCCCGGCATGCGCAGGTCGAGCAGGACCAGGTCCGGACGCAGCGCCTGCAGGCGAGACAGGGCGGTCTGGCCGTTTCCGGCGGGCATGATGTCGATGCCGGCCTCGGCCAGCAGACGACCCAGCAGCCTGAGATTGGGTTCCTGGTCGTCCACTGCCAGGACCAGCAGTGGTTCATCGGGCCATGGCCAGTTGCGCATTACCTACTTCACCTCGTTCAGGACACTGTTCAGATGTTCTTCGCCCTGGTGGAGCAGCGACTCCATCTGCGCGATGTCAAATCGTTCGACGGCGCCGCGAAGACGCTCGCCGAAGTAGGCCAGCGAGGGCGCCTGGTGGCTCTCGCCGAGTTCCATCAAGCGAGCCGCAAAGCGGCCCACCTCGGCAACGCGGAGCGTTGAGCGCAGACGGGGGAGGGAAGTCTCCAGCATCTCGCGAAGCTCGGCGATCATTCGTTCGTCCAGGGCTTCGGCGCCCTCGATCAGCGGGGCCGGGGGGGGCAGGTCGGGCGCCGACCCGGTGTCGGCGGGTTCGGGTTCCTCGCGCTCGCCCAGGTGCTCGACCAGCGCCTGGTAGAGCACTTCGCGGTCGACCGGCTTGCGGACATAGCCATCGAAGACCTTGCCCAGCTCGCGTTCTTCCCGGCTCATGCTCGAGGCGCTGATCGCGATCACCGTCGGTGGATCGGGCTCCATCCGTTCGCGCAGCCGGCGCGTGGCCTCGCGGCCGTCGAGGATCGGCATGCGCAGGTCCATCAGGATCAGGTCGGGGCGGAACTCCGTGGCCTTGTCCACTGCCTCCTGGCCGTTCGAGGCGAACTCCAGCTGGTGGTCGCCCTCGCTGAGGAAGGCCTGCAGCAGATCGCGGTTCCAGGCCACGTCGTCGACGATGAGGATGCGGCTGGGTGCCAGCCGGTCGAATCCGACTCCAGCGCCGAATCGGCTGCCCGAGGCGTTCGCACGGTCGCCGATCTCGGCACCCAGGAGGGTCACGGTGAAGGTCGAGCCCTCGCCCGGGGTGCTCTGCACGTCGACCTTGCCGCCGAGCAGGTCGGTCAGGCGGCGGACAATCGCGAGGCCAAGGCCGGTGCCGGACTCGCGTTCCTCGTCGGCCACCGCGCGATGGAAGGGCTCGAAGAGCTGCGCCTGCTGCGCTTCGGGAATGCCGCGGCCGGTGTCGCGCACGGAGAAACGCAGGTCAGCCCGCGCGCCGGAACGTCCAATGACCTCCACCAGGAGGTCCACCTCGCCCTGGTCCGTGTACTTCACTGCATTGGAGACCAGGTTCATCAGGATCTGCCGCAGCCGGTGCGGGTCGGTGAGCAGGGCACGGGGCACCTCCGGACGGGTGCGCACGCGCAACACCAGCCCCTTGCGGTTGGCGGCCTCGCTGAACACCCCGACCGTGCTGTCGACCAGATCGCGGATCTCGACCATCTGCGGCGACAGCGACAGCTTTCCGGCCTCGATCCTCGACAGGTCGAGGATGTCGTTGATCAGCGCCAGCAGTGCCTCGCCGCTGGTTCGGATCGCCCGCAGGTACTCCTGTGCCTGGGGCTCGATGCGGGTGCGGCCGAGCAGCTGGGAGAAGCCGAGCAGGGCGTTCATAGGGGTGCGGATCTCGTGGCTCATCGTGGCCAGGAACTCGCTCTTCTGCCGAGTCGCGCGCTCGGCCTCGACCGCGCGCGCCTCGATGACACGGCGGGCCTGTTCCTCCTGATTGCCGCGGCGAAGCAGGGCCAGGGCGATGATCGCCATGACCAGGGCCAGGCCATTGACCAGCACCACGGTGACCGCACCCTGGGTCAGCATGCCTTCGAGCAGCGCCTGCCGCTGCCTCAGCAGCCGGTTCTCCTCGCCCTCGATGGACAGCAGCAGGATGCGGATCTCGCCGGTCAGTACCGCGCCGCCACCCTGGAGCACCTGTGGCGCATCGGCACCATTGCCCAGTACCTGGGCCTCGCCGATTGCGCGCCGGAACCACTCGTCGCGAGCGTCCATCACGGCACGCAGCCGCTCGACGCGCTCAATCTGGCTGGGGTTGTCGCTGACCAGCGCCGCGAGGCGGTCGAGGCGTTCCGCGACCGTGCTGATCGCCATCGAGTGGGCGCGCAGATGCCCCTCGTTGGCCGCCAGCAGATAGCGCAGGCCAAAGGTATCGACGTCATGGCTGGCTGAATTCAGCTCCTTGACCGCCTCGATCACCGACATCGTGTGGGTCACCCACTGCACCGAGTCGCGCAGCTTGCCAAGCGTACGGGCGCTGAACATCGCGCCCGCCACGATCAGGGCCCCGGCAATCACCAGAAGGATGACCTGGAACCGCCGGGAAGCCGAGGGCGGTGCCTTCGGTGTTGCATTGGGCTGGGGCATGTGTGGAGGCCGCTCGATGGATACGCGCAATTACCAGTTGAGTGCCAGGATGACGCCGTTGAGCACGAGGGCGAAGGATACCCAAAGCAGGTTTGGCAACTGTAGCCATGCCGCGCCAGGACGTGCCGCGGCCGCGGTCAGGACGCTGCATACAGCGGCTATCCAGAGCAGGATCACGTCGGCAAAGGCGAGCAGTGGCGACTGCAGCCCGAAGAAGAGCGGTGTCCAGGCCGCATTGAGCAGCAGCATCACGCCGAATGCGACCAGGCTGCGTCGCCGCTGCCTGCTCGGCGGAGCCTGCAGGAGCAGCGCCAGCGACGCGGCCAGTGCCGCGTAGATCGCCGACCACACGGGTCCGAAAATCCACGGCGGCGGCTGCCAGGTCGGCTTGGCCAGGCTCTGGTACCACTCGCCTGCCGGGAATGCCGAACCGACCAGCATCACCGCCGCGACGACCGTGATCGATATGGCCCAGCTCGGCCAGCTGCGTTCGGGGTCAATGCTCATCGTTTGTGAGTTCATGAGAAATCCCTTCATGGCCCGGCGCTCCCAGACAAGCCTCGGCCGTGGACGGTCGAGCCGGCATTGGCGGGAGGGCAGCAAGAGACATGCCAGCCATTAGCTATTCGTGTGCTGCGCAGCAAGCATCGCCCGGGGCGAGCGCAAACCCTTGCCCGATCGTGCTTTTCATCCCTCGCGGAGGTTCTGGGTGGGCTTCCTTCACCGGCCGAGCGCCGGGTGCCTCCGTGCAGAACGCCGTTCGCTCGTGCGCAACCGTGCCGATTGCAATGGGTCATCGGCGGAGGTTTGGGCTAAGTCATTGATTCGGTTTTCACGAAGGGTTGGCACAGCGTTTGCGTGATGTTCATCGTCGCCCCCGAGGAACGCCGCCATGACCGTCCTGTGCATCGAAGAGCTGACCGAAGCGGACCTGCGGGTCCTCGCCAACCACAATCGGTCGAAGCCGGCTCCGGCTCCACGCCCCCTCACCGTGGCGAGCCCGGAACGGGCAGCGGCCAATGAAGTTCCGGCCTGCAAGGCTGAGCTGCCGTCGCTTGCCATGCCCAGCGTGCCTGCCATGGCAGGAGGTGTGTCATGAGCCGCGGGGTGCCGCTTCTGCCCTTGGCGGCGCTGGGCGTCACTGCCTGGGCCGCCCTGTGGTCGCTGATTGCGCTGTCCAATCCCGAACTGCCCGCTGTCAGCGAGCGCATGACCGTCGATCAGCCGATCAGGCTGGTCCGCAGCGAGGCCGACATGGACGTCGCCCGGGATCGCCTCGAGGTCGCGTTCGCCGACAAGGCCGCCGCTGCACTGCGCGAGCGGCTCGGCTTCGGTTACCGCTTCGAGATGACACGCCTCGAGTCGCTGACCCTGCGTGACGATCGTGCCGATGCGCGGCTGTGGGGCCTGCTGATCGCCGCCAACCAGGCGCCCGCCATGTTGCGTGTCGATCTGCGTCTCGATCGCCGCACCCAGCAGGTCGAGAGACTGTACGCGCAGGCCTATGGCGAGCGTGAGGACGATCCCTTCATCACCGCCTGGATCGCCAACGACCCGGGCACTTTGCAGGCGGCCCGCTAGCCGCCGACCTCCCTCCCATCTTTCAACAGGAGACACACCATGAGCAAGCAGACCCCGAGCGCCAGCCACTCGCGCAGCGAGAACGGATCCTCCAACTCGACTGGTGCCCACCTGGGTGCAGCATCGGCGCATCTGGCCAAGGCTGCCGACAAGGTGGTCGAGGGCGTGCAGGTGGCCAACGTCGCCGCGCGGCAGGCCCTTCGCGATGGCCTGAGCGGCTCCGGCCCCGAGCTGCGTGCAGCCGGCGCGGAGGCCAAGGCGGCCGGCTCCAGCGCGGTCAGCGCCGCGGAGCAGCAGTTCGCGGCGATGGGTGAGAAGTCCCGCCATCTCGCCGACCGCACCGGGCAGTTCATCCGAGAGCGACCGCTGGCGGCGTTCGGTATCGCCGTCGCAGGCGGCTTCCTGCTTTCGCGCATGCTGCGTCGCTGAGCCTGGCGATGAGCACTGAGGCCGACATCAAGGTCATGCGCGAGGCCGCCGCGGCAGAAGCCGATGCGGCCACCGCGCTGCTGGAGCTACTTGGGCGCGACCTCGCGCTCGGTGCGTCGGGCGTGCTGCGCTGCCTGCTCTGGACGCTGCTCTCGATCTTCGTCGCCGGCGTCTCCCTGCTGCTCCTCGTTGCCAGCGCCGTCGCGCTGGGGCTCTGGCTGGGGCTGGCCTGGCCCTGGGCCCTGCTCAGCGGCGCGCTGGCCGGGGCACTGGTTGCAGCGGGCTGCGCCCGGCTGGCCCGAGAGCGTCTGCACGAAGCCGACCTGTCTGCGACCCGGCGGCAGCTGCGCGCCCTGCTTGCGTCCTTTGCCGGAGAGAAGCCATGAGTCTTGCCGAAAAGAAGGCCCGGGTCGCCGAGGCCGAGGCTCGCGCGCAGGACTGCATCGAGCGGGCGCGGGCGCGGATTGCCGCATCGCGCGCCGACCGTGGTTCGGTGGCCTACCCCAGCACGGTCGCCCTCACCGGCGTCGTCGCGGGCGTTCTTCTTGAGCATGCGGTTCCGCCCAAGGGCGAGCCCCGCCGCCGTGAGCGGCGTGGCGGCGAGTCGGGGCAGTCCTCGACGCCCAGTTGGCTGAGCCTTGCCAATTTCGGCCTGGCCATGCGCTGGTGGCACCAGGCACGTCCGCTTCTGGAGGCCTTTGCCCAGGGCCGCCAGCCGTCCGGTGCCGGTGAAGACGGAAGTCAGGCCGACGCCGCCCCGGTCGAAGACCCGGGTGACATGTCCATGGGATCCAAGTCCGCCGCTCCAACCCCGACCCAGCAGTCGGCGGCGGGCGCCCATGGCTGACTCGCTGGCCAGTCCGGCAGGCCCGCCTCGCACGCCGTCGTTGGCGGCAGCCAAGCGTCGTCCCTCGACGGCGGCGATGCTGATCCTCGCCGGGCTGGCCCTGATCGTCGCTATCAAGCTGGCCGCGCCGATCCTGCTGCCGGTTCTCACCGCGGCGCTGGTCGCCCTGCTGCTCAACCCCATGGTCAGGGGGCTGAGTCGTCGCTGGCTTCCGCGCTGGCTGGCGGCGCTGATGGTGATGTCAGCCCTGGGTGGGGTGGTCGGCCTCGCCGGATGGCTGAGCTACGAGCCCGCCCGCGAGCTGGCTGACCGCTCGCCGCAGTTGGCCTGGCAGTTCAAACGCAAGGTCGAGGGCATGATGCATCCGCTGTCCCCGGCAGAGCGCGTCGAGCAGGCCTTGAACACGATCGAGACCATGGGCAAGAGCGAGCGCGAACGCAGTCGCACGGTCGCGGTGGTCGAGCATCCGATCGGCCTGGGTGAGCGCTACGGTGGCCTGCTTGGCGGTCTTGCCATGGGCGTCAGTGGCATCATGCTGATCTATCTGCTCCTTGTGTTCGGGGAGCTGCTGTTCCGAAGGATCGTCACCATGGCTCCGACCCTGGCCGACAAGCGCAACACCGTTTCGGTGGTGCGCGAGATCCAGTCCGACGTAACCCGGTACGTCGGCACCGTCACCCTGGTCAATCTCGGGCTGGGCGCCGCGGTGGCGCTCGCCCTCTACGGCGCCGGTCTCGAGAACCCCCTTTTCTGGGGCGTGATGGCGGCGCTGCTCAACTACATCCCCTACCTTGGCCCGATGCTCGGCGCGGTGCTGCTGGTTGCGGTCGGGGTGCTCCAGTTCGACTCGGCTGTGGAGGCCCTGACACCGGCCGGGATCTACCTCTTTCTCAACATGGTCGAGAGCCAGCTGGTCACACCCCTGGTGCTGGGCCGCAGCTTCTCGCTGAATCCGGTTGTCATCCTTGTCTGGCTGCTGTTCTGGGGCTGGCTGTGGGGCGTTCCGGGACTGCTCCTCGCCATGCCGCTGCTGGTCTGCACCAAGATCGTGGCCGCGCGCAGCGAGATGCTGCAGCCCTTCGCCCTGATGGTCGAGCGATGAACGCGCTCCGCGTCCCGCTCTGGAACCGGATACGCTCGAACTTCGCCTTCCTCCCCTCGGTGGCGCTGGCTGGCGGCGTTATCGCGGGTCTGGCGATGGTCTTCCTGGACGACGCACTGGCCGAACTGGTGCCCTGGCCGGAGGCCTTGCTGGCGACGCCGGAGATCGCGCGCTCGGCGCTCACCGCCATCGCCACCAGCAGCCTCACCATCGCCGCGCTGGCGGTCTCGCTGACCCTTGCCGTGCTCACGCATGCGGGCGCCCAGTACAGTCCGCGCGTCCTCAAGACCTTCCTCGCGGACGGCATCAGCCAGGCGTCGATCGGCCTGCTGCTGGGCGTGCATGCCTATAGCCTCGTGGTCATGCGTGGCATAGGAAACGGCGACGAGGTTCCCCACATCGCGGTAGGACTGGGCGTGATCGCAGGCTTCGTGTCCGTCGCGCTGCTGATCTACTACCTCCACCACCTGGCCACCTCGCTGCGCGCCAGCCAGGTGGTGGCTGCGATCGCATCGGACACCAACGCGGTGCTCGACGAGGTCGAGCGTGACGTCGGGCGCGAGGGCGATCCGGAGGAATGGCCGCCCATGCCCGGCCCCTCGCCGCACACCGTGTCGGCGCCGCGCTCGGGCTATCTGCAGGCCGCCGACGTGACCCGCCTCGACGATCTGGCGGAGGCCGCGGGAGCCTATATCAGCATCGAGGTGAGCCTTGGCGATTTCATCCGCGAGGGCGAGTGCCTGGCCACCGTCTGGCCACCGGATCTGGGCAAGGCCATCGGCCCGCAAGTCCAGTCCCACGCACGCATTGAAGACCATCCGGAGTGTGAGCAGGACCCTTTCTGCGGCATGAGTCAGCTCGTCGATCTCGCCCTGCGCGCGCTTTCGCCCAGTCTCAATGACCCGCATTCGGCCGGCATGGCCGTCGACCGGCTGGGCGAGCTGCTCAGCCGGGCCCTGGTGATCGAGCAGTCCCGACCTGGCGGTGCCGACACCCGCGGAAGGCACGGACGGCTTCGACTCAGGCGGCGCTCCTCCGCGGTGCTGATCGGCCTGTGTTTCGATCCGTTGCGTCAGAACGCCGGTGGCCAGAGCCTGTTCCTCGACCGGGTGGTCGCCGCATTGACCCGGATTGTCGAGCACACCCGCAATGACCGCGAGCTTGACCGCGCCCTGCTCAGCCAGGCCGATGCCCTCTGTCGGGCGATCGAGGACCAGGTGCGCGACCCCGAGGATGCCCGCCGCCTGATCTCCCAGGTAGACACGCTCAGGCGGCGTCTGCGGCTGGTCCACGGCGCATCGGTCGCTGCTACCCAGACGGCCGCCTCGGGATCGGAATCCGGGGGCTAGGCCGGTGGCGCGGGCTTGCCTGGTCAGTACGGTCACGCGGCTGGTGGGGATCACCGCGCGCGAAAGGGCCTTGCTGGAGCGATTCGAGCAGGAGCGCAGGCGCCTGGCAGCCGGCGAGACGCTGCGCCGCGAAGGCGACCGCGTAGACCGGCTGTTCGTAGTGCGCTCGGGCGTCTGCTACAGCCACAGCACGCAGCGCGACGGCAAGCGCCAGCTTGCCCAGGTCTACCTGCCCGGGGACGTGATCGGGATGTCGGACGTGGTCTTTGCGCGGTCGCGCTTCAGCGTCGCCGCCGCAGGCAGGTCCGTGGTCTGTCCGTTCCCGAAGACCGCGCTCGACGAGATCTTTGTCGGCGCGCCGCGGCTTGCCGCGCTGCTGTTCAGTCTGGGCATGGCCGCCAACGCGGTGCTGGCCGACCGGATGCGCGTGGTGGCGAGGATGGGGGCACGTCAGCGGGTCGTGCACTTCCTGCTCGAGCTCTGGTCGCGGCAGCGCGTGGGAGGGCGAGCGGAGCACGGACTCGTCAGCGTGCCGCTGACCCAGCAGCTGATCGGCGACGCCATCGGCCTGTCCAACGTCTACGTGAACCGGGCGCTTGGCGAGCTGAGGCGTGAGGGAAGCATCCAACGCCTGTCCGGCCGCCGGCTGCAGCTCCTCCAGCGCGAAGCGATGCAGCGCGAGGTCGAGTTCGTTGACCGCTATGCCGCGCTTGATCTGAGCTGGTTCGCCCCGCAGCAGGGCATGTGGAACGACGTGTTCAACACCGTGCCGCTGCCGCGCCGGATCCAGATGATCGAGTTCGACTCCGACGAAGCCGCCTGAGCGCCGGCCAACCGGGGGCAGGGCGATTAAGCGCGCTTAATGTGAACAAGGCGAGCGGGATGCAGCATCCGCCCATCGCTCATCCTGCTGGAATTCCCTATCGACGTGATCGAGATCAGGCCGCCCGCCGAGGCGGACTTGCCGCGCGACGCTGAAATTCCCCGGCTGCGTATCCAGGCACACGGACACCTGCTGGCGGTCGATCTGCAGACCTGGCGGGTCAGCCACGCGAGCCGCGGCATCTCCGCCGTTCTTGGCTTGCCCGAGCAATGCCTCCGCGGGGCCAGCCTGCCCCGGCTGATCGGGCCTGAGTTGCTCGATGTCTGGGTGCAGTCATTGGGCTGGGGCGGTGTCAGCCGCGCGCCACAGCGCTTTCTCGGACAACGGATCGATCCGCTCGGTCGCACCGCAGACGTAGTGGTTCAGGCCCACGATGGCCACCTGCTTGTCGAGTTCCTGCCCAGGGCCCGGCCGGGCATGGGCGCCGACGACACTCCCTGGCTCCAGCAGGCCGCTTTTCGTCTGGGTGCTGCCCCCAGCGAAGAAGCCCGCATGAGGCTGCTAGCGGACGAGATGCGCATTCTTTCGCAACATCGCGAATGCCAGGTGTGGCTGCCCGAGCTGGGGTCCCGTGCGCTGTCTCCGCGCTGGGCCGCCGCCGGTCGCCGGCCCCTTGGGCTCGCCCAGCGCGCGGGGCTGAGCTGTGACCCGCTCAACCTGCGACGCCATCCGGGTCAGTCCCTGCAGACACGCATCGTGGTCGACCTTCAGCAAGATGGGCGCGAGGTGGAAGGGGGTGACTGGGACGGGGCAGGCATCGAGGATCGGCTTCACCTGGCGCTGCCGGTCGACGGCGAGCGGAGATTGCTGGAAGCCATGGGCGCGCGCAGCGCGGTGCTGGCCAAGCGTTGGGACGGATTGCGGCTGGCGTGCCTGCTGATCGCACACTCTCCGGAGGTGTTGAACCCCGGTCTGGAAGCGGTAGGTGGAATCGAGCGACTGCTGCTGGTCGACTCGCTGCTGGGCGGCCCGCGCCCGCAGACCTGAGCCGCTGCCGCAGGCACCTCCCTGTGCCTGTCCCGAAAAAGGGTCCGGCGGAAACGATGAACCGCTGCTACCTCTTCCTGGGCCTGCCCGCCCCGGGTCGGGCGGGCAGGTGACGCGTTGGCGTCGATCCACGGAGAGGTGGGGAACTGCTAGCGGGCCCGGGTCACCTGCGCTGTGTGGTCGCGGTTGCCGGTGCTGATCAGCACGTCGACACGACGGTTCTGGCTGCGCCCCTCGGGCGTGGCATTGCTGGCCACCGGGTAGGAAGCGCCGAGCCCGCGGCTCTCGATGCGGGTGCGCTCGATGCCCTCGCTGGCCAGATAGCTGGCCACCGCCTGCGCGCGACGCTCGGACAGCGACTGGTTGTAGCCGGCGTTACCGGTGGAGTCGGTATGGCCTTCGATGGCCACGGTGGCGGCGGGGTTGTCGCGCAGGACCTCGGCCAGCGCGCTGAGCTGGCGCTCGGCACCCGGCTTCAGCACAGCCTTGTCGACCTCGAACAGCACGTCGCCGAGGGTGAGGTTCCAGCCTTCGGCGGTCTTTTCCGCCTTCATCTCGGCGAGCTGGGCGTCGAGTTCGGCGGCCCGGCGCCGCGCTTCCTCGGCATCCTGTTCCGCAGCTTCGGCCTGCATCCGGGCGACCAGGGCTGCGTCCTGGGCCGCGGCACGCTGCACGCTCTCCATCCGCGCCTCGGCAATAGCGGCATCACGCTGCCGGCGGGTGGCCGCCAGGCGCGCCTCTGCAGCCGCGCGCTGCAGCGACTCACGCTCCATCGCAAGGGTGCGGCGCTGGGTTTCGGCATAGCCTGCCAGGCCCTCGGCGCGAGCCGTCTGGATCAGTCGGTCGGCAAGATAGACGCGGTGGCTGAACTCGTCATCGTCCAGGCTGCGGACCTCGCGATGCAGGAACTCGACGCTGCGGCCGGCCTCGTCGACCAGCTCCGGGGCATTGGCGGCGACGCGGCTGTCGGACTGGATCTGGTCAAGCTGCTGATCCAGGCGAACCAGCTCGGGCGGAAGGGTGTCGCGGCTCGCGCAGCCGGCGGCGAGAAGCGCGGCGGCGATCGGAATAAGGGTGAGCTTGCGGTTCATGCCTCGGTCTCCAGACGGTTGATCTCGGTGCGCAGCGCCTCGATGGCGGCGCTCAGTTCATCGGTCACCTGCTCGTTCCTGGCCTGTCGGGCGCGGGCCTCGGCGAGGCGTGCATCGGCTGCCGCACGCTCGAACTCGCGCTCGGCGTCCCGGTAGTCGCGGTCGTCGAAGGAACCCTCGCCCTGGGCGAGCAGCGCGCGGGCGTCCTGCAGACTGGGGGCCGCGCGGGTGTCCGCCTCGGCGCGCTCGGCCGCGGCAATGGCCGCTTCGGCGCGGGTTTGCATCAGACGTGCGTCGTCCTTGGAGGAAGCGAAGGCCAGTCCGGGGAGCAGGGCGGCGGCGAGGGCCGCTGCCAGCAGTTTGGGGGATCGGTTCATGAGGTTCTCCTTGTTATGCGTCTTTCCGGGGCCGCCGGCCAGGCGGGGCACTAGGGCGCGCCCGGCCGGCGGCGCTTCCGGTCACAAGCGCGCGCGGCGGCCGAAGATCAGCGAGAGCACGAACAGGACCAGGAAGACGAAGAACAGGATCTGGGCGATACCGGCCGAAGCACCGGCCAGTCCGCCGAAGCCGAACAGGGCGGCGACGAGGGCGATGATGAAGAAGATGATGGCGTACGAAAGCATGGTGGTTCTCCCTTGGTGATGGATGGATGGGTGTTGCATCCACCGCTGAGCATGCAGCGTGCCAACGCATAAAGTATTGATTTGTAAAGACTGCGGCCGTCCCGACGCGGCGGGTGCAAGGCGGGATGCCCGACCGGAGCTGGCATCTCGCACGGTCACCGCACGCAAATGATGTGTTGTGGTGCCTGCGCCGATCGCGGGCAGCAGCGCGCTTCGAGCTTGCAGGAACCAGCCGGCCTTCCTCGTTCGATGGTTCAGGCGCGCGTCGGAGCGGGGGCACGCACGGGATGGATGGCCGGCGGCCCGGGGAGAGGGCTCCGCGCGGTGACATCAATGAGTACCGGTCACGTTTGGATGAGTACCGGTCACGCTTGCCGTGTGCGCAGCAGACAGCCGGCAAAGCCGGCCAGCGCGGTGACCAGGATCAGCGAGTTGGCGACCACGAAGATCGCGCTTCCGACCATCGCGCTGTAGGCGATGAACAGGATCGACGCGGTGCATTGGCCGGCGAACAGCAGAGGAGGCACGCCCGGGCCATCCTCGCGGCGCCATTGCCTCCAGGCCTGGTGGCCAAGCGTCAGCACCAGGACCAGGGTGGCGATCCAGCCGACGATGTCCGCGTGGCTCATGAGCGACTCCGTTCGATCCAAGGAGAGCCCCGGAGCCTTTGCGGCGGCGACGCGGCCGGCACCGGGTGAGAGGAGGCTGGCGCGCCGCAGGGCAGGGCGCGCCAGCCGCCGCGGCCGGTCAGGCCGCGTAGCGCTTCTTGGCGGCGCTCATTTCCGCATGACAGGCGCGGACCTGGGGCATGTGCGCCTGAAGGGTGCTGCGGACGGTCGGGTCCTCGACCTTCTGCAGGGCGTCCTCGAAGTGCTCGAGCAGGCGATCCTCGGTCTCCTCGAGCTGGCTGACGTAGACCTTGGCTTCGTTGCTGGACAGGCTGCCGCGCAGGTCGGTGTAGACGCGGCGCAGCTTGCCGGCGATGGTGCCTTCGGTCGGAATGTCCTCGTGATTGGCGGCGAGCTTGCCGCTGAGCGAGGCGATCAGCGTGCGCTTCTGGTCGGCCATGCGCAGGAACAGCAGCTTGAGGGAGGGGTCATTCACCTCCTTGCCGGCCTCGTCGTAGAACTTGGCGCCGTCACGGGCGATGGAGACGAGTTCCTGCAGGGTGCTGGCATTCTTCATGTTGGTAATCCTCTGTTTGGGGGAACTGGTTCAGCCCGCCGGAATGCGGGCTGTCCCCCTCACGCAAGTCGCGTGCCATGCGCTGGAACCACGTGTTCAAGCCCCTGCGGGCGCGGGCGGTGCTCCCTGCGCCATGCACTCTGCAGTGTCCGCCGGGCATGCTGCGCGATCACGCGGGCCTGCCGTGACCGCGAAGGCCGGTGCTGGCAGGATGAACCGCCCCCCCTTTCAAGGCTGCGTTGCCGAAACGGAGACCCGAGATGCCTCGCTTGTGCCTCTTCCTTGCATGGCTGATTCTTCTGCTGTCGTCTGCCACCATGGCGCAGGGGTCCTCCTCCGCCGCAGATCCGGAGGCCAGCGCCGAGGCGGCGCTGGCCCGCGCCGGGCTTGAGGCGCTGCAGGTGCGCGCCGAGGACGGCGTACTGCGGGTCGAGGGCGTGGTGGCCGACAACGCCGAGCGAGAGGCGGCACTGGCCGTGGTTCGAGACGCGGTGGACCCGCTTCCGGTCGACGACCGCATGCGTCTGGATACCTCGTTCGAGACGCGCCTCACGCCGACGCTCAAGCGCCTGCGTGAGCTGTGGAGCGGCATCCTCGACTGGCTGCCCTTGCTGGCGGTGGCCGCCCTCATCGTCGCGGTCGCCCGTGGCATCGGTGGCTGGCTTTCACGCCGTCGTTGGGTCGCCCGGCTTGGCGGCGGCAATCCCTACCTGGCGACGATGGCCGGCCAGGCCGTGCGGGTCGTCAGTTTCGGCCTGGGCCTGCTGCTGGCGATGGAACTGCTCGACCTGACCGCGATGGTCGGTGCGCTGCTTGGCGCCGCAGGCGTGGTCGGCATTGCGATGGGTTTCGCGTTCAAGGACATCATCGAGAACCACCTCGCCGGTGTTCTGCTCAGCCTGCGCCAGCCGTTCGCACCCAACGATCATCTGAGCATCGACGGTCACGAGGGCAAGGTGGTCGGATTGACCTCGCGCGCGACCCTGCTGATGACCCTGGACGGCAACCACCTGCGGATCCCCAACAGCAAGGTGTTCAACGCGGTCATCCTCAACTACAGCCGGAACCCGCTGCGCCGCTTCGAGTTCGATCTTGGCGTGGGCGGCGACGATGACCTCGTGCGGGCCCAGCAGATCGGCCTCGAGGCGATCACCGCCAGTGGCCTGGTCTCGTCCGAGCGCGCGCCCCGGGCCTCCGTGGTCGCTCTCGGGGACTCCAGCGTGGTGGTTCGGTTCACCGGCTGGGTTGACCAGCGTCGCCACGATTTCACCGCTGCGCGCAGCGCCTGCCTGGTGCGGGTGAAGCAATGCCTCGAGGAGCGCGGCGTGAGCCTGCCCGAGCCGCAATTCCGCGTGACCCTCGAGGGTATCGGGGAGTCGCAAGTGCCGCGAGGCCCTGCCGCTGCGCCGGCCAAGCCGAAGCCCGCTGCCGGCGCAGCGTCGGTCGATTCCGCGGCGCTCTCCTCCGCGCCGTCCACTGATGTCGATGCCGACCTTGCCGAAGAGCGCGACCAGCTCGGCGAGACCAATCTGCTCAAGCCCCGCCGCGACGAGTAGGCGGGCATTCCACACGAAGCCGGGCGCGATGCCGCTGCATTCTGCAAGCCCCCGGCGGGACTGTCGATGTAACGTGTTGATATGTCGGGAGGGGTCGGGTTGGCACGGAACCTGATGGTGTAGGGCGCACCCCCAAGGGATGCCGCGGCGGGTCCGCGTTGAACCTTCGGGGCCCACGTAGAAGCCCTGTCCATCACCTCAAGGAGTTCACCATGAACCGCAATACCGTTCCCTCCAAGCTGTTCCTGTCCCTGTCGCTGGCCCTGGGTACCGCCGGGCTGGCCCTGCCGCTCCACGCGGCCAACGATGCGGACCGCACCGTCGGCACCGTGATCGACGATGCGACCATCACCGCCAGCGTGAAGACCAAGCTGCTGGAAGATGAGCGCACCGAGGGGTTCGACATCAATGTCGACACCAGGAATGGCGTAGTCACCCTGCGCGGTGGCGCCGACAGCCTGGCCGACAAGAGTGCGGCCGAGACTCTGGCGCGCTCGGTCGATGGTGTGACCGGCGTGACCAACCTGATCGTGGTCGCCGCCGAGGGCACCGTGGCCCGCACCGAGGCCAATTCCGCCACCGCGTCGGGTGAGGTCCGCAAGGGCGCCAAGACCGCCGCCGAGGCGACCGAGGACGGCTGGCTGACCACCAAGGTCAAGACCCAGCTGCTGGCCGATGACGACATCAAGGGCCTCGACATCGATGTTGACACCAAGGGCAACGTCGTCCACCTGTCCGGCGTCGTCCCCACCGCCGAGATGCGCGCCCGCGCCATCGCCACCGCCGAGCGCACCGAAGGCGTGGTCAGCGTCGACGCCAGCCGACTGGTCGTCCGCGGCAGCTAAGCGGTCCCCTCGAATAGAGCGCGACGTCCCTCCCCTGCGAAGCGCTCCACGGGCGGCCTCCGGGCCGCCCGTGTTTTTGCGGGCCCGGGCCGGGCGGAGGTCCGTGGGGCGCCGGAGCAGAGGGCAGCGGAACCGCCATGAAGATGCGAAAGCATCTCGCCGGCGTCCGCAAGGGTCAGATCGCAGAGGCGCGGAATGGGCGCGAAGCGCACATTCATAGGGTGCGGCTGGCCGCACCGGGCGTACCGTCCGAACGCCCGTGTCGGTGGGCCCAAGGCACGCCCTATGGGGCTTCGCTGACGCCCAACGAGGTTCGACTGTGGGAGTGCCCTTGGGCGCGACCGCGGAGTTCCGCTCTGGCCGCGGTCTGTAGTGAATCCTTAGCGCTCCGGTCGCGCCCAAGGGCCCTCCCACAATTCGACTGCAGCAAGGCCTGCTTTGCGGCGCAAACTGGACCCTGCGGCACGGTTGCATGTAGGAGCCAGCTTGCTGGCGATCGTCCCGTCCGGGGCAACTATCGCCAGCAAGCTGGCTCCTACATTCGGGTTTTGCGGTACGTCCGATTTGCGCCCGCAGCAGCCGCTCCGCACGCAGGCAGGAGCGGCTGCCGCGGCCCGTTTACTTCATCTGCGAGGCGACGAAGTCCCAGTTGACCAGGTTCCAGAACGCTTCCATGTACTTCGGACGGGCATTCCGGTAATCGATGTAGTAGGCGTGCTCCCACACATCACAGGTCATCAGCGGGGTATCGGTGCCGGTCAGCGGGGTGGCGGCATTCGAGGTCGAGACCAGGCCGAGCGTGCCGTCAGGGCGCTGCACCAGCCAGGCCCAGCCGGAGCCGAAGGTCCCGACGGCGGTCTTGGTGAACTCCTCCTTGAAGCTGGCGAAGGAGCCGAACGCCGCGTTGATCGCGTCGGCCAGCTTGCCGGACGGTTCGCCGCCTCCGTTGGGCTTCAGGCAGTTCCAGTAAAACGTGTGGTTCCAGACCTGGGCGGCGTTGTTGAACAGGCCGCCGCTGGAATTCCGGATGATCGTTTCAAGGTCGGCGCTTTCGTGCTCGGTGCCCTTGATCAGGTTGTTGAGATTGGTGACGTAGGTCTGGTGGTGCTTGCCGTAGTGGAAGTCGATGGTTTCCGCCGAAATGTGCGGCTGGAGAGCATCACGTGCGTAGGGCAGGGCGGGCAGTTCGATGGCCATGGCTATCCTCTTGCGGGTTGGGCTGGAGCATGGATCGGATGCCGGCCGGGTCACCCATCGGGCGGCGCCGGGCCGGCGCTTGTGTGAAAATGGTAGCAATTCGACGGCAACGCCCGGTGATCGGGCAAATTGATCGCAGCCGGTCGATCCACGAACACTCAAGGAGTTTCCATGTCCGTCAAGGAGCGGATCCAGCAGATCGTGTCCGGGCATCCGATCGTGCTGTTCATGAAGGGCACGCCACAGTTCCCGATGTGTGGCTTCTCCAGCCGTGCGGCAGAGGCCCTGCGCGACTGCGGCGCCACCTTCCACAGCGTCAACGTACTCGCCGATCCGGAGATCCGTGCCCAGCTGCCGCGCTACTCCGACTGGCCGACCTTCCCCCAGCTGTTCATCAATGGCGAACTGATCGGTGGCTGCGACATCACCGTCGAGCTGCACGAACAGGGCGAACTGCAGCGCATGGTGGCCGAAGCCACCCGCGGTGGCTGAGGTGTCCACTGCGGCGGCGGGCGTGCTCGCCGGGCGCGTCGTCCTGGTGGTCGGGGCCCACGGCGCCCTCGGCTCGGCCTGCGTTCGCGCAGCCGCTGCCGAAGGCGCCACTCTGGTGTTGCTCGGCCGTCGGGTGCCCAAGCTCAATCGGCTCTATGATTCGCTGGTCTCGGCGGGTCACACCGAGCCCGCCTTGTACCCACTGGACCTGGAAGGCGCCGGGCCGGCCGACTACGAGCGGATGGCAGCGGCGATCCACGAGGGCTGTGGCCGCCTCGACGGGATCATCCACGCCGCAGCCGAATTCAAGGGGCTGGTGGCCTTCGGCTCGATTCCGCCCGAAGACCTGGTGCGCAGCCTGCACGTCAACGTGACTGCACCGATGCTGCTCACCCAGGCCTGCCTGCCGCTGCTCATGCAGTCCCCCGATGCCGCGGTGCTGGTGGCGGTCGACGACCCGCAGCGCTGCCAGAAGGCCTATTGGGGCGCCTATCCCGCGGCCCAGGCGGCACGGGCGAGCTGGGCGGTGCAACTCGGCGATGAGCTGGAGAACACACCGATCCGCGTGCACGCCCTGCAGCCCGGGCCGATGCGCACGCCGCTGCGCGGCAAGGCATACTTCTCCGAGGATCCCGGCCAGTGGCCCGAGGCCGCCGCCTACGCGACGGACTTCGTGGCTGCCCTGGCCAGTGGCGAAGGGCAGCAGCGGGCCGCGGTGCGGGCGCTGAAACGATAGGAGCAGGGCATGAGCACCATCGCCGCCGCGATCCTGCTGTTCATGATCCTCGATCCGCTGGGCAACATCCCGGTTTTCCTCAGTCAGCTCAAGCCGCTGCCGCCAGCGCGTCGGCGCTGGGTCCTGGGCCGCGAACTGCTGATTGCACTGGGTGTCCTGTTCGGCTTCCTGTTCTTTGGCGACGACCTGCTCCGGCTGATGCAGCTGCGCCAGGAGTCGATCTCGATTGCCGGCGGCATCGTGCTCTTCCTGATCGGGCTGAAGATGATCTTTCCCGGCCCGAAGCCGATGTTCGGCGACACTCCGGAGGGAGAGCCCTTCATCGTGCCGCTGGCGATCCCGCTGGTGGCCGGCCCCAGCGGGATGGCCGCGGTGATGCTGCTGGCGAACAGCGACCCCAAACGCACCGCCGACTGGAGCCTCGCCCTCCTGATCGCCTGGGGCGGCACGGCGCTGATCCTGTTCTCGGCCACCGCCCTGTACCGCTGGCTCGGTGACCGCGCCCTGATCGCGCTGGAGCGGCTGATGGGCATGCTGCTGGTGGCACTGTCGGTGCAGATGTTTCTGGATGGCGTGGCCAGCTACCTCGGGCGTTGACCGGAGCCGCCATCAGGCCTTGGCCTGCCCGGTCCGCGCCTGCGTCTGCGCCCCGGCTCATGGCTGGTGGAAGTCGGCCCGTCCTGATTCCAGGTGCTCGCGACCTGCCGGGGGCTGTCGCGGCGTTGGTCCGGTCGCAGCGTGAACGTTGCCTGCTCGAACGCATCACGTTGGCCGACGTTGGCATTGCTCCCCGCCGCGTCGCCCCTCGATCTGCCCCAGGCCGGGATTGGAACCGGGGCCGGCGGAGCGGGGGATGGTGGGGGAATTCCTGCTGAAACATCGCTGTCACAGTCGCCGGCTACCGTGTTAATCTCTAGTTAACCCGGCTCGACAGGAACGCCTCGCCGGCATTGGCAGAACCCCCAACCCGCCTTGCCCTCAGCTTGCTGCCGGCAAGGCCTTCGGCTGGATTGCCGACCGTTTTTTTCTGCATCGCATCAACCTCAAGGAAGCCTCATGAGCCATCGTCGCCTGCTCCCGCGCTCGCGCCTCGCCATCGGTCTGGCCGTCGCACTCGCCGCCGCCCCGGCCTTCGCCCAGCAGACCTCCTCCGCCCTGCAGGGTCTCGTCGTCGGCGCCGATGGCGCCCCGATCGCCAACGCGGACGTGATCATCACCCACACCGCATCCGGCACGATCAGCCGCGCCAGCACCGACGAGAACGGTCGCTACAACGCGCGCGGCCTGCGCGTCGGTGGTCCGTACAGCGTTCTGGTCCTCGCCGACGGCTTCCAGTCGAAGTCGACCGAGAACCTGTTCCTGCAGCTCGGCCAGACCGGCAGCGCGAACCTGTTCCTCGACCCGGCTGCCCAGCAGATGGACCAGATCGAGGTCATCGCCTCGGCCCAGTCGAGCGTGTTCTCGCCCGACGCCATCGGCGCCGGCACCACGATCAGCGAGGCGACCATCCGCCAGCTGCCGTCGATCCGCCGCGACCTGCAGGACTACGCCCGTCTCGACCCGCGTATCTCGCAGACCGACAAGGAGCGCTCGGAGATCTCGGCCCTTGGCCAGAACTCGCGCTTCAACAGCGTCACCATCGACTCGGTGACCACCAATGACACCTTCGGCCTCGAGTCCAACAACCTGCCGACCCTGCGCCAGCCGATCTCGCTGGACGCGATCGAGGAAGTGCAGATCAACATCGTCAACTACGGTGTCGAGCAGCGCGGCTATACCGGCGCCAACATCAACGCCGTCACCAAGTCGGGTACCAACGAGTTCTTCGGCTCGGTCTACGGCACCTACCGTGACGGCGACTGGCTGCGTGAGACCGACGATCGCGGCTTCACCTTCCAGGGCTTCGACAAGGAAGAGACCTACGGCTTCACCTTCGGCGGCCCGCTGCTGAAGGATCGGCTGTTCTTCTTCATCAACTACGACAAGACCGATATCAGCTCCCCGGGTCCGGATCTGGGCGGCGGCCCGCTGGACCGCGCCACCGACGGCATCAGCTCGGCGCAGCTCAATGACGTCATCAATATCGCCCAGGGCTTCGGCTTCCAGCCGGGCAGCCTGAATCCGGGCGGCAGCTCCACCGAGGTCGAGACCTGGCTGGCCCGCTTCGACTGGAACATCAGCGACTACCACCGCGCTGCCCTGCGCGTGTCGACCACCGACCAGGCCGAGGCGATCCTGCCCGGCTTCGGCAGCAACTTCTTCTCCCTGTCCAGCTACTGGTACAGCCAGGAGAAGGAGTTCGACAACTACGCGCTGGAGCTGTTCTCCGACTGGTCGGACAACTTCTCCACCGAGTTCCGCGTCAGCTACCGCGACTACATCAGCGCCCCGGCCCTGTTCGCCCGTCAGCCGCAGGTCCAGGTCGACTTCGGTCGCGCCAACCTGCGCTTCGGCACCGAGCAGTTCCGCCACGCCAACCTGCTCGAGACCCAGACCCTCAACGCCTACCTCGCCGGTAACCTGTTCCTCGGCGACCATGACGTGAAGTTCGGCGCCGATTTCGAGTCGAACGAGGTGTTCAACCTGTTCCTCGAGTCCAGCCTGGGCCGTTACCGCTTCGGTTCGCTGGACGCATTCCGCAACGGTGGCCCGCTGCGTGAGTACAGCTTCCGCACCTCGACCAGCGGCAACGTCAACGACGCCGCGGCCGACTACACCCTGGACAATGTCGGCCTGTTCGTCCAGGACGTCTGGAGCGTCAACTACAACCTGACGCTGACCATGGGCCTGCGCCTGGATATTCCGCAGATCGACGAGAAGCCGCCGTTCAACCAGGCCTTCTTCGACGCCTTCGGCATCCGCAATGACGGCACCATCGACGGCAACGAGCTGATCCAGCCGCGTTTCGGCTTCAACTACACCTTCGACAGCGAGCGCCCGACCCAGATGCGCGGTGGCTTCGGCCTGTTCCAGGGTGCCGCCGCCAATGTCTGGCTGGCCAACCCGTTCACCAACAACGGCCTGACCATCGTCAGCTATGGCTGCGGCACCGGCGGCTTCTCCAGCTGCCCGAGCACCGGCGGCCCGGTGTTCTCGTCCAATCCGGACAACCAGCCGCTGTTCGCGGCCGGCTCCGGCCCGCGCTCGGATGTCGACGTGGTCGAGAGCGACCTCGAGCAGCCCTCGGTGTGGAAGGCCAACCTGGCCTTCGACCACGAGCTGCCGTGGTGGGGCATGGTCGGTACCGCCGAGGTCATCTTCACCGAGGTCGAGTCGGGCATCTACTACGAGCACCTGAACCTCGGTCAGGTCAGCGGCACCGGCGTCGACGGCCGCAACTTCTACTGGGGCAGCACCGACCCGAGCCGCTACAACGCCTCGCAGAACCGCTTCAACGGCGGCTCGCGCAACGGCAACGTGGCCGGCTTCAACGACGTCCTGCTGACCAAGCGCACCGGCAAGGGTGACGGCCAGCAGCTGACCCTGTCCATCAGCAAGCCCTACAGCGAGGACAGCAACCTGTCCTGGAGCCTGGCCTACGCCTATACCGATGCTGACGAGGTCAACGGCCTGACCTCCTCGCGCGCCATCTCCAACTGGCGCAGCGTGGCTTCGCTGAATCCCGGCCAGGATGTGGCTTCCCGCTCGGCCTACGTGACCAAGGACCGCATCACCGGCACCCTGAGCTACCGTCACTTCTTCTTCGGCGGCTACAAGAGCGAGTTCGCGGCGTTCTACGAAGGCCGTCGCGGCAAGCCCTACAGCTGGGTCTTCAACAACGACGCCAACGGCGACAACCAGTCCGGCAACGACCTGCTGTACATCCCGTCGGGCCCGGGCGACGTGATCTTCACCGACCCGTCGGAAGAGGCTGCGTTCTGGGACATCGTCAACCGCGAAGGGCTGGGTGGCTACGCCGGCGGCGTGGTCCCGCGGAACTCGCATTACGCGCCTTGGGTCAACAACGTCGACCTGCGCTTCTCGCAGGAGCTGCCGGGCTTCTTCGAAGGCCACAGCTCGGAGATCTGGCTGGACGTGCTCAATGTCGGCAACCTGATCAACAAGGACTGGGGCCACATCGACGAGATCTTCTTCCAGTCTGATGGTGGCTCGGCGCGCAGCTTCGTGAACTTCGCCGGTGTCGACCCGGCCAGCGGCCGCTACGTCTACGACCTGGTCAATCTGGAAGAGTTTGGCCGTCGCGATCGCAGCGCCGAATCGCGCTGGGCACTGCAGGTCGGCTTCCGCTACCGCTTCTAAGCGGTTCCGGCATGCGGTACGAAGGACGGCCGGGTTTCCCGGCCGTCTTTCTTTTTGCACGTCGCTTTGTCGTATTCTTCGGCCATGATCGATCTCGCCCTGTTCCGGCGTTTCGTACCGACCCATAGCCTGAATCCGTCCGACCGGGCGGAGCTGGCGCGCTGCAGCCAGCTGCTGTCCTATCGGGAGGGCGACGTCGCCTTTACCGCCGGCACGCCTTCGCAGCGCGTCGCCTACCTGGTGGAAGGCACCCTCGCGCTCGAACGTGAGGGCGAGACCCGGTTGGTGGAGGCGGGCAGCGAGGCGTCACGCTATGCGCTGTCCAACGGTCCGCGTTTCGCCTGCACGGCGCGCTGCCGGACCGCGGTGCAGGTGTTGTACATTGAGCGGGACCGGCTCGACCGGGTGATGACGTGGAATCAGGCGGGGATCATCGAGGTGCGTGACATCAATGAGGACAGCTCGGCGGACTGGATGGCGGCGATGCTGCGCAGCCCGGTCCTGCAGCAGGTGCCCTCGGCCAGCATCGTCCGGGTCATCGCTTCAGTGGAGCCCGTGGAATTTGCCGCCGGCGAGGCGATCATCCGCTTTGATTCGCCCGGCGACTTCTACTATGTCCTCGTTTCGGGCGAATGCCGGGTGCTGCGTCCGATGGAAGAGGGCGGTGAGCTGGTGGAAGTCGACCGCATTCCCCCGGGCGAGGGCTTTGGCGAAGAGGCTCTGGTCTCCGGCCTGAACCGCAATGCCACGGTCGAGGCCGTCACCGACTGCCGGCTGGTGCGACTGCCCGGACGCGATTTCCAGCGTTTCCTGCGCGAGCCGATGGTCCAGCCGGTGCGCCTCGGCGATGTCGGCAATGGGACCCAGCTCGTGGACGTACGCCTGCCCGAGGAGTTTGCCTGGGGCCACCTGCCGGGATCGGCCAACATGCCGCTGCGCGACCTGCGCATGCGCTGCATGGAACTCGATGCCTCGCGGCCGGTCGTCACCTACTGCGACGCCGGTGGCCGCAGCGCCTCGGCCACCTTCCTCTTGCGTGAGCGCGGCTTCAATGCCCGCTGGGTGGAGGGCGGCGTGCCCCAGACCCAGCTCACCGAGCGCTAGCCGCCTCGGCGGCTTTCCGATTCTTCCGGACCTCGCCTCCGCTCCGGCGGACGGCCCCGTCATCCAAGGACTTCCATGAACTCGACCCTTCCTGCCGTGGTCAGCGCCCGCATCTCCCCGCGCGGTGGCCTCGACGTACTCTCGCGGATGGAGGTGCAGCGCCTGCGCGACGCCTCGACCGGCGGCCTGCACGACCTGCTGCGCCGCTGCGCCCTGGCCGTGCTGACCAGCGGCAGCGAGTCCGACGACCCGCGCGCCGCGATGGAGCGCTACCCGAACTTCGATATCCAGGTGATGCAGCAGGACCGCGGCATCAAGCTGGAGTTGACCGATGCGCCGGCCACCGCCTTCGTCGACGGACGGATCATCCACGGCGTCGCCGAGCTGTTGTTCTCCGTGGTCCGCGACATTGCCTATGTCGCCACCGACATCGAGGGCAGCGACGCGTTCGATCTGGACAGTTCGGACGGGATCACCGCGGCCGTCTTCGAGATCCTGCGCAACGCGCGGGTCCTGCGCCCCGATGTCGAACCGAACATGGTGGTCTGCTGGGGCGGCCACTCGATCAAGCGCCACGAGTACGAGTACACCAAGCTGGTCGGCTACCAGCTCGGCCTGCGCGGCCTCGACATCTGCACCGGTTGCGGCCCGGGTGCCATGAAGGGCCCGATGAAGGGCGCCACGATCGCCCACGCCAAGCAGCGCCGGTACCACAACTTCTACATCGGCATCACCGAGCCCGGCATCATCGCCGCCGAGTCGCCGAACCCGATCGTCAACCACCTGGTGATCATGCCGGACATCGAGAAGCGCCTGGAGGCCTTCGTCCGGTTGGGCCACGGCATCATCGTCTTCCCCGGCGGTGTCGGCACGGCCGAGGAGATCCTCTACCTGCTCGGCATCCTGCTGCACCCGAAGAACCGCGACCTGCCCTTTCCGATGATCCTCACCGGTCCGCGCGAGTCGGCGGCCTATTTCGAGCAGATCGATCAGTTCCTGCAACTGACCCTCGGCGAAGCTGCCGCCCAGCGCTACAGGATCATCGTCGACGATCCGGCCGAGGTGGCCCGCCAGATGGCCAGGGGGATGGAGCAGGTGCGTCTGCACCGCCTGGAGAACAAGGACGCCTTCTTCTTCAACTGGTCGCTGCAGGTCCCGCTGTCGTTCCAGCAGCCGTTCGTGCCCAGTCACGAGAACATGGCCCGGCTGCACCTGCACCGCGACGTGCCGGTACACGATCTGGCCGCCGACCTGCGCCGTGCGTTCTCCGGCATCGTGGCCGGCAACGTCAAGGAAGAGGGCATGCGTGCCATCGAGCAGCACGGTCCGTTCCGGATCGATGGCGAGCCGGCGATCATGCGGGCCCTGGATGCCCTGCTGCGCGCCTTCGTCGCCCAGGGGCGGATGAAGATGTCTGGCGACTACCACCCCTGCTATCAGGTCGTGGCAAGCCCCTGACGCCCAGGGTCCGGAACGCCCGCGGAACGCACATCCGGCCCGTCGCATCGGAAAGAATGGCTCCCGGTTCGGTTCGGTTCGGTTCGGTTCGGTTCTGTTCGGTTCTGTTCGGTTCGTTCGGTCCGGTCCGGTCCGGTCCGGTCCGGCAGGGATGGGCGCGAAGCGGACATCCATAGGGTGCGGCTGGCCGCACCGGCGTAACGTCCGAACGTCCGTATCGGTGCGCCAAGGCACACCCTATAGGCCTTCGCCGACCCCCAACGAAGCCCGACTGTAGGAGCGCACATGGGCGAGACCGCGGCGTGGCGTGTTCACCACAGACCGAGGCAAGAGCGCGCCTCCGCGGTCGCGCCTAAGGGCACTCCCACAGTTTGACTACCGCAGGGCCTGCTTCGCGGCGCCAACCGGACCTGGCAACGCCGTTGCGTGTGTAGGAGCCAGCTTGCTGGCGATCGTCCGGTCCGGGGTGCCTATCGCCAGCAAGCTGGCTCCTACATTCGGGTGTTGTGGAAGGTCTTCTTTGCGCCCAACCCCGCCGTCTGTGTCCGCATGCGCGCGCCTCGGGTCTGGCCCGACCGCTCGTCTGCCTGCACATGCCGGCCGGCGGGCTTGCTTGTCAGCCCCCGATGGCCAGCGCTACTGTCCGCAGCGGGGAATCCAGGCGCTTTGCGGCTGACAAACTGTGCGCCAGGTCCGGGCCCAACGCGTTGATCCGCCTGGCCCGTCCGGCCGTCGGCCTTCGCTGGAGCTTGCGATTTGCCCGGGTTACGTTGATCTCCGTACAAGAGGACGACCAGGCATGCGCACTTCCCGGCCTCAAGGCCCATCCGCCGGCTTCACCCTGATCGAGCTGCTGGTGACCGTGGTCATCGCGAGCATCCTGCTGATCGTGGGCGTGCCGACCTTTGCCGATGCCTTCGAGCGCAACCGGATCGTTTCGCAGACCAATGACGTCAGCGCGGCCTTTGCCTTCGCCCGCAGCGAGGCCCTGCGCAGCAACGATCAGGTGCGTATCTGCCCGTCCAATGCCGCCCAGAACGCCTGCGCCGCCGACTGGTCCCAGGGCTGGCTGGTCTGGCGCGATGACGACGACGACGACGGCCTCGATGCGAACGAGATCCTCAGGGTCGGCCGCCTGGATTCGCGCGACAGCTTCGCCGTGGTCGACGCCGCCGATGTGGCGGTGACCGACATCCGCTTCGGGCCGCGCGGCGGTCGAGCAGTGCCGGCCACGGCGGTCACCCTGACCCTCAAGCCGGACAGCTGCGACACCGGCAAGCAGCTGGTCAGGCGCTGGCAGCTGCTCGCCTCGGGCGCGATGTCGAACGTCTGCATCGTGTGCGGCACCGAGGCCGACGCTCCTCCCACCCTTTGCGATTGACCCACGGGACCTTCCACATGGCGATTCGAACCCGAGCGCAGGAATCCGGCTTCTCCATGATCGAGATCCTGGTCGCGATCCTGATCCTCTCTGTCGGCCTGCTTGGCATGGCGGCCCTGATGGCCAGCTCCCTGCGCAACAGCCAGAGCGCGAACTTCCGCTCGCAGGCGACCAACCTTGCTTATAACTACATGGACATGATGCGGGCCAACGGAGCTAATGCGCCGAACTACGCGCGCACCGGCTTCACCAACCCGGCGGTTTGCCCCGCGGCGCCCGCGGCCTTCGACATCAGTGACTGCGGCAATCAGCACACCTGCGACCGTTCGAAGTGGGCGCGCGAGCTGTGCACGGCGCTGCCCAACGGTCGTGGCCGCGCGCAGGTGACAGCCGTTGGTTCCTCCGGATACTACGACGTCCAGGTTGAGGTCTGCTGGTCTGACGATCGCTCAGAGGGCGGGGTAGTGACCACTGATTGCGACGGTGACGGCGAGACGTCCTTCATCCTGGAGAGCCGAATCTGATGAATGCCTTGACTCACTCTGCTCCCGAAACGAGAAGCACGAACCAGTTCGGTCTCTCGTTGATTGAGCTACTCGTGGCGATGGCTCTCGGGTTGCTTCTGCTTCTCGGCCTGGTGCAGATTTTCTCTGGGATCCGGAATACGTTTGCCGCGAGCGAATCCTTGGCGCGCGTCCAGGAAAACGGGCGTTTCGCCATGGAGTTTCTGCGGCGCGACGTAAGAATGGCTGGGCATTTTGGCTGCCTGAACGAGTTCGCCCACTTTCCTGCCACCACGCCTCGCTCGACGGAGCCGCAGTTTTTCAATCGCTTCGCAGCTCGTGGGGCAGACCGAGATGATGTCTACTACACCCTGCGAGCAGACATTCCGTTCGAGGTGTACGACTACAACGCTGCGCCGACGGGGCCGGGGGATGACTACACGATCACCAGCGCTGACCCAGTGCCGCCGAACGCGGCCGGCAATTGGACGCCCGCGTTGCCTGCCGAATTGGGAATAACGGACGCAGCACTGCCGGGCAGCGACGTCGTCGTCGTGCGCTACTTCGGTGACGAGCTCATCTCCATCTCAGGGGGACTCACCGATGGTGCGACCGGCACGTTTTCGCTTTCTGCCGCCGACGCTGCGCGGCTGCAGCCCGGCGCTCCATATGGCGTCACCAATTGTGCTGCCGCCGCTCTGTTCCAGATTACTTCACGGTCAACCGGCTCCTTTCAAATGAACTCGGCGCCCAATGTTCCGCTCGCTGGTTCAGTGTGGTGGAGCAACACCGACATGTCAGTGCTGGACGGCACCATGATGTTTCGCTACCGGATGGTTGTCTACTTCATCGGCCAAGGGGTAAGCGGGCCGGCCCTCATGCGTCGCGAGCTTCTGGAAGGCGGTTACCCCGGCGCCACCTCGGACGACGACATCGTGCTTGGCCCGATTGAAGAGGTAGTGAGCGGCATCGAGATGATGCAGGTACTTCTCGGCGTGGACAACAGCGCCCCAAGGGATGACAACGCCGATGAGTATGTCGATGGCACAGAACTGCTTGGCACTGCGGCGGCAGGATCCGCCCGTGAAGACGCGCTCAGAACGGTGACAAGTGTTCGAATTTCGCTGTTGGGGCGAGGAGACAACTCGCGGTCCGCCGCAGAAGGGCCTGGAGCTTTCATCCTCGGCGAAACCCGCGTCATTCCTCCTGCTGACGGACGACTCCGGCAGGTTTACGACACTGTCATTGCCCTACGCAACCGACTCAGGGCCTAGGACGCCAACATGAAACCGATGAATCACCTCAGGACTTCGCCGGCCCGCACTCAACGCGGAGCGACATTGTTCGTGGCGCTGACCATTCTCATCATTCTCACCTTGCTTGCATTGTCTGCCGCTCAGGTCACATCGCTGCAGGAGCGGATGGCGGGCATTTACAGGGCTGATTCGATGGCCTTCCATGCGGCGGAAGACGGTTTGCGGAGCTCGGAGGCCGGAATTCTCGATAGCCCCATCCTGTGTGACGAACCCGCGCGAGAGTACCTGCCGTCCTCCTGGTTTGATCGTTCAGTGGACTTCACCGTCGCGTCGACCGCAACCCCCTCGCTGGAGTTTGTCGAGAACCTGAATCGCCCCGCCGCTTTTTCCCCCGGTCTTGCCATACAAGGTAGCGCCAAATGGGGCGCCGACTTCGTTCCCGGGGGCGAGAAATGCCTTGTGTTCAGAATCAGTTCGGTCGGCGCGGACGGCAAGGATAGTCCGACTTCGCATGTAATTGTCCAGTCTCATTTTATCCCTTGAGTTGGGGGCGTCATGAACATCTTGCGCAAATCGACGTTAACGTTCACTTCGGCAATTTGGGTGTTCCTGTTTGGCGTTCCCGGCAGCGCTGTTGCTGCGCCAATCCCTCTCGCAGAGGCGCCGCTATACCTGCAGACGGCCGTGCCACCGCTGAACATGCTGGTCATGGGGCGCGATCACAAGCTCTATTACGAGGCCTACAACGATTCCGCCGACCTCAACGGCGACGGCATCATCGACGTGGGCTACAAGCCCGACCTCATCGACTACTACGGGTATTTCCGTACCCGCGACCGTTCAGTGACGCCTGTAACGCCGGCGCTTTGCTACACCTACTCGGGCGGTCAGTTCATCCCGTCGGGGCTCGCCACGGGCACGAACCTGAAGCAGTGTGGGGGCGTGGCCTGGAGTGGCGACTTCCTGAACTACCTGGCCACTTCGCGTATCGATGCCCTGCGCAAGGTGCTCTACGGTGGCCGACGCGTTACCGATGACGACGACAACACCGTGCTCGAGGGGAGCTTTATCCCGCAGGATGGTCATACCTGGGGCAAGGAGTACCTGAGTGCTGCGCGCGACCGCTACGACATCGCCAACTATGCACCGCTCAGCGCGCCACAGGATGGCAGCTACCACCTGTTCGCCGTCACCAGTCTGGCCAACGGAGAAACGCCGCGGCTGCGGGTGATGACCAACTCGCCCTATCGCATCTGGGAATGGGTGTCGATCGAGCGACCGGTAGGCGGCGACAGGTGCCTGAACGGTGGCAGCGGACCCAACTGCCTGAGCGGCAGCGCATCGCCGCACCCGGGGCACCCTGCCAACCGCACCGAGTTCGACACGCTGGAGACCACCTACGCCATCACCGACAACCTCCAGCAGGAGGCCAGCCGTCGAACGATCAACTGCAACAACAACAACTGCAACCCGGGCGGCGCCGACGACAACTACATGAGCATCGCGACCGCCTATTTCCAGATGGCGGACAACAACGATGCGAACGGGCAGTATCAGTTCTGCATCAACGGTGACGACGCGATCGATCTCGAGATCCGAGAGGGCGGCCCGACCGGGACGGTGATCGCCGATATCGGTTGGTATGGCGGACACGGCTTTGCCGGCAACTGCAGCGATCACCGCACTGGCAACGTTTCGCTGTCGCGCAACCAGATCTACTGGATCAAGTTCCGCCACGAAGAGGCCGGCGGCGGCGATGGCTATCTGCTGCAGTGGCAGAAGGTCAGCGGGCAGCGCCAGTTCGGCTGGAAGACTTTCGACCGCCAGAACAACGGCAATACGAACGTCAAGCGCACTGACGCCATCGAGGACCGGAACACCAACTTCGCGTTCAGCTTCTACAACCTTGCGCCGCCGTCCACCAACACCACCCGCACCGACTACAACGTGCGCGTCAAGGTCTGTCCGGATGATCAGCCGCTGTTCCGCGAGGCCAACTGCAAGCGCTACGAGAGCACTTCGTCCAGCGCATTCAACTACAAGCCGACCGGTCTGCTCCACCAGTACGGCGAAACCGATCGCATGTTCTTTGGCCTGCTGACCGGCAGCCAGTTCAACAACCTCGAAGGCGGCGTGCTGCGCGAGAACATCAAGTCCTTCGCCAATGAGGTGAACCCCCAGACCGGCATCTTCACCAGCACTTCGACCGGGCTGGTGGCCACCCTGAACAAGTTCAGGGTGATCGGTTTCGGGTATCCGAGCGACGCGACCAGCCGCAATTATCACTACAACTGGGGCAACTGCCAGAACCTCGGCACGCGCGGCCTGGCCAATGGCGAGTGCCGCATGTGGGGCAACCCGATCGGCGAGATGATGTTCGAGGCCCTGCGCTACTTCGCGGGTGCCGCCGCACACACCGGTTATGCCAGCGGTGGCGCCAGCGAGGGCGTGGCGGAGGAGACTGCGCTGGGCCTGCCCACACCGGCCTGGAAGGATCCCTACAAGCCGACCGCCGATGGGGGCTTGGGTTTCAAGAGCTGTGCCAAGCCGGTGATGACGGTCATCTCGGACATCAACCCTTCCTACGACTCCAACCTTCCCGGCAACCCATGGCAGACGCCGAGCTTCGCCCTGCCCGACACCCTTTCCGGGTTCAGCTTCCAGACCCTGGGTGACAAGCTCTGGAACGAAGAGTTCGGGGCATCGGCCAGCAAGAACATCTTCATCGGCGAGGTAGGTAACGTCACCGACGGTGCGCCGACCAACAAGGCCGCCAGCAGCTTCGGAAATATTCGGGGCCTTGCTCCGGAAGAGCCGACCAAGCGCGGCAGCTACTCCGCGGCGATGGTGGCCAACTATGGCTGGACCAAGGAAGGCCGGATCAACGAGCTGAGTCCGGAGAAGCTGCGCACCTATTCGGTGGCGATCGCCTCGCCGCTGCCGCGGATCAACTTCCCGGTCAACGATGCCGGTACGCGCTTCGTCAGCCTGGTGCCATTCGCAAAGTCGGTGGGGCCTTCGGGAAGTTGTTTCAGAATCGATCCCACGGCCGAATTCCAGCCGACCAATACGATCGTCGACTTCTACGTAGAGCAGCTGGTCAATGGCCCCGGCTTCCCCACCGACGCGACGGTGAACGAAGGCCGTCCCTATGCCGTCTTCCGGATCAACTATGAGGACGTCGAGCAGGGCAACGACCACGACATGGACGCCATCGCGCGTTACGTGGTCTCGGCCAACGCTGACGGCACCGTGACCGTCACCGTTCGCTCGGAGTACGCCGCGGGCTGCGTGATCCAGCATCTGGGCTATGTGATTTCGGGTACCACGGCTGACGGCGTGTATCTAGAGGTGCGCGACCGCGACACCAGTGCCGCAAACAGTCCGGCCTACCGGTTCAACACGCCGCCCAACGCCACCGCGGGCCAGTGTCTGAACGATCTCACCACGCCTCCCTGCAATGGCGGGCTGCCCCTGGATGCGGAACGCACCTTTACCCCCGGTGGCACGACCGGCAACGCGCAGCTTCTCAAGGATCCGCTGTGGTATGCGGCCAAGTACGGCGGCTTCAATGACGAGAATGCCAATGGCAAGCCGGATCTTGCTAAAGAATGGGATGAGAACACGGATGGTGTTCCGGACAAGTACTTCCTTGTCACCAATGCCTTGAACCTGACCGCGCAGCTGGCCAAGGCGTTCGATCAGATCGAACGCGATTCCAGGCCCTCGGGCGGTGTGGCGGCGTCCGGAGCGCGCAAGGATGGCGAGTTCCTCGCTTATGTGCCGGAGTACAACGCGGAGGATTGGAGTGGCGACGTCAAGGCATATCCGCTTCTCAGCAATGGTCGGCTGGGCAGCTTGGTGTGGTCGGCGAATACGCGGATGCCCGCCGTGGCCAATCGAAAGATTTTCATGATGGTGCCGAACGTGTCGAGTGTGCCCACCCCAAGGACCTTTACAGAGGCTGGTTTGGGTGGCTCCGCTCTGGCGGAACTGGCGCTTGGTTTCCTGCCGACTCAGGTGCAGACCCGCTTCGGTGCGACCCGTACCATCGGTGACGTGATCAGCTATCTGCGTGGGGATCAGTCTCTTGAAGTGAGTGCTGGCGGGCCCTTCCGTAATCGATCCAGGATCATCGGCGATGTGTTGGGTTCGCAGCCCGAGGTGCTGAGTCGCGGCAGTGCAGGGTTCACTCGTCTGCCTTCGACTCAGGGAGGTGGCATCTCAGGGCCCGGAAGCTACGGTGAGTTCGTCAACACTACCAAGCGTGATCGTACCGCGGTGCTTTTCGTTGGATCGAATGACGGCATGTTGCACGCATTCAATGGTACAAGCGATGCCACTGACGGAGGCAAGGAGATCTTTGCCGTCATTCCCAATAGTGTTCGCGAGAAATTGCGCAGGCTGCCGGAGCCAAACTACTCCCACACCTACTTTGTCGACGCGTCGCCCGTCCAGGGAGATGCCTACATCGGGGGGGCGTGGAAGACCATGCTGCTGGCTTCGGCCGGTTTGGGTGGCAAGTCGGTGATGGCGCTAGACGTGACTGATCCGGTCGATTCGTTCAGTGCTTCGAACATCAAGTGGGAAGTCTCCGGGGACAATATTGGACATGTTCTCCAGCGCGGTCAGATCATCCTGGCGAAGGACGGCAACTGGTACGCGCTGTTCGGCAATGGGCTGAACAGCGCTAGCAATCAGTCGGGCTTGATAATCGTGAATCTCGCGACCGGCGCGTTGACCAAGCAGCTCATGACTGGTGCAGGCACGGCCGCCGATCCGAATGGCATGGCCGGGGTCGTGGCGCTGGACACGGATTTTGACCTTGTCGCGGATACGGTATTCGGTGTCGACTACCACGGCTATCTGTGGGCGTTTGACCTCAGTGGCAGCAACCCGACAACGTGGGCTGTAGCAAACTCGGGGTTGCCCGTGTTCACCGCCACCGATGTCGACGACAACCGTCAGCGGATCACAGGGTCGATCGACGTCACGTTCGCTGGCCGTGGCGGGACCATGGTCTACTTTGGTACAGGTCGCTATCTCGTCGAAGGCGACAATATCGTGCCAACGGATCCGCAGCTCGAAACCTTCTATGGAGTCAGGGTTCCGAAGATGACTCCGAGCTCGCCCCCGGTCAGCTTTACTCGAGATGACCTGCAGCAACAGTCCATCACTGAGCAGTTCACTGCGGCTGTGGGGACGGCGCGAAAAGTGTCAGATAACCCCGTCACCGAGGGCGGGGCGGGTTGGTACATTGACCTGGCGGTCGAGGACGAATCCGGTGATCCGGTCAAGGCTGGAGAGCGGTTCTTTGGCGAGCCACGCGTAAGCCAGGGACGGGCAATCTTCACGACCTTCCGGCCTTTGGGAGATGACTGCAGCCCCGGCGGTATCAACTGGATTTGTTCCGTCAACGCCTTTACCGGCGGCAGGCAGTTGACGCTGGCAGATTGTCCGGAGTGCGGTTGCTTGCAGCTCAATTCGATCAGCCAGCCGCCGGCCACTTCGCCGCCGATCATCGTCAACGTCACCAAGGGTCCCGAGGTGGTCGATCCGGGCGACGATGGCAACGATGGCGGCGCCGACGGCGGGACCGATGGTGGAACCGACGGCGGTACAGATGGCGGTACAGACGGTGGTACAGATGGCGGCACCGACGGCGGGACTGACGGCGGCACTGACGGCGACGGGGATTCCGACTCGGGCGATGATGACGGCGCCTCGCTGCCGACCTACCGCGGCCGGGTCTGCCGCGCCGATCTGCAGGTCCTGCTGAACGACGGCGCCAAGACCTTCTCCAGCGTGTCCTGCGGCCGTACCACCTGGAGGCAGATCGACTGACCCTCAGGCTGGGCGGCGGCGCTTTGGCGCCGCCGCCCGCCGATAGGGGAGAATCGGTCTCGCTACCCTCCGCATCGTCACTCCGGACCTGAAGGCATGTACATGAAACAAGCGCAGAAAGGCTTCACACTGATCGAGCTGATGATCGTGGTCGTGGTGGTGGCCATCCTTGCCTCGATCGCGGTGCCGGCCTACAACGAGCAGGTGCGGCGCACCAGGCGGACCACGGCTACCGGGGAGCTGCTCTCCGTCGCCCAGGGGCTTGAGCGGTTCCATACCGTCAACAACACCTACGTGGCCACCGCAGGTGATGCCACCGCGGTGCCTCCCACCTCGGACAGCAATGCTCTGTGCGATCGCGTGCTGGACTTCTACACGGTCAGCTGCGAGACCATTACCCGGAACACCTTCGAGGTGCGCGCGGCGCCGACTGGGGCCCAGGCGGACGACAAATGCGGCACCTTCACCCTGACCCAGGCCGGAGTGAAGGGCCTGGTCGATGCCGACCCCGGGATCACCACCGAGAATTGCGACTGGCGTTGACCGCCTGACCGGTTGACAGGCGCATTCCCTGCCTCCAAAATGCGTGGCTCGCCGCCCGAATAGCTCAGCCGGTTAGAGCACTTGACTGTTAATCAGGGGGTCGTTGGTTCGAGTCCAACTTCGGGCGCCAGATTGACTGCAGAAAAGCCCGCCTTGGCGGGCTTTTTTGTTGCCTCGGCATCGGCCTCGGCATCGGCGGCCCAAGGCTGGGGGCGTTCATCCGCAGCGCCAGCGGCGCAATGCGGAGGGGTTGGTCTCCAGACGCGCCCGACCGCCATTGTTCAGTACCACGGCGCTGGCGATTTCGCCGGCCTGGCACAGGCGGATACTGAGGTTGCTGCCGCGATTCATCCCGTTGCGGGCAAAGCGCACCTTGGGCCGGCCGCGGCCGGAGTCGAGGCGGGCGCCCTCGAGGGGGCCGTGGACCTGGAGCAGGCTCTCTCCGCTGTCGAAGCGCCCGTTCCCGTTGGCGTCGACAAAGCTCATCCAGCCCTCGTGCCAGGCACCGTCGCTGCGACAGCCCGAGGCCGCCGGCTGGGCCGGGCAGACGATCGTGTCCTGCCGGCGGCGCAGGGCCTCGCTCCGCGCGAGCGCGAGCGTGGCCAGCAGCGAGTTGTTGATCGCCGCCCGTTCGCTGCGGGCGCCCAGCGCCTGCATCCCCGGCACCGCGACCACCAGCATGAAGCCCGCCAGCCCGAGCCCCAACAGAAGTTCGACCAGGCTGAGGCCGCGCTGGGTCGCCTTGTTCATCTTCATCTCGCAATTCCCCGAAGTCCCCGAGCCGGCAGGTTCGCGATTCCTCGGCCCGGCCGGTATCGGCGCGCGGCGGTGCATCGCGTAGGGCGATTCCTACGCTGCGTACAGACGGGCGTTACGGAGGCGTCGATATACTCGGGCGATGGATCGGGAAAACACTGATGCGGGGTTCCGCCTGGCGGCCCCCTATGAGCCCGCAGGCGACCAGCCGCAGGCGATCGAGGCGCTGGTGGGTGGCTTCGAGTCGGGGCTGGCCCAGCAGACCCTGCTCGGGGTGACCGGCTCGGGCAAGACCTACACCATCGCCAACGTGGTGCAGCGGATCCAGAAGCCGACCCTCGTGCTGGCCCCGAACAAGACCCTGGCCGCCCAGCTCTATGGCGAGTTCCGCCAGTACTTCCCGGACAACGCGGTGGAGTACTTCGTCAGCTACTACGACTACTACCAGCCCGAGGCCTATATCCCGTCCTCGGACACCTTCATCGAGAAGGACAGCTCGATCAACGAGCACATCGAGCAGATGCGGCTGTCGGCGACCAAGGCCCTGCTCGAGCGCCGCGATGCGCTGATCGTGGCCAGCGTGTCGGCCATCTACGGCCTCGGCGATCCCAACGAATACTTCCGGATGGTCCTGCACATGGTTCGCGGCGAGCGCATCGACCAGCGCGAGCTGATCCGCCGGCTGACCGAGCTGCAGTACCAGCGCAACGAGTTCGACCTACGCCGCAGCACCTATCGCGTCCGTGGCGAGGTGATCGACGTGCACCCCGCCGAGAGTGACTCGGAGGCACTGCGCATCGAGCTGTTCGACGGCGAGATCGAGCGGCTGTCCCTGTTCGATCCGCTGACCGGCGAGGTCTACCGCCAGGTGCCGCGTTACACGATCTACCCGAAGACCCACTACGTCACCACCCGCCGCACGGTGCTGCAGGCGATCGAGGCGATCAAGGTCGAGCTGAAGGACCGGCTCGAGTACTACTACGCGAACAACAAGCTGCTCGAAGCCCAGCGCCTGCAGCAGCGGACCACCTTCGACCTAGAGATGATGGCCGAGATCGGCTTCTGCCAGGGCATCGAGAACTACTCGCGGCACCTCACCGGGCGCATGGCCGGCGAGGCGCCACCCTGCCTTTTCGACTACCTGCCGCCGGACGCGCTGCTGGTGGTCGACGAGTCGCACGTGACCGTTCCGCAGATCGGCGCCATGTACAAGGGCGACCGGGCGCGCAAGGAAAACCTGGTCGAGTACGGCTTCCGCCTGCCCTCGGCACTGGACAACCGGCCGCTGAAGTTCGAGGAGTGGGAGCGCCGCTCGCCGCGGACCATCTTCGTCTCGGCGACGCCGGGCCGCTACGAGATGGAGAAGACCGGCGGCCCGACGGTGGAACTGGTGGTTCGACCCACGGGGCTGATCGATCCCGAGGTCGAGATCCGCCCGGTGGCGACCCAGGTCGATGACCTGCTGTCCGAGATCAACCTGCGGGTCGAGAAGGGCGATCGCGTGCTGGTCACGACCCTGACCAAGCGCATGGCCGAGAACCTGACCGAATACCTCGGCGAGCACGGGGTCAAGGTGCGCTACCTGCACTCGGACGTGGAGACCGTGGAGCGCGTCGAGATCATCCGCGACCTGCGCCTCGGCGCTTTCGATGTGCTGGTCGGCATCAACCTGCTGCGCGAGGGCCTGGACATGCCCGAGGTGTCACTGGTCGCCATCCTCGACGCCGACAAGGAGGGCTACCTGCGCTCCACGCCCTCGCTGATCCAGACCATCGGCCGCGCCGCACGCAACCTGCGCGGCAAGGCGATCCTGTATGCCGACCGGATCACCGATTCAATGAGGCGCGCCATCGACGAGACGGACCGGCGGCGACAGAAGCAGATCGAGTTCAATCTGGCGCACGGAATCGAACCGAAGTCGGTGATAAAGAAGGTCACCGACGTGATGGAGGGCGCCCGAGAGGCGGCCAACGACGCCGCGGCCAAGGGGCGGGGCAAGAAGGGCGGCAAGCAGCGCGTGGCCGAGCCTGCGCCGGACTACACCACCTATTCCCCCGACCAGGCGGCCCGGGAGATCAAGCGCCTGGAGCAGCAGATGTACAAGCACGCCCAGGATCTCGAGTTCGAACAGGCCGCTGCCCTTCGAGACCGGATCCGCAAGGTCCGCGAGGCGGCCCTGGTCGGCTGAGCGGCGCGGCCGGCGAGGCTCGCTTCAGGCGCGAAGAAGACCTTCCGCGAAACCCGAATGTAGGAGCCAGCTTGCTGGCGATAGGCGCACCGGAAGGGACGATCGCCAGCATGCGGATCCTACATGCAACGGCGCTGCAAGGCCCGGTTTGCGCTGCAAAGCAGGCCTTGCCGCAGTCAAATCGTGGGAGTGCCCTTGGGCGCGACCGCAGCGCTACGGATTCACCACAGACCGCGGCCAAAGCGGATTTCCGCGGTCGCGCCCAAGGGCACTCCCACAGTCGGGCTTCGTTGGGCGTCAGCGAAGCCCCATAGGGTGCGTCTTGGACGCACCGATACGGGCGTTCGGACGGTACGCCCGGTGCGGCCAGCCGCACCCTATGAATGTCCGCTTCGCGCCCTTCCTTGCCCTACCAACACGGACCTCAGGGCAAGGGCAGGTGCTCGAACCCGCAGCGGCCGCTGGCGGCGGCGATCAGGCCGAGGACGCGCTGGGACTCGGGGTCGAGCATGTTCCAGTCGAAGCGCCAGGCCCAGTTCCTGTCGTTCATCGTGCCCGGGGTGTTCATCCGGTGGGCGCCGTCGAGGCCGAGGACGTCCTGGAGCGGGAACATCGCAAGATTGGCGACCGAGTTGCAGCAGGCACGGATCATCGCCCAGTGGATGTCCTGCTCGCTGGCCGGCAGATAGCTGCCGGCGAAGGCGCGCTCGCGCGGGTTGGCGGCGTTCCACCAGCCGCGCACGGTGTCGTTGTCATGGGTGCCGGTGTAGGCGACGAAGCGGCGGTCCCAGTTGTGCGGCAGGAACTCGTCCGAGGCATCGCTGCCGAATCCGAACTGCAGGATCTTCATGCCGGGAAAGCCGAAGTGATCGCGCAGCTCGACCACGTCCTCGGTGATCAGGCCGAGATCCTCGGCGATGATCGGCAGCTCACCCAAACGACGTGCTATGGCTTCGAACAGCGGTTTGCCCGGGCCGGGCACCCAGGTGCCCTCCTCGGCGGTCGGGCAGCTTGCCGGGATCTCGTAGTAGCCGGCGAAGCCGCGGAAGTGGTCGATGCGGAACACGTCCGCCTGGTGCAGGGCGCGCCTCAGGCGTTCGGCCCACCAGGCGTAGTCCTCCGCCTTCATCCGATCCCAGCGGTAGAGCGGGTTGCCCCAGCGCTGCCCGGTCGGCGCCATGGCATCGGGTGGACAGCCCGCGACGACGGTCGGCTGTAGCTGCTCGTCGAGAAAATACAGGTCCGGCCGCGCCCAGCAGTCGGCGCTGTGGTGGGCGATGAAGATCGGCAGGTCGCCCATGATGGCGATGCCGCGCTGGTTGGCGTAGGCCTTCAGGTCCACGGCCTGCACATCGAAGCACCACTGGACGAAATTCCAGAAAGCGATCTCCGCGGCATGCGTGGTACGCGCCTCGTCCAGCGCGGCGGCCTCGCGATCACGCAACGGTGCGCTCCATCGATCCCAGGGTTTTCCCCCGTGCGCGCGATCCAGGGCCATGAACAGGCTGTAGTCGTCGAGCCAGCCCTGCTGGGCGGCGCACCAGCTGGCGAAGGCATCCTTGTCGCCTTGGCTGGCCCGCTCGCGGAAGCCGCGCTCGGCTTCCCGGAGCCGGGCCAGGCGCCAGTCGACCACCTTGGAGAAATCCACGCGGTGTTCGGGAAAGCCGCCTTCGGGTAGCGGCGGTGCGGGCAGCCAGCCGCGCTCCGCCAGCGGTTCGAGCGCGACCATCAGCGGGCTGCCGGCAAAGGCCGAGACGCTCTGGTAGGGCGAGTTGCCGGGACCGATGGGATTGGTCGGCAGCCACTGCCAGAGGCGCTGTCCGGCACCCTGTAGCCAGTCGACAAAGCGGTAGGCGTCGGGACCGAAGTCGCCGATGCCGTGCGGGCCAGGCAGCGAGGTGATGTGCAGCAGAACGCCGGCGGCGCGTTGCGACAGGTCGATCATGGGCGAGTCTCGGGGGCGGCATCCAGGCCGCGCAGCAGGGTGAGGGAATGGGCGGGGGCGAGGTAGCCGGACTCGCTCGGCGCTACACCTGTAGGAGCCAGCTTGCTGGCGATTCCAGACAGCACATCGCCAGCAAGCTGGCTCCTACACGGGGTGGCGGTGTCGAGCAGCCGCTGCCAGCGGCCTGCGGGCAGCACGAAACGTCGCGGCTGTGCGTCGGGATTGAAGAGGATCAGCAGCGACTGGGCAGGGCCATCGCCGGCGACGATCTGGCAGGCCAGCGCATGCTCGTCGGCGTCATGCCAGTCCTCGATGCGCATGGCCCGGCCGTGCGCGCTCAGCCACAGCACGCCGGCGTCGCCGGCCTCGTGGGGGTTCTCGACGAACCAGCGAGGATGCCGCAGCAGCGGATGCGTGCGGCGCAGGGCGCAGAGGCCGGCGACCAGATCGACGTCGTCGCCTTGCGTCGTCTCCCAGTCGAGCCATCCGGTCGGGTTGTCCTGGCAGTAGGCGTTGTTGTTGCCGCCCTGCGAGTTGCCCAGTTCGTCACCGGCGCAGAGCATGGGCGTGCCCTGGGCGAGGAGCAGGGTGGCGAGCATGGCGCGACGCACCCGGCGCCGCGTGTCGATGATGGCCGGATCCTCGCTCGCGCCTTCGGCGCCGAAGTTGGCGCAGAGTTCGTGGTCGTGGCCGTCGCGGTTGTCCTCGCCATTGGCGTGGTTGTGCTTGCGGCTGTGGCTGACCAGGTCGGCCAGGGTGAACCCATCGTGCGCGGTGAGGAAGTTCACGCTGGCCAGCGGGCTGCGCTGGGCATGCTGGAACAGGTCGCTGGAGGCGGTGAAGCGCCGCGCGAACTCGCCCCGGGTGACCGGGCGGCCCAGCCACAATCCGCGCACCGCATCGCGGAAGCGGTCGTTCCATTCGCGGAAGGCACCGGGAAAGCGGCCGAGCTGGTAGCCGCCCGGCGCGCCATCCCAGGGTTCGGCGATTAGGATCGCCTCACCGAGCAGCGGATCCTGTCTGAGGGCCGCGAATAACGTCGCCTGCGGGTCGAAGCCGTGATCGCCACGGCCCAGCACGCTGGCCAGATCGAAGCGGAAGCCGTCGACGCCCCAGGCCAGCATGGCGTGGCGCAGGGCGTCCATCACCAGCCGCTGCGGCGAGGCCTGCCTCAGGTCGAGCGTGTTGCCGCAGCCGCTGAGGTTCTCGTAGCGCGAGCGGTCGTCCGCCGGCAAGCGGTACCAGCCGCGGTTGTCCAGTCCGCGGAAACTGATTGTTGGGCCGTGCTCGTCGCTTTCCGCAGTGTGGTTGAAGACCACGTCGAGCAGGACTTCGATGCCTGCCTCGTGCAGGGCCTGCACGGTCTCGCGCATCTCGATGTCCCGCTGCCGGGCGTCGGCGCCGGGCGCGCCGAAACGCGGGTCGAGACAGAAGAAGCCGAGCGTGTTGTAGCCCCAGTAGTTGGGCAGGCCCTGGCGTGCCAGATGCGCCTCGGCCAGCGAGTAGTGCAGCGGCAGCAGGGAGAGCGTGGTGACGCCCAGCCGCCGGAAGTGTCCGATGGCCAGCGGGTGGGCCAGGGCTGCGATGCGACCGCGCAGCGCCTCGGGGAGGCCCGGCAACTGCATGGAAAAGCCCCGCACGTGCAGCTCGTAGAGCACGCGCTGCGCAGCCGTTACGCGCGGGCGGCTGGACAGTCCCGGCGCTTCGTCCAGCGGCGAGCGCACCCTGGCCTTCAGCGCGCTGGCCGCGTTGTCGCGGGCGTCGAACGATCGCGAACCGGCGGGATGGCCGAGCTGGTAGCCGTGGTGCAGATCGTCCCAGCGGAAGCGGCCGACGATCTCGCGTGCGAAGGGGTCGAGGAGCAGCTTGTTGGAGTTGAAGCGCAGGCCTTCCTCGGGCCGGTAGGGCCCGTGCGCGCGCAGCCCGTAGACCAGGCCCTCGCCGGCCTCCGGCAGGAAGCCGTGGAAGACGCCTGTATTTGGGCCATGCAGCCGCAGGCGTCTCAGCTCGCGGCTGCCGCCGGCGTCGAACACGCACAGTTCCATCGCCTCCGCGTCGTTGGAGGCGACCGCGAAGTTGACGCCGCCGTCGCGCAGCTGTGTGCCAAGCGGTCCGGGACGCCCGGGTTCGAGTCGGTGAGCGAGGGCGGCCCTCATTGCGACCTCAGGAACACGCAGCCCAGCGGAGGTAGGTCGATCTGCAGGGATCGGCCGCGACCCTGCGCCCTGGAGGGCTCGGCATGCAGGATTCGCTGGCCCATGACCCGATCACTGCCGCCATAGGCGGCGGCGTCGGTGTTCAGGGCCTCGCGCCATGCGGATCCGGCATCGTCCGGCAGCCCAAGCCGGTAGCCCGATCGCGGCACCGGGGTGAAGTTGCAGACAACCAGGACCAGATTGCCCGCGTCATCCCGGCGCGCCCAGGCCAGTACGGATTGCTCTGCGTCGCTGGCCTCGATCCACTCGAAGCCGGCGGCCTCGCAGTCCAGCCGGTGCAGGGCGGGGCAGTCGCGGTACAGGTGGTTGAGGTCGCGCACCAGGCGCTGCATGCCGGCGTGACGCGGGTCGCCGGTCAGGTGCCAGGGCAGCTCGGCGTCGTGCCGCCACTCGCCGGGCTGGGCGAATTCCTGCCCCATGAACAGCAGCTTCTTGCCCGGGTGCCCCCACATGAAGCCGTAGTAGGCGCGCAGGTTGGCAAAGCGCTGCCAGTCGTCGCCCGGCATCTTGCCCAGCATCGAGCCCTTGCCGTGGACCACCTCGTCGTGGGAGATCGGCAGGATGAAGTTTTCCGAGAAGGCGTAGACCAGGCCGAAAGTGAGCTTGTCGTGGTGCCAGCGGCGGTGCACCGGGTCTTCGGCGATGTAGTGCAGCGTGTCGTTCATCCAGCCCATGTTCCATTTGTAGTGGAAGCCGAGGCCGCCGGCGTCGACCGGCGCCGAGACGCCGGGAAAGGCGGTGGACTCCTCGGCGACGGTGATCGCGCCCGGCAGGTCCCGGCCGATCTCGGTGTTCAGTCGCTGCAGCAGGCTGATCGCCTCGAGGTTCTCGCGGCCGCCCAGATGGTTGGGCAGCCATTCGCCCTCGGGTCGCGAGTAGTCGCGGTAGAGCATCGAGGCCACGGCGTCGACGCGCAGGCCGTCGACGCCGTGGTGCTCGATCCAGTAGCGCGCGCTGCCGGCCAGGAACTCGCGGACCTCGCTGCGTGAACAGTTGTAGATCAGGGTGTTCCAGTCGCGATGGAAGCCCTCGCGCGGATCCTCGTATTCGTAGAGCGCGCTGCCGTCGAAGCGGGCCAGGCCAAAGGCGTCGGACGGAAAATGCGCCGGCACCCAGTCGAGCAGCACGCCCAGGCCTTGGCGGTGACAGGCATCGACGAAGCGGCCAAGGCCGCCGGGATCACCGAAGCGCGCGCTGGGCGCGAACTGGCCGAGGGTCTGGTAGCCCCAGGAGCCGTCGAAGGGATGCTCGCTGACCGGCATCAGCTCGACATGGGTGAAGCCCATTCCGGCAGCGTACTCGGGCAGGCCGGCGGCCAGTTCGTCCCAGGTCGGGAATCGTCCGCCCGGCTGGCGCCAGGAGGCGGCATGCACCTCGTAGATACTGATCGGCGCATCGCGCCGGTTGGCCGCGGCGCGGTCATCGCCGAGGCGCCGCGCAGGGAGCAGGGCGGCAACGCGACTGGCGCTGTTCGGGCGCAGCTCGGCGGCGAAGGCATAGGGGTCGGCCTTCAGGGGCAGCAGCCGCCCTGCGCGGTCCAGCAGTTCGAACTTGTACAGCGCGCCGGGCTCGACGCCGGGCAGGAACAGCTCCCAGATGCCGACATCGTGGCGCAGGCGCATCGGGTGGCGGCGACCATCCCAGTGGTTGAACTCGCCGACTACGCTGACCCGCGAGGCATTCGGCGCCCAGACGGCGAAGCGAACGCCCGCTTCGCCGTCGACGCTGGCCGGGTGGGCGCCGAGCAGGCGGTAGGGCGCGCCGTGGCGTCCTTCGTGGAAGGCGCGCAGGGCGGACGCGTCGAGCTGCGGTCCAAAGGCGTAGGGATCGCCAATACAGATCGTTTCGCCCGATTGCCAGCGTACCCGCAGTCGGTAGGCGAAGGCGCGCCGACGGCGCGAGGTGGCGGCGAAAAAGCCGGCCGGATGCAGGGCGCGCAGCCGGACGATGCGGCGTCCGCTGGCGGCATCCACGGCCTCGACCTCGGCGGCGCCGGGCAGGAAGGCGCTCAGCCGGATCCGGCCATCCTCCACCGCATGCGGCCCGAGCAGGGAGAAAGGGTCGCCATGGCGACCCTCGACCAGCGCGGTGATGGCGGGATCATCCGGCATGCCGCGGCTGCAGCGCCTCCTCGCGCACGGCCCGGGCCTGCGCCGGCGCCCAGATTTCCCGCTGGTACTCGGCGATGGTGCGGTCGGTGGAGAAGCCGCCCATGCCGGCGATGTTGCGCAGGCAGGCCTCGGCCCAGGCCGCGGGCTCCCGGTACAGGGCGTCGACGCGCTGCTGGGCGGCGAGGTAGTCGGCGAAGTCGGCGAGCAGGAAGTAGCGGTCGCGCTGCAGCAGGCCATCGACCAGACCGCGATGGCGCAGAGGCTCGCCTGGCGAGAACGCGCCCGAGGCGATCGCCTCGAGCACCCGGCGCAGGCGCGGCTGCTCCTCGACCTGCAGGCGCGGGTCGTAGCCCAGCGCGGCCAGCTCGGCCAGCTGTTCGGTGCGCCGGCCGAAGACGAACAGGTGCTCGGGACCGATCGCCTCGGCCATCTCGATGTTGGCACCGTCCCAGGTGCCGATGGTCAGCGCGCCATTCATCGCGAACTTCATGTTGCCGGTGCCAGAGGCCTCGGTGCCGGCAGTGGATATCTGCTCGGAGAGGTCCGCTGCGGGGATGATCCGCTCGGCCAGCGAGACGCCATAGTTGGGCAGGAAGACCAGCTTCAGCCGGCCCTGCAGCCGGGCGTCGCTGTTCACCACGCGGGCGATGTCATGGCTGAGGCGGATGATCTGCTTGGCGGTCTGGTAGGCCGAAGCCGCCTTGCCGGCCAGGATGACCGTGCGGGGCGTCCAGCCGCGACCGTCCTCGCCTTCGGGCGCGTCCAGCATGGCCTGGTAGCGGGCGACCACGTGGAGCAGGTTCAGCAGCTGCCGCTTGTACTCGTGGATGCGTTTGACCTGCACGTCGAACAGCGAGTCGGCATCGACCACGATGCCGGTGTCGCGGCGGATGCGCTCGGCCAGCCGCAGCTTGTTGGCACGCTTCACCGCCTGCAGGGCGCGGCCGAGTTCGGCATCGCCCGCCAGCCCGCGCAAGCGGTCAAGCTCGCCGAGGTCGCGGCGCCAGCCCTCGCCGATGCGCTGGTCGAGCAGGGCCGCCAGGCCCGGATTGCACTGCGCCAGCCAGCGTCGCGGTGTCACTCCGTTGGTCACGTTGATGAAGCGCTCCGGCCAGAGCGCGGCGTAGTCGCGGAATATGGTCTCGACCATTAGCTTCGAATGCAGTGCCGCGACGCCGTTGACCTTGTGCGAGGCGACGATGGCCAGCGCCGCCATGCGCACGCGACGCTCGCCGCGCTCGTCGATCAGCGACAGAACGCGAATGCGCGCATCGTCCACGCCGCCCTGCTCGCGCAGCGCATCGAGGAAGCGCTGATTGATCTCGTAGATGATCTCGAGGTGGCGCGGCAGCAGCGTCTCGAACATGCGCACCGGCCAGGTCTCCAGCGCCTCGGGCATCAGCGTGTGGTTGGTGTAGGAGCAGGCCTGGCGGGTGATCGACCAGGACTCGTCCCAGGACAGTCCGTGCTCGTCCAGGAGCAGGCGCATCAGCTCGGCCGGGGCCAGCGCCGGATGGGTGTCGTTGAGGTGCACGGCATTGCGCAGCCCCAGCTCATGCAGCCGTCCGCCCTCCTCGAGATGCCGCGCCAGCAGGTCCTGCAGCGAGGCGGCGACCAGCAGATACTCCTGTTTCAGGCGCAGCACGCGGCCGGCCTCGGTGCTGTCGTCCGGGTACAGCACCCAGTTCAGCGCATCGGCCTGCAGCTGGTGCTGGCCGGCGGCGGCGATCTCGCCCCGGCACAGGGCAGGGAAGTCGATCGGCTCGGCGGCGCTGGCCTGCCACAGGCGCAGGGTGGACACCTGCTCGCCGTGGTGGGCCGGGACGATGAAGTCGAAGGCTTCGGCACGCACCCGCTCCGAGGGCTCCCAGCGCCGGCCATGGCCTTCGGTGACCACCCTGCCGCCGAAACCGATGGTGTAGTGGAGGCCGGGGCGGGGCACGCTCCAGGGGTCGCCGTGCGCCAGCCAGTCGTCCGGTCGCTCGGCCTGGGCGCCGTCGCGGATGCCCTGGGCGAACATGCCGTAGCGGTAGCGCAGTCCGTAGCCGAACGAGGGCAGGCCCAGCTCGGCCAGCGAATCCAGGAAGCAGGCGGCCAGGCGCCCGAGCCCCCCATTGCCGAGCGCCGCATCCGGCTCGGCCTCGATGACCTGGCCGAGTTCCAGTGACTGCCTGGCCAGCTCATCGGAGAGGGTCTGGCGCAGGCCGAGCGCATCCAGCGCATTGCCCAGCGCCCGGCCCATCAGGAACTCCATCGACAGGTAGTGGACCCGGCGCGCCGAACCGGACTCCAGCTGCGCGCGATCACGCTGCTGGGTGGCCTCCCAGCGCCGCTCCAGCCCGCCGCGGCAGACCGAGGCGGCGGCGCGCAGCGCGCCGAGCGCCGCGGCATCGCGGCCGCCGGCCTGGCGCTGGGCTTCGAGGGACGACTGCAGCAGGGGGGCGAGCGACGTCGACGCGGGCGCAGGCGAAACGGTGCTGGTGTCGGTCATTCGTATGGTCTCCGCGTCGGAATGGCTGTCGACCGGCCCGAGTCGCCAGGGCGACGCAGTGACCGGTCCCGCTGCGTGTGGTCCCCCCAACCGCAGATGACGTCCCCGCGTCGCGCGCAGGTCACCCGAATCTCTCCGTGCCCCGCGTGCCACCGGAGGTCCGGCAGCGCGCTTCGGCAGCGGCGCGACGGCGCGCGGGGCTGTTACCGGGGCAGAGTAGCGGCCCGCTCCGGAGGGGGGGAGGGGACTGCAAACGTATTCATGCCTGCGCCCGGCGTGCTGCACCGCGGAAAGCTCGGGCTGCATGCCATGGTGCCGGCAGATTCGAGCGGGAGACGGACGGTGGAAGAGGCGAAAGGCCGCAGCTGGCTGGTCATCGGCGCCAGCCGGGGGCTGGGCCAGGCGCTGTGCGAGCAGCTGATGGCGCGCGGCGAGCGGGTGATCGGCGTGGCCCGCGACGCCGCCGCGCTGCGCCGGATGGCCGACCGGCTGGGCGGCGGGTTCCGCCCGCTGGTGCTCGACCTTGCCGATGCCGCGGGGGTCGAGCGGGCGATGCAGGCGCATGCAACCGAGTGGTCGTCGCTGCATGGCCTCATCCACAACGCCGGCATCGGCTGGTATCGGCCCTTCCTCGATCATTCGAGCGACGAGCTGCTTGACCTCCTGCAGGTCAATCTTGGCGCTGCGATGCAGCTATGCCACGCGCTGCTGCCGGCGATGTGCCGGCGCGGCGGCGGGCAGCTGCTGTTTGTCGCCTCGGACCTGGCCCGCCGGCCGCTGGCCAACATGGCGCCCTATGTTGCCAGCAAGCATGGCCTGGCCGGATTTGCCCAGTCCCTGCTTCGCGAGTTCCGGCCGCAGGGCATCCGGGTCAGCCTGGTCAATCCCGGGATGATCGACACGGGCTTCGGCGGCGGGGAAGCCGGCCAGGGTGACGGACACCGCCTGCTCGAGCCGGGCCAGTTGGCGGAACTGATCGTTCAGATGCTCTGGCAGCCGGCGGGCCTGGTGGTCGACGAGCTGACCGTGCACCCGATGGGGCAGGCGGACTTCTGAGCCGCCGCGGCGCTCAGTCGCCGAGTCGGGATTCGGCCGCGCGCCGCACTGCCTCGGGCAGGCTGGCGCCCTTGCCGCTGGCGGCATCGACCCAGACCATCACCACCCGGCCCTCGCAGTAGACGGCGTCGGGGTCGGTCGCCGAGGAAATCCGGTGGCCGAGCGTCAGGCTGCTGTTGCCGGCGCGCTCGGCGTGCAGGGTCACACTCAGCGTTTCCGGCCAGGGGATCGGGCGGCGGAACTGCAGCTCGGCCGAAGCCAGCACCGGGGCCGAGGTCTCGGTCAGCCAGGGGCCGTCGAGGGACTCCAGCCAGCGCAGACGGGCCTCCTCGAGATAGGTGAGGAAGGTCGAGTTGTTGACGTGGTTGAAGGCATCGAGATCGCGCCAGCGCACCTCGAAGTCGATCCGGAACAGGGCGTCCGACGCCTCCGGGGGCGCCGCGGGTTCGACCGGCGGCGCCGCTGCTGCCGCCTTGTCGGCAGGCGCGGTCTTGGCCTTGGCCCGGCTGGTCCGTTTGCGCGCCGGCTTGGCCTTCTTGGCGGCCGGCTTCTTCGGGGTGGTTTCGCTCATGCGCGCTTCCTTGCTTTGGCCGTGCCGCGCTTGCGCGGGGCGGAGGACGCTGACTCCCTTGGCTTCCGGGCCTTGGATGCCGCTTCGGGCAGCAGCCGGGCGAGGAAGCGACCGGTATGCGAGTCCTCGTGGGCGGCGATCTGCTCAGGCGTGCCGGTGGCCAGGATCCGGCCGCCGCGGTGCCCACCCTCGGGGCCGAGGTCGATCACCCAGTCGGCGGTCTTGATCACGTCGAGATTATGCTCGATCACGACCACGGTGCTGCCGCCGTCGCGCAGCCGGTGCAATACGCCGAGCAGCTGCTCGATGTCGTGGAAGTGCAGGCCGGTGGTCGGTTCGTCGAGGATATACAGGGTGCGTCCGGTATCGCGCTTGGACAGCTCGCGCGAGAGCTTGACGCGCTGCGCCTCGCCGCCCGACAGCGTGGTCGCCGACTGGCCCAGCTTGATGTAGCTGAGCCCGACCTCCATCAGGGTCTGCAGCTTGCGGGCGATGACCGGGATCGGCTCGAACAGGGTCAGCGCATCCTCGACGGTCATCTCCAGCACGTCGTGGATGGTGTGGCCCTTGTAGGTGATCTCCAGCGTCTCGCGGTTGTAGCGCTTGCCGTGGCAGACGTCGCAGGGCACGTAGACATCGGGCAGGAAGTGCATCTCGACCTTGATCATGCCGTCGCCCTGGCAGGCCTCGCAGCGCCCGCCCTTGACGTTGAAGCTGAAGCGGCCGGGCTGGTAGCCGCGGGCGCGGGCCTCGGGCACCTGGGCGAACAGCTCGCGCAGCGGGGTGAACAGGCCGGTGTAGGTGGCCGGATTGCTGCGCGGGGTGCGTCCAATCGGGCTCTGGTCGATGTCGACGACCTTGTCGAACAGGGCCAGTCCCTCGACGCTGCGGTAGGCCGCCGGTTGTGCGCTGGCGCCGTTCAGTTCGCCGGCGACCAGACGGAACAGGGTGTCGTTGATCAGGGTCGACTTGCCCGAGCCGGAGACCCCGGTGACGCAGACGAACAGCCCGGCGGGAATCTCCAGGTCGACGTCCTTGAGGTTGTTGCCGTGGGCGCCGCGCAGGCGCAGCACCCGCTCGGGATCGACCGGCTGGCGCTGGTCGGGCACCACGATGCCGCGGCGCCCGGAAAGGTACTGGCCGGTGAGCGAACGCTCGGACTTGAGAATGTCCTCGAGCACGCCCTGGGCGACGATCTCGCCGCCGTGCACGCCGGCGCCGGGCCCGATGTCGAGGATGTGGTCGGCGAGGCGGATCGCATCCTCATCGTGCTCGACCACGATTACCGTGTTGCCGAGGTCGCGGAGCCGGGTCAGGGTGCCGAGCAGACGCTCGTTGTCGCGCTGGTGCAGGCCGATCGAGGGCTCGTCGAGCACGTACATCACGCCGACCAGGCCGGCGCCGATCTGCGAGGCCAGGCGAATGCGCTGCGCCTCGCCGCCGGACAGCGAATCGGCCTGGCGGTCGAGGGTCAGGTAGTCGAGACCGACATCCACCAGGAACTTCAGCCGCTCGCGGATCTCCTTGACGATCTTCACCGCGATCTCGCCGCGCCAGCCGGAGAGCTGCATCTGCTCGAACCGCAGCAGGGCCTCGTCGATCGGCAGCGCCGTGATCGAAGGCAGGTTCTGACCGTCGACGAACACGTGGCGTGCCGTGCGATTCAGCCGTTGGCCATCGCAGCCGGGGCAGGGACGCTCGCTGATGTATCGCGACAGTTCCTCGCGGACCATCGGCGACTCGGTTTCCCGATAGCGGCGCTGGAGGTTGGGAATGATCCCCTCGAAGGCATGCTTGCGCTGTGCACGACCGCCGCTCTCGGTGAGGTAGGTGAAGCTGATCGGCTCGCCGCCACTGCCGTGCAGCACGGCCTGCTGCGCCTTTTCGCCGAGCTTGTTCCAGGGCGTGTCGACGTCGAAGCCGTAGTGCTTGGACAGTGAAAGGATCAGCTGGAAGTAGTAGGCGTTGCGCCGGTCCCAGCCGCGCACGGCGCCGGCAGCCAGGCTGGCCTCTGGTTTGGTGACCACCCGCTTGGGATCGAAGAACTGGGTTACCCCGAGACCGTCGCAGCTCGGGCAGGCGCCGATCGGGCTGTTGAAGGAGAACAGCCGGGGTTCCATCTCGGTCAGCGCGTAGTCGCAGACCGGGCAGGAGTAGCGCTGCGAGAACAGCTGCTCCTCGGCGTTTGCATCGTCCATGTCGACGACGCGGGCCAGTCCATCGCCGAGCTTGAGCGCGGTCTCGAAGGACTCGGCCAGGCGCTGCTTGAGGTCGGCGCGCGGGCGGAAGCGGTCGATGACCGCCTCGATGGTGTGCTTCTGGCGCAGGGCCAGCTTGGGCACGTCATCAAGCTCCACGACCTTGCCGTTGACCCGTGCCCGTACCAGGCCCTGGGCGCGCAGCTGTTCGAAGACCTGCAGATGCTCGCCCTTGCGCTCGCGGATCACCGGGGCAAGCAGCATGTAGCGGTGCTCGGCGTCGAGGGCGAGGGTGGCGTCGACCATCTGGCTGATCGTCTGCGCCTCGAGCGGCAGATCATGGTCCGGACAGCGGGGGGTGCCGACGCGGGCGTAGAGCAGGCGCAGGTAGTCGTAGACCTCGGTGATCGTACCGACTGTCGAGCGCGGATTGTGCGAGGTCGACTTCTGCTCGATCGAGATGGCCGGGGACAGGCCCTCGATGTGGTCGACGTCCGGCTTCTCCATCATCGACAGGAACTGCCGGGCGTAGGACGACAGCGACTCGACGTAGCGGCGCTGGCCCTCGGCGTAGATGGTGTCGAAGGCCAGCGACGACTTGCCCGAGCCGGACAGTCCGGTGATGACGATCAGCCGGTCGCGGGGCAGGTCGAGGTCGAGGTTCTTCAGATTGTGCGTGCGGGCGCCGCGGATGCGGATGCTGTCCATGCAGTCAGGAACGGTGCGGGCAAGCTTGCCAGTCTAGCGTCCGGGGCCGTTACCGGACCGTGACCGCAGAGCCCGTGGTCGGCTGCGGCTCAGCTGCCGCGGGGGAAGGTGTCCTGCAGCCAGCGCCTGAGCATGTGGGTCTCGTAGCGCAGCGGGTCGCGATCGTAGCCGCCACCCCGGTCCTGGAAGCCGAGATCGCGCAGGTCTTCCTCGCCGGCCCTCAGGGTACCGCCCTGGCTGTCCTTGAGCTCCCAGCGGAAGACCAGCCGCGGCGGGTAGATGCGCTTGACGATGCGGACGTCGTGCAGCGCGATCTGGGTGGTCGGCTCGTAGTCGCCGGCGAGGTCGATGTCGACGAACTCCACGTGCAGCCGCTGGCCGGCCTGCAGATGATCGGGCGCGCGCTTCCGGAGGTACTTCTCCAGACCTTCGGTGACGCCCTTGCTGGCCCCCTTGCGGAAACCGTCGTCGAGGCGGGCGTCGGTGTATTTCTCGGGGCTGAGGAATTCGACCTCGACACGGCCGTCCTCGCCCACGGCGGAACCGACCCCCGAGAGAAGGGCCAGGGCCCCTCCCAGCAACAGCATCCTCGTGCACATGGTCGACTCCTCGATTTCGTCTCCGGCCGTTCGGAAAGGATAGCGCCGGGTGGCCAAGGCGGGCCTGAACGCCGCCGTGGGCGGGCGTTTCCGGCATTGACCGCTTGCTCGCCACCGGCTATTATTCGCGGTCTTTCCGTCCCGCAGTCCGGCGACGGATGGTGTTATCAGAAGAACTACAGAGGAAAGTCATGTACGCAGTCATGGTTACCGGCGGCAAGCAGTACCGCGTGATGAAGGGCGAGACCCTCCGCGTGGAGAAGCTGGACGTCGAGGAAGGTGCCACGGTCGATTTCGACCAGGTCCTGATGGTCGGCGACGGTGACAAGATCACCCTCGGCGCGCCGCTGGTCGATGGCGCCAAGGTGTCGGCGTCGGTGAAGGCCCACGGCCGTCACGACAAGGTTCGGATCGTCAAGTTCCGCCGCCGCAAGCACCACCGCAAGCAGGCTGGCCACCGCCAGCACTACACCGAAATCGAAATCACCGGCATCAGCGCCTGAGCGCAGCCGACTAGCCTGGAGCACGAGTCATGGCACATAAAAAGGCAGGCGGCAGTACCCGTAACGGCCGCGATTCCAATCCGAAGTACCTCGGCGTCAAGATCTACGGCGGTCAGGCCGTGGAAGCCGGCAACATCATCGTTCGTCAACGTGGCACCCAGTTCCATCCGGGCAGCGGCGTTGGCCTCGGCCGCGACCACACCCTGTTCGCCCTGGTCGACGGCACCGTGCAGTTCGCGGTGAAGGGCCCGAAGAACCGTCGCACCGTGAGCATCAACCCGGCCGCCTGAGCGCAGCCGACGGTGTGAGCAGAAGCCCCGCCGCGTGCGGGGCTTTTGTTTTTCGGCCGCCTGCGGCGGCCGCAACGGGATTCGGGATTCGGGATTCGGGATTCGCAAGAGCAGAATCTCGCCAGGCCCAGGCCCGATCTCGTCCGAAATTCGCAAGGGAGCTTCGTTAGACTGCGCGGCATCAAGTCGCCCCTGTGCGCTCTAGCGAATCCCGAATCACCAATCACCAATCACGGCTCTAACCCATGAAACTCGTCGACGAAGCAGACATCCGCGTGACCGCCGGCAATGGCGGCAATGGCTGCGCCAGCTTCCGGCGCGAGAAATTCATCCCGCTGGGCGGTCCCGACGGCGGAGACGGTGGGGATGGCGGCTCGGTCTGGCTGGTCGCCGACGAGAACCTCAACACCCTGATCGACTTCCGCCATCAGCGGCAGTTCCGCGCCCAGCGCGGCGAGAACGGGATGAGCCGGCAGATGTACGGCAAGAAGGGCGAGGACATCGAGATCCGCGTCCCGGTCGGCACCGTGGTGACCCAGATCGAGAACGAGGAGGTCATGGGCGACCTGACCCGCCACGGCCAGCGGCTGAAGGTGGCGCAGGGTGGTCGCGGCGGCCTTGGCAACATCCACTTCAAGAGCTCCACGAACCGCGCGCCGCGCAAGGCGACGCCCGGGACCCCGGGCGAGGAGCGTGAGCTGCGCCTGGAGCTGAAGCTGCTGGCGGATGTCGGATTGCTGGGCTTTCCCAACGCCGGCAAGAGCACCTTCATCCGCGCGGTGTCCGCGGCGACGCCGAAGGTCGCCGACTACCCGTTCACCACCCTGTATCCGAACCTCGGCGTGGTCCGCGTCGAGCAGCACCGCAGCTTCGTGGTCGCCGACATTCCGGGTCTGATTCCGGGCGCGGCCGAAGGCGCAGGTCTGGGCATCACCTTCCTCAAGCACGTCCAGCGCAACCGTCTGCTGCTGCACATCGTCGATGCCGCGCCGCTGGAGGAGGGCATCGACCCGGTCGAGCAGGTGCAGGCCATCGAGGGCGAGCTGGAGAAGTTCGACCCCGAGCTGCTTGAGCGGCCGCGCTGGCTGCTGCTGAACAAGGTCGACCTGATCCCGGAAGACGAGCGCGAGGTGCGCATTGCCGACCTCCTCGAACGCCTGGAGTGGAAGTCGCCCTGGTACGCCATCGCCGCGATCTCCCGCGAGGGCACCGAGCGGATCTGCCAGGACGTGATGAAGGCGCTGGACGCCCAGCGTGAAGCCGAGCACGAGGCTGCGCAGTCTGAGGACGATGCGGACAGCGCGCCGCGCTGAGCCGCCCGTGCATCCCCCGGTAGGAGCCAGCTTGCTGGCGATCAAGGGTGACGGTGTTTCGGGGGGCGCTCGGCCGCGTCGGGGCGGGGATGGTGTGTCGGATCAGTCCGCAGCGCGCCTTTGTGCGCATTTTTCGCCAGCAGGCTGGCTCCTGCAGGGCGGCGCGCAGGTTGATCGATACGAGGGTGAGGTGGTCCGACTCCCCGCTCCCCGCTCCCGCCCGGAAACGAAAAAGCCGGCTTTCGCCGGCTTGATCGAGGGTCCCGTCGCTGGCCGCTTAGCCGATCGCGCGGATGCGCGCGGTCAGGCGGCTCTTGTGGCGAGCGGCCTTGTTCTTGTGGATCAGACCGCGGGCGGCGAAGCGGTCGAGAATCGGCTGGGCGGTGTTGAAAGCCTCGGTGGCGGCGGCGGCGTCGTTCGCGTCGATGGCCTTGATGACCTTCTTGACGGCGGTGCGCAGCATCGAGCGCTGGGCGACGTTGCGGGCGTTGCGGACGAGGGTCTGCTTGGCGCGCTTTTTGGCAGACTTGATGTTGGCCAAGGGAATGCTCCTGAAATGGGTCGGACGGGACCGGATAAAGACCGCGCATTATGCCCTTGGGCGCAGCGAATCGCAACCAGGAATCCGCGCCGGGTCGCGGCCCGCACCGCGTCGGGAGCCCCGGCATGAGCCGCCTCGCCCGGGCCAGCGCCGTATTCGGCTCGATGACCCTGCTCTCGCGTATTGCCGGACTGGTCAGGGACTGGCTGCAGGCGGTGACCTTCGGCGCAGGGCCAGCGGTCAGCGCCTTCGTCGTCGCCTATCGGATCCCCAATTACCTGCGACGGATCTTTGCCGAGGGCTCGTTCAGTTCGGCCTTCGTCCCGGTGCTCTCCGAGCTGCGCGAGAAGGGCGATCAGGAGGCCATCCAGGACTTCCTCGACCACGTCGCCGGCGCGCTGCTTGCCGCCGTGGTCCTGACCACCGCGCTGGGCTGGCTGGCGGCGCCGTGGATCGCCCGCGGGTTTCTCGCCTTTGCCAGCGGCGACAACGCGATTCCGGTGGACTTGACCGCGGAGATGCTGCGGATCACCTTCCCCTACCTGGTGTTCATCTCGATGACGGCGCTGGCCGGCAGCGTGCTGAACAGCTTCCGCCACTTCGGTCTGCCGGCCTTCGCACCGGTGCTGCACAACCTCTCGGTGATCGCCGCAATCCTGTTCGCCGGCAGCTGGTTCGCCGTGCCGGAAAAGGCCCTGGCCTGGGGCGTGTGCCTGGCCGGGCTGCTCCAGGCTGCCCTGCTGTGGCCGGCGATGGCCAAGCTCGGCCTGCGCCCCCGGCTACGCTTCAGGGCCCGGCATCCGGGCGTGGTCCGGGTCTTCCGGCTGATGCTGCCGACCCTGTTCTCGTCCTCGGTGGCCCAGTTCAACCTGCTGGTCGGAACCATGGCCGCCTCCCTGCTGGTCGCCTCGGCGCAGAGCTGGCTGTACTACTCGGATCGCCTGGTCGAGCTGCCGCTGGGCCTGTTCGGCGTCGCCATCGGCACGGTGATCCTGCCGCACCTGTCGGGCAAGCACGCGCTGGCCGACGGCGACGGCTACGCGGCCAGCCTGGACTGGGGCCTGCGCGCGGTGCTGCTGGTGGCCCTGCCGGCGGCGGTCGGGCTCGGTGTGCTGGCCCTGCCGATCTGCGCCACCCTGTTCAACTATGGCGCCTTCGCGGCCCGCGACGCCGAGATGACCGCGGCGGCAGTCACCGCGATGAGCGTCGGCATTCCGGCCTTCATGGCCAGCAAGGTCCTGCTGGCGGGATTCTTCTCGCGCCAGGACACGGTGACCCCGATGCGCGTGGCCATCCTGACCGTGGTGGTCAATATCGTGCTGATCGTGGCCCTGGTCTGGCCGCTGTGGCGGGCCGGCTTCGAGGCCGCCCACGCCGGCATCGCCCTCGCCACGGCCCTGGCGGGGATCGCCAATGCGCTGCTGCTTGCGCGGGGGCTGCGGCGAGAAGGGCGGCTGCGCCTGCTGCCCGGCTGGGGCGTCTATCTCGGGCGTCTGCTCACCGCGGTGGTTGCCATGGGTCTGGCCATCGCCTGGCTGCAGGGCCTGCCCGGGGATTGGAACCTGCTTGCTGCCTGGGAACGGGTGCTCTGGCTGGGCGGCGTGATTGCCGCGGGAGGCCTCACCTACGCGCTCGTGCTTCTCTGCCTGGGACTGCGCCCGCGCCATCTGCGCGAACCCCCATAGCCGCTATACTCCAGCGGATGAGCAGGCTGGTCCGGGACGTCGAAGGCGGCCCCCTCGCAACGCAACCAAGCGTGGTCTGCATCGGCGCCTTCGATGGCCTGCACGTCGGGCATCAGGCGCTGGTGCGGCATACCCTTGCGCGTGCCCGCTCGATCGGCGCGCTGGCCGGTGTGATCAGCTTCGATCCGCTGCCCCGCGAATTCCTGCTCGGCGCGGAAGCCCCGCCACGTGTCGCCTCCGCTCGCGACCGCTTCGAGCGCCTGCGGGCGATGGGCGTCGATCTGGTCGGCCTGTTGCGGTTCAACGCGCGGCTGGCCTCGATGTCGGCCGAGGACTTCGTGACCCGGGTGCTGGTCGGACGCTGGCAGGTCGCCGAGGTCTGGGTCGGCGAGGACTTCCGGTTCGGCCACAAGCGACGCGGCGACCTCGCCCTGCTGCGGCAGATGGGCGAGACGCTGGGCTTCCGGGCCGAGGCGATCGAGACCCACGAGATCGATGGTCAGCGGGTCTCCAGCTCGGCGGTGCGCGCGGCGCTGGCAGTCGGCGATTTCGATACGGTCGAGCGTGCCCTGGGTCGCCCCTACAGCATCTCGGGCAAGGTGATCCGCGGTCGCCAGCTGGGCCGCGAGCTCGGCTACCCGACCGCAAACCAGCGCCTGGCCGGTGTTCGCCCGGCATTGACCGGCATCTTCGCCACCCGGGTCCACGGGGTCGGCGAGCGGCCCTGGCCGGCCGTGTCGAGCCTCGGCACCCGGCCGACGGTGGATGGCGTCGAGCCGCTGCTGGAGACTCACCTTTTCGACTTCGACGGCGACCTCTACGGTCGGCGCATCGAGGTCGAGTTCGTCGCCCGCCTACGCGACGAGCTGAAGTTCGAATCACTCGAGGCGCTGACCGAGCAGATGCACCGCGACGCCGCCCAGGCTCGCGCGATCCTCGCTGCCCAAGCGTCCCTTTCAAACAACGTCGACCGGAAATCCGCGTGAGCCACGATTACAAGCCGACCATCCACCTGCCCGCCACCGAATTCCCGATGCGCGGAGACCTGCCCAAGCGCGAGCCCGCTGCGCTCGAGCGCTGGCAGAAAGACGGCCTCTACGGGCAGGTGATGGCCCGCACCGAGGGCCGCCCGCGCTATGTGCTCCACGACGGCCCGCCCTACGCCAACGGGGTGATCCACCTTGGCCATGCGGTGAACAAGATCCTCAAGGACGTGGCGGTCAAGTCGCGGCTGATGGCCGGCTTCCAGGCGCCCTACGTGCCCGGCTGGGACTGCCACGGCCTGCCGATCGAGCACGCGGTGGAAAAGAAGCACGGCAAGGTCGGGGCCAAGCTCGACGCCGCCGCCTTCCGCGCCAAATGCCGCGAGTACGCAGCCGAGCAGATCGCCCTGCAGAGCACCGATTTCCAGCGCCTCGGCGTGCTCGGCGACTGGGCCAATCCGTATCGGACCATGGACTTCCGCTTCGAGGCCGACATCGTCCGCTCGCTGGCGAAGATCTATGCGCGCGGCCACGTCAGCCGAGGCTTCAAGCCGGTGCACTGGTGCTTTGACTGCGGCTCGGCGCTCGCCGAAGCCGAGATCGAATACGCCGACAAGACCTCGCCGCAGATCGACGTCGCCTATGTGGCCAAGGACGCCACGGGGCTGGCGGCGAAGTTCGGCGTCGAGCTGCCGGCGGGTACCGAGGTCGCGGTGCCCATCTGGACCACCACGCCGTGGACCCTGCCGGCCAGCCTCGCCATCAGCCTCGGCCCCGAGCTGGACTACGTGCTGGTCGAGGGCCCGGCCGGCCCGAATGGGCCGCGCCTGCTGGTGCTGGCCGAGCCGCTGGCTGGCCCGGCGCTGGCACGCTATGGCGTGGCCGAGCCGAAGGTGCTGGGTCGCTCGAAGGGTTCGGCGCTTGAGCATTTCGTGACCGCGCATCCGTTCTATCCGCGCGAGATTCCGTTGATCCTCGGTGATCACGTCTCCGCCGAGGACGGCACCGGCGCCGTGCATACCGCGCCCGGCCATGGACAGGAAGACTTCGCCGTCGGCCAGGTCTACGGGCTGCTGGAGAAGTACAGCGCGCCGGAAATGAATCCGGTCGGCGGCAACGGCGTCTACCTGCCGGGTACGCCGATGGTCGAAGGCCAGTTCATCTGGAAGGCCAACGACTCGATCATCGAGCTGCTGCGCGAGCGCGGCGTGCTGCTGGCAAGCAGCGCGCTGCAGCACAGCTATCCGCACTGCTGGCGGCACAAGACGCCGGTCGCCTTCCGCGCGACGCCGCAGTGGTTCATCTCGATGGAGCAGGCAGGGCTGCGCGAGGATGCGCTCAAGGCCATCGCCGAAATCGGTCGCAACAAGGGCTGGTTCCCCGAGTGGGGTGAGGCCCGCATCCGCTCAATGATCGAAGGCCGCCCGGACTGGTGCATCTCGCGCCAGCGCACCTGGGGCGTGCCGATCGCGCTGTTCGTGCACAAGGTCTCCGGCGAGCCGCATCCGCGTTCGGTGGAACTGATGGAGCAGGTCGCCCAGCGCATCGAGCAGGGCGGGGTGGATGCCTGGTACCAGCTGGAGGCCGCCGACCTGCTTGGCAACGAGGCCGCCGACTACGACAAGGTCACCGACATCCTCGATGTCTGGTTCGACTCCGGCGTCACCCATGAGGCAGTGCTGGCTGCGCGCGGGATGGGCAAGCCGGCCGATCTGTACCTCGAGGGTTCCGACCAGCATCGCGGCTGGTTCCAGAGCTCGCTGCTGACCGCCGTGGCGATGGACGGCGCCGCGCCCTACAAGCAGGTCCTCACCCATGGCTTCACCGTGGATGAGAAGGGCCGCAAGATGTCCAAGTCGCTGGGCAACGTGGTCTCGCCGCAGGAGGTCATCAAGACCCTCGGCGCCGACATCCTGCGCCTGTGGATCGCCTCCACGGACTACTGCTACGAGATGTCGCTGTCGCAGGAGATCCTCAAGCGCAGCGCCGACCTGTACCGCCGCATCCGCAACACCTGCCGCTTCCTGCTCGGCAACCTGCATGGCTTCGAGCCGAAGCAGCATGCGGTGCATCTCGACGACATGGTCTTTCTCGACCGCTGGGCGGTGGCTCGCGCGCATGCCCTGCAGCAGGAGATCGCCGCCTGCTACCTGCGCTACGACTTCGCCGGCGTGGTCCAGCGGCTCGGCAACTACTGCAGCGTCGAACTCGGCTCGCTGTACCTCGATGTGACCAAGGACCGGCTCTACACCATGCCGGAGAACTCCCGCGGCCGGCGCTCTGCGCAGACCGCGATGTACCACATCGCCCAGGCGCTGACCCGCTGGTTGGCCCCGATCCTCAGCTTCACCGCCGACGAGGTGTGGAGCCACCTGCCGGGCACCCGCGAGGAGAATGTGCTGTTCGCTACCTGGTACGAGGGCGTTGCCCCGCTGCGCGAGGATTCGCCGGTCGACGCAGGGCTGATGCAGCAGGTGCTGGCCCTTCGCGAGGCGGCCACGCGGGTGATGGAGCCGATGCGCGCCAGCGGGGTGCTCGGCGCCTCGCTCGAGGCCGAGGTCGACCTCTACGTCGACGAGGCGCTGCGCTCGCGGTTGGCGCCGATGGCCGAGGAGCTGCGCTTCGTGTTCATCACCTCCGAGGTCCGCCTGCACCCGCTGGCCGAAAAGCCGGCTGGCGCCCAGCGCGCCGAGGGCATCGAGGCCTACGCCATGGCCACCGCCTCGGAGCACGCCAAGTGCGTGCGCTGCTGGCACTACCGCGCCGACGTCGGCAGCCATCGCGATGCCGAGGATCCGCAGCGCGACCATCCGGAGCTGTGCGGCCGCTGCGTCGACAACGTGGTCGGCTTCGGCGAGACGCGGAAATGGTTCTGATGCCGATGCGTCGAGCCACCTCGACCTCCCCTGTAGGAGCCAGCTTGCTGGCGACCGCCCCCCTACGCGGCCAGATCCAGCAGACTCCGTCAGATGTAGTGCCATGTTCGCCAGCAAGCTGGCTCCTACATGAGCGGGGGCTACACGCATGACGAGGCCACGCCCCAGCGCCGCGATCTGGCTGCTGCTGTCGGCCGTGGTCCTGATCCTCGACCTGTGGACCAAGCAGCTGGCGCTCGATCACCTGACCTATGGTGAACCGGTGGTCTTCATCGAGGGCCTGTGGAGCTGGACGCTGGCCTACAATACGGGGGCGGCGTTCAGCTTCCTCGCTGACGCCGACGGCTGGCAGCGCTGGTTCTTTGCCGCGCTGGCCATCGGCATCAGCGGCCTGCTGACCTTCTGGCTGCTGCGCACGCCGCGCGGTGATTGGCGCAATGCGCTGCCCTTCGCCCTGATCATCGGCGGCGCGCTGGGCAACCTGGTCGACCGGGTGCGCTTCGGCTACGTGGTCGACTTCATCGACTGGCACTGGCAGGGCCACCACTGGCCGGCCTTCAATATCGCCGACTCGGCCATCGTGGTCGGCGCCATTGCCCTGATCGTTCTGGGCTTCGGGCATCGGCCCAAGGAGAACTAAGTTGGACATCGTCCTGGCCAACCCGCGCGGCTTCTGCGCCGGTGTCGACCGCGCCATCGAGATCGTCAACCGCGCGCTGGAGCTGTTCGGCGCGCCGATCTACGTTCGCCACGAGGTGGTGCACAACCGATTCGTGGTCGAGGACCTGCGCGCCCGGGGCGCGGTGTTCGTCGAGGAGCTGGATGCGGTGCCCGACGGGGCGACGGTGATCTTCAGCGCCCACGGTGTCCCACAGGCGGTGCGCCGCGAAGCCGAATCGCGCGGCCTGAAGGTGTTCGACGCCACCTGCCCGCTGGTGACCAAGGTCCACATGGAAGTGGTGCGCCACTGCCGCGCCGGGCGCGACGTGGTGCTGATCGGCCACGCCGGCCACCCCGAGGTCGAGGGCACCATGGGCCAGTGGCTGAAGGACGGGGCCCGCGGCGCGATCTATCTCGTGGAAGACGTAGACGATGTCGCCACGCTGGAGGTCGGCCAGCCGGAGAACCTCGCCTTCACCACCCAGACCACGCTGTCGGTCGACGACACGCTCGAGATCATCGCCGCCCTGCGTAAACGCTTCCCGGCCATCGAGGGGCCGCGCAAGGACGACATCTGCTACGCCACCCAGAACCGCCAGGACGCGGTGCGCGAGCTGGCCGCCGAGTGCGACCTGGTGCTGGTGGTCGGTTCGGTGAACAGCTCCAATTCCAACCGCCTGCGCGAGCTGGCCGAGAAGCAGGGGGCCACTGCCTACCTGATCGACGGGGCCGAACATGTCGATCCATCCTGGTTCGAGGGCCGGCGCGCTGTCGGCGTCACCGCGGGCGCCTCGGCGCCGGAGGTGCTGGTGCGCGGCGTCATCGAGCGGGTCCGTGAACTCGGCGGCGGCAGCGTGCGCGAGATGCGCGGCGAGCCTGAGAACATGACCTTCGCCCTGCCGCGCGAGCTGCGCGTCCCCATCGTGCTGGTCTGATCGATTCTCCGGGCGCGGCAGCGACGCGTCCGGGCTGTTAGGCTCGCAGCCCGGCCCGAAGCAAGGTGCATCGATGAGCGAGACCGCCGCCCACTCCACCCTCGATACGGATGCGCTGGCCCGCTGGCTGGCCGGGATGCTTCCCGGGTTCGAGGGGCCGGTGCGCCTCGAGAAGTTCAAGGGCGGCCAGTCCAACCCGACCTTCGCCCTGGAGTCGCCCAGCCATCGGCTGGTCCTGCGCAGCAAGCCGGGGCCGGTGTCGCAGCTTCTGCCGTCCGCACACGCCATCGAGCGCGAGTACCGCGTGCTGGCGGCGCTGGCCGGCACCGACGTGCCGGTGCCGCGGGTCCACGCCCTATGCGAGGACGAGTCGGTGCTGGGTCGCATGTTCTACATCATGGAACGGGTCGAGGGTCGGATCTTCTGGAATTCGGCGCTGCCCGAACTGGATCCCGCCGAACGGGGCGCGATCTACGCGGCCATGAACCGCACGGTCTCCGCCTTGCACCGGGTCGACCCCGAGTCCGTGGGCCTCGCCGATTACGGGGCGTCGGGCAACTACTTCGCTCGCCAGATCGGCCGCTGGACCAAGCAGTACCGGGCCGCCGAGACCGGCACCATCGAGGCGATGGAGCGGCTGATCGAGTGGCTGCCGACCCGCATCCCCGACGACGACGCGACGCGCATCGTCCATGGCGACTTCCGCATCGACAACCTGGTGTTCCACCCCGATGAGCCGCGGGTGATCGCCGTGCTCGACTGGGAGCTGTCCACCCTGGGGCATCCGCTTGCGGACTTCGCCTACCATTGCCTTGCCTGGTTCACTCCGCCCGGGATCATGCGCGGCCTCGCCGGGCTCGATATCGAGGCGCTGGGCATTCCGCGTCTGTCCGGCTACATCGCCGACTACTGCCGGGCCACCGGCCGCGACGGGGGCATCCCGGACATGCCGTTCTATCTTGCCTACAACCTGTTCCGCCTCGCCGGGATTGCCCAGGGCATCGCCCGGCGCGCCGAACAGGGCACGGCGAGCAGCGCCCAGGCCGTGGAGACCGGAAAGCTGGCCCGGCCGGTGGCGGAGTTGGGCTGGAAGCTGGCCCAGGGCTGAGCGTCAGCCAATGCGGAACCAGGCCGCTCACGGTCTTCCGGGGCGACATCCGGGGGCGGGGATCGACTCTCGAACGGAAAACCTAAAACCCCTTTTGGTGGGGCGATTCGAAACACTTACACTCATTGTGCTGACTGGGTTCCAGGTGTCCTGATGCTCTCCCTGCTCGCCGAAGCTACGCGCGCCGCTCACAGCGTCCGCTGCGCCCTGCTGGTGACCGACCTGGTCGACAGCACGGAGCTGTTCGCCCGGCTGGGTGAGTACGAGGCGACCCAGTTGCTGAGCACGGAGGAGGAGGGCGCGCGGCGCCTTGCCCGGTATCACGGCGGCCAGGAGATCGACCGCAGCGATGGATTCCTGTTCGTCTTCGAACAACCCTGGCAGGCGGTAGCCTTTGCCCTCGACTACCAGCGCGAACTGGATGGCCTGTCGCGGCGGAGTGGGGTGGCGCTGAAGTCGAAGGTCGGCATCCACTGGGCCGAGGTCTACCTCACACGGCACGAGCCGGAGGACGTCGCGCGCGGCGCCAAGCCGGTCGAGGTGAGCGGGGTCGGCAAGCCGATCGCGGCGCGCCTGATGAGCGCTGCCCACGGGGGACAGATCCTGATCAGCACCGCAGCCCGCGAGGTGGCGGAGGCGGCCTGCGCCGAGCACCGTGCCGAGATCGGGGATCTGGACTGGATCGCCCACGGCCGCTTCCGGCTCAAGGGTGTCGACCTGCCGATCGAGGTGCACGAGGTGCTGGTCCGCGGCGCGGTGCGGCCGCGCGAGCCGCTGGAGAACAGCAAGGTGGTCTCACTGCGCCGCGAGTCACGAAGGCGCCTGCTGCGCGGCGGCGCTGCGCTGGCGGCCAGCGTGGCCCTGCCGGCCGGCGGAGTGGCCTGGTATCGCTACACGCGCTTTGAGTTTCCCAAGACCGGCTGGCTTGTGCTGGCCGACTGGATGGACTCGGTGGGCGATGCCTCGCTGGCCCAGGTGCTGGGCACCGCCTTCCGCATCGCCCTGGAGCAATCGCGCTTCGCCTATGTGCTCAATGGCGAAGCGGTGCGCGAGACGCTGCGGAGGATGCGCAGCGACGTCGAGCAGCTGACCGACCGCTCGCTGGCCATCGAGGTGGCCCAGCGCGAGCAGGCCAAGGCGCTGGTAATGCCGGCGGTGTCGAGCATCGACATCGGCCTGCGCCTGTCCTGCACGGTGATCGACCCGTGGAAGAACCGCCTGGTGCACAGCGTCGACGTCGCCATGCCCAGCGCCGAGAGCCTGACCCGCGCGCTGGACGACCTGGCGGCCGCCGTGCGGACCAGCCTCGGTGAGTCGATCGAGGCCATCGTCGCCGACTCGCGGCCGCTGGCCAAGGTGACCACCACCGACCTCACTGCCCTGCGGCTTTACTCGGAGGCCGAACTCAAGGTCCGCGACCGCAAGCCGTTGGAGGCCGCAGCCCTGCTGCAGCAGGCGATCGACATCGATCCCGACTTCGCCAGTGCACTGGCCAAGCTGGGTACGGTGCAGATGCTGTTCCGAATCGATCAACGCAGGGCCGAGTCGAACTGGCGGGCGGCGATCGAGCGCAGCGATCGGCTCACCCGGCGCGAGCAGATGTACGTCGAGGCCGCTCTATCCAACACCACCACGCCCGAGCTGATGCGGGCCCGCTGGACTGCCATGTACGCGGCCTTCCCCGACGATATGGCAGCCGGCAACAACGTGGCGTGGCTGGCGTGGAGCCACTACGGCCAACCTGGCGACGCACTGGCGGTGCAACGTCAGGTGGTCAAGCTGTCACACCCCTGGCGTTCAAGGGCCCTGCACAACCTGGGCTACATGCAGCTTGCCCTGGGCGAGATGGATGCGGCGGCGACCAGCCTGCAGGAGGCGCTCGAGCTGGAGGGCAATCCGATCCACTGGGGCCTGCTGCGACTGTTCCTGGTACGGGGCGACAGCGCCGCGGCGGCAGAGCTGATCGAGCGCTTTGCCCAGGATGCACAGACACCCTCGCTGGAAACCGAGCGCGTCGAGGCTGCCGTCCTGCATGCGGTGCACCGGGGCGATCTGGAGGCTGCGCGCCGCCTGGGGGCTGCCCTGGAACGTCGCAGCACGGAGTGGGACTTCCCGGCGGCCGGCCTGGTGGCTCATCGAGCGGAGCTCCATGCCGCGATCGCCAGCGGCGACCAGGCTCCGGCACGGCGCGCTTTCTCGCTGTTGCTTGATCTCCTGCGGGAGCAGATCGAGGCCGACGTCGGCGGGGCGATGTTGGTGCCTCGAGCCGACGCCCTGATGCTTGCGCTGGTGTCGGCGCGGGAAGTCTGGCCGGAGCAGGGCGCGGCGGTGGCGCCGCTGGCCACCCTTGACGGCCGCTGGCGCGCTTACCCGCTGCTGCAGGCCTTGCAACGGCTGAGCGAGGGCTGGCAGGCCCAGCGGGCCGGGCGCCATGACGAGGCGGTGTTGGCGGCGGAGGAGTCGCGGCTGAGGGCGCCCCTGTTCCTGTCCCACGAGCTGGAGCTTGAGGCGCGCCTGTCCCGTGGCGAAGCAATCGGCGACCGCGCCGCCACCCTCTCGCGTCGGCTCCACGAGGGCCTCGGAGAGTCCTACAACTATTTCTCGCTGCAGTTGCCGAATCTGATGTTCTGGCGTCGCTTGCGCGGCTGGGTCTGAGTCGCTCCCCCGGCAGCGCGATGTGGACGTGTGCGGCACTCCGGCAGTCGGGTCAGCGATCCGATCGGTGCTTGACGTAGTGCGAAAGGCGAAGCGCGGCGCCCTCGTCGCTGGGCCAGCCGGCACCCATCAGCGCGATGCAACCCTGGCCCACGCCATCCAGACCGAGGTCGCGGTCGAGGTCGGCCTCGTTGATCGCGCAGGTGAGAAAGGCGCCAAGGCCTTCGTGGGTGGCGGCGAGGTAGAAGGTCTGGCCGAGATGCCCGGCTTCCAGAAGGATCACCCGCAGCGCCTTGGGGTGCTGCGGGTATTTCCAGTGATGGCGGGGAAAGCGTGGCGCGAGCGCGACCAGCAGGGGCGCGCTGGCGAAGTAGCGCTGTCCGGCGCCGTAGACGCAGACCCGCTCCCGGGCCTCGGCCACGCCAAGGTGACGGATCGGCGCCAGACGGTGCTGGTCCGCGCGATAGTGGTACCAGCCTGCCGCCAGGCCCTCGACGTCGACTGCCAGGACATAGGCCTCGATCGGGTGCATCCCGCCGCCAGACGGCACGCTTTTGCGCAGGGCGGTCAGTCCGCCCCCGAGCGCTGCCTCGCCGATCACGCCGAAACTGCGGCGCAGAAGCCCTGCCACCTGTTCCAGCGACAGGGAGCGGTCGGTGCGGAACAGCCGGTGGGTTTCTCTGGCCTGCAGCAGGTTGTCGAACTCGTCCCTTGCGTGGCCGGGCAGATCGACAGCCCCGACTTCCTCGCCATGCCGCAGGCGATGGTCGGGCGCTGGTCCCTTGCGCGCGGCCAGCGCCTCGAACTGCATCCGGCTGCGGGCGAACGCATCCTGCGACGAGGCGGTGTCGGTGGGCACGTCATCGCGGGCCAGGACGCCGTCCCAGCGCGAGCCGAAGTGGTATAGCGCGGCCGGCGTCCACCAGTCCTCGAGTGCCGGGTCGGTGATCGGATCGCAGGCCATCAGTCCGAGGTCGGCTAGCCTGCGAATGACGGCCACGCGGCGTTCGCCGGACAGCCAGTCCGGCAGTGGGCGAGGCGTCGTCGGGGCCAGTGCCGCGAGCACCGCGGCCTCTTCGCCATCGATCTCGATCGGAGTCGTACGCCCGGGTCGCCAGGCCCGGAGCACCGCCTGCGGCCCCAGGTTCACCTCGCCTTGGAACAGGGCCGCAGGATCGAAGAACACCCGCTGCCCGCATTCGATGAACAGCGGATCGACGCGGCAAAAGCGCCCCGCCGCGTCGGCCGCCTGGTTCACTTCAGGAAGAAGAACATCGCCATCGCGGTCGGCGTGCCTTCGGCATGCGACAGCCACTGGGCCGAGTTGGCCTGGACCTCTTCCTTGCTGGGCAGGCGGATGGTGCCGGTCGGCAGCCCATCGGGGACGTGCACGCCCAGCTCGGCCAGGGCAGCCTTGGGGTCGGCCTCGAGCCGGGCGCGGAAGGCATCGTCGCTGCCCAGCTTGTCGAACAGCGCCTTGAGCTTCTGTACATCGGTCATCGTGGTCCCCCTCGTTCTGTGGAAAGCTCGCGCATACTCGCGGAGCGGCCGTGCCTTGGCAAGCCGCTCCAACACCCGCCGTTTGAGTGAAGATGCCTGCCGAGACGCCGCCTCCTGCCGAAACCCGCCTGGACGCCCTGCTGGCCGGCATGCGTCCGCGGCGCATGCCGGGACAGTACGCCTTCGTCTGCCTGCCGGGCGGCAGCGCGATTCCTGCCGAGGCGCTGGCGAGCTTCCGCGAGCGCGAAGGTCTGACTCTCGTCCTGCCGCTGGCCGAGGCGGAGAGTATTGGCTGCGAGATCATGCTTCGCGCCGCGTGGATCGTGCTCGAGGTGAATTCCTCGCTGGAGGCATGCGGCTTTACTGCGGCTTTTTCCCGCGCGCTGGGTGAGGCGGGCATTGCCTGCAATGTGCTGGCTGCGGTGCACCACGATCACCTGTTTGTTCCCATCGAGCAGGCCGATCGGGCGATGCAGGTGCTGCACACCCTGCAGGCGCAGGCCGGGGCAGACGTCCGGGGCCGCTGACCGCGCCGGGGTTGCCGACCGAATGCGGGCACTGGGCGCAAAGCAGACATGCATAGGGTGCGGCTGGCCGCACCGGACATAGCGTCCGAACGCCCTCATCGGTGCGCCCACGGCGCACCCTATGCGTCTTCGCCAACACCCAACGAAGCCCGACCGTAGGAGCGCACATGGGCGCGACCGCGGCGTGACATGTTCTCCACAGACCGCGGCCAGAGCGAACCTCCGCGGTCGCGGCCATGTCCGCTCCTACGAAAAGCGCGCCCATCCGAGGCCGCAGCGAACGGCAAATATGCGCCCACATTGACCATCTCTTGAAGCGCGCTCTGGCCTCCAGCGCGCCGAACGGGTTCAATGTCGGCCTGCAAGTCATGACGGAATTCGTCCCATGCTCCATCAAGGCGGCTGCCACTGCGGCGCGGTGCGCTTCGAGGTCGAGGTGTCCGACAACCCGGAGATCGAGGACTGCAACTGCTCGATCTGCCGGATGACCGGGTTTCTCCACCTGATCGTGCCCTTGGCAAGGTTCCGCCTGCTGCGGGGCGGCGATGCGCTCACTACCTATCGTTTCAACACCGGGGTGGCCGAGCACCGGTTCTGCAGCATCTGCGGGATCAAGCCGTTCTACGTGCCGCGATCCAACCCGGACGGCATGGACGTCAATCTGCGCTGCCTCGATAAGTGGCCGCAGGGCGCGCGCGTGGTGCCCTTCGATGGGCAGAACTGGGAGGCCAACGCCGCTGCGCTGGCGCACAAGAGCCGAGGCTGACCTAGGCGTTTCAGAGGCTGTCACCGGGCCAGACCCGGGCGAGCGGATCGAACTCGACCTCGCGTCGCTCCGCGGCACGATACCCGAGCCCGCTCATCGCCAGAACGCCTTCGCGACACGGGTCCAGCCCGAGTGCTTCGTCGAGCGGCCGTTCGTTGATTGCAGAGGTGACAAAGCAGCCCAACCCCTGCTCCGTTGCCGCGAGATAGAGCAGCTGGGAGGCGTGGCCGAGGTCGAGGCTGGCGGCGCGATAGGTCTTGGCGTGCTCGCGGTACTTCCAGTAGCTGCGGTCGAAGCGGCAGGCGAGAGCGAGCAGAACGGGCGCGCCGACGAACCAGTCCTGCCCCGCCAGCGCCAGCTTGCAGAGCGTTTCGATGTCTTGGTCGGGCGCCAGCTCGATCGGCTCCAGGGCATGGGTATCGGGCAGGTAGTGGTAGGTGCCGGGGTGGAGCGACTCGACCTGTCGCACGAACACGAACACATCGATCGGGTGGAGCCCGCCGGCCGAGGGTGCGAACTTCTTCAGCAGCAGATGCGGCGTGCCCGCACGGGCCGTTGCCTGCGCGCCGAAGGCCCGGTACAGGCAGGCGGAAAGCGCCTGGCTGGACACCGCCCGTTGGCGGTCGAAATTCCTGCAGGTGACCCGACGCCCGAGCAGCTCATCCAGCGCGTCGGCTGGTGGGGCGGGCAGCCGCAGTGGGGCTGCCGACGCCTGCCGGCGTAGCACAGGTTCGGGCGGCGTACCCTGCAGGGCAGTGCGTCGCTCGCTGCCGAGCGTCGCCAGCGCGTCCGCCGCCGCGCGCGAGTCGGCGTCGTGCCAGCGCGTGTGGCGGTGGAAGACGGCGCTTATGGCATGCCAGCCCACCTGGCGGAGGGTGTCGTCGGCCGCGCGATGTGCGGACTCCCCGTGCTCGGCGATGACCAGACCGATACGTATCAACGTCGACAACACCTCCGCCTGCGCCGGGTCGTCGGGTATCGGTTGCCAGGCGTGGATGGGAAGTCGACCAAGGGCGAGCAGCTGGGACTCATCGATCTCGACCGCTTCGTCGAGGTGCCCCGCCAGGGCGCGCCAGGCCGGTCGGACCCGCCAGGGCGCGCCGTCCTGCACCAGTCGTCCGGCGTCGAACTCCAGGAGTTCCGCGGGCTCCATGAGCAGGGCGAAACAGCGTCGAATCAACATCGGCGGACCTCGGAACGGGCTGCAGAAGCGCTTGGTGACGGGCCAGCGGGCGCTAGAAGAGCGTGGCGCCGCGGTGCAAAGTGCCGCTTGCCAGCCCTCTGCGCAGATGGAAGACTGGCGCTGCCAGGCATTCTGGCCAACTTAAGGGGGGATCATGGCAAAGGGCCTGACGCTGGCGGAAGCCCTGCGGGTGATGTCGCACATCACCGCATCGCAGGAAAATTACGATGCCTTTGCGGCGAACATGACGCCGGTCCTGGATTCGCTGGGCATCCAGAGCCAGGAAGCACTCAACGACTGCCAGAAGATCATGGGCGGCACCCTCGCGCCGCTGGATACCCTGCGGCAGAACCATGATGCGATGGTCGGCCGTCTGCTGACCGCGCACCTGGCCCAGATCATCCACAACCCGACCAGCTGACCGCCGCCGACGCGGCGGACGCCTGCGGCCCTGCGTCGGGCGTCGCCAACCTGTGTCGCGTGTCGAATTCTCCCGGCTGAGGGAGAAGGCGTGGCCTGAAGGCCGCGCCGCGCTGCCACTCCTGCTCTCAAGGGCCGATGGGCGCAGCGGTCGCGGCTCTGGCTGCGGCAGCCTCGGCCAGGGCGCGCACGTTCATCGGCTGCAGCACCATGCGGTGGTTGATCTCGGCGATGGCCCGCCCGCGGTTGGCCAGCAGCCAATCCGCGTGGCGCCTTGCCGCCTCGTCGTCCCCGGCGGCGAGGGCGCTGCGCAGGGCCTGATGGCGGACCAGGACCAGCGAGGTGTCGCGCAGCGACGACTGCAGGAGGTCCAGCGCGGCGGAGGCCCGGCCTTCCTGCAGGGCGACTTCCGCTTCCAGCACGCTGCGCAGATCGGCATTGATCGGGTGGGTTTGCGCCGTCTGGACGGTGGCCGGGCGCGCCAGAAGTGCCCGGGCCTCGCCAGGCTCGCCGTTGCGGGCCAGCAGGAGGGCCGCCAGCATGGCGCGGAATTCCCGCTGTGAGCGCAATGCCTCGACCTCGTCCTCGGTTTCGGTGGCCCCGAGGCGGGCGATCCCGGCCAGCGCTTCGGCGTCGGGAGAGGCGCCGGGCAGTGATGCCAGGACGAGGCGTTCCAGGTGCCTCAGGGCGGTCGAGGCCTCGTCGTCGCCCTGGGGCGAGCCGTCTTCCCACAGTTTGCGCGCCGCCTCGAGCCTGCCGGCTTCCAGCTCCACCGAGGTCAGGCGCAGCAGCCTCGAATAGCGCGACGTGGGGCGTTCGGCACGGGCCGCCGGTTCGCCGAGGCGCCGTCGTGCCTCCTCGAGGTCACCGCGGGCGAAGGCGACGTCGGCGAAGACAAAGAAGCTGTCCTCGGGGTCGATCTGCCGAGCCGCTTCCAGCTGACCCGCCGCTTCGGCCACCCGATTGCGGCTCAGTTCGATGGTGGCCAGGCTGAGATGGGCCGACCGCTGCAGTGCATAGCTCGGTCGCAGCGCCATCGACATGGCTTCGAAGGCCTCGTCGAAGAGCAGCAACTCATCGGCGGCCACATGGGCCAGGTTGGCGAAGGCCGGAAGATGATCCGGATAGAGCTCGCCCAGCGCTTTCCAGCGGCGGTAGGTTTCGTGCGGTCCCGACTCCAGCCAGGCCCGCACGGCGTCGACCTGCAATCGCTCGCGGGCGCTCAGGCGGGGGTTGTCGAGAGGAATCAGGCGGAGTTCCTCGACGGCTTTCTCGTAGTCGCCGCGGGACATCTCGATGGTGGCCAGCGAAAGCCGGGCAAGGTCGAAATTTCCGTCGAGGATCAGCGCCTGCCTGAGCACGGTGACGGCCTCCTCCCGCCGGCTGCCGTTGAGCAACTCGCGGGCGCGTGCGAAGGCCCGCAGCGCCTCGAGGCTGGAGGTCGATACCTCGGGAAGCGGGCGGGACTCCTCGGTGATGATCGCCAGGTCCTCGTTGAGGCTGGCGCGCAGGTCGCGCACTACGCGGTCCACCGAGCCCAGGGCCGAGTCGGCACCCACACCATCCGCCCAGGCCGCGTACACGGTGGCCCGCGAGTGCGGTTCGACCAGTTCTGCGGAGAAGCGCAGCCGGCCTCCGACCTCGGCGACCGTCGGAATGATCACCGCCCGCGCACCGCGGCGCAGGGCGATCTCCGCGCCGACCTCGCGGTCGATCGCGCTGTCCACCGGGATATCCTGCATGCGCTGCAGGGTTTCCCGAACGGCCAGCTCGGACAGCAGGTTGACGTGGCGCGACTGCTCGAGGCTGATCCTGAAGGCGCTCTCCAGTGCCGGACCGAGGTCGCCGCGGTCGGTGACGTTGCGCACATTGCCGAGCACCACCCAGTCGCGCTCGACAAAAGCGATCGCCGGTGTCGGCTGCAGCGCGTACCACAGCGGCGCAGCGATCAAGGCCAGCAACAGGGCGACGTAGACCGGTGGCCAGCGGTACCAGGGCCGAAGGCGCCGGGCCTTGATCTTGTCCCCCGGTGGATGCGGCGGATTCGCTGCGGTTCCGACCTCGAATACCGGCATCGGGCGCCCGACTCCGTGCAGCCGGTATGGGCCGTGCTCGCACCAGCGCGCCTGCCATTCGGGGGACAGCTCGCCGCGGGCGCGCAGGGCGAGGCTGTAGGCCGACTCCGAGAGCAGTACCTGACCAGGGTCGGCAAGGCTCATCAACCGCGCGGCGATCGCTTTGGCCAGTCCCTCCACCTCTACCGGCTTGGCGCCCGCGGCCACATCGGCGCTGGCATTGCGCCAGCTCAGCAGCTCGCCGACGTGGATACCGACGCGCGTGCGCAGCTGCAGCCCGTTGTCCTCGCCGAGCTTGCGCAGCTGCTGCTGGTAGTCGAGGGCGAAGGCGACCGCTTCGATCGGGCGCTCGAACAGGGCGAGAAAGCCGTCGGTCTTGTCGATCTCCTGGCCGTGGTGGCGAACCAGCGCCTGCCGGGCGATGCGGTCGTGCTGGCGCAGCACCACGCTGGCCCGGGCATCGCCGATCCGCTCGATCAGGGCCGTGGAGTCGGCGAGGTCGCAGATCAGTACGCAGCGAAGCCGCGCCGCGGAGGGCGTCAGATCGACTGCGACAGAGGCTTCGGGAGCCAGCATTCGGACCTTTCCGGAAGGCGTTGCCGAGTCCGGATTCTACCCAGCCTGGGCCGCGGCGGGTGGGCGCGGGTGGTCTGATCCCGACGGGGGCGCGACCTGCGGCGGCCGACACGGTAGCATCGATGCACTGATCCGATCGCCGGCAGGGGACCGATGCCGCCGCACCCAAGCTGTGCCTGCCCAGCACCCCGAGTGCTGCCTCGCTGGCAGATCGCCCGCGCGCCCCGTGATGGGTCAGCCGAATGAGGTGGCCTGGCGGAGAGCGGCCCGAACTGGGTCGGGGGCTGGTGGTGGCCAGCGCCTACGTTGCTCTGGGCGTGCTGGGCGTTTCGCTGCCAGCCATCGGCGATTTCGTCGCGCTGCTGTGGTTGCCCTCGGGCATCGCGCTGGCCGCGCTGCGCCGCTGGGGGCGGCAGTACTGGCCTTTCGTCTGGCTGGGGTCGTTCGCGGTCAACAGCTGGATCGGCGGCGACCTGCTTGCTGGCGCCTGGATCGCCTCCGGCGGTACCGCGGCCGCCTGGGTGGGTGCGTTGCTGCTGCGCGGAGTGCGCTTCGATACCGATGCCGTCTCGGCGCGATCGCTGTGGTGGCTGGCCCTGCCTGTTGCGCTCGGCTGCTCTGCACTCGCCGCGATCAACGGCTCGCTTGCCCTTTGGGTGCTGGGCTTCCTGCCCGCCTCGGACCTGGCGCTGGGCATGCTCGGCTGGTGCCTGGGGGACGCCGCCGGGGTGCTGCTCGGCGGGCTGCCCCTGCTGGCGGTGAATCGCGAGGTGCTGGGCCGGCCGCGCGCCTGGTCACGGCGTTTCGAGTTGGCCCTTGGGTTCGTGCTGGCCATCGCCATGGCTCTGTCGCACGATGCGCTGGCCTTCGCCGGCGTGGACCTGGGTGTCCTTCCAGCTGCCCTGGTGGTCTGGATGGGGCTTCGGTTCGGCCTGTTCCATAGCGCGACGCTGGCCACCACGCTGGCGGCCACCGCCGCCCTGGATCTGCTGTACCACCAGCAGGGCGAGGCGGTTCGTGACTTCGAACAGCTGTTCGGACAGTGGATCGGTGGCGTGTCGAATGCCGCCGTGGCGATGGTCATCGCGGCACTCACCGCAACCCGCGAGCAGACCCTGCAGGCGCTGCGCCTGAGTGAGCGGCGCTACCGCGATCAGATCGAGCTGGCGACCGAAGCCATCGTCGTCTTCGATGTCGGCGCCGGTCATTTCGTCGAGGCCAACAAGCCGGCACTGGAGTTGTTCGGCATGAGCCGGGCCCAGCTGCTGAGCAGCTCGCCGGCGACTGTCAGCCCGCCACTGCAGCCGGATGGCCGGGAAAGCGAGGCCGCCGCCGCGGCCTATCTGGAGGAGGCCATCGCGGGGCGGCCGGTCAGCTTCGGCTGGGAGCATCGCCGCGCCGACGGCAGGCCGGTGCCCTGCGAGGTATGGCTGTCGCGGCTGCCTGATCCGGAGCGGGTGCTGATTCGTGCCCTGCTGACCGACGTCACCGCGCGTCGCGAGGCCGAGCGCATCGAGCGCGAGAACGAGCAGCGCTGGGCGCTGGCCCTCGAGGCCAGCGGCGATGGCGTGTGGGACTGGCACATCGCCGATGGCATGGAGTTCCTCACTCCGCGCCTGAAGGCGATGTACGGCTACGCCGAGGACGAACTGGCCAACACTCCGCACGCGCTCGATTCCCGCACCCACCCGGACGATCTGGAGGAGATGCAGCGCGCGCGCGAGGCGCATTTCTCCGGCGCTTCGCCGTCCTACGTCAACGAGCATCGGATCCGTTGCAAGGATGGCAGCTGGAAGTGGGTTCTCAGCCGTGGTGCCGTGGTCAGCCGTGACGCCCAGGGACGCCCCCTGCGCATGGTCGGCACCCATACCGACATCAGCGAGCGCAAGCAGACCGAAGAGCTTATCTGGCGCCAGGCCAACTTCGACCCGCTGACCGGGCTGCCGAACCGGCGCCTGTTCCGTGAGCGCCTGCAGGCCGAGGTCGAGCGCTGCGACCGTGAAGGCGGGGCCCTGGCCGTGATGTTCGTCGACCTCGACGGCTTCAAGGAGATCAACGACACGCTCGGCCACGAGAAGGGCGACCAGCTGCTGGTCGAGGCGGCACGGCGCATCCGCGACGAGCTTCGCCTGATCGACGTCGCCGGGCGGCTGGGCGGCGACGAGTTCACCGTGCTGATGGTCGACCGGCCGGAACGCGAAGAGGTCGAGGACCTATCCCGCCGGCTGCTCGACGCGGTCAACCAGCCGTTCCTGATCGACCAGCAGCGATGCTTCGTCTCCGCGTCGATCGGCATCAGCCTCTATCCGGACGACGCGCGCAGTGTGGGGGAACTGTTCAAGCATGCCGATCAGGCCCTCTACGCGGCCAAGGACCGTGGACGCAATCGGACCAGCTATTTCTCGCGCGATCTCGAGGCGGCCACCGAGCAGCGCGTGCGCATCGCCAGGGAGCTGCGCTCGGCGCTGGCCGATAGTCAGTTCAGTCTTCACTACCAGCCGATCATCGATCTGCGTTCGGGCGTGCTGCGCAAGGTCGAGGCGCTGATCCGCTGGCAGCACCCGACCCTGGGTCAGGTCAGCCCGGCTGAGTTCATCCCGGTGGCAGAGCAGGCCGGCCTCATCAACGAGATCGGCGACTGGGTGTTCGAGACTGCGCTCACCCAGGCGGCCCAGTGGCGCCGATCGCTGCATCCTGAGTTCCAGATCACCCTCAACGTCTCCCCGGCCCAGTTCCGCGCGGAGGACGCCTACCTTGCACGTTGGCTGCAGCGGCTCCGCGCCGAGCCGCTGCCCGGCCGGGCGCTGGTTCTCGAGATCACCGAGGGCCTGCTGCTCGACGCCTCGGCCAGCCCCGAACAGCGCCTCGAGCTGCTGCGCGAGGCGGGCCTGCAGGTGTCCATCGACGACTTCGGCACGGGCTACTCCTCGCTTTCCTACCTGCACCGCTATGCGATCGACTACGTGAAGATCGACCAGAGTTTCGTCAGCGGCCTGGAGCGCGACCCACGCGCGCTGGCGCTATGCAAGGCGATCATCGCCATGTCCCACGCGCTCGGCTTCCAGGTGGTGGCGGAGGGCGTGGAGACGGGCGGCCAGCTGGCCCTGCTCGAGTCTTCGGGCTGCGACTTCGCCCAGGGCTACTACTTCGGTCGGCCGGTGCCGGCGGCGGATCTCCCGGACAGCCTCGGCCGCATCGAGCAGCGGCTGTGGAGCCATAGCGCTGCGGGGGCGCCCTAGCGCCGGCGTTGATGTCCGAATGCGGCGAGCGCGCGGTCGGCGAGCGGGGTAACGTGGTCTCGCCCTTCGCGCCCCGGTGCGGGGGCCGTGACGCGGACGGCGCCGCGTGACGCACGCAACGGACTGGCCCATGGACGCTTTCCCAGACTCGACGCTGGCGCTCTTCTCCCGCGCCCGCCAGGCCCGCGATGCGCGCTTCGACGGGCGCTTCTTCGTTGCCGTGACCAGCACCGGGATCTACTGTCGGCCCGTCTGCCCGGCGCCGCCCGCCCACGAGCGCAATGTGCGCTACTTCCTCCATGCCGCGGGCGCGGCAGCTGCAGGATTCAGGCCCTGCCTGCGCTGCCGGCCGGAACTCGCCCCGGGCAGTGCGCCCTGCGACTCCGGTGACCGCACGGTGGAAGCGGCCCTGGTCCGGATCCGCCAGGGCGCGCTGGAGACAGGCGACGTCGGCTCACTGGCCGCGGGCCTGGGCGTGGGCGAGCGGCAGCTTCGCCGCCTGCTGGTCGAGCGGGTGGGGGCAGGCCCCCTCGACCTGCACCTGAATCAGTGCGTGCTCCTGGCCAAACAGCTGTTGACCGAGTCGGCCTTGCCGGTCACGGAGGTGGCGCTGGCCTCGGGTTTCCGCAGTCTGCGCAGGTTCAACAGCGCGTTCCGCCAGCGGGTCGGCATGACTCCCAGCGCCCTGCGCGCCGGGCGCCCGGTGCGCGATGGAGGGGCGTTGACCCTGCAGCTGGGCTACCGGCCGCCCTACGATTGGGATGGCATCCTTGCCTTCCTGCGTCGACGCGAGATCGCCGGCGTCGAGCGGATCAGCGAGTCCGCCTACCTGCGGGTGCTGCCAGGCTCCGGGCGCGGCGGCTGGCTGGAGGTCACCCGTCTGCCCGGTCGCCACGCCCTGCAGGTGCGCCTTGAGTTGCCCGAGTTGACCGCCTTGCCGGGCGTGCTGCGCCGCCTTCGCCGGCTGTTCGACCTCGACGCCGATCCCCTGGCCATCGATTCCGTGCTTGACCGTGATCCGCTGCTGGCGGCGCTCGGCGCGCGCTTTCCCGGGCAGCGTCTGCCGGGCGCCTTCGCCGGCTTCGAGTCGATGGTGCGCGCGGTGCTCGGCCAGCAGGTCAGCGTGGCGGCGGCCAGCACCTTGATGAACCGGGTGGTGGAGCGCTACGGTCAGCCCGTTCCCGAGGTCCAAGGCTTCCGCCGTGCCTTCCCCACGCCGGCTGCGCTGGCCGGAGCTTCGTTCGAAGGCATCGGAGTGACCTCGGCGCGGGCCGAGTGCCTGCGTGGCCTTTCGCGGGCGGTGGCGGACGGCTGTCTTGCCGACGAGCCGGGCAGGGCGGACCCGGTGGAATGGCGCAGGGCCGCGCTCGCCCTGCGCGGTATCGGCCCCTGGACCGCCGACTACATGATGATGCGCGTGCTGCACGATCCCGATGCCTATCCCGCCGGTGACCTGGTGCTGCGCCAGCAGCTGGGGAGCGGTCGCCCGCTGGCCGAGCGCGCCTGCGAGGCGCGTTCACAGCCCTGGCGGCCCTGGCGCGCCTATGCCCTGATGCGCCTGTGGCGCGCGGCGTCGGAGCCGCCTTCAGCAGCAGGGGAGGCGGCATGACCGAGGCGAGATTCCGCCGCCTGGACACGCCGATCGGCGTGCTGACCCTGATCGGCGAGGCAGACCGTCTCACCGGCATCCTGTTTGCCCGCGATGGCCGCCCGGCGCCCCTCAATGGTGATCTGGCACCGGCTCCCGGCGGCTTCGGCGCGGCGGTGGAGCAGCTCGGCGCGTACTTCGAAGGTCGGCTGCGGCAGTTCGAGCTTGACCTCCAGCCCCGGGGGACGCCCTTCCAGCGCGAGGTCTGGCAAGCGCTCGTCCAGATACGCTTCGGTGAAACCGAAAGTTACGCGGCGCTGGCGGCGCGCATCGGCAGGCCGAGCGCGGTGCGCGCGGTCGGTGCGGCCAATGGCCGCAATCCACTGCCGATCATCATTCCCTGCCACCGGGTGATCGGCGCCGATGGCTCACTGACCGGTTTCGGCGGCGGCCTGCCCGTGAAGGACTGGCTGCTGCGCCACGAGGCGGCGCGCACCGGCCGGGAGGCGCCGCGGCAGGTCGGGCTGTTCGACTGAGTAGGGTGCGGCCGCAGGCGGCCGACGGATCGTCCGCGACCGGCCGGAGCAACCGGGCTCTCGATAGGCATTCAAGGCATCCGTTCGCCCTGAGGTATTGGAGGGCGAAGCCCGATGTCTCTGCAGGCCGTTCGTGCCTCGATACCCTCGGGGCGTGTCCGGCATCGGAGACGCGAAGCGCATACGGAACATCGCGCCCGAAGCAACGGTTCGCCCTGAGGTATCGAAGGGCGAAACCCGGTGTCTCCGCAGGCCGCTCGCGCTTCGATTCCTCAGCACGAACGGCGTCGGGCCACGCGGCCCCGCCGGTGCCGGGACAGTCGGCTAGTGCGTGCGATCGACCGCGTAGCGGGCCAGCCCGCGCAGGGCCTGAACGAAGGCGTTGTCGTCCAGCCCGGCCAGTTCGGCCTCGGCCAGTGCCGCCTGCTCCCGGGCCTTGCCGAGGGTGTACTCGACGCCGCCACAGGCGCGGATAGCCTCCAGCACCTCCGGGAACGCCTCGGCCTCGCCCTGCTCGACGATCTGTCGCAGGCGGGCGCGGATGGCTTCGGGCGCGTGGGCCATGGCATGGATGAGCGGCAGGGTCGCCTTGCCTTCGGCGAGGTCATCCCCGAGGTTCTTGCCGAGTGTCTCGGCATCCGAGGTGTAATCGAGCACGTCATCGGCCATCTGGAATGCGTAGCCCAGAGCCATTCCGTAGCGGTGCAGGGCCATCTCGGTGCCCTCGTCGGCGCCTGCCAGGACGGCGCCGAGCCGGGTGGCCGCGGCGAACAGCACCGCGGTCTTGCGTTCGATGACGCGCCAGTAGGCGGCCTCGTCGGTGTCCGGGTTATGCACGTGCAGCAGCTGCAGGACCTCGCCCTCGGCGATGGCGTTGGTGGTGTCGGCGAGGATGCGCATGACCGGCATGCGCTCCAGCTCGACCATCAGCTGGAAGCTGCGCGAATACAGGAAATCGCCCACCAGCACGCTGGCGGCGTTGCCCCAGACGGCATTGGCCGTCTTGCGCCCGCGGCGCAGATCCGACTCGTCGACCACGTCGTCATGCAGCAAGGTGGCGCTGTGGATGAACTCCACCACGGCGGCAAGCTGGTGAGCCTCGTTGCCGTGGTGCCCGAGTGCCCTCGCGGCCAGCAGCAGGAGCATCGGCCGCAGGCGTTTGCCGCCGGCCGCGATCAGATGCTCGGCGACCTGGTTGATCAGCAGCACATCGGAGGCGAGGCGCTTGCGGATCAGGGCGTTGACGGCGTCCATGTCCGGCGCGGCAAGCCGCTGGATCTCGGACACGCCGAGGGCAGCGGGGGCGGCAGGGGAGAGCGAGGCATTCATCGGACAGATTATACGGAGCACAGGTGTCATCGCCGGGAAAAAATCCGACCCGGATGGCCGGCGGCGTCCTAGGGCGCGGGGGGCGGTCGTATACTAGGCTGCTTCCGTCGCCGGCAGCGGTTGCCGGCGCGCAACGCAAGGAACCTCCATGGCTCGCGGTATCAACAAGGTCATCATCGTCGGCAACCTCGGCGCCGATCCGGAAACCCGCTACACCGCCAACGGCGGCGCGATCACCACCATCCGGGTGGCGACCTCGGAGGCCTGGAAGGACAAGCAGACCGGCGAGCAGCAGGAGCGCACCGAGTGGCACCGGGTGAAGTTCTTCGGCCGCCTCGCCGAAATCGCCGGTGAGTACCTGCGCAAGGGCAAGCAGGTCTATGTCGAGGGCCGCCTGCAGACCGACAAGTACACCGACAAGGACGGCATCGAGCGCTACACCACCGACATCATCGCCAATGAAATGCAGATGCTCGGCGGCATGGGCGGTGAGGGCGGTGGCGGCGGTGGAATGCGCGGTGGCGGTGGCGGTGGCGGCGGTCGCGGGCCGCGCGACGACGGCGGCCAGCGCAGCGGCTACGGTGGCCAGCGTGGCGGCGGGCAGCCCCCGCGCCAGTCACCCCCGCCCCAGGACAACGACTTCAGCGACGACGACATCCCGTTCTGAGGGACACGCAAGGGGCGGCACGTGCCGCTCGCTTCGAAAGGCCCGCCGAGCGCGGGCCTTTCGCTGTCGGGATCGTGGTGCTCAGGGTGACAACAGGGACGGCCGGAAGGACGGCGGCCTGCGCGCCCGGGTGCGCTGCTCGAAAGCATGGGCGTAGCCGATCAGGCGAGCCTCGTCGTGGGCACGGCCCATGAACACGACGCCGATGGGCAGACCGTGGACGCTGCCTGCGGGCACGGTGATGCTCGGGTAGCCGGCCACGGCGGCGGCGGAATAGCCAGCGCCGCGGAAGTGGTCGCCGTTGGCGAAGTCGATGCTCCAGGCCGGGCTGACCGCGCTGGTCAGCAGGGCGTCGACCTGATGCGCAGCGAGCGCCGCATCGATCCCCTCGGTGCCGGCCAGGCGCCGCGCGACCTCGCGCGCCTCGACATAGGCCGGCTCGCTCAGCGGCCCTTTGGCGGCAGACTGCTCGAACAGCTCCTGGCCGAACCAGGGCATGCTGCGCGCCGCGTGCTCGCGATTGAAGCCGATCAGCGCCTCCAGCGTGCCGACCGGCGCCTTGCTGCGCGCCAGATACGCCTCCAGCGCCGGCCGGAACTCATACAGCAAAACTTCGAACTCGTGTTTGCCGAACTCCCCGTGCGTCGGCAGATCGGCCGGGTCGACGACCTCGGCGCCGGCCTCGCGCAGGGCGATGATCGCCGCCTCCATCACTCGGTCGACCTCGGGGTGGTAGCCCATGGCCTTGCGCATCACGCCGATTCGAGCGCCCTGCAGGGCATCGGCTCGCAGGGCTGCGAGGTAGTCGACTTCGGCGCGGTCGGGCTCTGCGGCAGGATCTTCCCCATCGGCCGCCACCAGCGCCTGCAGCAGGGTCGCGGCATCGGCCACCGAGCTCGCCATCGGGCCGGCGGTGTCCTGCGACGGCGAGATCGGCACGATGCCCCCGCGGCTGACCAGACCGAGCGTGGGCTTGATACCGACGATGCCGTTCACCGCGGCCGGGCAGATGATCGAGCCGTCGGTCTCGGTACCCACGGCCAGCGGCGCGAGACCGGCGGCGACGGCCACTCCGGAGCCCGAGCTGGATCCACAGGGTGAACGGTCGAGCACGTAGGGGTTGCGGGTCTGCCCGCCGAGCCCGCTCCAGCCGCTGGAAGACTCGGTGCTGCGGAAGTTGGCCCATTCGCTGAGGTTGGTCTTGCCGAGGATGACCGCTCCGGCCTCGCGCAGCCGGCTGACCAGGAAGGCATCCTGCGGCGGCCTGTGGTCGGCGAGCGCCAGGGACCCAGCCGAGGTCACCATGCCCCGTGCATCGATGTTGTCCTTGAGCAGGACCGGGATGCCGTGCAGCGGGCCGCGGACGTTGCCGGCGCTGCGCTCGCGGTCGCGCTCGGTGGCCTCCTCGATCGCCGCCGGGTTGAGCGAGATCACCGCATTGAGCCGTGGGCCGGCGTCGTCGACCGCTGCAATGCGCTCGAGGTAGTGGCGGGTCAGGCTGACGGCGGAGGTGTCCCCGCTCGTCATTCGCGCCTGCAGTTCGGCGACGCTGCGGTCTTCGGCGACGAGGCTGTCGACGGTTGCAGCAACGGCTGGCTGCGCTTCGGAGGCGTCCCCTGACGCAGATGGAGTGTCCGGCGTGCAGCCGCCGAGCGTGACGGACAGGAAGAAGGCAGTGCAGGCCAGCGAGCGCATCGGAAGCTTCCGCGTGATCCGGCGCTGCAGTATGGCCGCGCGCCCGGTTCGCTCCAAGCCGAGGCCTGGCCAGGCCAGGGAGACCCTTCCCGGCTCACCGGCGAGCGCCTTCGCGGGCATGCCCGGGTGAAAGACGGGCGCGAAGAAGACATTCATAGGGTGCGGCTGGCCGCACCGGGCGTACCGTCCGAACGCCCTTATCGGTGCGCCCAAGGCGCACCCTATGGGGCTTCGCCGACGCCCAACGAAGCCCGACCGTAGGAGCGCACATGGGCGCGACCGCGGCGTGACGTGTTCTCCACAGACCGCGGCCAGAGCGAACCTCCGCGATCGCGGCCATGTCCGCTCCTACGAAGAGCCCGCCCGATCAGGGTCGGTGGCGAATGACCGATTTGAGCCCCAATTGGAGCTGCATGGATCCGGATCTTTGCGCTCGGCCGCGGTCTCCAGGTCAGCGGGCTGCCGATCAGGATCGAGGAACGCGAAGGTTGCTGCTCGACGACGCCACGGGCGGGCGTTCCTCAGCGCGCGGGGCGACGCTGCACGGCCTCGGGCAGGGTGTCGGTGGCGGCGTAGCGCTGCCTTGCGGCGGCCGGATCCCGCAGCCATTCCAGCGCCATGTCGGTGGCGTCCTCGCCCCAGAACAGCTCGCCGTCGACAAGCAGGGTAGGCACGCCGAACACGCCGAGCTCGCGTGCCTCCTCGCCATGGGCGAGCAGGCCCTGCTTCACCTCGGCAGCCGACAGCGCAGCGGCGGTGTCCTCGACGCCGAGCCGGGCGGCCAGCGGGGCGATGGCCTCGACGCTATCGGCGGCCTGTCCTGACTCCCAGACGAAGCGCAGCACCGCATCGACTGCCGGCGGCGTGCTGCCGGCGGCGACGATCAGGCGCAGCGCTGGCAGGGGGTTGAACGGATGCGCCGGGGGAAAGCGCAGCGGCCGGCCGTCGCGGGCCGCACGCCAGCTCACGTAACGATAGGTGAAGCGGCGCTTGGCCGGAATTTCGGCCGGCCCCTTGTGGCCGTGGTGGTCGAGCAGGGCGGCAAACAGGATCGGCCTCAGCTGCACCGGCCGCTCGGCGGCCAGCGCGGCGATGCGTGGCCACTGCAGCCAGGCGAAAGGACTGATCGGGTCGAAGTACCAGCGCAGGTCGGGCATCCGCCGATGCTGGCCCGGGCGGCAGCGGCAGGCAAGTGCCGGGATGGGTGATCGTCAGCCCCGGGTATCAGTTGCTGCGACACCCGCCCTTTGCTGTGCGTCGGCCCATTCCTGCGGCGTATTGCAATTGAGCAGGGCGCCGGAGAGCCCCTCGGGGCACTCGATCTCGATGCCGTTCAGCCGACGGAACAGGGTGTTCATGGAGCGCTGCGCGGGCTCGGCATCAAGCAGTGCCTGCAGCTCGCGTCGCAGCGCTGCATCGACACGAAGCCGAACCGGCATCGGCTGCGCGCGAAAGCGAACAGCGGGAGCGTCGGCGTGGGCGAGGAGCGGCGCCAGCAGCTCAGGGTCGAGCAGAGGCAGGTCGACCGGCAGAGCCAGCAGGATGCCGTCCCCGACCTGGGCCAGGGCGCTGGCGAGGCCGCCCAGCGGCCCGACGCCGGGCCAACGATCGGGAATGCCGCGGCCATCCGGCTGCACGCCCGAGACATGCACGGCGCTTGCGCCCGCCCTGCGCAGCACATCGACCAGATGGTCCAGCAGCGTGCCGCCCCGCCACGGCAGCTGCGCCTTGTCCCGACCCATGCGTCGCGAGCGGCCGCCGGCGAGGATCAGGGCTTGCCAGGGAGCGGGGGCGGTCATGGCGTCTGGGTCTCCCGGGCAAGGGGTAAAATGGGCGCAAAGAAGACGTTCCGCAGACTCCGAATGTAGGAGCCAGCTTGCTGGCGATCGTCCCGTCCAGGGCGCCTATCGCCAGCAAGCTGGCTCCTACATGCGACGGCGATGCAAGGTCCGGTTTACGCCGCAAAGCAGACCTTGTCGCAGTCGAACTGTGGGAGCGCTCCTGGGCGCGACCGCAGCGCTACGGATTTACCACAGACCGCGGCCAGAGCGGATCTCCGAGGTCGCGCCCATGTGCGCTCCTGCAGTCGGGCTTCGTTGGGCGACAGCGAAGCCCCACAGGGTGTGCCTTGGCGCACCGATATGGGCGTTCGGACGGTACGCCCGGTGCGGCCAGCCGCACCCTATGGATGTCTTCTTTGCGGCCGTAGCGCGCCTCAGGCATCGGGACGATCCTCGTCCACCTTGCCGGCCTGATCCCAGGCCGCGCCTTCGCTCCATTCACTGCTGCCGTCGACGTAGTGCTCCTGCTTCCACACCGGGGCGCGGTACTTGATCGCCTCGGTCAGGGCGCGGCAGGCGCGGAAGGCCTCATCGCGGTGGGCGGTGGCGGCGGCCACGACGATGGCGGTGTCGCCCACGGCCAGGTGCCCGCAGGCGTGTTCGGCATACAGGCTCACCGGCGCGCCAAGGTCGGTGGCGATCTGTTCGGCCATCTCGCGCATCAGCCTTGGCGCCAGCAGGCGGTGGATGTCGTAGTGGATGCCGACCGCCTCGCGGCCCAGATTGCGCCGGCGCACCTTGCCGACGAACAGGGCGATGCCACCATGCTCGGCATCGCTGACGAAATCGATCGCCGCAGCGACGTCGAGGGCAGACTCCGCGATATCGCGCACGCCGACGTGGATCGACGCCATGCTCAGCCCCCGCTGACCGGCGGCAGGATCGCCAACCGGCCGTCCCCGGGCAGCGGGTCGCCGTCGCGGAGCAGGGCCTCGTCGCTGGCGAAGGCCGACGCCTGGAGCAGGGCGGCGACCTTGCCGGCCGGCGCGTCCGGAAAGCAGCCGGGCAGCGCGCGGCGCAGGTCGCCGACCGTGGCCACGGGCGCGTCGAGCTCGACCTCGATGCTGGGCTGCGGATGCAGTTCGCGGCAGGCGCCGTGGAGGGCAAGGGTGACGGTGGGCATGTCAGGCACTCAGCGGGAACGCGGGCAGGTGGCAGAGCGGCAGCACCTCGACGGGGCTGCCGGCCTCGAGGTCCGGGCTGTCGGCCGGAATGATCGCCCAGCAGTTGGCCTCCAGCATCGGCGCCAGGCGGAACGACTCCTGGCCGGGCAGGATCTCGACACCAAGGCGGGCGCCGGCGTCCAGGCAGAGCCGCGCTTTCAGGTGGAAGCGGAAGCCGCCGCGCGCCGGCAGCGCCGCGTGCAGCGGCAGGCGCAGGGGGCGCTCCTCGGGCAGCCCCAGCGCTCGGCGGATCCAGGGTTCGACGAAAAAGCGGAAGCCGACCGCGGTCGACACCGGATTGCCCGGCAGCCCGGCGTAGTGCAGCCCCGAGCCGAGCCGCGCGGCGAGGATCGGTTTGCCCGGGCGCATGCGCAGACGATGGAAGAGGATCCGCGCACCCAGTCTGGCGAGCGTGTCCGGCACGAAATCATGCCGGCCCATGGACACCGCGCCCGAACTCAGCACCAGTTGGGCGCCGGCGGCCTCGGCCTTCGCGATCGCCGCCTCGAGTTCATCGCCGTCGTCGCCGATGGTGGTCTGGTAGACGCATTCGGCGCCGGCGCCGCGAATCCTCGCTGCCAGCCCGGGACGATTGCAGTTGCGGATCTGGCCGGAGCCCAGCGGCTGCGCGGGGTCGTCGACCAGCTCCGGGCCGGTGGCGATCACTGCGATGCGCGGTGCCCGCGCCACGCCGAAGCGGGCCACGCCCAGCGCCGCCGCGATGGTCTGCACCTCGGCGTCGACCACGCGGCCGGGCGGCAGCACCAGGCTGCCCGCGGCGATGTCGCTGCCGCAGCGGCGGATGTGCTGGCCGCGACGGACTGCTTGGGTCAGCTCGATGCGGCCATCGGCCAAGCGTGTGGTGCGCTCCACCGGCACCACGGCATCGAAGCCGGCAGGCAGCACGGCGCCGGTGGTGATTTCGATCGCCTCGGCGCTGCTGACCTGCTCGGCATCGCCGGCGAACTGGGCGCCCTCGGGGCGCAGCCGTGTTCCCTCGGGCAGGGCCTCGCCTTCGAGGCGCAAGGCAAAGCCATCCATGGCGGCATTGTCGAAGGGCGGCAGCGCGTCGAGGGCCTGCACCGGTTCGGCCAGCACGCGCCCCGCGGCTTCGCCCGGGGGCAGGCGCTCGACCACGGGGGAGGGCGCCTCGGCGAGCCAGAGCCCGAGCGCTTCGGCGTAGTCTTTCGGTGCTGCCTCGTTCATCCGCCGATCGAGGCCAGATGCGGGGTGAGGCCGGTGTGCCCCTCGTGCAGGCCGTGGCCCGCGGTCTTCAGCGCCAGCTGGCCGGTCAGCCGGCCGACCAGGGCCTCGCGGTCGGCGTCGTCCTGCAGCAGCGGCCGCAGCGGGATGCCGAACTCGCCGAACAGGCACAGGCGCAGGTCGCCGGTCGCGGTCACCCTGAGCCGGTTGCAGCCGGCGCAGAAGTCCTTCGAGTAAGGCGCGATGACGCCGATCCGGCCGGCGAAGTCCGGGTGGGCATACTCCCTGGCCGGCCCGGCTGTTGGCGGGCGCGGCTGCAGCACCCAGCCGGCCTCACCCAGCTGCGCCTCGAGGGCCTCGGCGCGCAGGTGGTGGCGGCTGAAGTACTCGGCGTTGTCGCCCGTCTGCATCAGCTCGATGAAGCGTACCGATACCGGGCGCTCGCGCAGGTAGTCCAGCCAGCTCGGCAGCTCGTCGTCGTTGAGTCCGCGCAGCAGCACCGCATTGAGTTTCACCGAAGCAAAGCCCAGGCGCAGGCTGGACTCGATGCCGCGCAGGATCGACGCGTGGGCGGGGCTGCCGGTGATCGCCTCGAAGCGTGCGGCATCAAGACTGTCGAGGCTGATGTTGAGGGCATCAAGGCCGGCGGCGCGCCAGTCGGCGCTGCGCTTCTCCAGCAGAATGCCGTTCGTGGTCATGGCCAGCCGCTCAAGACCGGGCGTGGCGGCGGCCAGCTCGATGATCGGGAGCAGGTCGCGGCGCAGCGTCGGTTCGCCCCCGGTCAGGCGCAGCTTGCGCAGGCCGACGCAGGCAAACGCGGCCAGAAGGCGGCGTATCTCGTCCAGGCCCAGCACGCCTTGCGTGCCGCAGCCGTGGTAGCCCTCCGGCAGGCAATAGCTGCAGCGGAAGTTGCAGGCATCCAGCAGGGACAGCCTGAGGTACGGGAATTGCCTGCCGTGGCGATCGGCGAGCAAGGTCATGGCGGCTCCTTTCCAAGGTCGGGAGACGACGCCGTTTCCCGCGTCGCCCGGCCAGCCGGACACAGGCCCGACCGGCGGCCCGTGAACCGTTCTCCGGGTGGAGGGCAGGCTCGCGGGCTTTGGAGCCGGCACGGCCCCGTTGTTCGGGGTCGTGCCGTCTGAGCCCAAGCCTAGCAAACTCCCGGCCCGGCGGGCTTCATCGCGGCGCGTTCAGCCGCCGGCGCTAGAATATGCGCCCCCCATGAAGTGATGCGGACTGCCATGTCGCAGACGATGAAGGCGCTGGTCAAGAAGGAAGCCGCCAAGGGCATCTGGATGGAGCAGGTGCCGGTGCCGACGCCCGGCCCGAACGAGGTGCTGATCAAGCTCGAGAAGACCGCGATCTGCGGCACCGACCTGCACATCTACAAATGGGACGAGTGGAGCCAGCGAACGATCAAGCCGGGCCTGGTCATCGGCCACGAGTTCGTCGGCCGCATCGTCGACATGGGCCCGGGCGTGACCGACTACCAGCTCGGTGACCGCGTTTCGGCGGAGGGGCACATCGTCTGCGGCCACTGCCGCAATTGCCGCGCCGGCCGCCAGCACCTGTGCCCGAACACCGTCGGCATCGGCGTCAACCGCGACGGCGCCTTCGCCGAGTACATCGTCATGCCGGCGAAGAACCTGTGGCCGATTCCGGACCAGATCCCGAGCGAGCTGGCCGCATTCTTCGACCCCTACGGCAACGCCGCGCACTGCGCGCTGGAGTTCGACGTCATCGGTGAGGACGTGCTGATCACCGGCGCCGGTCCGATCGGCATCATCGCCGCCGGCATCTGCAAGCACGTCGGGGCCCGCAACGTGGTGATCACCGACGTCAACGACTACCGCCTCAAGCTGGCCGCCGACATGGGCGCGACCCGCGTGGTGAACGTGGCCAAGCAGTCGCTCAAGGAGGTCATGAAGGACCTGCATATGGAAGGGTTCGACGTGGCGCTGGAGATGTCCGGCCACCCCGGCGCTTTCAATGACATGCTCGACTGCATGTACCACGGCGGCAAGATCGCCCTGCTCGGCATCCTTCCGAATGGCGCCGGCATCAATTGGGACAAGGTGATCTTCAAGGGCCTCACTCTGCACGGGATCTACGGCCGTCGCATGTACGAGACCTGGTACAAGATGACCCAGATGCTGCTCACCGGCTTCCCCCTGCAGAAGGTGCTCACCCACCAGATCCACATCGACGACTTCCAGAAGGGCTTCGAGCTGATGGAGTCCGGCCACTGCGGCAAGGTGGTGTGCAGCTGGAACTGACGGCCCGTGATTGGTGATTCGTGATTCGTGATTCGCAAGTGCGGGTCGCGGTTCGCGGATCGCCAGCAGGTCGGTGCAATCCGCACCCGGCTGCTGTACCGGCTGCTGCTTCTGACGAATCACGAATCACCAATGACGAATCACGCAGCAATGACCTACCTCCTCTGGCACAACCCGCGCTGTTCCAAGTCCCGCGAGGCACTGGCCCTCCTGCGCGAGCGCGGCTGCGAGCCCGAGATCCTCGAGTACCTCAAGCATCCGCCGCACTGCGCCGAGATCGAGCGCGTGGCCAGGGCGCTCGGCGCGCCGGTGAAGTCGATGATGCGCACCGGGGAGCCGGAATTCGCCCAGCTCGGTCTCGATGAGCCGGGGGTCAGCGATGCGGCGCTGTTCGCGGCCATGGCCGGTCACCCGCGGCTGATCCAGCGACCGATTCTCGTCAGCGGCGAGCGGGCGGTGGTGGGGCGGCCTCCCGAGCGCGTGCTCGACCTGCTGGACGACTGACCATGCTGCATCATCCTCGGTTCGCCGCTTTGCTGCTGGCGGCGGCAGCCTCCTGCGCGCAGGGGGGCGAGAAGGAACCGGTTCTGGCCAGTGCCGATCTGGTGCAGCCAGCGCTGCTCGCCGGTCCCGGTTTCCAGGTCGAGGGTGAGACCCGGTTGGCTGGACTGCAGGCGCGCTTCGTCATCCGTACCGAATGGGGCGAGCTGCGCGCCGATTCGGTCGAGATGTTGGCGCTGCGTGTGGGCGAGATGCCCCAGCTTGCCGCATTGATGTCGGCCGATCTGACCGAGGTGCTGGGCCAGGCAGGGCTGGACGAGCTGACCAAGCCCTGGCGCAGCGCCAAGGCGCTGACCGATGAGCCGGTTGAGCGCCTCGCCCGCCTGCCGGGCGGCGTGCTGCGCTACTTCACCCATCGTTTGCGTGACTGGGGACAGCGCGCGCGGCGCCTCGGCAAGCGCATCGACGAACGGATCAGCCACGAGGGCTCGCCTTACGATGGGTTGCAGCTGGACGAGGCGGTGCCGAAGGAGGCGCGTCCGGAAGAGCCCTGGTGGGACGCGCCGGTAGACGAGGTCGGCCGGCTGCTGCGCTCCGAGGCCGGCCACGGTCGCGCGCGCCGCGCCATCGCCCAGGCCTTCGGGATCGATCCCTCGACCAGCCACCCCTTGATCCGCCAGCGCCTCGACGAGCTGGCCTGGGCGGTCGCCAGCCAAAGGCTTGCCTACGATCAGGCGCTGGGTCTTGCCCTGCCGGTGGTCGCCCAGGTCATCGGCGAACTGCAGCGCGCCGAGTCGTTGACCAGGTTGCCCGACGAGGACTCGCTGCGCCTGCGCAACGAGGAGCGGCTGGGGCGCTGGACCGGGGATCCGGACCTGCGCTTCGCGCTCGCGCATCGCAGCGCCTTCCCCGCGACCCTGATGGATGAGCTGCTCGACGAGCTCGACCGGCTCGCTCCACAGGGCGGTGCCGAGGCCGCGCTGGAAGTGGCTCGGATGGCCGAAGGCGAGGCAGAGGCCCGGTTCGTGCTTCACGCGCTGCGCCTGTTGCAGGCGCCCCGCGCAGAGCGGCTCGGCGCCGGCGAGCTGGTCGCGGTCGGTGCCCTGCTTGGCTGGCGTGACGCCGGCGGGGAGTTCTTCCTCGCCCTGCCAGTGGACCACCTGAGCTGGATCGCGCGCGTGGCGGACTACTTCGATCATGCCCAGGTCGCGCGCTTCCCCCGGCGCACCGTGCTCATCGCCGGCGGCGTCAGCCCCCGCGCCGAGCGCCAGATCACCCGCCGCGGCTGGAGCCTGCTGGCCTTCGTCCGCTACCCGGGCTCGCCGCCCTACCGGGATCCCGCCGAGGCGCGCTGATCGGCGTTTCAGGGCGCGAAGAAGACATTCATAGGGTGCGGCTGGCCGCACCGGGCGTACCGTCCGAACGCCCGTATCGGTGCGCCAAGGCACACCCTATAGGCCTTCGCCGCCCCCCAGCGGTGCCCCACTGTGGGAGCGCCCTTGGGCGCGACCGCAGCGCTACGGATTCACCACAGACCGCGGCCAGAGCGGAACTCCGCGGTCGCGCCCAAGGGCACCCCACAAACTGGCTGTGGCAAGGCCTGCTTTACGGCGCAAACCGGAGCTTGCTGCACCGTTGCGTGTAGGAGCCAGCTTGCTGGCGATAGGCGCTTTGGATGGGACGATCGCCAGCAAGCTGGCTCCTGCAATCGGGTTTTGCGGAAGGTTTTCTTCGCGCCCATTCCGCTCCTCCCCGGCCAAGACCTTCCCCGCGAGGGGCTGGGGAAATCCCCCGGGTTGCCTTCAACTTTCGTTCAGGCGACTATCCATTCGCCGCCGTATGGGTGATCGGGCGCACAGCGCTACCGTGATCCGGTTCACGCGGCCTCCGGTGTGCAAGGCACCGGCACCCGCGTCTGGGAGGGCGCGGGGCGGTACGGGCGGCGCTGCGGCGCCGTCACCGGGAGCGCCATAGGACATGCGCCGCCCCGGTCGAAGTTCAGCAATCCAAAAACCTGCTGGTCCACGTGAATTCTCTGGGAGGGGAATGCTAGTGAATACTCGTCGTCTGACCCGGGCGCTTGCGTCCGTTCTTGCCCTCGCTTCGACCTCTGTCCTGGCCTCGGGACTCTCGCCCAAACAGCTGGCCGGCCCGCCGGAAGAGTTCGCCGGCATGCAGCCCGCCGACCCGGCCCGCGCTGCGGTCATTTCCAAGAGCGCGCTGATTCCGCTGGAATTCAACGTCGGCAAGTCGGGCGTGCCCACCTGGAGCGGCCGGCTGCCCGTCGAGAATGGCCGCGCACGCTTCCTGCTTCTGGCCGAGCCCGGCAGCGAGCCCAGCGTGCGGCTGCGCCATCCCAATGGCGGTGCCTGGCAGAGCGCGAAGTCGCTGGCCCGCAGCGCCCGGCCCGACCGCCTCGCCCTTGAGGGCAGCGCGGTACCGGGTCAGTACTACGACTTCGAGGGCCTGGGCGAGGGTGACTGGTCGCTGGAACTGACCGCCAAGGACGCCACCGCGCCGGCCTTCCTGCTCATCGAGGGCAATGCGGACCTCGAGCTGGTGTCCTACCTCAGCCACCGCCAGCACAAGGTCGGGGTGACCCAGCAGGTGGTGGCCATGCTGGCCGAGAGCCAGGACGAGGCGCCGGCAGAACTCGGCGTCGGCGAGCTGAGCAAGGCCAGCCTGAGGCTGACCTCGCCGGCCGGCATGGTGCGCACCCTGCCGATGTTCGACGATGGCCTCAACGGCGATGCCGCAGCGGGCGACGGCATCTATGGAGCGCGCTTCGAGGTGCCGGAGGCAGGCAAGTGGACCGCGCAGGTGCTGATCGAGGGCCAGGACAAGTCCGGGCGCAGCCTGCTGCGCAGCGCTGAACATATCGTTCCGGTGACCGACCAGGCGATCAGCCTGCGTGGCGCGCCACAGGTCGCCAAGTCGGCCGGCGGGCGCTTCGCCATCAGTCTTCCGGTGCAGGCAGCCAAGGCCGCGAGCCACGTGCGGACCTATGCCGAGGTCTGGGGGCGCGACGTCGCCGGCAACGCGCTGCCCGTGGCCTGGATCGGCGGCATGAGCGAGCTGGTCGATGGGGCGCTGTCGCTGGGCCTCGACCAGCGCTGGATTGCCAAGGCCGGCGCGCAGGGGCCATTCGAGCTGCGCAATCTGCGCATCGAGGATGCCGACCACTTCATCCCGCTGCTGCAGTCCGACGCGCTGCCGCTCCCCTTGCCGGCCAGCCGGATCAAGGCCGCAGTGGACCTGGCCATCGACGAATCGATGCGCATGGGTCCGCGCCCGGCCTCGTTGCTGGATGCGTCCAAGGGCACCGGCTCGCGCCTGTTGCTGGTGCACGGCTACTGCTCCACCGCGGTGTGGCCAACCTCGAACTTCAGCAATGCCTCGACCTTCCTCGATGCCAACCAGAACCGGAGCCATGACCAGTTCGCCCGACTGATCCGCGACTACGGCGCCACCTGGAACTCCTTCGGCGTGGTCGCCCACAGCCAGGGCGGCGCCGCGGCGCTGCACCTGTACACCTACTACTGGAGCGGGCTCGACAAGGCCGGCAGCGGACGGCTGATACAGTCGGTGGGTACGCCCTACCAGGGCACCAACCTCGCCGGGGTCATCGCGGCGATCGGCGGCTTCTTCGGCGTCCAGTGCGGCAGCAACGACAACATGACCTACAGCGGCGCCTCGGCCTGGCTGTCGGGCATTCCCAGCTGGGCGCGCTCCAAGGTCAACTACTACACCACCGGTTTCCGCAGCACCTACTGGTGGGTCAACGACTACTGCAATTTCGCCGCGGACCTCGTCCTCAGCGACCCGGAAGACGGCACCACCGAGAAGGCCTATGGCCAGCTCTCCGGGGCCAGCAACCGCGGTCATACCTCGGGACAGTGCCATGTCACCGGCATGCGTGACCCGGCGCAGTACCTCGACAGCAGCCGCAACAGCACCATGAACAGCAACGCCGCGCGCTGAGCCAACAGCGCCACGCAAGACCGCGCTGCCCCGGTCCGCCGGGGCAGCGTCGTTTCGGCGGACGGCGTCGTGAGGACGGTCCGCCGGCCGGGGGCCTCGGGCGTTCCAGCGGTGTCGGGATAAAATGGTGGTTTACGCCGACCTCCGGCGCCGGAATGAAACGCCCATGCTGATTCCCGTAATCCTCTCCGGCGGTGCCGGTACGCGCCTGTGGCCGGTCTCCCGCCAGGGCTATCCCAAGCCCTTCATGCGTCTGGGCGATGGCCACTCGCTGCTCGGTCTGACCCTGCGCCGCGCGCTCGCGGTGGCCGATGCCGGCGAGGTGCTGACTGTCACCGGCGCCGAATACCACTTCCTCTCGCGCGACGAGTACGCCCGCGATCCGGCCGCCGCCAAGGTGAACCAGCGCTTTCTGCTGGAGCCGGCCGGGCGCAACACCGCGCCGGCCATCGTCCTGGCCGCTCTGGATATCGCCGTCCGGCATGGCGAGGCGGCGCAGCTGCTGGTGCTGCCGGCGGACCATCTGATCGCCGACATCGACGGCTTCGCGGCTGACGTCGCGGCCGCCTCGGCCCTGGCGGCGGACGGTTACCTGGTGACCTTCGGCATCCGCCCGACGCATCCGGAAACCGGATTTGGCTATATCCACGCCGGGGCGCCGATCGAGGGGCGCGGCGGACGGGCCATCGAGGCCTTCGTCGAGAAGCCCGACCGCGCCACGGCGGAGGGCTACCTCGCCTCCGGCCACTACTTCTGGAATGCCGGCATGTTCTGTTTCTCCGCCGGCGCCCTGCTGGCCGCGGCGGCAGAGTCCTGCCCGAACGTGCTCGGAGCGGCACGCGCCTGCTTCGAGGGCAGCGAGTCAATGCCCGAGCCGCTGCGCTTCGATCGCGAGCTGTTCCTCGCCCAGCCCGATATCTCCATCGACTACGCGGTGATGGAGAAAGCCGGCAAGCGCGCCGTGGTGCCGGCGCGCTTCGACTGGAGCGACATCGGCTCGTGGAAGGCGGTCAGCGAATTGGGTGAGGCCGATGCCCGCGGCAACCGCGTGCGCGGCCAGGCGATCCTGGTGGAGGCCGAGAACTGCTACGTCGACGCCGGCGAGCGCATCGTCGCCGCGGTGGGCGTGCAGGACCTGGTCATCGTCGACTCGGGCGATGCCATCCTGGTCACCGATCGCGAGCAGTCGCAGTCTGTTCGCGCCGTGGTCGACCAGCTCAAGCGCGAGAAGCACACTGCGGCCCAGCACCACCTGACGGTCCATCGACCGTGGGGCAGCTACACCGTGCTGGAGGATGCCGAGGACTGCAAGGTCAAGCGACTGACGGTCAAGCCGGGCGGCATCCTGTCGCTGCAGAAGCATGCCCGGCGCAGCGAACACTGGACCGTGGTTCATGGCACGGCCAAGGTGCGCGTCGGCGACGAGGAGATTCTCCTGCAGCGCAACCAGAGCACGTATATCCCGGCCGGCACCGTGCACCGCCTGGAGAACCACACCGAGAAGGACATCCATCTGATCGAGGTGCAGTGCGGCGACTACTTCGGCGAGGACGACATCGTCCGGCTCGAGGACGTCTACGGACGCAAGTAGCGTCGGAGCTGTCGGTTGCGCAGGCAATCGCCAGCAAGCTGGCTCCTACAGGTCTGTCGAATTGTAGGAGCCAGCTTGCTGGCGATTCGCCCCGGCGGTTGCAAGGACGAGGTTGAGGCAGGGCGCTACCAGGGCGTGGCGCGTTCGCCGCCCAGCCGAACCGCCAGCTGCATCAGGCTGACCAGATCCTGGGCGTTATGCTCCGCTGCGCGGCTGATGCCCTCGCTTTCGCCATCGCGCAGCCAGCGGCGGAAGGCCGCGGGGGCCTCGCTGCCGGGCAGATCGTTGGCCCGGGCAAGGTCCAGCAGCTCGCGCTCGGCAGTGGCGAGACGGCAGTTCTCCCAGCGCTGGCGGTAGCGCCGGCGCACGCCGTAGAGCAGGTCGACGTGGGGCAGGTCGAGGCAGCGCGGGTCGCGGCGGTACAGGCGCATGCGCGTGCGCAGCAGGGGCACGTCGAAGCACTTGCCGTTGTAGCTGAGCAGGATCGGCCTCTGCGCCAGCCAGCCGGCGAAGGCATCCAGCAGGGCGCCTTCGGCGGCCAGCGAGGTCAGCAGCAGCTGGCGCACGCGCAGACTGCCCGAATGCCAGTCGGCGGCGCCGATCAGGAAGGCCCGCGTGCCGCTGCCGCCAGCGAGTCCCGTCGTTTCGGTGTCGATGGCCAGCAGCCTCGTCGCATCCACCTGGCCCAGTTCGGCGTGGTCGAACTGCAGGCGGCCGCAGGCAGGCTGCGGGTGGCTCGATTGGATCAGCTGCAGGCCATCGACCACCGTCTGTCCCGGCAGCCGGCCAGCGCCGCGCTTCCCTGGACGCGCACTACCCTCCAGCCGCTGCGTGCGGCGAAGCAGCGTGTTCAGGCTGGGCAGGGCCGGCATCGGGGAGGCGACCGGCGGCGGCGCGTCGAGGCGCTGCCCGCTGGCCTGGCGGTACAGCGTGCGCAGGCGTTCGACACTCATGCGGCGCGCTCGAGCAGGCCGATCACGCGCAGGGCCAGCGGCTTGGGCGGCTCTGCCGCGGGTTCGCCGGACTGGGCGCCGATGCAGGCGGGGCAGCCCTCCGCGCAGGCGCAGCGCTCGATCAGCTCGCGGGCCCGCTGCAGGAGCTCGTGCGAGCGCAGGTAGAGCGGCTCGGACAGGCCGATGCCGCCGGGGTAGTTGTCGTAGAGATACACGGTGGGCGCGAAGTCGCCGGTGTCCTCGTCGCCCTCGCGCGGCACGCTGAATGGCGAGGGCGCGCCGCGCCCGCGGATCGCCCCGTCGCCAGTGCCGACCGCCTTCTGCAGATCGCGGCCCTCGGCCATCACTGCCAGCGTCGCCACCGTATGCAGGGCCGTCGAGGCACCGAGGAAACCATCGATCACCGCCTGCCGTGATGCGAACTCGCGTTCGAGCACCGTCGCCGGCAGGCTCCACCACACCGAGGTGGTGTGCAGTTCCTGGTCGGGCAGGGTGACCGGCCCGTAGCCGATGTTCTCGTGGGTGTAGTAGCGGATCTTCTTGTAGCCGGCGACGCGGCGCACCACGTGCACCTCGCCATGCGCCACCTCGCCCGCGCCGCTGGCGCCCCGCTCGAAGATCTCCAGCGGCTTGAGCTTCGTGTAGTCGATAGCGTCGGTGTAGTAGTCGGCCCGGGTGCGGGTGACGAAGGCCTTGCGGCCGACCCAGTCGAGCTTCTCGACCTGGAACGGCTGCGACTGGATCAGGTGAATGGCGCCCTCGTAAAGCGTCAGCGCGGCGCTGCTGTAGTCGACCTCGGCGATGATCGTCTGCCGGCCCTCGCTGCGGTCGATGACCAGGAAGTTGCCGTCGGCCACCGAGCGCAGCGAGACCGCATTGGCCGGATAGCTGTCGGCGATCCATTCGAAGCGACCGCCTTCCTCGTGCAGCACGCCGCTGTCGGCCAGCAGCTGCAGATAGGGCGCCGGCTCCACGCTGCCGAATCGCTCGCCTTCCGAAAATGGCAGTTCGAACGCCGCGCAGCGGATATGGTCGAGCAGGATCAGCGGCTGATCGGCGGCGATGCGCGCCTGTTCCGGCGGCGCGCCGAAGAAGAATTCCGGGTGCTGCACCACATACTGGTCCAGCGCCTCGCTGCTGGCCACCAGCACGCCGAGCGCCGGGCGCTGGCGGCGGCCGGCGCGACCCAGTCGCTGCCAGGTCGCCGCGATCGAGCCCGGATAGCCGTTCAGCACCACCACGTCGAGCGAGCCGATGTCCACACCGAGTTCCAGCGCATTGGTGCCGACCAGGCCATCGATGCTGCCCGCGCGCATGCGCCGTTCGGTCTCGCGGCGCTCGGTGGGGAGATACCCGCCGCGATAGGCGCGGATGCGCTCGGGCTTGCGCGGGTCGTGGTCGAAGACGTCCTTGAGGTACTTGGTGATCACCTCGACCATCAGCCGCGACTGCGCGAACACCAGCGTTTTCAGCCCGGCGCGGATGGCGGCGCGGGCGATGCGTGTCGACTGCGAGCGTGCCGAGGCGCGGATGCCGAGGTCGCGATTGACCACCGGCGGGTTCCACAGCAGCACATGGCGCGCGCCGCTGGGCGCGCCGCTGTCGGTTAGCGCGGTGACCGCCTGCCCGAGCAGCGCCTCGGCATGCTCCTTGGGATTGCCGATGGTCGCCGAGGCGAGGATGAACTGCGGCCGGTTGCCGTAGAAGGCGCAGATCCGCTGCAGCCGGCGCAGCAGGTTGGCCAGGTGCGAGCCGAACACGCCGCGGTAGCTGTGGATCTCGTCGATCACCACGTAGCGCAGGGTCTCGAACAGCTGCGCCCATTTGGTGTGATGCGGCAGGATGCCCTGGTGCAGCATGTCCGGGTTGCTGATCACGATGTCGCCGTGCAGGCGCACCGCCTGCCGCGCATCGCCCGGCGTGTCGCCATCGAAGGTATGCGCGCGTACGCCCAGCTCGCCGGCGCGGTTCAGCTCGAGCAGCTCGGCCAGTTGGTCCTGGGCCAGCGCCTTGGTCGGGAACAGGTGCAGCGCACGGCGCTGCTCACGGATTACCGCATCCAGCACCGGCAGGGTGTAACACAGGGTCTTGCCCGAGGCGGTAGGGGTTGCGATGACCACGTGCTCGCCGCGTCGGGTCGCCTCCCAGGCCTGCAGCTGATGGCAGTAGAGGGCGGTGACGCCGCGGGCCTCCAGCGCGCTGCGGATGCGCGGGCCGAGGTCTTCCGGCAACGGTCGGGTGTCGGCCGGGCGCGCGGGCAGGGTCAGCTGGCCGGTGATGCGGTCGGCGTGTTTGCCGGACAGGGCGCGAACGAGCTTTCCGGCATCCCGCGACGGCGCCTCGGGCAGGGTTTCGCGGCTGGGAAACAGCGGAGTGACGTTGGGGGCGAGCATGGCGATCGGCAGTCGGCGGCGGTGCGCGGATCACACGCGCGCGGCGTCTCACCGGATGAGACGCGCGAGGCCGCGCCGACGCTGATAGGCTGGCCGTTTTAAGACCAGGACCCGCCATGGAAGCACTTGCCGAGAAAGACCTTGCCCACCTGCTGCACCCGGCCACCAACCTGGCCATGCACCGCAAGACCGGCCCGCTGGTCATCGAGCGCGGCGAGGGCATCTACGTCTGGGACACCCACGGCAAGCGCTATATCGAGGGCCTGGCGGGCCTGTGGTGCGTGGCCATCGGCTATGGCGAGGAGGCCCTGGTCGAGGCGGCGACGACGCAGATGCGCAAGCTCGCCTATGGCCAGCTGTTCGCCTCGCGCAGCCATGAGCCGGGCATCCTGCTGGCCGAGAAGCTGGAGTCCTGGGTGCCGCCGTCCAAGCGTCACACCGGGCCGTGGAAGTTCCTGTTCGGCAACTCGGGTTCTGACGCCAACGACACCCAGGTCAAGCTGGTCCGCTACTACAACAACGTCACCGGGCGTCCGAACAAGAAGAAGATCATCAGCCGTCTGAATGGCTATCACGGCGTCACCCTGGCCTCGGCCAGCCTGACCGGCCTGCCTCCCTTCCACGCCCACTTCGACCTGCCGATTCCGGGTGTGATGCACACCGGCTGCCCGCACGCCTTCCGCCATGCGCACCCGGGTGAGAGCGATGAGGCCTTTGCGACCCGGCTCGCCGACGAACTCGAAGCCCTGATCCAGAAGGAAGGCCCGGACACCATCGCCGCGATGATCGCCGAGCCGATCATGGGTGCCGGGGGCCTGATCGTGCCGCCGGAAGGCTACTTTCCGAAGATCCAGGCGGTGCTCGACCGCCACGACATCCTGCTGATCGACGATGAGGTGATCTGCGGCTTCGGTCGGCTCGGCACGCGCATGGGCAGCGAGGCCATGGACATGAGGCCGGACACGGTCTCGATCGCCAAGGCGCTGTCCTCGGCCTACCTGCCGATCAGCGCCGTCGCCGTGCCGGACTGGATGCACGAGGCCATGCTGGAGCCGAGCAACCAGGTCGGCGCCTTCGCCCACGGATTCACCTACAGCGGCCACCCGGTCGCCGCCGCGGTCGCCCTGCGCAACCTGGAACTGTTCGAGGAACGCGACCTGGTCGGCCATGCGGCCCGGGTCGGCGTGCCGTTCCAGGCCCGCCTGCAGGGGCTGATGGGCAAGCCCTTCGTCGGAAACGTACGCGGCAAGGGCCTGCTCGGTGGCCTCGAGCTGGTGGCTGATCCGGGCGCCGGCAAGCGTTTCGATCCGTCGGCCAAGGCCGCCATCCGCCTCGCGGCGCTGGCCCAGGAAGAGGGTCTGATCGTGCGAGCGCTGGCCGGCGACACCATCGCCATCTGTCCGCCGCTGGTGATCACCGAGGCGCAGGTCCACGAGCTGTTCGATGCGCTGGAGCGGGCCATCGCAAGGTTCGCCGACGAGCAGGTCAAGGCCGCCTGAGGGCCTGTCTCCGGCGCCCCGGGGCCACCCGTGATCTCAACGGCGGGTTGGGGCGCTAAGCAGACATTCATAGGGTGCGGCTGGCCGCACCGGGCATACCGTCCGAACGCTCGTATCGGTGCGCCAAGGCACACCCTATGGATCTCACCGACGCCCAACGAAGCCCGACTGTGGGAGCGCCCTTGGGCGCGACCGCGGAGATCCGCTCTGGCCGCGGTCTGTGGTGAATCCGTAGCGCTGCGGTCGCGCCCAAGGGCACTCCCACAATTTGACCGCGGCAAGGCCTGCTTTGCGGCGCAAA
>NZ_JALNMH010000032.1 GCF_023156535.1 Pseudomarimonas salicorniae | reverse complement strand
TGATGGCCAGGATCAAGACGATCCACCCAAAGGCCGAATACACGATTGCAGCCGATCCGGTCTGCTATTGAACTACGAGCGCTTGGGGCTAGTTGACGGGGGAATCCATACATGCATAGTTGGATGGCAGCCTTTGAGCCGGTTCGATCGGACGGTGGCCACGACAACGACTGGCTACACGGCCCATGACGCCAGCCAGAAGCCTAGGGCGGCAAAGGCCAGCGCTGAATGGACCCAACTGGGGCCCACCGAGAGCACTGAAGAGGACGGCGCCTCCCACCTGAAGACGAACCGGAAGCTTGCGGGCCTAAGGGCGATCAGGAGAGCGAGACAAGCCAGAGCGACGCCTGGGAGAACCCTCGGCCAGTCAGAAAGCCCGCTGGCCTCAGAAAGGTTAGAGAGGCTGGGCGCCGCGAAAACGGTGAAAGAGAGGATTCGCGACGCGATGTGGTAACGATCAGGCATAAGCTGCCATCCAACGCCGCGTTAAGCGGCCGCCGGCCGAAAGCGTATCAGTAAACATCGAAGCACCTTCCGGCGGTCCGCTTGAACGCATAGTTAGGCAGCAGCATAGATTGCGCAAAGTTCCTGCTCTCTTGGAGACTCGCCTACGTGCAGAATGATGGTTCGAGTTAGGTCGACTGATGAATGGAAGGCGCAGCTCTTAGCGAACCACATTACCTCCTGCAATGACTCGTTCTCGTGCCATGTCGTCATGACATCGGCCCCCTCGGGAATCGCCTCAAACCCGACCGCCTCCAAGTTTGCATGATCAACCGAGTCGTCCCAGCTGCTGCAACGCGCCCCCCAAGCCAGCATGTAAAGGCAACCTACAGAAACAAGCCACTCGCTGACCGTGGATTGCCACTCAGGGCTGACCTCAGTATCAAGTACGACAATCACCCTGCTTGGTTCTGCCGCAAGCGCCGGAGGAGACTCACCTGGCTTGATGGAGAGGTACATGACAGACGCACCCATGCTGCCTAACGCCGCGTTAAGCGGCCGCCGGCCGACAACGTATCAGTAAACATCAAAGCACCTCCCGGCGGTCCGCTTGAACGCACAGTTGGACGGCATGCCCAGAAACCTAGATGAAAGGCTTGGTA
>NZ_JALNMH010000031.1 GCF_023156535.1 Pseudomarimonas salicorniae | reverse complement strand
TGTAGATGCTATGCGGGCCGTCCGCAGTTAAACCTCTAATTGGGACCAACCAACGGAGGCGAACATGCGAACGGCCCGCGAGTGGGAAGTGTATGTCGGAGAGGTGGTGTTGTTGGTGGCGCTGGAGCTGTCATCGAAGGTCTGGCGTTTGGTGCTCGGAGCGAATGGCCGACGACGGCAGGCGACGCTGGAGCCAGGTGACGGGGCGAAGTTTCTGGATGCCTTGGCGCGTGCGAAGGCGAAACTCGGACTTCCGGTCGATGCGCCTGTGGTGAGCTGCTACGAGGCCGGACGGGACGGGTTCTGGATCCATCGGTGGCTAGCCCAGCACGGGGTACACAACGTGGTGATTGACTCCTCGAGTATCGAGGTGGACCGGCGGGCGCGGCGGGTGAAGACGGACCGGGTGGACGCGGACAAACTGTGGTCGCTGCTGTATCGCTGGTATGGCGGTGATGCCGAGGCGCTGCGGCCGGTGAGGGTGCCGAGCCACGAGGAGGAAGACCTCCGGGTGCTGCATCGGGAGCGTCAGAGCGTGGTCAAGGCGCGGACGACGGTGGGCAATCGGATCAAGGGTCTTCTGGCGGCGCAGGGCGTGAAGCTGGAAGGGAGATGCTCGACCTGGCGCGGCCAGCTGGCGACGGTACGGACAGGGGATGGGCGTCCGCTTCTGCCGAATCTGCGGACCCGGCTGGAGCGGGAGATCGACGATTACTTGGCGAAGTGTGCGCGGATCAAGGCGCTGGAGGACGCGCAGGCGGCGCAGATGAAGGCGGCGGCTGGCGCCGGGCCCTTTGCCCTGATCGAGCTGCTGAGAACCCTGCGTGGCGTGGGCATGCAGAGTGCCTGGACCTTGGTCTTCGAGCTGTTCGGCTGGCGACGCTATCGCAACCGGCGGGAGTTGGCCGCCAGTGTGGGGCTGGTCTCGACGCCTTACGACAGCGGGCAGTCACGGCGCGAGCAGGGGTTATCGAAGAGCGGCAACCGACGGGTCCGCACGCTGATGATCGAGCTGGCCTGGTCGTGGCTGAGATATCAGCCCCAGAGCGAGCTGAGCCAATGGTGGCGAGCCCGGTTCTCCGGAACGCAGCGAGGTCGCAAGGTCGGCATCGCGGCGCTGGCGCGCAAGCTGCTGATCGCGCTGTGGCGGATGAGTCAGAACGGCGAGGTGCCGGCCGGGGCGCGGTTCAGCGTGGCGCGGTGAAGGCGGAAGCAAGCGGAACCCCCGCAGGAGCTTGAAAGGCGGACAGGCAGAGCAAGGAGAAATCGATTTTTCTGAAGGTTTGGCGAGGTACGAGCAGCGCGCTGCGCTCCTGGGTCATATCAGACCGTTCTTGTAGATGGCGCTCTCGGAGAAAAGGTTGAGCCAACGCGGACACGCGGATGCAGCATGAGGTTGTCGGGCCCGAGGCCCGAAACGGATAGAAGGTGGTCTCGACGCACACGGTCGAACGCCCGAACAGCAACCGCCACGCCAGACATCAGGAAAGCAAAGAAGCAAGCAACCAGAGGTTGACAGTGGACGGCACATAGAAGGAGC
>NZ_JALNMH010000030.1 GCF_023156535.1 Pseudomarimonas salicorniae | reverse complement strand
CGCGTACTCCATGATGGCCAGGATCAAGACGATCCACCCAAAGGCCGAATACACGATTGCAGCCGATCCGGTCTGCTATTGAACTACGAGCGCTTGGGGCTAGTTGACGGGGGAATCCATACATGCATAGTTGGGCGTCACCACGATAGACATCTGACCGACCGCAAAGGGCACCCCGACATCACGAACACTACTGGTCATTCGTAGATCTTTCCGAGGTATAGGAACAGGGCGAACTGATACCAGTGATCGTCCGGCTCAACTCCTTGCCGCTTCCCGAAGTCAGTATCCTCGGCCCACCGAATTGCGGCACCTAGAAAGGCTTCTATCGTACCGTTCTCCCAGCCACGCTGCCCCCTTGAGAAGGGTGCGGAGGGATTACTCTTCTCCATCTCAACCTCGGCTTCGCGTTCCGCCAGGAGAGATCTTGCGAACTCGAGAAACGACTCTGCGTCGGTTACGTCGTGAGGGGTTAGCGATTCGCTCATTGTGATGCCCAACGCCGTGTTAACCGGCCTGCGGCCGAAAGTGATCGGTTCATTTGAAGCATGTCCCCGCAGGTCCGGTTGAACACATAGTTAGAGCTCGCGATCGACATGCTCGACCCAGTAGATCGGACCGTGCTCAGTTATGGATTGACCAAGCCTGACAGACCTACCCTTGACGTGCTCGGCCAGGAAGCTTGGAACTTGACTGCCCCATGCAACGCCTGGGAACGGGTACGGGAAATCACTCTTCGGGTTGGGTGAATGCACACAGATTGAGTCGTCAGCAGAATCGGGGCACACGCAGGCCCAGACTTGGAAGGGAAGAGGCAGCTTTCCAAGCTCGTTCATGATTGCATCGAACTTCAAAAATAGCGCGCTAAGCGCAGCAGTCCGAGCTACAGCGGAGGAGTTCCCGACTCCCTCCCAGTCGGCGTGTGTATGCCAGAAGTCGAACCAGGACGCAGGGCTGACTTCAATGCCTGGATACTTTGCATCATCAAGCATTCGGGCGATGGGATCACCGATACGTGCCATGCGAGGTCTAACGCCGCGTTAAGCGGCCGCCGGCCGACAACGTATCAGTAAACATCAAAGCACCTCCCGGCGGTCCGCTTGAACGCTGAGCTAGATGGCTTTGCCGAAGCGCTCAAGCCCGATCTCCTTGGCAGTGGAAGGCATGCCAGAGGGTTCGAGAGACCAACAAAACAAGAATACATGCCAGCACGGGAAGAAGAACCGTATCGAAGCCTAGTTTCGGATGGCGAAGGTAGAAGCCGATCGCTTCAAGGGGGCTTTCCGCACGAATGAAAAGATCGAACCACCCATAGTCAGCAGTCGCTAGAAAGAGCCCGGAGGCAGCAATCGCCAACAACGCAGCGAGTTTAGGCCGACTCTGGCCAAGGATGCCGCCCGATAGGCCGAGCGAGAAAACCACAAGAAGGAATAGAGGCCATGCGGAGAGGGCTGCGCTGCCGGATTCGACGACGGCTTGAACCACGGACCAGCTCAGCGAAGCTAGCGCTAGACCCCAAACAGCCGCTACCACGAGCCACACCCTACCCATGGCCATCTAACGCCGCGTTAAGCGGCCGCCGGCCGACAACGTATCAGTAAACATCAAAGCACCTCCCGGCGGTCCGCTTGAACGCACAGTTGGACGGCATGCCCAGAAACCTAGATGAAAGGCTTGGTAAGCGCAAACTGAACTGCGCCAGCCACGCCCGCTGCGAAGGGTACGGCACCGGAAAGCAACGCCAGCCCCCGCTCGTTGCCCGAAGCCGGCAGCCTTGCGAGGAGCCGGCCAAGCCGAAGCGCACCGAATGCGAGAGCCGCAAACCCGATTGCACCGAGTAGAGCTAGGCCGGCCCGGAGTGCAGACTGCCAAAGCCAGCCAGACTCGGAAAGCCTGGACGCGAGGCTGTCGTCGAGTGGCCAGACAGCGAAGAGCCAGAAGACGAAACCGGAAAGAACAGAAGCGACCGCAACAAATGCTGCCATTGCCGCGGCAGAGAAGGAACGCATCACCATGCCGCCCAACGCCGTGTTAACCGGCCTGCGGCCGACAGTGATCGGTTCATTCGAACTGCCTCCCCGCAGGTCCGGTTGAACACATAGTTAGATTTCGCCTGCGCCGAATGGCTCTTTGCATGAAGGGCATGAGTGCGAACCAAAAGCAGTGAACGGAGGGTGAGCCTTTGTTAGCCGAATTGCCTTGCCAGACGAGTCGAAACACCCTGGGCAGAACGGCCCATCACCCTCTGGGGTGAAGTAGGCGAACCCCTTATACAAGAGCTGCGCAGGCGCCTGAGGCGATGCTGGCACCGGAGCTGAGGATTGCGGGCTCTTCATGGCGCGAATCTGCTCTTTGAGCTGAGTGTTCTCATCCAACACGGAGGAAAGCTCCGACTTGACCCGAGCAAGGTCTAGGCCGAGATCGGCGAGCGCATTGCTGAACTCCGCGTTCTCAACATTCTTGCTGATCTCTTTTAGGCGAGAGGCCAAAGTTGCCGCGTGTGCAAGAACCGCCATTACGGACGTGCCCATAAACTCTCCCGCGAGATCTAACGCCGCGTTGAGCGGCCTGCGGCCGACAGTGATCGGTTCATTCGAAGTATCTCCCCGCAGGTCCGCTCTAACGCACAGTTAGCCGCCTAGCGCCGAAACGACTGCCGACCAACGAGGCAGA
>NZ_JALNMH010000003.1 GCF_023156535.1 Pseudomarimonas salicorniae | reverse complement strand
CGTACTCCATGATGGCCAGGATCAAGACGATCCACCCAAAGGCCGAATACACGATTGCAGCCGATCCGGTCTGCTATTGAACTACGAGCGCTTGGGGCTAGTTGACGGGGGAATCCATACACGCATAGTTGGGCAGCAAGGGAGGGTGCCGGAGCGAGGCGCCTCGGGACGGAAAGCCTGCCCCTGTCGCCCGCCACCTGAAATCCTCCGAGCCGCTGACCCGGTGCTAGCGGAACCAGGCTCCGGGATGGCGACTTGCTGCACGACTCAGCACCCCTGGCGTGCGAAAGGGGTGCCCGCCTGCGAAACCGCTCGGGAACCAGCGAAAACGGCCCCCAGGCGCCCGACGCCACGGTGGCCCGGAGCGTGGATGACATGATCTCGCGGAGCCTGGATGGAACCCGACTCCCTTGCGGCCCAACGCCGCATTGAGCGGCCGATGGCCGACATCATCTCAGGAAACTCGAGGGCCAGCCCCATCGGTCCGCTCGAATGCACAGTTAGGCGGCACCATCGATGACAAAACCGGCGAAGTCACCTGCCCACAAAGCGCTACCGAAAGTGTAGATCTCCAACATTTCTACCTGACCAGAGCTCATAGCGATTGAGGCCCCCATGCCAAACTCAACACCAGGCACCTGGATGAGACCGCTAAGGCTGTAGTAGCCGTCCTCCAGCGCAACCGACCGGTGTGGCTGGAAGTATGTAAAGGAGCCTGCACCGGATAGCTCGCGGCGGTCCACCCGGAGATCGGCAATCGGATCTAAGGCAGGATGGTCTTCCGCAATGCGGCCCAGAATTGCTTTCTCAAAAGTGGTCAGCTGAGAGTCCATTCCTTGCTGCCTAACGCCGTATTCAGCTGCCGCGGCGCGACAGTTCGTCAGAAAACATTGTGGCATCTCCCCGTGGTCAGCTGAAATACGTAGTTAGCCTACACCCGTTCAAACCCCAGGCTTACGGAAGCTGGCTTCAATGGCTGTGCTACTGCAAGAGCAGGCGAGGCACACACCATCGCAAGAAAAGGCGCCGCTTCCTCGCGTGACGCACACCAGAACTCTCCAGACTCAACAGCACGCAACTGATCTGAAGGTTGATATCGAAAAGTAAGAGAGAGTTGATAGAGGGCAGGGTCATCGCCTTTTCCAGGCACGATGAACTGGCGGGTGAGATCTGCCTCGAAATGCTCGCCTTCGCCCCAATCGTAGGTGCCCCACTGAAAAAGCAGCATGTCCTGCTCAGGACCCATACAAGACTCGACTGTGCTCTTTTCGTATAGCTCCACTGCGCATCGAAACGACTGAAGCGGTTGCCATTGAGGCTTGGGAGATTGACTGAGCAGAAGCTCACGAAGCTTGGGCAGCACGTCGCGTGGTTTCATGTGTAGGCTAACGCCGCATTGAGCGGCCGATGGCCGACATCATCTCAGGAAACTCGAGGGCCAGCCCCATCGGTCCGCTCGAATGCACAGTTAGGCGGCACCATCGATGACAAAACCGGCGAAGTCACCTGCCCACAAAGCGCTACCGAAAGTGTAGATCTCCAACATTTCTACCTGACCAGAGCTCATAGCGATTGAGGCCCCCATGCCAAACTCAACACCAGGCACCTGGATGAGACCGCTAAGGCTGTAGTAGCCGTCCTCCAGCGCAACCGACCGGTGTGGCTGGAAGTATGTAAAGGAGCCTGCACCGGATAGCTCGCGGCGGTCCACCCGGAGATCGGCAATCGGATCTAAGGCAGGATGGTCTTCCGCAATGCGGCCCAGAATTGCTTTCTCAAAAGTGGTCAGCTGAGAGTCCATTCCTTGCTGCCTAACGCCGCGTTAAGCGGCCGCCGGCCGATATCGTATCAATCAACATCGAAGCACCTCCCGGCGGTCCGCTTGAACGCCGAGTTAGACCTATGCAAGAGAGCGCTCAAGCAGGGCTATGAGGCGGGGCTTAGTGAGTTGCTCAATCGCATTTGTAACGCGCCCTCCATGGTCGTGCTCTCCTGCATCAAATGCCTGATACACCAGCCAAGAGAACTCAGGCAGCAGCTCCATGTGCCATGAACCCATAGAGGCGTACCAGCTGAGCGCATTGATCGCATTGTCAGCCTCATCGAAGGAAAGCGTGCCAGAAAGGAATAGCTCGGCTGTAGTTTGCGCGAACAGATCGCAAAACCCCTCCCGATCAAGCTCGAAATCTTGCATGACGGTCCGAACCTGGTGTTCTTCGAAGGCGGCTGCTTGCGCGGCGGAATCGACCAGTGGGGCGTGTGAAGCAGACCTCACAAGCTGATTGAGTGCCAGATTCATAGGTCTAACGCCGCGTTAAGCGGCCGCTGGCCGAATAATCATCGGGAAACAAGGAAGTCTCTCCCAGCGGTCCGCTTGAACGCATAGTTGGACATCACTCGCCGGACCTCGATGGCACGGGCCACAGGGTCGCGCGGTCGGGCAAGAACGGAGGAGGATTTCGGCTGATGATTTTCCACTCTAGTCGATTGTCGTTTCCGGTAAGGGAAACCTTTACTTCAGCTACCGTGACAAGGTTGCGACCCCTGAGCTCACTAAGCGTAAGCAGGGACGAGCGCCAACCAATGTCGACGTGGACTTCGAGCGGCTCTCCGATTGAAGGACTGCTCAGAGTGCCAACTAGGTCGCCGTCGGACTCAGCCAGAGACAGGTCGATAAACCGAACCTCCTGAGAAGTGACATCCCCCTCGTTCGTCCACGTCCGGTGAATGTGTTGGCGCGTATTCGCGATCGATTCAGAGCGCACGTTTGACAGCCAAAAGATGGAGCCCAACAGAGCTCCAACTATGGCGAGTGCGTAAGTCGCCGCCTCTAGCCAGTCCTTTGTACCCCAAGTCGCCATATCGCTCATAGTGATGTCCAACGCCGCATTGAGCGGCCGATGGCCGGAAAAGTATCAGGAAACATCGAAGCCTGTCCCATCGGTCCGCTCTAATGCATAGTTGGGCGGCGGCGCGGCACTTCACGGAAGGCGCTAACTCTTATGAAGAGCAGCATACAGTCTCTCGCCAATTGCCTCACAATCTGACAGCGCAAAGTGGCAGCCTTCAAACGCTTTGGAGAATACCTCAGAGACTGCCTTCGTCGACTCTTCGGCGTTCGAGCACCTTAGGAGCTTGGGCACCAGGAGCGACGCTTCGGAATAAAACTCGTCGCCCGGGGCGCCACCGGCAAGTAATGCCAATGGGTCCCATGAGGCCAGAATTGACCGAGTAACAGCTAGCGCGGCCTCATAGTCGCGTCGCGCTGCTTTGTCGCCTGCCGCAGTCATTCTCACGCCGCCCAACGCCGCGTTAAGCGGCCGCCGGCCGAAAGCGTATCAGTAAACATCGAAGCACCTCCCGGCGGTCCGCTTGAACGCATAGTTGGGCAGCAAGGGAGGGTGCCGGAGCAAGGCGCCTCGGGACGGAAAGCCTGCCCCTGTCGCCTGTGCGCAGCAACCTGCCGAGCCGCTGACCAGATGCTAGCGGAACCAGGCACCGGAACGGCGAGCTGCTGCATGACTCAGCACCCCTGACCTGCGAAAGCGGTCCCCGCCTGCGAAACGGCCCGGAAAACAGCGAAAGCCGACCCCAAGCGCCCGACGCCACGGTGATTCGGAGCGAGGGCTACATGATCGCCCGAGCACTGCAAGGAACCCGACTCCCTCGCGGCCCAACGCCGCGTTGAGCGGCCTGCGGCCGACAGCAATTGGTTCATTCGAAGTGTCTCCCCGCAGGTCCGCTCTAACGCACAGTTAGGCATCGACACGACGTGGACTCCTCAGATCATATGACTCCTCGGGCAAAACCTCGCCAGAGAACACACCCAACGTAGCATGCTCGAAACGCTCAACGAATTGGCGAAGCCTGTCGTCATCGAGATTGGAGATTGTGAAGACATCACTCGAATCGTAGTGAGACGCGAGGCAGCCAAGAACCCGGGCTTGAACTCTTGAGACGGCCTCAGCTATTGGACGATTGACTGCTTCGGACCCTTTGTTCCTCAAAGCTATTGCGACCAACGCGTCGTGAAGCTCCCAGAATGCTGATTCGCACCAGAGCCCTTCTTCGACGAGCCTTCCCCAGAAGGAACTTGGCCAGCTTTCAGAGCCAGGAAGATTGGCTCGCAGCACGTGAACCGGATCGCTCAAGATCGATGCCTAACGCCGCGTTAAGCGGCCGCCGGCCGAAAGCGGGTCAGAGAAAATCGAAGCATCTCCCGGCGGTCCGCTTGAACGCCCAGTTGGGCGGCGTGCCGACAGCGGAACGCTCACCACCACCACCACTTTATGACCAGATGCTCTCGCCCGGTAGCAACCAGACGCATATCTGTGGACGATACAAGCGCGTTGTCGCGCAAGAAATCCAGAATCGACCCCGCAACCGGATCGTCCGAGATCGATTCTACTTCGTGATCCCAGAAGTAGACCTCGGGCGTACACCTTCCACCGATTGACCTGAACCCATAGTAGTCGCCGCACCCATTTGGTGAAACCGCCACAAAACCTTCGACGCCTCTAGCCCGCAGCTCCTCATTCTCACCGACCAGGCCACCACCGGAACCTACGGCAGGAGTGAGAAGCTCAACATAGTGGAAGTCGCCAGCACCGTAGTCGTGCAGGATGTGCTTATAGTCGGCAGGGAGCTGTACGCCTAGCAGGGCTTCAGCTTTAGAAATCGCTTCTTCCGGCACCGGCACAGGAAACAGTAGCCAAGTCTCATTGTTCTGCGACGCTGCTACGGCTTTTGCGAACTCGTCAGGTTCCATCATCCTTTCCCACGACCGCCCAACGCCGCGTTAAGCGGCCGCCGGCCGAAAGCGTATCAGTAAACATCGAGGCACCTCCCGGCGGTCCGCTTGAACGCATAGTTGGGCAGCAAGGGAGGGTGCCGGAGCGAGGCGCCTTGGGACGGAAAGCCAGCCCCTGTCGCCCGCCACCTGAAATCTGTCGAGCCGCTGACCAGATGCTAGCGGAACCAGGCACCGGGATGGCGACTTGCTGCACGACTCAGCAACCCTGACCTGCGAAAGCGGTGCCCGCCTGCGAAACGACCTGGGAAACAGCGAAAGCCGACCCCGAGCGCCCGACGCCACGGTGGCCCGGAGCGTGGACAACATGACCGCGCGGGGCCTGGATGGAACCCGACTCCCTTGCGGCCCAACTACTATTCGGCTGCAGGGTGCAGCGGTAATTGCAGCGTAGCATGTAGGCCTAGTTTGGGGAGGGATGGGGAATTCTGCCATGAATCATGGAGTTGGGCTGGTCCTTGCGGCCTAGTACCGCAGCCTATCCCGGCATCTAGGAGGGTTAGGCCGCAGGGTAGGGCGAAGGCGTTCCTGGGCGCCTAAGGGAGCGAATGGGTGGGTGGTTCTGGCAGTGGTTCAGCGCCTGCCTCTTTCATCAAGCGTTCCCGCCACTGCCGAAGCGAATCGCTTAGGTCCTCGCTCAGCTGCTCGCCCTGGGCTGCGAGGCTGGCGTCGAATCGGGCGAGGGCTTCGGGGTTCAGGCGCTGCTGGAGGTGGTTCTGCCAGCGCCGGCGCTCTTCGGGGTCTAGCGTCTCCGGCCAATTTCGGGCGCGGTAGCGGAACAGGAGCTCATCGCCGCGGGGATCGCGGAAGCGGCCGGTGAAGTCGGCGAGGTCCTTGGGGGCGGCGCGCTGGATGCGCTGGCGTAGGGGGGCGTCCTCGCGGCTGGGGAGGAGGTCGTAGAGGGCGACGTCGACGTCCTGGGCAGGTGGGTGCTGGCGGTCGAAGGCGAGTGCCAGTCGGTCGGTGAGAGCGCTGCCGGCGTCGCGGAGGGCGAGGGCGCGCTGCTCGGCGGCGGCGGGGTCGAGGCCTAGGCGCTGCCATTCCTCGGGGCGGACGTGCTGGCGCTGGATCAGGGCGGGGCAGCGGTTGAGGTGCACGCCCTTGATCGGCGGACGGGTCAGGCCTTCGGCTTCGAGCTCCTCGCCGGGGCTGAACAGACGGCGGGCCAGCTCGTCGGCGGGCAGGTCGATCCAGTCCTCGACCGGGCCGCTCAGCTCGGCGACCAGCATCTGGTTGCCGGCAGACGGGTGGGGCATCAGCGGCAGGATGATGCCGGCGCAGTGGCGCTGGGCGGGGAAGCGCGAGGAGACGTGCAGCAGCAGCTCGCCGCCGGGGCGCAGCAGGGGGGCGACCTCGCGCTTGTTACGGAACCTGAGGTGATAGTCCCAGAGCCGTGGCTGTCTGGCACGGAACAGGCGGGCAAGTCCGAGGGTGGCCTCGACGTCGCTCATGGCGTCGTGGGCGTGGCTGTGGCTGATGCCGTTCGCGGCAGCCAGGTGTTCAAGGCGGAAGCTGGGCGCGCCGTCCTCGCGCAGCGGCCATTCGATGCCCTCGGGGCGCAGGGCGTGGCAGAGCCGGGCGAAGTCGAGCAGGTCCCAACGGCTGTTGCCGCCGGCCCATTCGCGCTGGTAAGGGTCGAAGAAGTTTCGGTACAGGCCGTGGCGGATGAACTCGTCGTCGAAGCGCAGGCTGTTCCAGCCGACGCTGCAGGTGCCGGGGGTGGCCATCAGGGCCTGGACCTGGGCGATGGCCTCGGCCTCGACCAGTCCCGTTGCGTCGAGCTTGAGCGGATCAAGGCCGGTGACGGCGACCGCTTCGGGCGAGGGCAGGGCGTCGCGGGGTGGCTTGAACCACAGGGTGACCGGCTCTTCGATCAGCTCAAGCGCGGCGTCGGTGCGCACGCCGGCGAACTGGGCGATGCGGTCGCCGCGCGGGTCGATGCCCCAGGTCTCGAGGTCGTACCAGAGAAAGCTTGCTTCGGCGGCCATGGCGGTGTGCTGCGGACAAGGCCGCGAGCTTACCGCGCGCGGCGGCGCGGCGTCCCGATTGAACGATGGGTGGTGGGGGCCCGCCTTGCCGCTGCCGGCGCGGCGCTCAGCGCTGGGCGGCGGCCTTGAGCGGGGCCTCGATGAGCACCGGCACGTCCTCCAGCAGCTTGCCGTCCAGCGCGCGCAGGGCGGCGGCGCGCAGCTGCAGGCGGGGCAGGCCGACGGCATTGCCCTGGGCGAGGTTGACCCCGCATTCGAGCAGGGTGTGCAGGGCGGCCGGGTCTTCGACGCACTCGGCGATGGTCAGCTTGTTGGCGGCCTCGGCGATGCTCGACAGGGCGGCGACCACGGTGCGGTCGAGCGGATCGTCGGGCAGGCCCTGGATCAGCGAGCCGTCGATCTTGAGGATGTCGGCCTCGAGGTTCTTCAGGTAGGCAAAGGTCGAGAAGCCGGTGCCGAAGTCGTCCACCGCGATGCGCGCGCCGAGCGCACGCAGGTCGTGCAGGACGCGCTGGGCGCCGGTGACGTCCTCGATGGCGTGCGACTCGGTGATTTCGAAGATCAGCTGGGTGGCGTCGATGTCGTACTCGACCACCCGCGCGGTAACGAAGCCGGCGAGCCCCGAATCGGCAAGCGACTGGGTGTGCAGGTTGATGGTCAGGGAGACCGGGCGTTCGGAGTCGCGCAGGTCGCGCAGGGCCTGCAGCGAGTGGTCGATGACCCAGCGGTCGATCTCGCGCATCAGGCCGAAGCGCTCGGCGGTCGGCATGAAGGCGCCCGGCATGACCAGCTCGCCCTGCGAGTCGCGCATGCGGATCAGCACCTCGAACAGCGCCGGGCTGTTCGGGTTGCGTGCCAGCTGTCGGCGCCACAGCTCGGGGCCGCCCGGGTCGAGGTCGTCGTCGAGGATGCCGTCGAGCGGGACGATCGGCTGGAAGGCCAGCACGAAGCGGTCGTGGCGCAGGGCCTCTTCCAGGCGCACCGACCAGCCGAGGTCGCGGTCCATGGCGGCGCGCTCGTTGGAGTCGGGCTGGTAGAGCTGGGTCAGGTTGCGTCCGCCGTTCTTGGCCTGGTGGCAGGCGACGTCGGCCTGGGCCATGGCCTCGGAGGGCGAGAGCGTGCGCGCGTCCATCGCCGAGGCGCCGATCGAGGTGGTGATGCGGTAGGACTTGCCGCCATAGCTGAAGGGCGCGGCGGTGAGCGCGCGGCGGAAGCCGTCGGCCAGGCCCTGCAGGTCGCCCAGGGCGACGTTGCGCAGGATCAGGGCGAACTCGTCGCCGCCCATGCGGGCCAGGTGGTCGGTGGCGCGCAGGCGCGACTTCAGGCGCTGGCTGACCTCGATCAGCAGCTGGTCGCCGGCGCCGTGGCCGGCGGTGTCGTTGATGTACTTGAAGCGGTCGATGTCGAGGAACAGCAGCAGGGAAGTCTGCCCGCTGCGGCGCAGGCGGCTGATCTCCTCTTCCAGCTGGCGCTCGAACCATGCGCGGTTGTGCAGCTTGGTCAGGGCGTCGTGCTCGGCCGCCCAGCGCAGGTCCTCTTCCAGCCGGCGCCGCGCGGAGACGTCGCGGAAGGCGACCACCGAGCCGCTGCGCTCGCCGTCGACGCGCATCGGGAACACCGTGCAGTCGACCGGGATCGGCTTGCCCAGCGCATTCCAGAAGGCGGTCTGCCAGCCGGACAGCTCGGAGCCGCGGGCGTAGCTCTGCAGCAGGGGGCACTGGCCGCGGGCCAGCAGCGAGCCGTCCTCGTGCGCGTAGTGGATGACCTCGAAGGCGTTGCGGCCGATGAGTTCGGCGCTGCCCTCGTAGCCGAGCAGCTCGCAGGCGGCGGGATTGATCAGCTGGATGGTCCCGACCGGATCGACCACGTAGACGCCGTCGCCCACCGAGGACAGGATGCCCTCCAGCCGGCGGCGTTCGGATTCGACCGTCTTGCGGTCGCGCACGGTGCGCGCCAGCGAGTGGATGCGGGCGACGAAGAGCTCCTTGGCCTCGCTCTTGAACAGGCACTCGACGGCGCCGCTGGCCAGCGACTCGCGGATCACGTCGTCGGAATAGGCGCCGGTGATGATCGCCGGCACCACCTTGGCGGTGGCCGGGTTGGCGCGCAGCTCCTGGATGAGTTCGGTGCCGTTGCGGCCGGGCATGAAGTAGTCGACCACGGCGATGTCGACCGGCTGGGTACGCAGCTTGGACAGGCCTTCGGCGACGCTGGAGGCGGTCTCGACCATGTAGCCGTCGCGCGAGAGCAGGCGCGAGAAGGCCGCGCGCACGGTGGCCGAGTCATCGACCAGCAGGATGCGCAGCGGCGGGCCGTCGCTGGCCTGCGGGCGATCCTCGACCACGATCGGCTCGAGAAGATGGCTGAGTGCCGCGGCGGCTTCCTGGAAGTCGGCCCAGGGCAGGAGGGCGGTGCGCGGGCGGGTCATCCGCCAGTTGATCGCCGCCGAGCTGGTGGTGTCGCTCAGCACCAGCACCGGAAGGTGTTCGAACAGCGCGCCGTGAAGCAGGCCGAAGACATCTTCGGCAAGGCCCTCGGAGTACTCGGGCCAGCCGATCACCACAGCGTCGAAGCGCGCGGTGCTGCCGGCAGCGCGCATCAGTACCGCGTAGGCATCATCCAGGTTGCCGAGCGCGGTGACCCCGAAACCACGCTGGGTGAGCAGGGCCGACAGCGCACGCCGTCGGGTGCTCGATGCTTCAGCAAGCAGAACCGTCTTCACGCCAAGCCGCTCCCCCTCGACACGCGGTCGGCGCAGGGGCCGGCCGGATCGCGCCGGCGCCTTTCCCCAGGCCCGGTCTAGTCGAACAAAGCCTGCAGCATACGCCATCCGGCAATGTAAACGCCGATGGCCGTGCCGGTGCTGGTGAGAAAGAAGTTGAGCAGGACCCGGCTGACCCGGTTGCGCCACCAGCCGCCGACCGTGCCGACATCGTCCTTCAGGCGGTCGAAGTCGGCCACCGTGGGCCGGCGCAGGGTGACCTCGACCAGGGCGCTGACCGTGCCCGAGGAGAGCAGGGGATGCAGCGGGGTCAGCGGCGAGGAAAGGAAGGCGGCGATGACGCTGAGCGGATGGCCGCCGGCCAGCGCACAGCCGATGGCGCCCAGGCCGCCGGTGGCCAGCACCCAGACCAGGAGCAGCTCGGTGCCGACGTCGACGCCGCGGGCAAAGCCCCAGGCGAAGCCGCCGATCACCAGGGCAGCGATGGCGATCGCGATCCAGGTGCCCCAGCGGCCAGGTGGGGGCAGGGCATCGAGCCGCGAGACCGTGGTCTCGGGGGGCTCATCGCTGTCGCGCAGGTAACCGGACAACCCGGCCAGATGACCGGCGCCGACCACGGCCAGCACTTCGCTGGAGCCTTCGCGGGCAGCGGCCTCGCGCAGGCGCGCGGCCATGTAACGGTCGCGCTCGTCGATCAGGGCGCCGTAGAGGCGCTCGCTGCGGCTGGCGAACTCGGCGAAGGTGCTCTCCAGCATGTCGCCCTGCTTGAGCTTCTCGATCTCGTCGGCATCGACCTGCTCGTCGACCAGGAGGCTGGCCAGCAGGCCGCTCATCAGCTTGATCCGCTGCCACCAGCCGACCGCGGTGTAGGTGCGGCGCAGGGTGGTGCCGACATCGCGGTCGATGCGCCACAGCGCCTTGCCTTCGGATTCGGCGGCCTCGATGGCGGCGCGCATCTCGGCGCCGGGCTCGATGCCGAGCTGCTTGGCCAGGCGTCGCTGGTAGGCGGACAGGGCGAGGTTGGCGGCGACCAGGCCCACCTTGCCTTCCTTGACCACCCGGAACAGGTCGAGCTTGGCCAGCTGGTTGGGCTCGCGCAGGCTGCGGAAGCGCGGCTCGCAGAGCTCCACGGCCACGGCGTCGAAGCGCTCGCGCTCGGCCAGGGCGCGGACCGCGTCGACGCTGGCCTGTGAGACGTGCGCCGTGCCGAGCAGGGTGAAGCGGCAGCCGTCGCGCTCGACGCGCAGGATCGGCTGGCCGGCCAGCGGGTCGACCGTGGATTCGATTCCGGTGGGCGCCGGGGCGCTGTCCATCATCGGTGCATCCTTGCGGGGTGGGGGCGGGGTGGACACCGTAAGGTGCGCGGCGGTTCCCGGCGCGTCGCCGGGACGAGGCGGCGCTACGCCGGGTTGCTGCGCTCAGTCTCGATAGCGGCGCTGCAGGTCGGCGTAAGCATCGATGCGCCGATCGCGCAGGAACGGCCAGATGCGCCGCACCGATTCGCTGCGGCCGAGGTCGACGTCGACCACCAGCACCTCGGCCTCGTCGCGCCCGGCCTCGCCGAGGATCTCGCCCTGCGGGCCGGCGACGAAACTGCTGCCCCAGAACTGGATGCCGCTGCCGTCGGTGGGCGAGGGCTCGAAGCCGGTGCGGTTGCAGCTCAGCACCGGCAGGCCGTTGGCCACGGCGTGGCCGCGCTGGCTGAGGATCCAGGCCATGCGCTGGCGCTCCTGCTCGGCGCTGTCATCGTTCGGGTCCCAGCCGATGGCGGTCGGGTAGAACAGCATCTCGGCACCGGCCAGGGCCATCAGGCGCGCGGCTTCCGGATACCACTGGTCCCAGCAGACCAGCACGCCGAGGCGGCCGACCGAGGTGTCCACCGGCTCGAAGCCGAGGTCGCCCGGGGTGAAGTAGAACTTTTCCAGGAAGCCCGGATCGTCCGGGATGTGCATCTTGCGGTAGCGTCCGACCAGAGTGCCGTCCTTTTCCAGCACCACGGCGGTGTTGTGGTACAGGCCCGGGGCGCGGCGCTCGAACAGCGAGCCGACGATGACCACGCCGTGCTTCGCCGCCAGCCGGCCCAGGCGCTCGCTGCTCGGGCCGGGGATCGGCTCGGCGCGATCGAACTCGTCGACGTTCTCGTGCTGGCAGAAGTAGGGGCCGTTGTGCAACTCCTGCAGCAGGACCAGCTTCGCGCCCTGGCCGGCAGCTTCGGCGACCGCGGCCTCGATGCGCTGCAGGTTGTCCTCGACGGAGCCGCGATCCCGGTCCTGGACCAGGGCGACGCGAAGGGTATTGCACTTCATGGGTGTCTCCTTCAGGCGGCGAGCACGCCTTGCGGCAGCTGCATGGTGACGCAGTGCAGGCTGCCGTTCTGCCAGATCAGCGGGCGGCAGGGCACCGGCACGATCTGGCGGTCGGGGAAGGCGCGCGCCAGCACGGCGGCGGCGCGCGCGTCGGCGGGATCGCCGTAGGCCGGCATCAGCACCGCACCATTGATGATCAGGAAGTTGGCATAGCTGGCGGCCAGCCGGCGGCCCTCGTCGATCACCGGCTGCGCCCAGGGCAGGGCGAACAGCTCGAAGGACTGGCCATTGGCCTGGCGCAGCGAGGCCAGTTCCTCGGCCATTCGGCCCAGCGGGTCGAAGTGGCTGTCGGCCGGGTCGTCGCAGCCCTGGTAGACGATGCGCGTGGGCGAGGCGAAGCGGGCCAGGGTGTCGATATGGGCGTCGGTGTCGTCGCCCTCGAGATAGCCGTGGTCGAGGATCAGCACGCGGTCCTGGACCAGCCTCTGCAGCAGGACGCCGGCGACCTCGTCGCGAGACTTGTCGGGATGACGCTGGGCAAGGCAGGCCCAGGTGCTCAGCAGGGTGCCGCGGCCGTCGGTCTCGATGCCGCCGCCCTCGAGGATGAAATCGACCGGCTCGTGGCGGCAGCTGGAGGCGAACACGCCGCGCTCGATCAGGCCGGCAATCAGGGCGTCGTCGCGGCCGGCCTCGAACTTGCCGCCCCAGCCGGTAAAACGGAAGTCGAGCAGCACGGGGCCGTCTTTCGAGAGCAGGCTGATCGGGCCGGAGTCGCGCAGCCAGGTGTCGTCGTAGTCGATCTCGACAAAGCGCAGGCGCTGCGGATCGGCCCCGGCCGTGGTCAGCAGCCCCCGCGCACGCTCGACCAGCTGGCCGTCGCGGCAGCAGATGACCAGAGGCTGGAACCGGGTGACTGCGGTGCCGAGCGCGACGTAGCTGGACTCGACCTCGGCAAGGCGCTCGGCCCAGTCGGTGCCATCATGCGGCCAGGCGATAAGGACCGCGTCCTGGGGCTCCCATTCGGCGGGGAAACGCCGCTCGGCCGCGCTCACGGTTCCTGGCTGACGGGCTTCGGGCCCTTCTCGGTCGGCAGCGCGCGGTGGACCACCGCATTGACCACGTGGTTGTGCTCGAAATAGACCGAGAACTGCGGGTAGTCCCAGCGGGTGATCGGCGGATGCTGCGGGCGATCGCCGCCCACCGGTGCATGCTTGCGTTCGGGCGCTCCGAACTGCGCCTCGACCTGGTTCATCAGCGCGCCGCGACGCGGCAGCTGGACGTCGGGACGGGCCTCGACCCGCTCGATCAGCAGCACGTCGGCGCGCAGATCGGGGGCGGCGGAGAACATCAGCAGGGCACCGGCGGCAAGCAACAGGCGGCTCATGGGCAAACTCCTGGCGAACTGGATCGCGGCGGATCGGGTCGGATGCGGCAGGGCGACAGTGTAACGCCAAGCTCCGCCGAGCCGCGCGGCGGCTGGCAGACGGAGTTCAGGACGGTGCGCTGCCCGGGTGCCCGGAGCCCGGCGCGTGCGGGTTGAGCGATCGCCAGACGCGAAAAGGGCCGCTCTAGGCGGCCCCTGTCGCGACTGCAACCAACGCGAGGATCAGCGCTGGCGGGCCTTGAAGCGCGGGTTGCTCTTGCAGATCACGAAGACCTTGCCGCGGCGACGGACGACCTTGCAGTCACGGTGGCGGCTCTTGGCCGACTTCAGGGAGGACAGAACTTTCATGATGGCGTCCGCTTGAATCGAGGGCAGGAAAGCGCGCGAGTATAGCGGGCGCCCCGCAAAGCTTGCAAGCCATTGTTGCGCGAGGGGCGCCGGGCAGCGCCGGCGCTATGGTAGCGTTCATCCCGGTCGCCCCGCGCAGCACAGGGCCGCCGTCCCCCTCGATGTCGCAGGTGGCGCTTGAGCGAGTTTCCAGACATCCCCGGACTGCAGATCCGCAGCGAGCTGGGCCGGGGCGGCATGGCCCAGGTCTTCGTCGCCGTGCAGACGGTGCTCGAGCGCGAGGTGGCGGTGAAGCTGGTGCGGCCGCGTAACGAGGCCGACCTCATGCAACTGCAGCGGCTGGAAAACGAGGCCCGCGCCCTTGCTGGCCTGCAGCACCCGCATATCGTCGAGCTGTACGACTTCGGCCGCACCGCGGAAGGCGGCATGTACTACGTCATGCCCCTGCTGCCCGGCGGCGACCTGCGCCGCTGGGGCGCACCGGTTGACGAGGAGAGGGTGGCCGGCCTGCTGCACCAGCTTCTCGATGCGCTGGCCCACGCGCATGCGGCCGGTATCGTCCATCGCGACATCAAGCCCGAGAACATCCTGTTCGATCGCAACGACCGCCCGCTGCTGGCCGATTTCGGCGCCGCGCTGACCCGCTCGAAGTCGCGCATCACCAGCGAGGGCCTGGCCATCGGCAGCGCCGGCTACATGAGTCCGGAGCAGGCGCGCGGCATCGATGTGGATGCCCGCTCCGACCTCTACAGTCTTGGCGTGCTGGCTTTCGAGCTGCTGACCGCCAAGCTGCCCTTCGATGGCCCGGACGCGCTGGCCATCGCCATGGCCCAGATGGAGAACCCGGTGCCCAAGCTGCCACCGGCCCTGGTCCACTGGCAGGGGTTCTTCGACCGCGCCCTGGCCTACGAGCCGGCGTGGCGCTTTGCCAGCGCCGAGGAGATGCAGGCCGCGCTCGACGACATCGAGGCCGGACCGGAGCCGGCTCGCGACCTGCCTGATCCGCGCAAGCTGGGTCTTGCCCTTGCGATCGCCGTCGCGGTGGTGCTCGGCCTGCTGGTCTGGCTGACCCGCGAGCCGCCGGTCGACGCCGATGAGATCACCGGCCTGATCGCCGCAGGCCAGCTGCTGCCGCCGCGGGCGCCCAACGCCCTGGATGCGCTGCTGGACGCGCGGCAGCAGGGTCTCGACCCGCTGCTGATCGAGGCTGCCCAGGATCGCCTGCTGTCCGCGCTGCAGGCCGAGCAGGATCCGCTGCTTGCTGCCTCGAGGCTGGACCAGTTGCCGCCGCTCTGGGAGCGCTGGCAGCTGGCGGTCGGCGCGCTCGATGCCCACGCCGACCTGCGGGTGGTCGAGCACAACCGCCGCGTCGAGTCCCTCCTGCAGCCGCAGCTGGAGCGCGCCCTGCGCGAGTTCGATCGCCGCGAGGCAGCGCTGGCGCTGCGCCTGCTGGATGCCTCGGCAATGGTCAGCAAGCCGCTGCTGGAGCTGGCCAGCCAGGTGCGCGCGCTGCCCGTCGAGGGCGAGCCTTTCAGCGATCCCGGCGGCCCGCCGCTGGTTCTGCTCGAGCGACCGCAGTCCGGTCGGGCGGGCTACGCGCTGATGCAGGCGCCGGTCAACGACGCGCTGTTTCAGGCCTTTTCGGAGTCGAGCGGAGCCAAGGGCTGCGCCTCGCCCGAGCCCGGCCGGCCTGGCTGCCTCAGCCATGCCGAGGCAGGCGCGTTCGCCCGCTGGCTGGCCCAGCGCACGGGACAGCCCTATCGACTGCCCAGTCGCAGCGAGCTGAAGGCGGGAGTGGGCCAGCTCGCCAACCTGCCCCTGCATGCCTGGAGCAGCGAGTGCCGCATGCTGGCCGAGCAGGCCAAGGACAACGCTGCCAAGCGCGCCTGGGGACGGGTGAAATCAATCTTCGGCGCCAGGCCGGCGCCGCCGCAGACGCACTGCGTGGGCCACTGGGCGCTGTCCCTGGACGGCAGCGGACAATGGCGCGCCTATGAGCAATCGGCGCCGACGACAACCGTGCTGCTGCTGCGCGAGGTACCCCCGGTCGCCGATTCCGACTAGCCGGTTCCTTCGCCGAGCACCCAGTCGGGCAGGGGGCCTGGCTTGGCGATGTGGAAGCCCTGGCCGTAGTGGACGCCGGCCTCGGCGAGGAAATCCTGCAGCGCCTGCGACTCGACGAACTCGGCGACGGTCTTCAGCTGGTAGCCGTTGGCGAGCAGGACCATGGCGCGGATGAACGCCTGGTTGCGTTGGTCCTTGAGCGCCTGGCGGACGTAGCTACCATCCAGCTTCACGTAGCTGAAAGGGAGTTCCCGCAGGTAGGCGAACGACGAATAGCCGATGCCGAAGTCATCGAGCGCGAACTCGCAGCCGAGCTGGCAGAGCTCCGACATCGCCGCGCCCGCCGCCTTGATGTCCCGGAGCGCGGCGGTTTCGGTGATCTCGATGATCAACCGGGGCCGGCTGAGCCTGGAGTGCTTGATGATCTCGGTCAACGTGGACACGAAGTCATTTCGCATGAGGGTGGGGCCCGAGACGTTGACGGCGACCCCGATGTCCGGACGACGTTCGGCCATCTCGCGCAGCATGCGAATCGACTCGTTGAGAACCCACCGGTCGACGCGGTGGATCAGACCCGTCTCTTCGGCGACGCCGATGAATTCAGCGGGGCTCGCGATGCTGCCGTCGGGGAGGCGCATGCGGACCAGCGCCTCGAAGTGCGACACCAACCCGGTGGCCAGGTCCAGGATCGGCTGGAAACTCAAGGTCAGGCCTTCCGAGCCCAGTGCATGCTGCAAGCGCTGCTTCCATTGGCTCATCTGTTTCGAATGCTGCGCGGCGCGCTGTGCATCCGCATGGAGCACCCATTCGCCCTGTCCCGCGCGCTTGGCCTCCTTCAGCGCCGCGTCGGCGTGGTTGAACAGCTCCAGGCGGCTGCGGCATTGGCTGGGGAACAAAGCGATGCCAATACAGCACGACACCGAATGGGTGCGTCCCTCGCGGGTGGTCACGGGTGAGCAGACCACCCGGATGATGCGCTCTGCAACCGACTGCACTACCGATGCACGCACGTCCCGGAGCACCACCAGGAACTCGTCGCCGCCGATCCGGGCCACCGCATCGCGCCGGGTGACGTGTGACTCCAGCGAGTGGGCGGTGCTGGACAGGACATCGTTGCCGGCCTCGTGTCCATCGGTCTTGTTGATCAGACCGAAGCCATCCAGGTCGATGTACAGGATGGCGAACGGCTTGCCCGCGGCGATCAGGTCGTCGATCTCGCGTTCGATCCTGTAGCGGTTGTAGCAGCCCGTCAACGCATCGTGGTCGGCCATCCAGCTGGCTTCGGCCAGAGCACGGCGTTCGCGCGTGAGGTCGAGTCCGATCGAAAGCACGAGGGGCTCGTCATCCGGGCCTCGGACTCCGCAATGGATCCAGCGCAGATTGCGCTGCGCCTCACCCTCCCCGAGTCGGCACTCCGTGAGCACCGGCTGTGCATCATGAGAGCCCATCACTGGCAGGAAAATGGAACCCTCGGCCGGCTCTTGATCCCGGTCTTCAAGCAGAATGGCCGACAGCGGACTGCCTGACTCCAGCGATTCCAGCAGGGTTCGGCCGCCAGCATTGCTGCGGACGACGCGCTGGCCTCCGTCGTGCACGATGATCGCCAGTTGGGCGTGCTCGAACAGCCGATCGACGAACTCGCCCTGGCGGCGCAGTTCGTCGATCTGTTCGCGCAGCTTGCGATCCCGTTGCTCGACTTGTCCTCCCAGCTCGGTCAGGCGCTGGATCAATGCCGAGGCGGTGTCCTCAAGGATGTCCGATTCATCGCGAAGCAGGCGCCGTCTTGCCGGGCGAATGCGCCTGGCCGCAGCCTCGAACTCGCCCTCGGCAATCAGTGGCATGGCTTCGGAAACCCGCTGCAGGCGAGCGCCGATGCCCCCCAGGAGGCGACGCACGCCCCAGACGGCTGCGATCAATGCCAGCAGGCCCAGCCCGAGCGCGCCCCGCTGCTGGCGGCGCAGCAACCGCAGACGGTCCTCGATGTCCTGGGCGAGGGCAAGCTGCAGGGGCGCTGTCGGTCCAGCTTGCCCGCCGGTCCCTGCGGACACCGCGGACACGGCGAAGCGGCGTCCGGTGGCAAGGTCTTCGATCGTCGTCCAGCCTCTGGAACCCGAGGGCAGAGACCCGAGCCGGGGTCCGATGGTGGCGGCCAATGACGGTGTTCCGGAGTTCGCCACGAGCTGGGGCGTAGCGTGGCTGGTTCGCTCCCAGATCAGCAGTTCGGCGTCGTCGAGTGCGGCGAAGGAAACGACCCAGTCGGCCAGGGAGCGGCTTCCCGCAATGACGACCGGTAGACCCTCGGGGTCGAGGACCGGTTCGGCCGCAATCAGTTGGCATTGGTAGGCGCATGCGATCCGGGCGGCGGGACTTCGCCTCGCGATGACCTCGGCAGCGAGGTCAGCGAGCTGCTGTGTTTCGGGTTCGGCAACTGTCTCCCCCGTACTTGCCCGGAACTCCGCGAGCATCCGGCCCCGGTCCGTGAACACCACGACGCGCTCGAACTCCAGATCAAGGCCACTGGCGAGCAGGGCCTGCTCGAGTGTGGCCGCTGCCGCCCCCGACTCAAGTGATGCGAGCGGCTGGAGATTCCCGGCGACCGCACGCAAGGCGAGAAACGCCTGCTCTCGCTGGAGGCCAAGCATGCGCTGAAGCCGCAGGGCAATACGTTCCTGGTCCTGGCCAACCTGCTCTTCGTGGCGAGCCTCGGTTTGCTGCCAGAAAGCGCCGATACCCGCGCTGACCAGCACGATCAACACTCCCGCGGTCAGCAGGCTGGCCTTGTCATGCAGGCTGAACTTCCGCTGCCGGGTGGCCATCTTGCGCCTTGGTCCGGGCCTCAGAACCGGAAGCTGACGCTGGCCGCGAACAACTCCCATTTCCGGGAAAGCGCCTGGAAGTCGCTGATCTGCGATCTCGGCAGGATGCCCGTGCCGTCGATCCAGTGATGGGAGGCGCGAAGTGTCCAGGCCGGCGTGATGTCGTAGCGCAGACCGGCTACCCAGGACTTGCTGTAGCCGAGGTGGGCAACGCCGAACACGGGCAGGAACTGCTCGGTGCCACTGCGATCGCTCCTGCTGGCGTAGTAGTGCTCACGGCGGCCGAACAGCTCCAGCGCGGGGCTCGTGCGCCAGCCAAACTGCGTGTAGTAGCCCTCGCCATCGCCGGTGCGGTCCGGAAGCAGGGGGCCAAAGTCGCGAAACCTCGCGCGCTGCCGCGAGTACTCACCGAGGACATACCAGCGGGCCGCCTGCCACTCGGCGGACAGGACGCTGAAGCTGCCGCGAAGGGAGCCAGCGGCGAACGGATCAGATGGCCCCGAGGGCTCGTAGTCGAGATCAGCGCGAACGTGGCTGGCCACCAGGCGAAGCCTTTCCTCAGCCGTGACCAGCGCCAGATGGGCTGCTTTCATTGACACGTCGGGGAGTTCGCCGGGGACGTTGCCGCCGAGCGCAAGGAACTCCACTTCGGTGGTGTCATTGCTGCGCCGGCCGCCTACGAGGGCAAGCTGGACGCGCGCAACGCCGACGTCCTGCACGAGATCGATCCTGGCCCCGTCGGTCGAGGCCGAGAGCTCGCGAAGTGCTTCGTAGTAGACGGACGCCGGCGGCAGCACCCCAAGCCGCGTCTGCGGCACATCGCGCGTTTCGTTGAAGAGCCCGAGAGGCACCTTGACCCGGCCCAGCTGCAGGTCGGCCTGGGTGTGCTCGCTCTGCAACAGGTCGATCTCGATCAGTGCGAAGTCGAGGAAGACCCGGTCACCAGGCAGATCTCCAGCGCGGCGGTAGGTCAGCTGGGCGGCGCCGCGGATCAGAGGCGAGAACTGCTTGGAAGCGGTGATACCTGCCTCTTGCCAGTCGAAACTGCCTCCCTCCTCTTTGCGGAAGAAAGGATTCTGGCTGGTGTGAAGGTAGCCCTGGGAAAGAAAGCCGCTGATCCTGAGCGGTTCGGAGGCCAGGGCCGACACGGGGGCCAGGATGCCAAGGGCGAACAGCAGGACGAGAGTTGGCAACCGGGTCACTGGACATTTCCTCCTGCATTCACTGCCGGCCCAAGCGGGATCGACCGGACCTCTTCCGTTGGCGGCTGTTCGCTCAGATAACCAATTGCCCCGGGCGTGCTGGCCACCAGTCGGAGCATCTCGGCCTCGTCGCGCACCTCGATGGGCGCTTCGCCGGTGCCGGAGAACACCAGACGGTCCCAGCTGCGGCGCAGCAGATGGGGCAGGATGCGCAGGCTGCCTTCGGCAAACTTCCGATGCGTCGGGTGGCTGTCGGGCAGGGTGAAGACGCGCACCGGGCTGCCATCGGGCCAGCGCCGCAGCCGCATGCTGAATATGGCCCGCAGTTCGGTGGATCCGGGTGTGGTGGCGACGCCGGGATGCAGGATGACAACCGGATGCGGCGTCTCCCCCGACGCGCGGGCAGCGGGCGTGGCGTGGACCAGGGTTACGGCAAGCAGGCCCGTGACGAGGAGTGCACGGATCATGGCAGGAAGCGCTCCGACACCCTCCGTCCCCCGAAATGGCTGCGGAGCCGCAACGCTAGGCGCAATGCGCGCCATGCGCAAGCGGGTTAGACCCTTGCCTGCCCTCAGCCGTCGACGAACTGGAGCCGTGCCAGCTCGGCATACAGGCCGCCGGCCGCGAGCAGGGCCTCGTGGCGGCCCTGGGCGACGATCCGCCCGTGCTCCATCACGACGATGCGGTCGGCCCGGCGCACGGTGGCCAGGCGATGGGCGACGACGATCGTGGTGCGGCCTTGCACCAGGCGTTCCAGCGCCTGCTGGATGCTCTGCTCGCTGGCGGCGTCGAGGGCGCTGGTCGCCTCGTCGAGCAGCAGCACAGGGGCGTCCTTGAGCACAGCCCGGGCGATGGCGATGCGCTGTTGCTGGCCCCCGGAAAGCCGTGCGCCGCGCTCGCCGAGCCAGGTGTCGAAGCCCTCGGGCAGGGCCGAGAGGAAGCCATGCGCCTCGGCCAGGCGCGCGGCCTGTTCGACCGCGGCATCGTCGGCCTCCAGGGCTCCATAGCGGATGTTGTCGCGTGCGCTGGCGGCGAAGATCACCGGGTGCTGGGGCACCACCGCCAGCTGCTGGCGCAGTGCCGAGGGATCAATCTCGACCAGGGGCAGGCCGTCGATGCGAAGTTCGCCCTGTTGTGGATCGTAGAGCCGCAGCAGCAGCTGCAGCACCGTGCTCTTGCCGGCGCCCGATGGGCCGACCAGGGCCACCGTCTCGCCCTCGGCGATATCAAGCGAGAAGCCGTCGAGAGCGGGTTGATCGGGGCGTGAGGGATAGCAGAAGCGGACGTCGCGGAAGCTCACCGCGCCGCGCAGCCGCGCCGGCAGCGCCTGCGGCTGCGGCGGCGCCACCACCGCGGGCACCTCGTCCAGCAGCTGACGGATGCGGGCAAGGCCGCCGGCGGTGCGCTGGACCTCGGCCCAGACCTCGCTGAGCGCGCCGACCGAGCCGGCGCCGAGCACCGCATACAGCACGAACTGGCTGAGCACTCCGGCGCTGAGCCGCCCGGCGACCACGTCCTTGGCGCCGAGCCAGAGCACGGCGGTGATCGCGCCGAACACGAGCAGGATGACGCTGGCGGTCAGCAGCGACTGGGTCCGGATGCGCTTGCGCGCGGTACGCAGGGCGCGCTCGACGGCCTCGGCGAAGCGTTGTGATTCAAAACGCTCGCGGGCGAATCCGCGCACGGTGGACATGGCGGACAGGGTCTCCGCTGCCCGGGCATTGGCCTCGGCAATGCGCTCCTGGCTCTGCTGCGAGACCGCCTGCACGCGGCGGCCGAACAGGACGATGGGCAGGACCACGAGCGGGATGCCGACCATGGCCATCGCGGCCAGGCGCGGGCTGGTCGCGACCAGCATCACCGCGCTGCCGAGCAGGGTGACCACGCTGCGCAGGGCGATCGACAGGCTGGAGCCGACCATCGAGCGGATCTGCTCGCTGTCCGCGGAGAGCCGCGACACCAGTTCCCCGCTTCGGCTGCGGTCGTAGAAGGCGATGTCCAGCGCAAGCAGGTGGTCATAGAGGCGGCGGCGCAGCGCAGCGACGACCTTTTCGCCAAGCAGGCTGACCGCGAAGAAGCGGCCCGCGGTGGCCACGGCCAGCAGGGCGGCAACCCCGAACAGGCCGAGGAACCAGCGGTCGATGGCGGACGGATCGTCCCCGGCGAAGCCGCGGTCGATCATGTAACGCACTGCCACCGGCAGGCTGAGGGTGGCCACCGAGGACAGGGCGAGGAAGCCCAGCCACAGGGCCAGCAAACGGCGCTGCTCGCTGAGCAGGGGCCACAGCGCGGCCAGCGTCTGCCAGGGACGCGGGCGTGGCGTGGCGTCGGCCGCGGTGGACTCAGTGCCCATCATCGATGATCCGTGCCTGCCCACGCGTGGCGTCGGCCAGTGCGGCGACCAGATCGCCGGCCCGGTCGGCCGGAAGGTCCAGCTCCCAGCGCACGCCGCCGCTGTGATGCTCTTCGTCCATCACCTCGGCAGCGAAGCGTGCCGCGAGCGTATAGAGCATGCCGACCTGCTCGAAGCCGGCCTCCACGCGCAATCGGGTTCGCGCCTCGACCACGCGCCTCGGTGCCTGGCGCAGGCATTCGGCTGCGGCCCCGCCGTAGGCTCGGACCAGACCGCCGGCGCCGAGCTTGACGCCGCCGAACCAGCGCGCCACCACGACCAGAACCTGGTCCAGCCCGGCGCCGTCGATGGCGGCCAGGATCGGCCGGCCCGCGGTGCCGCCCGGCTCGCCGTCGTCGAAGCTGCGGTAGGCATCCGCGAAGCGCCACGCCCAGCAATTGTGGTGGGCATCTGCGCTGCAGGCGGAGGCCAGGGCCTCCTCGGCCGGCAGGCCCTCGTCGAGCGGCACGGCGGTGGCGAGGAAACGGCTCTTCTTGACCTCCAGTTCCAGCGAATGAGGCGAGGCGAGGGTGATCAGGGAGGCGTCTCCGGAAGCAGGTCGCGCAGGTCTTCCGGGACCTCGAGGCCGGGCTGCAGCTTGAGCAGCTCGCGCAGCGCGCGCGCCGCGGCATCGTCGTCCCCGTCGGCGCGCAGCCGACGGATGCGATCGAGGCGAAGCTCGACGGTCTGCGGATCGAGGCGTGCCGAACCGGCCGGTGCAGGCTTTGCCGCCCGGGCAGGCTCCGCGGCATCTGCACGCTCATCGGCCTCGGTCGACTTCAGTCGCGAGCCGGTGACGGTGACGCGGTCGATGGCCACGTCCTCGGCGAGCTCGGTGGGAGCCTGCTGACGGCGCTCGGGAGCGATCTTCTGCGCGGCGGGCGGCGCGGCGGGCGGGGAAGCCGCAGGGGCTAGGGCAGCGGGTGGCGGGGGCGCTGCCTGCATCGACGGCGCCTCCGAGCGGGCTCGGCCCAGGGGTTCGGATTCGAGAGCCTCGCCGGCGGTTTCGCGTGCGCCGGCCGCGTCGCTCATGGTCTCCTGCGGGGCGAAGGGGGCCTCCTCGAGGCTGGGGGCCAGCTGGCCGCCCGGGCGCCAGAGCTGTGGCGCTACTGCGAGCAGGACGAGGGCGGCCGCGGCGGCGCCCCCCCAGTGCCAGCGCCGCGCACGCGGCCGGCGCGGCGCAACCGCCTCGCGGGCCGCGGCCAGCACCCTGCGGTCCAGCGCCTCGGATGGCCCCGGCTGGGGCAGTCCACGCAGCGCCTCGGCCCAGCGGGCCTCTTCCTGGTCGAGCCGATCGGCTCCGCTCATGGGCTGCCTCCCGCGAAATGCTGGCGCAGCTTGTCCATCGCGTAGCGCAGCCGCGATTTCACCGTCTCACGTCCGCTGCCGGTGACCTCGGCAATCTCTTCCAGCGACAGCTCGCGCTCCAGCCGCAGCTGAATCGCGACGCGCTGCTCCAGCGGCAGCCGGGCCAGCGCGTCGCGTAGGCGGCGCTGCTGCTGGAACCCATCCGCGCTGGCTTCGGGCGAGGGATCGGCCGTGTCGGGCAGGCCCGGGCCCTCGTCGAGCATCTCGTCCAGCGAGTCATTGGGGCGCTGTCGGCGCCAGACATCGACCATGCGGTTGTGCGCAATCTGGAACAGCCAGGTCGAGAATCGCGCGCTGGGCTGGTAGCTGCGCCGCGACTTGATCACCCGGGTCCACACGTCCTGGAAGCACTCCTCGACCATCGATGCATCCTGCAGGCCGCGGTGCAGAAAGCCGAACAGCGGCTTGCGGAACCGTTGGTAGAGCCGGTCGAAGGCCGCGGCATCGCCCGCTGCGTAGGCGAGCATCAGGTCTTCGTCGCTGTCCGCTTCGCTCACTGCCGCTCGCCGAGTCTCGGGGCCTGGATCGCTCGTTCGGCAGCGGGGAGTGGCCTCCGGCACCGCTGCCAGGGCGAATCCTAGCAAAGCGGGTCGGCTGAGGGCTGCAGCACCCACGCCCGGAGAGGGAAGAATAGAGGAATCCATGGTCGCTGAAACGTCGCAAGGGGAATTCCGGGGTTGCCTGCGCGCGCGGCGCAAGTGCACCCTAGCTTCCAGGGGCTCCGCGACGTGGGGCTCCGCACTGGCCGAGGCCGGTGACCGCCCGATCCCGGAGGCTCAACGGATGAGTGCTGCCCCGCAGTCCGAGCGATACGCGATGACTGCACCCGGTGCCGCGTCGGGGGAATGGGGGCGGCCTCGCGGCCCGCGCTGGCCGGGCTTCCTGCTCCTCGCGCTTCTCTGGCTGCCCGCGCTGGCCATGGCCGAGACCTTCGTAGACCCCGCGGCGGCGCGCTTCCAGCGGCTGGATGCGGAGCGTGGCCTGTCACAGAGCAGCGTGCTCGCGCTCGCCCAGGACAGTGAGCGCCGGATCTGGATCGGCACGCTCAACGGGCTCAACCAGTTCGACGGCTATCGGAACCGTGTGTTCAGCCCGCGCGGGGAGGGCAGTGGCGAGATCGCCGACAACTACATCACTTCCCTGCTGCCGGATGAGGAAGGGCGCATGTGGGTCGGTACCCTGGAGGGCATCAGCCGCTGGGAGCCGCAGGACCAGAGCTTCGTCACCTTCCGCGTCGACCCCTCGCGTCCGGAGGGACTGCGCTCGAACCTGACCCTGGCCCTGCACCGGGACCGCGAGGGCCGGCTCTGGGCCGGTACCGAGGCGGGTCTCGCCCGCTGGAATCCCGAGGCGGATCGCTTCGAACACTGGCCGCCGGGTGGCGACCCGGCGGCAGGCCTGCCGGATGCCCGCATCACCAGCATCACCAGCGGGTCGGGCTCCGTGCTCTGGGTCGGCACCAATGCCGGACCGGCGCGCTATGACGTCGATACAGCGCGTCTTGTTCCACTCGATGGTTTCCCGCATCCCGGCGCGCCGGTGACCTCGATCGTGCTCGATCGCCAGGGTCGCTTGTTCGTGGGCCTCGACAAGCGCGGCGTGGTGATGGGCGATGTCGAGGGCGGCGGGTGGAGGGAGCTTCCGGTGGCCAGCGGCTCCCGAAGCCTGGGTTCGCCGCTGGTCCGCTCGGTATATGTCGATCGGCAGGACCGACTCTGGGTCGGCAGCGAGGATGGTCTCGACGGCCTGCGGATCGAGGAGGGCGAGATCGTGGAGTCTGTTCGCTACCGGAGCAGCCGGCTCAGCAGCACCGGGCTCGGCGGGGGCGTGGTGGCGGCCATACTCGAGGATGCCGACGGCACGCTCTGGGTGGGGTCCTGGAACCAGGGGATCACCTGGCTGAGCCCGGAGAACAACCGTTTCGCCAGCTTCACCGCAGAAACTGCGGCGACGGTGGGCTTCCGCAATCCCTCCTCGATCGCCTTGGCGGCCGACGGTGATGACCTGTGGATCGGAACCGGCAGTGGCCTGTACGGCTTTGACACCGGGCAGCGCAGGCTGTGGGAAGTGAGCCCGGGTCAGGACCAACAGATCTACTACTGCGCGCTCGCCGTCGACGGACGACTGTGGTTCGGACGCGCCACCGGCCTGCGTATTCTTGATCCAGCCACCGGCGCGTTCGAGGACCGGGTCCTGCCCGGCTCTCTGGCTCAGGGCCGGCTGCGGCGCATGCTGCTCGTTGGCGACCGGGTCTGGACGGCAGTGGATCCCTTCGGGCTCGCGGTGCTCGACCGCGAGTTTCGCGAGGTTTACTCGCAGCATCCGATTGCCCGCGTGATCACCTTCATCGAGCGCTTCGACGAGCGGATGGTCCTGCTCGGCGCCTACGACGGCCTGTACTGGTTCGACGCCGAGAGTGGTGCGCTGCTGCACCGTCACGCACTTGGCCCGGCTTCGGCGCCCGGCCCGTCGCCGCGGCTGCCACTGGCCCCGATGGCCTTCGCGCGAGGTGCCGATGGTCGTGCCTGGATCGCCACCAATGGCAGCGGGCTGGCGGAGTTGCGGATGGAGGAGGGCGACCCCGCCTCCGCCCGCTTCCGCATGCTCGACTCGCGCGACGGGCTGTCCGACGGCGCATTGAAGTCCATCGAGGTCGCCCCCGACGGAGTGCTCTGGCTGAGCAGCGCTTCGGGGCTGACGGCCTTCGATCCGCGAAGCGACGAGTTCAGCAACTTCAATCGCGGCGACGGCACGCTGGGGCGTGACTACATCAATGCCGCGTCGGCCCGTTTTGCTGACGGTCGCCTGGCCTTCGGCGGCATGGATGGCTTCACCCTGTTCGATCCGTCCAGGATTTCCGGGTCTCACGCCGAGCTGCCCCCGGTACCGCTGATCTCCGACCTCGAGGCCGATGGCCGGGAGCTGTCCGTGGGGCGTGGGCTGGGCAACTCGGGGCCAGGGGAGTCGGTGATGCTGCCCCGCGGCGGCGTGCGCAGCCTGCAGATCCAGTTCGCCAGTCCGGAATACGTCGACGCCGCGCGCACGCACTACCGCTACCGGCTGGATCCGCTGGAAACCGAGTGGACCGAGGTGGGCGCCGACCGCCGGCTGGCCTCCTACACGGGACTCCGGCCGGGCAGCTATCGCTTCCTTGTCATGGCCAGCGGCAACCGGAACGAGTGGAGCGAGCCGCGCTCCCTTCACCTGCAGGTGCCGCCATTCTGGTGGCAGACGCTGTGGGCGCGCATCGCACTGGTGGGCCTGGCCATCGTGGCGCTGTGGTTCCTGCATCGCCTGCGCCTGGCCAGCGTGGCCCGGCGCAACGATTGGCTGACCGTGCAGGTGGCCGCGCGCACGCGCGAACTCGACAGCCGCACCCGGGCACTCGAGGAGGCCAAGAACCACGCGGAGCAGGCGTTGCAGCAGCTGGAGGAGACCCAGCAGGAGCTGGTCCGCTCGGAGAAGATGGCGGCGCTCGGTCAGCTGGTCGCCGGCGTGGCCCACGAGGTGAACACGCCACTGGGTGTCGCCCTCACCGCCAGCAGCGTGCTGCGCGACGCCAGCGGGCGGCTGGGCGGCCAGGTGGAAGCCGGCCAGCTGCGCAGGGCTGACTTCGACCGTTTCCTCGGCACGGTGTCGGAGTCCACTGCGATGATCGAGCGCAATCTGGAGCGTGCCGCGCAGCTGATCGCCAACTTCAAGCAGGTCTCGGTGGACCGCACCTCCGATGGCCGTCGCGAGTTCGATCTGGCCGCCTACCTCGAGGAGGTCCTGGAAAGCCTGCGTCTCATGTGGAAGCAGCGTGACATCAGCATGGAGGTCGACTGTCCTCCCGGAATCGTGCTCGACAGCTTCCCCGGGGCCATCGGCCAGGTGATTACCAACATCACCCAGAACGCCGTGGTGCATGCCTTCGGGCGCGATGGCAGGGGCCGCATGCAGATCCGCTGCCGGGCGAGGGATGACCGCAGCGTGGAGATCCGCCTCAGTGACGACGGCGTCGGCATGCCCGAGGCGGTGCGCAGCCGGGTCTTCGATCCGTTCTTCACCACGCGGCGCAACGAGGGCGGCACCGGGCTCGGTCTGCACATCGTCTACAACCTGGTGACCCAGAAGCTCGGGGGGCAGATCCGCGTCGAGAGCCAGCCGGGTCAGGGGACCGAGATCACCCTGAGATTGCCCCCCACCGCGCCGGGCTGATCGCCGACGCGCAGGGCGGCGTGCTCAGTCCCGGATCACCAGCAGCCGGATCTCGGTCATGTCCTCGATGGCGTACTTGACGCCCTCGCGGCCCAGGCCCGAGTCCTTCACCCCGCCATAGGGCATGTTGTCGACGCGCCAGCTGGGCACGTCGTTGATCACCACGCCGCCGACGTCCAGTACGTCCCAGGCGCGCATGGCCTTGCGTATGTCGTGGGTGAACAGCCCCGCCTGCAGGCCGAACTTGCTGTTGTTGATCTGCTGCAGGGCCGATTCGAAGTCGCTGTAGCGGTACAGCGCGGCGACCGGGCCGAAGGCTTCCTCGCAGTTGATCTCGGTGTCGAAGGGCACGTCCTCGAGCAGGCTGGCCTCGAGCATCGCGCCCTCGCGCTTGCCGCCGCAGAGCAGCTTGGCCCCGCCCTGGGTGGCGCGCTCGACCCAGCCTTCCAGGCGCTTGGCCTCGCCCTCGGAGATCATCGGTCCGATGAAGGTGTCGTCGTTCTTCGGGTCGCCCATCTTCAGCGCCTTGACCGCGGCAACCAGCTTGTCGCGGAAGGCATCGTAGACGGCGTCGTGGACCAGGATGCGCTGCACGCTGATGCAGCTCTGGCCGCTCTGGTAGTAGGCGCCGAAGACGACCCGCTCGACCACGGCATCGAGTCGATCGGCCTGATCGGCGTCGATGAGGCAGGCCGCATTGCCGCCCAGCTCCAGCACCACCTTCTTGCGCCCGGCCTTGGCCTTCAGCTCCCAGCCGACTCCGGGCGAGCCGGTGAAGCTGAGCAGCTTCAGGCGGTCATCCTCGGTGAACAGGTCAGCGCCGTCGCGCGAGCAGGGCAGGATCGAGAAGGCACCTTTCGGCAGGTCGGTCTCGGCCAGCACCTCGCCAATGATCAGCGCGCCGATCGGGGTGCGCGAGGCCGGCTTCATCACCCAGGTGCAGCCGGCCGCAATCGCCGGAGCGATCTTGTGCGCCGCGAGATTGAGCGGGAAGTTGAACGGGCTGATGAGGGAGCAAGGACCGATCGGCACCCGCTTCCACATGCCGCGATAGCCCTTGGCGCGCTCGGCGATTTCGAGATTCATCACCTCGCCGCCGATCCGCACAGCCTCCTCGGCGCCCACCCGGAAGGTATCGATGAGCCGGGTCACCTCGCCGCGCGCATCCTTGATCGGTTTGCCCGCTTCGATGCACAGCGCCATGGCGATTTCATCGAAGCGCTCCTGGAAGCGCTTGACGCAATGGTTCAGCACCGCCTGGCGCTTGTACGGCGGAAAGGCCTGCATCGCCTCCTGCGCATCCGCGGCGGCAGCGATCGCCTGGTCGATCACCGGATAATTGGCCAGCGCCACCCGCGTGGCCACCTTGCCCGTGTACTTGTCGGTGACCTCGAGATCCTGGTTGGCGTGGATGGCCTTGTTGGCGAGGTAGTAGGGGTAGGTATCCTTCAGCATGGTGATCTCCTTGGCGAGGGCTCAGGGGCTAGGGCTCAGGGCTCAGCAGAGCGGGCGAGGCCCCGCTCGATGCCGCGGACGATGCGTCCGACCTCCCGGCAGAGGTCGAGGACCGCATCCGTCCGTGAGGTTTCGGAAATGCCGATCCTGACTCCCAGTCGTAGGTGGGTCTCCAACTCGGCGAGCGATCCGGCGGAGATGGCGAGGAATCGACGATACTCCTTCCGGCTGCGTCGCTCATGACCTTCGGCGATATTCGCCGGCACCGACACGGCGGCGCGCTGCGCCTGGCTGGAGAGTCCGAAGCGCTCGTGCGGCGGCCAGGTGGCCGTGAGCGCATAGGTCTGCTCCGCGAGATCCATCGCCTTCTGCCAGGCAATCAGCTGCTCGAAGTGGGTAGCCATCTCTGATCATGATCGTTGACGAGCCGAACCAGCCCTGTTGCTCTTTCCTGAGCCCTGACCGAGCGAAGGCGCAGGCGGCGAAGCCGCCGTTGCCGCGCAGCGGCCGAACCCTGAACCTTGAACCCTAAGCCCTAAGCCCTAAGCCCTAAGCCCTGAGCCCTAGAACTCAAAGCTTCGCCGACAGCTCCTTGATCTCCCGGTTGAGGATGCGGTCATTGTCCGAATAGTCGATGGGCAGCTCGATCAGGTCGAACCCGGGCTCCTGCAGGGTCTTCTCCAGCAGGGGGGCGAACTCGGCGGCGGAGGAGGGGCGGTGTCCGCGGGCGCCGTAGCTTTCGGCGTACTTGACGAAGTCCGGGTTGCCCATGTCCATGCCGAAGTTGGCGAACTCCATGTTGGCCTGCTTCCACTTGATCATGCCGTAGGCATTGTCGCGGACTACGATCATGGTCATGTTGAGGTTCAGCCGTACGGCGGTCTCGATCTCCTGCGAGTTCATCATGAAGCCGCCGTCGCCGGCCACCGCGACCACCTTGCGGTCGGGGAAGACCATCTTCGCCGCCATGCCCGAGGGCAGGCCGGCGCCCATCGTCGCCAGGGCGTTGTCGAGGAGCAGGGTGTTCGGCTCCATGCAGCGGTAGTAACGGGCGAACCAGATCTTGTACATGCCGTTGTCGAGACAGAGGATGTCCTTCGGTCCGAGCACCTTGCGGATGTCGGCGACCATCCGCTGCGGGTAGATCGGGAAGCGGTCGTCCTCGGCGCCTTCGGCGAGATGGTCGTTGAGCGCCTTGCGTACCTTGTCGAAGTAGCTGAAGTCCCAGTGCGAGGCAGGCTCCATGCGCTGCTTGATCCGCCACACCGAGTTGGCGATGTCGCCGACGACCTCGACCTGCGGGAAGTAGACCGTGTCCACCTCGGCGCCGAAGTAGTTGACGTGGATGACCGTGCGGTGGCCCTTGCGCATGAAGAAGGGCGGCTTCTCGATCACGTCGTGGCCGACGTTGATGATGCAGTCGGCCTTGTCGATTGCCCGGTGCACGAAGTCGTTGTCGGACAGCGAGGCATTGCCCAGCCACAGCGGATGGGTTTCGTCGACCACGCCCTTGCCCATCTGCGTGGTGAAGAAGGGAATACCAAGCTTGTCGACGAACTCGCGCAGCATCTTGGCCGTGGTCTTGCGGTTCGCGCCGGCCCCCACCATCAGCAGCGGGCGCTTGGCATTGGTGATGGCCTCGGTGGCGAAGGCAATCGCCTTGTCGTCGGCCACCGGGCGCCGCGAGTGGCTCTTGGGGATCAGGATGGCGTCGGAGTCTTCATCGGCGATGTCCTCCGGCAGCTCGAGGTGGACCGCGCCGGGTCGTTCCTCCTCGGCTCGACGGAACGCCTCGCGGACCCGTGCCGGGATGTTGTCCGCCGAAACGATCTGTTTGGTGAACTTGGTCAGGGGCTTCATCATGTCGACGATGTCGACGATCTGGAAATGCCCCTGCTTGCTCAGCTTCACGGGCTTCTGTCCGGTGATCATCATCATCGGCATGGCGCCAAGCTGGGCATAGGCCGCGGCGGTGACGAAGTTGGTCGCGCCCGGTCCCAGGGTGGCCAGGCACACGCCGGCCTTGCCGGTCAGCCGGCCGTATGTGGCGGCCATGAAGCCGGCCCCCTGCTCGTGGCGGGTGAGGATCAGCTTGACGCTGGAGGTGCGCAGCGATTCCAGCAGGTCGAGGTTCTCCTCGCCCGGGATACCGAAGATGTACTCGACGCCCTCGGCCTCCAGTGCGCGCATGAACAAGTCGGATGCTTTCATGATCTCTCCCCTGGGATGATGGGCGAAGGGCATTCCGTCGCCTTGGCGGTAGTGGGTTCTTCTTCGATCTCTTGCTTCAGAGCGAGCGCAGGTCCAGCTTGCCCTCGGCCAGCTGCGCCTCCAGGCGGTCGCCCGGCTGCACCTGGGATGCGGCGCGGACCGGCTTTCCATCCTTGCGCAGCACCGAATAGCCGCGCTGAAGGGTCTGTAGCGGACTGACCGCTTCCAGCGTGCGGCCGAGCTGGGCCAGTTGCAGCGCGCGCGTGCGGGCCTGTGCGGCGACGCTGCCCTGCAGGGCGCGGCGCAGTGACTCAAGACGTTGTCGGTTGGCGGCGAGAGCTCGCCCGGGATGGCTGCCGCGCAGCCGGCCGGCGAGCTGGGCCAGGCGTTGCCGGCGCTGGCCAAGATGCAGCTCGATGACCGAATGCAGTCGCTCGCCGGTGCGTGCCAGCAGCTCGCCGTGGCGCTGCAGGCGGCGCAGGGGGCGCTGGGCCTCAAGACGCAGCGCCAGCCGGTCGAGTTGCTGGGCCCTTTCGCGCATCAGTCTTGCGCCGGCGGCCTGCAGGCGCTGCTCGGCGCGCTGCAGTCGCTGGGCCAGCACGCTGCGATCGGGCACCAGCGCCTCGGCGGCGGCCGAAGGGGTGGGGCAGCGCAGGTCGGCGACGAAATCGGCGATGCTGACGTCGATCTCGTGGCCCACGGCACTGACGGTGGGGGTGCGGCAGGCGGCGATGGCCCGGGCGAGTCCCTCGTCGTTGAACGCCGCAAGGTCCTCCAGCGAACCGCCGCCGCGGGTCAGCAGCAGTACGTCGTAGCGGCCGCTGGCGTCTGCGCGGGCGACCATCCGGGCAATCTGACCCGGGGCCTCGGTGCCCTGCACGGGCACCGGCAGAAGCTCGACCTCGACCAGGGGAAAACGCCTCCTGAGCACGCTGAGCACATCGTGCACTGCGGCGCCGCTTGGCGAGGTCAGGACGCCAAGGCGAGCCACCCGATCCGGAATCGGGCGCTTGCGCTCGGTGCTGAAGAGCCCCTCGGCCTGCAGCTTCGCCTTAAGCGCCTCGAAGGCGGCGCGCAGGGCGCCCTCGCCGGCCGGCTCAAGGTGCTCGACAATCAACTGGTAGTCGCCGCGTGGCTCGTAGAGCGAGAGCTTGCCGCGGGCCAGCACGCGATCGCCATCGGCCGGCTTGAAGCGCAGCCACTGGCTCTTCGGGCGGAACAGGGCGCAGCGAACCTGGGCGTTGCGGTCCTTGAGGCTGAAGTAGAGATGGCCGGAAGCGGGGCGGGCGAGGTTGCTCAGCTCGCCTTCCACCTCCACCAGACCGAAACTGTCCTCCAGAAGGGACCGGGCCAGCGCATTGAGCTGGCTCGGCGTCAGGATGCGGCGTTCGATCTGGCTCACGGTCAGCGCGTCCGGGTCGGGAAGCGGGTTGGCGACGGCCGCGCGCGAACCATCACTCCGGGTGCTTCGGCGCGCCGTGGCCGTCCTTGCCGTGGGCCTCTCCGTGCGCTTCTCCGCGATGCGCCGGCTCCGGCTCACCGTGGGTCGCATCGCCCAGCACGGAGTGATTCTCGGGCTGCAGCCCCCAGACGCGGTTGGGTCGGAACGGCAGCGGCTTGGACTCGATGCCGGTCGGTCCTTCGACCTCGTCGCTGACCGTCCAGATGCTGCCATCGTCGTTCATGTACAGCCGCTTCATTTCCTCGGCATTGAACGGCCGGGCGCCGACGCGACCCAGCACCGCCATCTGGCCACCGCTCTCGTCCACGGCGCGGTCGCGCTCCAGCGCACGGGTGAGGGACAGGGCAGGGCGCTTGGTGGCCCAGCTGGCCACCAGCTGGGGCCTCGGCTCCGCTGCGTAGCCGTAGAAGTTGGGCTGGGTATCGGGGGCGGTCAGCTGGACGACCTTCAGTCCACCGCTGCCGTCGGCCACGTACATGAAGGGCGAGGCGTTGGTCGAGGCGACAGTGACGTCGCGTGCATCGACGATGGCACCGTCGGCGTTGAACATCTGGTAGAGCGTCGGACGGTCAGCGCGGGTGACGTCGATGATGGCCACGCCCTCGGCACCGTTGGCGACATAGGCGTAAGTGCGTGCCACGTGCAGCTTGTGCGCGCTGCGCAGGGGCACCAGGGCACCTTCGACCAGCTTCGGTTCGGTCGGCCGGGTGATGTCGATGACCTCAAGGCCCCGTGCCGTGGTGACGAAGGCGTAGCGGAACTGGACCTGGACCGCGCGTGGATCGTCCACGGCGACCGTTGCGACGAACTTCGGCTGCATCGGGTCGTTCATGTCCAGCACCACGACGCCGCGCGGGGTGGAGGCGAAAAACCAGCGCCCCGCGATGGTCAGGTGACGGACGCCATCCAGCACGCCGCCCTCGTTCCAGGTCATTGCCCGGTCAAGGTGGTTGTTGCGCGGATCGCCATCGGCCAGCGTGTCCACATTCACCGCAATCAGGCCTTCCTCGGCGTCCGAGATGAAGGCGTAGTGATAGATCGGGTGGAAAGGCTGCTCGAGGTTGATCTCGCGCATCAGCTCGCCCTGGTTGCGCTCCGGCGCGATCGGCTGGGTGGTCGGCAGGGCGACGCAGGTCGCATTGCGCGACTCGACCTGGGTGTCGTGGCCGAGCTCGGAGAACGGCGCGGTGATGAAGCGCAGCGAGACGCCCTTGTTGGCGACGCTGGCGATGTCATAGGCCTGCATGCCCTTGCGGCCCTCGGCGACGAACAGGTACTCGCCGCGGTGCTGCAGGCAGCCCACGCTGTCGCCGGTGCGGTGGTTGTAGCCGTCCGGCAGCTTGCGGTCGCGGGCGACGTGGTCGGCGTAGCGTTTCGGGTAGGCGTAGCGATGCAGGTAGGAGCCGATGACCGCCTGCGGCTCGTCCCATTCGGTGACCGGGATGGCGCTGATCTCGCCCTCGCCGCCGACCCAGGCATTGAAGCCGAGGAAGTCGACGAACTTGGTGCCCTGCAGCAGCAGCTGGGCCATGATCGCGTTGTTGTCATTGTTCTTGGACAGGTGGCAGTCCGTGCACTGCTTGGTCTCGCCGCGCCGCTCGGTGTGCGGGTAGTGCGGGGCGAAGGCCTGCGAGGAGAAGCCACTGGCCGCGATCGGCGGCTGCTGGATGTAGATCCGCTCGCGGTTCGAGTTGGTCGACGACAGCACCAGTGCCGACGTGGAACGCACCGGGGCGATCTTGTAGTCCTTGATCTCGCCGTGGATGCCGAGCTGGAAGATGTCGTCGCGCGCAACCTGCGGGTTGTAGGTCGCGTAGTTGCGCGTTTCCTTGCCCTCGTAGTGTTTGCGGTCGGTCTTCCAGTTGGCCTGGATCGGAAGATGGCAGCCGCCGCAGCTGGTCGTCCAGGAGGTGTGGCAGGTGTAGCAGAGCATGGTGTCCTCACCATGCGCGCGGTCTTCCTTGGCCACGCCGACGCCGTACTCCAGGGTATCGGTGTTGCGCGACATGGTGTGGGCCCGGTCGGCCTTGGCGTTGTAGGCGGCGTGACCCTCGGAAGAGACGTCCTTCATCAGGGTCATCTTCCACTCCAGGCCCTCGACCACCGCCGAGCGCTGGATCAGCTCGCCGCCGACCCACTCGAAGCGCCGCTTGCCATCGGGGTTGCGGATCAGCGCCAGGTTCCGGCCGGCCTTCGAGGCCATCGGTCCGCTGGTGCGCAGGGTGGGGTATTCGTCTGCCGTGCCATGGCAGTCCTGGCACATGATCTCCACGCCGGCCATCACCTCGCCGACGATGTGGCCATTGGAATGGCCGTCCTGCTGGAAGTGGCAGTCGACGCACTGCATGCCCATGTCGACGTGGATCGAGGACATGTGGACGGTCTTCTCGAAGCGCTTGGGATCCTCGCGCGAGATGAGGTTGCCTTCCTTGTCGAGCAGGTTGCCCTTGCGGTCGCGCTTGAAGATGGCGCGGAAGTTCCAGCCGTGGCCGTGGTAGTCGGCGAACTGGGTCGCGGTCATGTCCGGATTGCGTTCGGCAACGGTCTTCAGGAACTCCGGATCGGCCCACTTGCCGCGGATCGCCGCCTCTTCCGGGTTGCGGTCATTGATGGCGCGGATCTGCGAGTCGGTGGGGGTGAACTCCTCGGTGGGGAACATCGAGGGCGCATCCGGCTCGTAGTCCCACATCGTGTAGCCGAGCATGCTGTTGAGGAACATGTTCGGCTGGTGCATGTGGCAGACCATGCACTGGCTGGTCGGGATCTGCCGGGTGAACTCGTGCTTGAGCGGGTGGCCGGGCTCATTTCGGGGGATGGTCGGGTCGGCCTGCTGGGTGAAGCCTTCGTTGCCGAACTTGGCGTACTGCAGCGAGTGTCGTGGGTCGCGGTCGTTGGCGTAGATGACGTGGCAGGCGGTGCAGCCCGAAGAGCGGAAGTCTCCCGGGTTGTCATTGGTGCCGAGGAACCACAGGTGCGGGTCGTTGAGGCGGGTCTTGGTGATGTTGATCACCGGCACGGCGATCCGCGCACCGGTACCGGGGCCGCGGTTGGACTGCTTGATGTCCGGGCGGCCCGGCTCTTCGAGGCGCTGGATCTGGCCCAGCGAATTGGGCAGGCCGGTCTCGGGGAAGGTGCTGTTGATGTTCCGGCCGCCGCGTTCGAAGACGCGGAAGACGTCCGCCGGCGGAATCACCTCCCAGGCCGGAAGCGCGGTCAGCGAGGGCAGGATGCCGCGTTTCTTCATTTCCTCGGTGACTTCGACCGGATTGTTGATGGCCCCCCAGCGTCCTTCCTTCGTGTAGTACTCGCCGAGGATGTAGCGCTTGTAGGGCAGGATGCCGTTGTTGTAGCTGGCCCCGCCCCAGAGCATGGCCGAGGTGGCCATGATGCTGGTCCGTGTCGCGTTGACGATCGGCAGATGGCAGGCGCCGCAGGCCTCGTCGGCGATGCGCAGGTCACCCGGATTGATGAAGCGCACGAACTCCGGCGATTCGGCAGCCAGATGCGCGAAGCTTCCTTCGGGATTGCGCGAGGCGGGGTAGTACCAGCGGTCGGGGTAGCGCGGCAGGACGTGGGCGGCCTCCATCGCTCCGAGGTACTCGCTGCTGTATGGCACGTCGACGTGCGGGTACTTGTGCTTGGGGTACTCGACCTTCTCGAGCGGGTTCTGCGAGCCGATCACGTGGCGGTGGTAGACCTTGCCCGGCGAGGGCGACTGCACCTGGGCATTGCCGCCGTGGCAGTCGGTGCAGCCCAGGATGACCGCAGGGTTCCGGTGCATGGTCTTCTGGTCGGTCGCCGTGTGGCAGCTGACGCAGCCAGCCGACTTGGCATCGGCCTCGGCCTGGGTCTGGTAGGCCGGCGCCGGGGCGTGGGTCGTGTACTCGCGCTCGACCGGCTTTTCCTCCGCGGCCTGCGCTACGCAGGCCAGCAGGCAAGCGGCGAGGACGAGCCAGCGGCGGGCGCCGCGTGCAACGGATTCGGGGGTGCGAGGATGCTGGATGGTCGCCTGCATGGTCTGGGTCCCTAGAAGGTGAACACCAGGTTCGCGAGAACCGAGTAGTAGATGTCGTCGTCGCCGTAGAGGTCGCTGAGGCCATCGCCGGGATTGAGACCGGCGGCCGACAGCCTGATCACGGCGTTCTGGGTCATGAACGGGCGCCAGATCCAGGCGATGGACAGGTCCTGACCGATCTCGCGGTCGATGGTCGCCTGGTTGCGCGCCAGCTCCAGCGAGGCGGTCTCGTCGAACCAGAGCTGGTTGAGGTTGACCGAGACGCGCGACTCCGGCGTCAGGTCGAAGTCGGCGCCGACGCCGACCAGGCGCAGTCCCGGGCCGTCGAAGTTGCTCTGGCCAAGCTCCTTGGAGGAGCGCAGTGTCGGAATCATCGAGTTGCGGCCGGTGAGCGCCACGCCGCCGCCGCCGATCAGCGGCATGTTCTGGCGGATCCAGTAGCTGGTGTCGGCGCCGGCGAAGATCGGATTCTCGAAGATCGCGTCGAAGCCGTTCGACTCGTCGTCGAAGGGGTCGTCGTCGCCCGAGGCCCAGGCCACCGAGAGGCGGGTGCGGATCCAGTCGAAGTCGTAGCCGGCCTCGGCGGCGAAGAAGCCGGCGCTGACATCGTTCTCGTTGCGGGTGAACACCGCATCGTTGTCGCCGATCGCGTAATAGGCCGAGACGGTGAGGTTCAGTCGCCCGAAATGCCCGTCGCCGTTGTAGCCGAGGTAGGTGACGTCGTACTCGCGCGGGCGCTCGATTCCGAGCGAGGCCGGACGGGCGATGAATCCGTTCTCGTCGAAGGTGAACTCGGATTCGCGGTTGCGGTTGTGGACGATGGTGCCCTGGGAGATGAAGCCCAGCACCGGCCAGTCCTGGTAATAGAAGTTGGCGACGAAGACGTCGTCGTCGCGCAGGCCCTCGAAGACGTCGTTGAGGCCGCTGTTGGTGTCTTTCTCGACCCGGCGGAACCAGGCGAGGTTGTACTGGGCGCGGTTGTTCAGGCGGTTGCCGAACAGGCGCACGCCGAACTGCAGGTCCTGGAAGAGGAAGCCGCGGAAGTCGGTGGAGAAGGGCTGGATGCCGATGCGCAGCGAGTCGAAATCGTAGCGGTCGGAGACGTCGCGCAGATGCTTGTCGTAGAACAGTTCCTGCACGGCAACGAAGCTGTCCTCGCGGATCCGACCGCCGCGCGGGTCGATCAGCAGGGCGCGCACGTCCTGGGTTTCCACGCGGTTGTACTGGGTCGCCAGAGTGAGCCGGAACTCGTGGGCCGGCGGCTTGAACACGGTATCGCCCTTGAACAGGATGATGCCGGTGAGGAAGGTCTGGGCGAAGATCGTCTGGTCGATGCCGGAGAAGATGTCGAGCGAGTCCGGGTCCTGGCTCGCCTGCGGGCCAACCGGCGTCGGGATGGAGCGCGGCTCGATGATGGTGTCGGAGATGCCCAGCAGGGAGAAGAACCAGTCCTTGCCCTTCAGCCCCGGAATCTTCATCGGCTTGTCCCCCTTCCAGATGTTCTGGTTGTAGGGGTCGTACCAGGGGAACTTGAAGCCAAGCGCCTCCATGATGCGCCAGCGGTCGGGCAGGGGCACGAAGCCACCGACGGCGTCCACCGGCGCCGGATTGATCGCATCGGGATTCTGCGGATCCGGTTCGACGATGGGCGTCGGCGGCGGATGGCCCGGGCGGCGGCGCGGGATGACCGCCGTGGCAGGATCGTAGGTGACGCCTGGCACGAGGTGGGTCCAGCTCATCCAGATGGGCATCGCGCCAAGGGCATCGCTGGTCAGCGGCTCGGAGGCGGCGGCCGGCAGGCTGCAGCTGCCGGCGCAGGCGATGAGCAGGGCGCGGTGGAGGATCGAGGTCTTCATCTCACTTCCCTTCGCAGACGTTCTGCTGGTCGGATCCGATGAACGGGGACTGCGGGCACTGCACATAGCGCAGGCGTGCACCGCGGACCACGAGTTGATCGGCGCGGATCTCGCGCGGCGCATTGCCGAGCCCGGTGTTGAGCCGCAGCCCGGCGTTGTGCACGCCGAGGAAGGAGATCATGTCGTCCTGGTCGATGCCGTCGCCGGAAACGCCGATTGCTCCGATCAGCTGGTTTCCGCGGTAGATCGGCACGCTGCCGGGAAAGATCTGGATGCCGTTCGCCAGCCGCTGCAGGCCGGTGCAGCTGCCCGGTGGCGGATCCGCCAGCGGCGTCGGAAAGCCCGGTCGCGGCGCGCCGACCAGCAGCTGGCCCTCGAGGAAGATCGGCAGGCCGAGCTGGTTGACATAGTGCGCGACGTGCAGGGCCAGCTGGTTGTAGACCAGGTCGAGCTGGATGCCGTCGTGGAACGGGCTCCACTGGTCGAAGGGGCGGGAGAACGGTCCCGATTGCGGGCTGATGATCCCGTCCGGGTAGTACGGACGGGACAGGTTGCCGCCGGCGCGGTCGCTGAAGGCGAAGGCGCCGTCACCCAACGCGCTGGCGTTGCCGGTGAACTCGCGCACCCGGGTCACGTACTCCGAGATCTGCACCCGGTCGACCACGGTCAGGTTGAAGCGATCCGGTGCGGCCTCGCTGGGCAGCAGGGCGCCGGCGAAATAGGCGACCTCGGGACGGCTGTTGAGATCGGCAGCGGCGAACGCGCCGGAATAGAAGGCTGCGGTGCGCGCCTTCTGCAGGGAGACATCGGTGCCGAAGATCGGTGCGTCGCGGGTTCGGCCGAAGGCGAGGATCACGCCATTGGTGTCGACCACGTTGATGCTGACCCGGGCCTGGGTGCCGAACGGACGGCGGATCTGCGCGCGGGCGGCGTTGGCGATGGCCAGCGCCTCGTCCACCACCACCCGGGCTTCCTCGGCGGTGATCGCGCCCGCGCCGTCGGTGCCTGCGCGGGGCGGGAAGCGGTTGGCGCCGTCGGCGCCGACCAGGACGAAGGCGTCGCGGCCCGGGTAGAGCGATCCGGCAGGCACGTAGCCCGAGCCCGGCGTGCCGAACACGGTGCCGGCCTTGACCACGCCGTCGGTGTAGGCCGGCACCGCGGTGAAACTACCTGCGGTGTCGAGGTTGCCGGTGGCGCCGGGCGCGGCGCTGAGGTCGGAGAACTGGGCGTCGCTGAAGCGGAAGGTCTTGCCGTCGACGGTGATGCGGTCGCCGCGGCGGTCGAGCGGGGCACCGAAGCCGAAGGTGCCGGCGGTGGCGATCAGTTCGTCGAGGTCCTGGTCGAGGTCGCTGATCGTCGGATCGAGCCCGTAGTCCGGGTCTGCCGAGACGCCGATGCCGCCGACCGGTACGCCGTCCTTGTACAGCGGGAAGCCGCCGGGGTCGGCCGACAGCCCGAGTGGCGAGCGGTGGGGGCCCGGGCCCGTGCTGGTCAGCGGCGAGCGCAGCATCAGGTCCGAGCAGCTGAGCTGGCTGAACTGCACGCCGAACAGCGGTCCTGACGGGGCATTGAACTCGCCGGGATTGAAGTGCTCCTGGACGATCTGGTTGGCGGTGCGGGTCGAGAATGCGTTGCCCTCGGACGACAGGTAGGCACCGGTGATCGCCTTGGCGATGGCGGCCAGTTCGGTAGGCACGCCAAGGCCTTCCAGCCCACCGACCACGCCGCGCTGTGTGCCGACGCGCACGGTTACCCGGGTGCCGTTCATGCGATAGACGCCGAGCACGTTGCCGACACGGTCGACGACGGCAATCACGCCGCTTGCGTTCCGTGCCGAGGCCTCTGCCACGGCCTGGCCGACGATCTTGCGGACATCGCCCGGGGTCAGGAAGGAATTTGCGTTGACGCAGCTGCCCGTACACCCCTGCGGTTCGCCGGGCTGCGGCGGCGCTGTACCGGTGGTTTCACCGGTGTTGCTGCCGCCGCTGCAGGCGGACACGAGGGCGGCGATGCAGAGCGCCAGGCTGGCGCGGCGTACGTGGGCCATGGCTGGAACCCTCCCCAAGGTTCTAGTGGCGTCGCTGGCCTGCAGCGTACTCGTCGCAGGTCCAAGAGGAAACCGTTGGCACGGAATGCGGGTCATTGGAGGTCAACCTGGAGGAGGTGATCGGACTCGTGGTATCCGTGGCAAGTGATGCATCCGGATTCGAGCTTGTCGTGCCCGCCCTCGTCGCCGGCGTGGCATTGCCTGCAGTTGGCGATGTCGGGCAGCAGCAGATCCTCGCTGGAACTGGATGTGGTCGCGGCATGGCAGCCCGCGCAGGTCATGGTGGTGTGGCTGGCGTGGTCGAAGCGGGACTTCGGGAACCAGATGCCGGAGACCCGCACGGGCGCGACCGCCCAGGGCTCTTCGGTGGTTCTTCCGGGGCTGACCTCGTGGCAGACCGTGCAGGCGCGGCCGGTGAACAGGCTCTCGCCGACCTGGCGGGCCTTGTCGCGGGCCCAGGTCAGGGCCAACTGGCGCTGCTGGGGCTGGACCGACTGCCCGGGCAGGCGGCGGGTGCGCAGCGAGACCGGCGCCGACTCGTCCTTGACCTCGCCCTCGAGGGCGCGCCGGGCATAGAACTCGTCAAGCATGTAGAAGATCTCGGTGATCCGCGCATGCGGCACCTGTCGCTCCGGCTCGGTTACGTCGAAGCTCAGGGCGTGGCAGTCCTGGCACATGCTCTCGAAGTCGACCGGCTTCATGATCGCACCGCCGGCATCCGGCACGTGGCAGCTGGAGCACTCCAGCACCCGTCGGCCCGAGGGCGCGTTGATGCCCTCCTTGTCGAGATGCACATCGTGGGGGAACTTGAGGCCCGAACCTTCCTTGAGGTCAGCCGCCAGGGTGACCCGCTCGGGGGCGAACACCCCCTGGGCGTCCCAGCGCGGCAAGGACACCTTGAACTCGGGGTGCACCTCTCCGAAGTCGGTCGCCTCGCCGAGCGTGCTGGCGCCGGCGGTCCTGGTGCCGAGGTCGGTGTGGCAGTCCGCGCACAATGACTGGTCGCCGCGGATCAGCGCGGTCTTGCCGTTGTGGTCGCGGTGGCAGTGGGCACAGCGGGCGTCACCCAGTTCCGGCAGGTTGAAGACCTCGGGGTCGGCGTGCGCCGGAGTCAGCGCGTGGCAGGTCAGGCAGTCGCCATCCTTGACCCAGGCGAAGGCCTCGCTGTGGCAGGCGCTGCATTCGCTCTGGAAGAAATGGTGGGCCCCGGCCAGCTCTCCGGCCATCCACGCATCGCGGGAGGGCAGGGGAGACCCGCGCAGCAGCGAGGACAATCCGGATGAGTAGTGGGACGCTGCCGGCAGCACCAGGAACAGCAGGAAGATGGCGATGAACAGGGCCCAGGCCGGCCCGCGCTTGGAGAGCCTGGTCTCGGCCAGTGACGTCGGTGGGCGCTTGCGCTGGATCTCCGCGGCCTGCTCGCTCTTGTCGATCTGGCTGATCTCGACCGCGGCGTCGTAGTCCTCGGGCGGTTCCAGCAGCTCGAGGCGAAAGCCGCCCAGCTCGATCTGGGTACCGGCCGCGCAGGTCGCCTGGTGGACGATGCCGCCGTTGATCCGCACCCCCGCCTCGATCAGCGATTCGACGCGGTACTTGCCCTTGGACAGCGAGGTGATCTTCGCGTGCTCGAGTGCGACGCGCATGTCGGTGAGGAAGACCGCCTGACTGGCGCCGCGGCCAACGGTGAGGACATCACCGAAGTGGATGTCGTCCTCGTAGCTGACCTGACCTTTTCCCTTGCGGTGAACTCGGCGGACTAACCAGCGCATGGATCACCTCACCAGTAGAAGAAGACGGACACGATGTGGGCGACCAGTGCCGCCAGCAGGCCGATGCTGAGCGGGACATGCACGTACAGCCAGATCTCCATGAGCGCCTGCAGCTGGATATCCTTGGCCACGCGACCGGCCAGGGCCTTCTTGCGGGTCAGCAGGTCGATGAGCTTCCGTAGCGCCTCGGCCTGCTTGTCCGTCGATGTCTCGGAAGACAGGAAGTCGACCATCGCGAACATCGTCTTCGATTCCGCCCTGTTCTTCTTCTTGAGCTCCTTGTCGCGGGCGGTGGCCGCGGCACGAAGGCTGGACAGGGCCGCCTCGGAGTCGTCGCGCGCGGTCAGCTGCATCCATACGCCGCCGCCGAGGCGGGTGCGTTCGATCGAGCGCAACACGACTGAATGGATCTTCGGGTCGACGGCGTCGGCGAGCGTCAGGGCGTTCTGGTCAAGCTCGACGATCTCGTCGAGCATCGCATTGCGGGTGGCGTTCTCGCGATTGCGCGTCATCATCGTGGGGTAGCGCAGATAGGCGTAAACCCCGAAGAAGCCCGAGAAGATGACGCCCAGCATCAGCACCAGGGCGAGGGTGTGGACGTTCCAGCCAACCTGGAATCCGGAATGCAGGAAGGCGATCAGGATCAGGCTGGTGCCAAGATAGACGTGCGCTGAGAGCCAGCCGACGGCCGTGCCACTGCCCGAGCCGTAGCGGCGTTTGCGCACGCCGAACCAGGTGAGCCAGAAAATCAGCAGGGCGCCGATCGTCCCCAGCGTATAGCCGAGCCAGGTGCCGCCGTTCGGCGGCGCCCCCTCGGGCGTATGCCACAGGTAGGCCACCAGGCTCGCCAGGGCGAGGACCAGGGCGATCCAGAAGTAACGGTAGCTTCCGTGGGTCAGTAGGGACGCATGCATGGCCTGCGGTCACTCCTTGCTGCCGTGCGGGTGGCGAGGGGTATCAGAGGTCGGACAGGCGCTCAGTTGCGGGATTGCGCATAGCCCACCAGTTCCTCCGGGGAAATACGGATTGCAGCGCCGGTCGGGCAGGAGCGCACGCACGCCGGCCCACCGGAAATGTCCTTGCACATGTCGCACTTCACGGCCTTCTTCTCGGAGGCCTTGCTGTCCTTGGCGTAGGGCGCCTCGCCCGGGCCGCTGCCGCTGCCGAACATCAGCCAGCTGAGCAGCCCCGGCTTCTTCTCCTTGCGCCCGGACATGTGGATCACGCCGTAAGGGCAGTTCCGCTCGCAGTTGCCGCAGCCGATGCAGTTGTCGCCGATGAACACCTCGCCGTCCGGGGTGCGGTGGATCGCGTCCGGCGGGCAGTCCTTCATGCAGTGCGGATGCTCGCAGTGGCGGCAGGATGTCGGCACGTGTACGTTGGCGAAGGTGGGGCCGGCTTCACGGTCCAGCCTCGATGTGCCCTTGTGGGTTTCCGCGCAGGCCTTCTCGCAGTTGTCGCAGCGCACGCAGAGCGACTCGTCGATCAGCAGCACGTCGGTGGCTTCACCGACGCCCTGCTGCATGAGGAAGGAGATGATGTCGGCGCCGCGCCCGGCCTGCTGCATGGCAAGGTTGGCAGCGGCGCGCTGGCGGTACTCGGCCTGCAGCTGGAGCCGCAGGCCGGGGTCGCGGGCGAGGAGCTTCTTGAAGGCATCGGCCCCTAGCCGGACGGTTTCGGTCGCCACCGCGGCTCGGGCCGTGGCCGAACGCGTGGAATCTCCGAGCAGGGCCATCTCGCCCACGTAGTTGCCGGCCGGGACGTAGGACAGGACGATCTCCCGGCCGCCGATATTGCGCGAGATGGTCAGCGAGCCAACCCGGACCAGGTGCAGTGAGTCGCCGGGGTCACCCTCGCCGAACAGCACCTCGTCGGCCTGGTACTTGCAGATCTCGGCGTCGGCGACGATGTCGGCAAGGTCGGCCGAGGCGGTGTTCGGGGCGAAGCGCTGCTGGATGGCGCGGGTAATGAAGACCAGATCGATCTCGCGCTTTACCGCGGCGACCGAGTTGATCAGCTTGGTCATCGAGCGACGCGGCGTCTCCACCAGGACGCAGCCGGGGCCGGCGAACACGCTGGCCGAACGGCGGCGACCCGAGATCAGGCTCATCTCGCCGAAGAACTCTCCCCGGCCAAGACTGATCCGCTGGCCGGTTTCGGCGTTGACCTCGACCTCCACCGTGCCGTCGACCACGCAGTAGAAGCTGTTGGTGTAGTCGTTCCGGCGGAACACGGCATCGCCCTGTTTGGGCGTGCGCACGTCGGAGTCGAGCATGAACTCGCGCAGCTGCAGCGGCGTGATGTGTGACAGCAGACGGACGTTGTCCTGGACCCGCTTCAGCGCCGCCTCGACGGTGCTGAAGCCGGGCATGTTCTTGAACTTGTCGCGCAGCAGCGGCTCGTCGGCCGGCTCGACCTTCTCGCCGAGGATGTACTCGACGACCTCGTACCCCTGGTTCATCGCCTGCTTGATCAGCGGATAGCCGCCCAGGGCGCCGACGATGTAGAGGCCCTTGACGTTGCTCTCGTACTGCGGGCTGATGGCCGGCACGGAGGCCGGATCCTTGCTCGGGAACTGCACGCCCGTCGACTCGACGAAGCCGCGCGGCGCGGTGGCCCCCAGGCGGCCGATGACCCGGTCGCAGAGGATCTGCGCGCGGCCCTTGGGCGTGGCAAGCACGATGCGTCCCGGCTTGCGGCCGACGCTGAGCGCTTCGACCTTCTCCGGTGCGGCGCCGTAGTAGCAGGTGATGCTGCCATCGTCGATGTGCTTGAGGATCAGGTCCAGGTTGCCCTGCTTGGCGCGGGCGAACTCGTCGCGCCGGTTGACGATGATCACCTCGTTCTGTTTCGACAGGGCGACCGCGTTCTCGATGGCGGCATCGCCGGCGCCGATGACGACGATGGTCTCGCCGGCGTATTCGTCGGGGTCATCCAGCTGGTACTGGACGAAGGGCAGGTCCTCGCCCGGCACGCCGAGCTTGCGGATGTTGCCCTGCAGGCCGATGCCGAGGATCACGTTGTCGGCCTCGTACGTGCCGGCCCGCGTGGTGATGACGAAGTGCCCGGCCTCCTGCTTCTTGATGGCGGTCACCTCGGCGCCGTGCCGGACGTTGACCTTCAGCGCGGCAACGCCATCGTCCCAGGCGCCGAGGATCACTTCGCGGCTGCCCGCGGTGAAGGGCAGGGGCGAGCGCAGCGGCAGGATGCCGGGCTCGTCCATGACGTGCTTGCCCTTCTGGTAGCGGTAGATGGTGTTCGAAAGATGGGCTTCGGACTCGAGCAGGACGTGGGGAATCCCGCGCTCCGCGGCCCGCGCTGCGGCGGACAGTCCTCCTGGTCCCGATCCTACGACCGCAATGCGGAATCGTTCCGTCATGCTGCGCCCCCCAGCGCTGAGCCCCGTCCCGATCATATCAGCCTAGCGAAGGGCATTTCACCCGCGGGGTCGAAGCGGCTGCCGGCATTACGCTGTTCACCGCACAACGCTTAAGCTATGCGGGTTGCTACCGGACTTCCCCCAATGAGCCAGCCATACAGCGATCTCCTCGACGGACTTGCTCCGCGCTCGGCGCCCGGCGCGGACAGTTTCCCCGCCGATCCGCGACGCGCCTCGGCCTGGGTCAATGCGCTGCCGAGGGCCAACCAGGCGGTGACCGGGGACATGCTGGAGAAGGCGCTGGTGAACCTGCGCGGCCAGCGACTCGATGGCGGCCAGCGTCTGGCGGTGATGGAAATCCTCCGGCCGATGTTGCTCGAGGTTATGCAGACCCTGCTCAAACAGTGCCAGAGCAGCCCGATTCCGCTGCCGCCGCCGAAGGCGCGGCTGTTCGACCGGCTGCAGCTGATTGAACACGAGACTGCCCTCGGATACCGGCTTGCCCTGGTCGAGTACTGCGCGCCGGCCGGCAAGGTGCCGCTGCTGCGCGGTGGAAACGTGGCGCTTGCCCTAGAACGTGCCCTCTTCCACACGGCGCGCTGCCTGGCCCACGCGTACTTCGTCTATCGTCAGCCGCCACCGGGAATCTGGCTGCAGCTGCATCGCCTCTACGCGTTCGCGCAGTCGGTGCGACTGCAGGACAAGGCGGTCGACGACGCTGGCGCGAAACAGGCGCTGAGCCCGAGATCGATCTACGCTCATGCGCTCCTGATCGCAGTGTCCAATCCGTATCGCTTCTCGCAGCGCGAGCAGGGCGAATTGGCCGAGCTCGGTCCCCAGCTCGCGGGTCATGTTTCGATCACCGAGAAGCGCGAGCAGGAGGATGACCTGGCCGTTCCGCTGGACAGCGATCGCGGCCCGGGCTACATCGCCAGCGAGCGTGAGGATGACGACACCGCCCGGCTCTGGATCAGCGTCGCGACGCTGCGCGAACAGATCGACGCCGCCCTCGCCGGGGCGCAAGGCGATCAGGTGGAGATCCGGGGCAGCGATGGCAAGCCCAGGTCCATGCCGGCTGAGTTGCTGTCGCGCCTGCGTGGCGGCTGGGGGCGCAGCCAGTCCCGGCGCAACACCCGACTGGCCGCCCAGCACCAGCTCGACACGGCGATCGGCCTGTCGGGTCTGCACTTCCACCTGGCGGGCCTGGTCGATTTCGATACCTTTCTGCGGCAGGCAGGCGACAGCGAGGAATCAGCGCCCGACAGCAAGGCGCCGCAGCGCGCCGTCTGGGCGCATGCCGCGGTCGACGCTGGCCGGATCCCGCTGCAGTCCGCGGTGGTCGCCGACCAGAGTCTGGGTGGCTACCACCTGCACTGGGAAGCCGAGGAGGGCGTCAAGGCGCGGGTGGGCGAGCTGATCGGCCTTTCGGTGCCGGAAGAAGGCGAAGAGCGGCAGTGGCTGCTCGGGGTGATCCGCTGGCTGCGCTACGACGCCGACGGCTGCGTCGATGCCGGCGTCCAGCTCCTTTCGCGTCGCGTGCGTCCGGTCGCCCTGCGCTTGCTCGACGGCGAGGGGCGGCTGCCGCTTCGCGGTATCGAGTACCAGCCGGTGCACGGCGAGGCCAACGGTGCGCTGCACTTCTCGGCCGCCGGCACGATTGAGGCCGGTGCGCAGCAGATCGAGGTGCTGCGCGTGCCCGACATGAGCGACCTCGACGAACCGGTGAGCATGCGAGAGATGGCCGAATCCCCCACCGTCGCCGAGAATGCGGGCGACTATGTGCTCCTGACCGCCCAGCGCAGCGGAGGTGCGGCGTGAGCCCGACACCCTCTGCGCTCGGCACCCAGCCCAGGCACGGCACGCGCCAGGTCCGCATCGGCGGGGTGACCATGGGCGGCGGTGCGCCGGTCGTGGTCCAGTCGATGACCAATACCGACACGGCCGATGTGCAGTCGACCACGAAGCAGATCAGCGAACTGGCCCGTGCCGGTTCCGAGCTGGTGCGGATCACGGTCAATACGCGGGAGGCTGCCGCCGCCGTGCCGCGGATCCGCGACCGGTTGGCCATGATGGGCGTCTCGGTGCCGCTGATCGGTGACTTCCACTACAACGGCCACCAGCTTCTGGCCGACGAGCCCGGCTGCGCCGAAGCGCTGGCCAAGTACCGGATCAACCCGGGAAACGTGGGCTTCGGAAAGAAGAAGGATCTGCAGTTCGCCAGCATGATCGAGACCGCGCTGCGCTGGGACAAACCGGTGCGAATCGGCGTCAACTGGGGCTCCCTTGACCAGAGCCTCGCCCAGGCCCTGATGGATGAGAACGCCGCCCGTGCCGAACCCTGGGACGCTGGCGCGGTGATGCGCGAGGCTCTGGTCCGCTCGGCCGTCGATTCCGCGGCCAAGGCGATGGACATCGGCCTGCCGGCCGAGCGCATCGTGCTTTCGGCCAAGGTCAGCGGCGTGCAGGAGCTGATCGCGGTCTACCGCGAGCTGGCCCGGCGCAGCGACTGCGCCCTGCACCTTGGACTGACCGAGGCGGGAATGGGCAGCAAGGGCATGGTGGCCTCGGCCGCGGCGCTGGCGGTCCTGCTGCAGGAAGGGATCGGCGACACGATCCGCATCTCGCTGACCCCGGAACCCGGCGCATCGCGCACCCAGGAGGTCATCGTCGCCCAGGAGCTGCTGCAGACCATGGGCCTGCGCGCCTTCACCCCGATGGTCACCGCCTGTCCCGGCTGCGGCCGCACCACCAGCAGCTTCTTTCAGGAGCTGGCGCAGACCGTCCAGGAGCACGTTCGCGCGCGCATGCCGACCTGGCGCATCTCGCACCCCGGCGCCGAGAGCCTGACGCTCGCCGTGATGGGCTGCGTGGTCAATGGCCCGGGTGAAAGCAAGCACGCCAACATCGGCATCTCCCTGCCCGGCACCGGCGAAGCGCCGGCCGCCCCGGTGTTCATCGACGGCAGCAAGGCCATGACCCTGCGCGGTGAGCACATCGCCCGCGAGTTCGTGCAGATCATCGACGACTACGTCGAACGCCGCTTCGGCCGCTCCGACGCTGCCTGAGCAGAGGCGTGGCGGAGGCCGGATAGGGCGCAAAGCAGACCTTCCGCAGATCCCAAATGTAGGAGCCAGCTTGCTGGCGATAGGCGCCCCGGACGGGACGATCGCCAGCAAGCTTGCTCCTACACGCAACGGTGCTGCAAGGTCCGGTTTGCGCCGCAAAGCAGGCCTTGCCGCAGTCAAATTGTGGGAGTGCCCTTGGGCGCGACCGCGGGGTTCCGCTCTGGCCGCGGTCTGAGGTGAATCTGTAGCGCCGCGGTCGCGCCCAAGGGCACTCCCACAGTCGGGCACCGTTGGGGGTCGGCGAAGGCCTATAGGGGGTGCCTTGGCGCACAGATATGGGCGTTCGGACGGTACGCCCGGTGCGGCAAGCCGCACCCTATGAATGTCCGGTTCGCGCCCGAAGCAGACCTCGCGCCGCGCCTACCGCGGGGGCGTCGGCGCCTGGGCGGCGTGCAGGGCGCGTTTGGCGAGAACGGCCTCGCGCCTTGCGATATAGGCGGTGCTGATGAAGATCACCGCCGACCCCGCCAGGGTGAACACGTCGGGCGTTTCGGCGAACAGCCACCAGGCCAGCACCGCCACCACCGGCAGCTGCAGAAAGCTGATCGGGGTCAGTGCGGAGGCGTCGCCCGCGCGCAGCGCGCGGGTCCAGAACCAGTGGGCGGCGGTGCCGAACAGACCCGACAGGGCCCCCCACATCCAGCCTGCGGGTGAAGGCCAGACCCACACGAACAGGGCCGGGACGAAAGACAGCGGCACCCAGATCAGGGTGGTGAACAGGACGATGGCGTCGGCCGGTTCGGTGCGCGAGAGGATCTTGATGCTGATCGCCACCATGCCGCTGGCAATCGCCGCGGTGAGCGCAACGAGGCTGGCGTAGCTGAATCCCTCGGCGCCGGGACGCACGATGACCATCACGCCGATGAAGCCGAGCGCCACTGCGGTCCAGCGCCGCGCCCGGACCACCTCGCCAAGCACCAGCACCGCGCCGATCGTGATGAAGATCGGCGTCGAGTAGGAGATCGCCACGGCCTGGGCCAGCGGCAGGTGGGCAATCGCCCAGAAGCCGCACAGCATCGAGACGATGCCGATGCCGCAGCGCAGGAAGTACAGCGAGAGCTTGTCGGTGCGGAGCAGGCCGAGGCCGGCCCGGGCCAGCAGGGGCAGGGCGAACAGCAGGCCGAACAGGTTGCGCATGAAGGCCACCTCGAACGGATGCATGTGGTGGGAGGCCAGGCGGATGGTAATCACCATGGCTCCGAACAGCAGGGCGGCTCCGACCATCAGCAGGGCGGCCCGGGTGGTCAGTAGCTGGCCTTCCCCGGCCGGGTTCACCAGCTGGCGCCCACCAGGCGTGGCTCGGGCTCGAGATCGACCCCGAAGCGCTCGCGCACCGAGGCCGCGATGCGCCGGGCGAGCTCGAGGATCTGCGCGCCATCGGCGCGGCCGTGGTTGACCAGGACCAGGGCGTGCTGCTCGGCGACCCCGGCATCGCCCTCTCGGAATCCGCGCCAGCCGGCCTGCTCGATCAGCCAGCCAGCGGATAGCTTGACCTGGCCCTCGGCGGCCGGCCAGTTCGGCATGCCGGGATGCCGCTCCAGCATCGCCTCGATCCGCGCGCCGGGGATCTCGGGATTCTTGAAGAAGCTGCCGGCGTTGCCGAGCAGGGCGGGCAGGGGCAGCTTGCGCGCGCGGATGCGCGAGATGGCCTCGGCCACGTGCAGCGGTCGCGGCGGATCGACGCCGATCACCGCCAGCTCTTCCCGCACGCCGGGATAGTCGAGGCGCAGCGGCGCCTCGCGCTGCAGGTCGAAGGCAACGCGCAGGATGATCCAGCGTCCGGATTCGCGCTTGAACCGCGAGTCGCGATAGCCGAAGGCGCACTCGGTCCGGTCGAGTCGGCGCAGTCGCCGGGTATCGAGGTCCCAGGCCTCGACCCAGGCCAGTGTCTGCGAGACATCGGCCCCGTAGGCACCGATGTTCTGGATCGGGCAGGCGCCCACCGAACCCGGGATCAGGGCCATGTTCTCCAGGCCGTGCAGGCCCCGGCCGACGCTCCATCGGACCAGGTCGTCCCAGCGCTCGCCGGCCTCGGCCAGCACGCGAACGCGTCCGGCGTCCTCGTCGATCACCTTCAGCCCGGGCAATCCAAGGCTCAGCACCAGGCCCGGCACCCGGCCGACCAGCAGCAGGTTGCTGCCCTCGCCGAGCACCAGCATCGGCAGGCCCTGCACGAAGGGCGCATCGAGCAGCTGCTGCAGGCCTTCCAGGCTGCGCACCTCGGCGAGCAGGTCGGCGGTGGCCGGCACGCCGAAGGTGTTGCGCGCCTGAAGCGGGGCATTCTCGCGGAGCAGGTAGCCGCTCATCTCGGGCAGGGAATCCATCGGCGGCTGCATCAGTGAATCTGTAGGTTCAAGGGCGCCGCGCTTCGGAGGCGGGCCAGGGCGACGAGGGTCACCCGGTGCTGCTGGGCGCCTCGCGGCGGCGGCGGATGGCATCGACGGACTCGCGGACCAGGTCCGGGCCGCGGTAGATCAGGCCGGTATACATCTGCACCAGGGTTGCTCCCGCGGCAATCTTTCCGGCCGCGTCGGCACCGCTCAGGATGCCGCCGACGCCTATCACCGGCATCGACTTCGGCAGGTGCGCGCGCAGGCGACGCAGCACGTAGGTGCTGTGGCCGTAGAGCGGCTTGCCGGATAGCCCGCCTTCCTCGCTGGCGTGTGGCTGGCCTTCGACCTCGGTTCGGCTCACCGTGGTGTTGGTGGCGATGACCCCGTCGACCTTCGCCTCGGTCAATACCTTGGCGATGTTGTCGATGGCGCCGTCGTCGAGATCGGGTGCGATCTTCACCAGCATCGGCTTGCGCGTGCCGGTGCGCGAGCCGAGCGTCTCCTGAGCGTCGCGCAGGCGGCCGAGAAGCCGTCGCAGCGCGTCCTCGCCCTGGAGGTCACGCAGCCCCTGGGTGTTGGGGCTGGAGATGTTGATGGTGACGTAGCTCGCCAGCGGGTAGACCTTCTGCAGGCAGTAGAGGTAGTCGTTGACTGCGTTCTGGTTGCTGGTGTCCCGGTTCTTGCCGATGTTGATGCCGAGGATGCCGGTGAAGCGGCTTGCCTCCACATTGCGCACCAGCGCGTCGACGCCGGCGTTGTTGAAACCGAGCCGGTTGATCACGCCCTGGGCGCGCGGCAGGCGGAACATGCGCGGCTTCGGATTGCCCTCCTGCGGGCGCGGCGTGGTCGTGCCGATCTCGATGAAGCCGAAGCCGAGCGCGGCCAGGGCGTCGATGTACTCGCCGTTCTTGTCCATACCCGCGGCGAGGCCGACGGGGTTCGGGAACTCGAGTCCGAACGCCTTGGTCTTGAGCGGCCTGGGCTGAAGGGCGACCAGGGGCCGCAGGCCGAGGCGCCAGGCGGTGTCGATGGCCTTCAGGCCAAGCGCATGGGCACGCTCGGGATCGAGCGAGAAGAGGAAGGGTCGGAAGAGGGGATACACGGGGTGTCTGTGATCTCAGCCGGCTCCGCCCAGCGCTGCCAGCACCCCGAGGCTGAGCACGCCGAAGACCACGGCAAGGAAGAGGAGGATGGTCAGCCCGATGTTGAGATAGCCCAGCACCAGGCCGATCAGGGCCAGGTTGTCGCCGTCGATCCGTTCCCTGCGGATCTCGGCGCGGGCCATGTGGCCCGCGACGATGGCCACCAGCGCGCCCAGCAGCGGCAGCGCGATCCACGACACGATGCCGAAGACAAGGCTGATGATGGCCGCGGTGCTGGTGCGCTGGGTGGCGTTCATGGCGATTCCTAGAAGTCGAACTTGATGCCCTGGGCCAGCGGCAGCGCGTCGGTGTAGTTGATGGTGTTGGTCTGGCGGCGCATGTAGGCCTTCCAGGCGTCCGAGCCCGACTCACGGCCGCCGCCGGTCTCCTTCTCACCACCGAAGGCGCCACCGATCTCGGCGCCCGAGGTGCCGATGTTGACGTTGGCAATGCCGCAATCGGATCCGGAGGCCGATAGGAACTGCTCGGCATGGCGAACGTTCAGGGTGAAGATCGCCGAGGACAGGCCCTGCGGGACTGCGTTCTGCATCGCAATGGCCTCGTCCAGTTCCTCGAAGGGCATAACATACAGAATCGGCGCGAAAGTTTCCGTCTGCACGGCTTCACAGTCGTTGCCGACCCCGGTAATGATCGCCGGGGTGACGAAGTTGCCCGGGCGGTCGAGCACCTTGCCGCCGGTGCGCAGGGTACCGCCGGCCTTCTTGGCGCTCTCGATCGCGGCCAGATAGCGCTGCACCGAGGCCTGGTCGGTCAGCGGTCCCATCAGGGTGGCCGGGTCGGTCGGGTCGCCGATGCGCTTCTCGACCTGCTGGTAGGCGGCCACCAGCTTCTCCACCAGCTCGTCATGCATCGAGCTGTGCACGAACAGGCGGCGCGTGGTGGTGCAGCGCTGGCCCGCGGTGCCGACGGCGCCGAAGACGATGGCCGGAATGGCCAGCTTCAGGTCGGCGGTCTGGTCGACGATGATCGCGTTGTTGCCGCCCAGCTCCAGCAGGGAGCGACCCATGCGCTTGGCGACCTGCACACCGACCTGGCGGCCGACCCGGGTCGAGCCGGTGAAGCTGATCAGCGGAATGCGGGTGTCGTCGACGAAGCGCGCGGCCAGCTCGGTGCCGGCGTCGTTGAACAGGAAGAAGATGTCCGGGAAGCCGGCCTCGCGCAGGGCCTCGTTGCAGATCTTCATCGAGGCGATGGCGGTCAGCGGCGTCTTCGGCGAGGGCTTCCAGATCGAGACATCACCACAGACCGCTGCGATGAACGCGTTCCAGGCCCAGACCGCGACCGGGAAATTGAAGGCGCTGATGATTCCCACAAGGCCGATCGGGTGCCACTGCTCGTACATGCGGTGGCCCGGGCGTTCGGAATGCATGGTCAGGCCGTAGAGCATGCGCGACTGGCCGACCGCGAAGTCGGCGATGTCGATCATCTCCTGCACCTCGCCGTCGCCCTCGGGCTTGATCTTGCCCATCTCGAGGCTGACCAGGGTGCCGAGCGCATCCTTGTGCCGGCGCAGGGCGTCGCCACACAGGCGCACGGCCTCGCCGCGGCGCGGCGCGGGCAGGTTGCGCCAGGCGACCTGCGCGGCCAGGGCGCGCTCCATCATCCGCTCGTAGTCGGCCTCGCTGCTGGCGTGGACCTTGGCGATGACCTCGTTGGAGCTGGGGTTGTTGGCCTCGATCAGGCCGGCGTCGGTGGTCTTGGACCACTCGCCGTTGCCGAGGTACGTTCCGGAATTGAACTCGCCAAGTCCGAGTGACTTGAGCAGGTCTGCGTGCGCCATGGGCTCTCCCGTGCTGGGCCGGGGCGGGGCCGCCGGCCGGAAAAAAGACCCGGAATTCTAGCAGAGCCCGGGCATCCAGTCCGATTCCGCTGTTTGCCAGAGCCCCGTGGATGCACTACGGTGGTCGGTCATCCGCCGCGGGCGGAACCGTTTCGATATCGAGGGCACCCCATGCAGATCGCCGAGAATACCGCTGTTTCCTTCCACTACACGCTGACCAACGACGCCGGCGAGGTCATCGACACCTCCAGCGGTCGCGAGCCGCTGGCCTACCTGCATGGTTCCGGCACCATCGTTCCCGGCCTCGAGAACGCCATGGCTGGTCGCAAGCCCGGCGAGCGCTTCGAGGTCAAGGTCGAGCCGTCCGAGGGGTATGGGGAGCGCCACGAGGGCATGATCCAGGCCGTGCCGCGCTCGGCCTTCCAGGGCGTCGACAGCATCGAGGTCGGCATGCAGTTCCAGGCCCGCGGCCCGCAGGGCGTGATGTCGGTGACCGTGACCGAGGTCAGCGATGACCAGGTGACCGTCGATGGCAACCATCCGCTGGCCGGCCAGAACCTGAACTTCGCCATCGAGGTGGTCGAGGTGCGCGAGGCCAGCGAGGAGGAGATCGCTCACGGCCATATCCACGGTCCGGGCGGCCACCAGCACTGATCCCTTTCCTGCGGCGGCAATGGCCCGATTCGTCTTCCGCCGCGACCACGAGGCCAGCCGGCACTTCTTCGAGGTGCCGGAGGTCGCACGGCCGGATGGCGCGACCACCCAGTGGCTCTGCTTCCGCTTCCGCAGCGAGGGCATGCAGGCCGCTTCGCCTGCCTCGCATTTCGCCGTTGTCCTGCGCGCCGAACTGGGGCGCGACGCCGAGGGCGTACCGCGGACCATCTCGGGCCGTGGCCTGACCTGGGGCGACACCTCGCAGGCCCTGCGACCGGCCAGCTTCCCCGGCGCCCCCGGGGACCGCTTCGGCGGCGCCCGCGGTGCCCAGATCGAGAGCTTCTGGCCCGGCGGAAACTTCCTGTTTCGCGAGGCGCGGCTGCTCGACGAGGGACTGCGGGACGAGGTCGACTACCGCGTCCACCTGCACGTCCGCGACGATGGCTGGTGCGGATTCTGGTTGGCCGATGACCGTGGTCAGCCGCTGCCCGGGCAGTCAGCCAGCGTGCGGGACCATCCGGGACACCCGGTGATCGCCGGCCGAAGCGGCGTAGTCATCGCCCTCGGGCGCGGCGCCGAAACCGGCGCCGACTGGGAGGCCCAATTCGAGGACCTGGCCTGGGGCTGGTTCTGAGCCGGCCCGGGCCGTGCAGGCCTGGGGGCATTCGGCGGACGCGAACAACGGGCGCGAAGCGGACATTCATAGGGTACGGCTCGCCGCACCGGGCATACCGTCCGAATGCCCGTATCGGTGCGCCAAGGCACACCCTATGGGGCTTCGCCGACGCCCAACGAAGCCCGACTGTGGGAGCGCCCTTGGGCGCGACTGCGGAAATTCGCTGTGGCCTCGGTCTGTGGTGAATCCGTAGCGCAGCGGTCGCGCCCGAGGGCGCTCCCACAATTTGACTGCGGCAAGGTCTACTTGGCGGCGCAGACCGGACCTTGCATCGCCGTTGAATGTAGGAGCCAGCTTGCTGGCGATAGGCGCCCCCGGACGGGAGGATCGCCAGCAAGCTGGCTCCTACGTTCGGGTTTTGCGGAAGGTCTGCATCGCGCCCGAAGGGAGCGCTCGCTGTGGGTCGGGGTGGTAGTTGCTGCGCGAAGGCGCCAGCTCCGGGCTGGAAGGGTGTCCGGTCGGACTCGTTCGCGCCCGCAGGCGATCAGATCAGCATCGCGGCCGCGAACAGGCCGAGCATCATGAAGGCGCAGGCGATCTTCACCGCAGTGCCGACCAGCATCCCGATCCAGGTGGCGACACCGACCCGGGCCGCGCGGCGGGCGATGCCCGGCTCGCGGTGGCGGGCGATCCACTCTCCGGTGATCGCGCCGAGCAGGGGCATGAAGATCAGTCCGATGAGGCCGGTGAACAGGCCGAGCACGGTGCCGACCCCGGCGCCGACCAGCGCCAGCCAGTGGGCGTCCAGGCGCTTTGCACCCAGCACCCCCGCGACGAGGTCGACGAGCAGGGCGAACAGCATCAGCGCGGTGCATACGGCGAGCACGCCCCAGCCGACGTGGGTGAAACCATCGGCCCATGCACCGACCAGCAGGCCAGCCCAGACCAGGGCGACGCCGGGCAGGGCCGGCAGGACGATGCCGGCGATGCCCAGCAGCACCATCAAGCCGGCAAGGATCCACAGCGCGATGTCCACCTATCCTCCTTGGGCAACACGACAGCTGCCTATCGTGACGCCCCGAGCGGCTGGCAGTGACCCGGACGGACGTGCCCGGGCCAGCGCGCGTTCAGGCCCGGCCGGAGAACTCGCCGCTGAGGGTGCTGACCAGGATCTTCTCGCCGACCGTGATGTATTCGGGCACCTGGATCTCGATGCCGGTGTTCAGGGTGGCCGGCTTCGGCCGCTTGGTCGCGGTGGCGCCCTTCATCTCGGGCGCGGTGTCGACCACTTCGAGGGTCACCGTCGGCGGCAGCTGCAGGGCGACCGGCTGGTCGTCGATCACCGCCACGAAGCAGCCTTCCAGACCCTCGGTGATGTAGCCCGCGGCCTCGCCGACCACATCGGCGTCGAGCTGGTACGGCGTGTAGTCCTCGCTGTCCATGAACACGAAGGCCTCGCCTTCCTTGTAGGAAAAGGTCGAGGCGCGGCGGACGAGGTCGACTTCCTTCAGGTCGTCATCGGCGCGCAGCGAGAGGTCCAGCTTCTGCCCGCCGGGGATGCTGTACAGCGTAAAGCGGAAGGTCACGTTGCCACCGCGCGCGGTCGGCGCGCTGCGCTCGATATCGCGCACCTGGTAGATGCCGTTGATGTGTTCGATGACGTTGCCGCGTTTGACTTCGGAGGCTTTCATGTAAGAGCCGTGATTGGTGATTGGTGATTGGTGATTGGTTGAGGAGGAAGCGAGTCGTTCTCGCCGGGGCGAAGCTCAAGGTGAAACGATACGATGGCGATCACGTGCTTCTTCGAATCACGAATCACGAATCACGAATCACAGTCTCACTTCGGCGCCAGCCGCACGGCGCCGTCGACGCGGATCACGCTGCCGTTGAGGTAGCGGTTGCCGAGGATGAAGGCGACGGTGTCGGCGAATTCCTCGCCGCGGCCGAGGCGCGAGGGGTAGGGGACCTGGGCGCAGAGCGAGTCGTAGACCGCCTGCGGCATGCCGTCGACCATCGGGGTGTGGAACACGCCGGGGGCAACGGTCATCACGCGCACGCCGATGCGGGCGAACTCGCGGGCCATCGGCAGGGTCATGCCGACCACGCCGCCCTTGGAGGCCGAGTAGGCGGCCTGGCCGATCTGGCCTTCGTAGGCAGCGATCGAGGCGGTGTGGATCACCACGCCGCGCTCGCCGTCCTCGCCGGGCTCATTGCCCTGCATCTGCGCGGCGGCGGCCTTGGCCACGTTGAAGCTGCCGACCAGGTTGATGCGCACGGTGGTCTCGAACTGGGACAGCGCCATCGGGCCTTCCTTGCCCAGCACGCGTCCGGCGCCGAGCACGCCGGCGCAGTTGATGGCGACATTCAGGCCGCCCATGGCCTCTGCCGCCGCGGCGACGGCTGCGCTGACCGCGGCCTCGTCGGTGACGTCGACGCGCGCGAAGCGCGCCTTGGCACCGAGCGCACGGGCTGCGGCCTCGCCCTTCTCCTGGTTGACGTCGAACAGGCTGATCGCGGCGCCCGCCTTGGCCAGATGCTGGGCGACCGCGTGCCCGAGTCCGGACGCGCCGCCGGTGATGATCGCCTTGACCTGATCGAGCTTCATGGCCCTGTCCTCCTGGAAAAGCCCGGAAGTCTACCGCAAGGCTGGTGGACTTCCGCGCTGCCGATCAGGCCGTCTCGCCGGGCGGGCGATAGGCGGCCAGCTCGCTGGCCGGCAGCGGCCGCGCGAACAGATAGCCCTGGGCCAGGTCGGCGCCGTGCTCGAGCAGGAAGCGACGCTGGGCATCGTGCTCGACGCCTTCGCCGACCACGGTCAGCCCGAGGCTGTGGGCGATCTGGATGATCGAGCGGCAGATCACCGCATCGGTCGCGCTGGCCGGTACCTCGCGCATGAAATGGTGGCCGATCTTGAGGGCGTCGATGGGCAGGCGCTTGAGATAGCCCAGCGAGCTGTATCCCTCGCCGAAGTCGTCGATGCTGATCGCCACGCCTTGCGACTTCAGATGCTGCAGGGTGTCTACCACGTCGCCGTCGTCCTCGAGCAGCACCCGCTCGGTGATCTCCAGCTCCAGGCTGTCGCCGTCAAGGCCGTAGCGGCGCAGGGCGCCGAGCACATGCTGCTCGAAGTCCTCATTGAGGAACTGCCGGTAGCTGACGTTGACCGCGACCCGACGCAGGGAGAGGCCCTGCGCGCGCCATGCGGTCAGCTGACGGCAGGCCTCGTCGATCACCCAGGCGCCGATGCGCACGATGTCGCCGGTGGTTTCTGCAACCGGGATGAACAGATCCGGACGCATCGGTCCCAGCAGCCGGTTGTTCCAGCGTAGCAGCGCCTCGACCTGCAACAGCGAACCGTCCGCAAGATCTACCTGCGGCTGGTACACAAGGTGGAATTCGTCCTGTTCCAGCGCGCGGCGCAGCTGGGTTTCCAGTACCAGGCGATCGGACAGCTGCTGGGCCAGCGCCGGGTTGAAGGCCTGCCAGGTGTCGCGGCCGCGGCGCTTGGCCTCGGCCATCGCGGCGTCGGCGTTCTGCATCAGCTGCTGAACGGTGGCGCCATCCCCGGGAAAACGGGCGATGCCGATCGAGGCGGTGATCGAGAATTCCTCCCCTTCGTGCAGGAAGGGGGCGTGGAAGGCCTGATTGATCTGCCCGGCCAGGGCCTCCGCGGCAGGCAGTCCACCGGTCGACAGCACCAGCATGAACTCGTCACCCTCGAGCCGACCGACCGTGACCGACTCGTCGACCAGCTTCGCTAGGCGCACGCCCGCGGCGCGCACCAGGGCATTGCCGTTCTCGTGGCCGAGCAGGTCGTTGACGACCTTGAAGCGGTCCAGATCGACATGCAGGATGGCGGGACCGTTTTCCATGCGGGCCTGGTGCAGGGCGTTGCCCAGACGCTCGACCAGGGCCTCGCGGTTGGCAAGGCCGGTCAGGGGGTCGCTGAGCCCCTGGCGGCGCAGGGTGTCCTCGAGCAGCTTGTCCTTGGTGATGTCCTGCAGCGTCCCGCTGACCTCGAAGACGCTGCCGTCGCGCAGCTGCGCTTCGCCGATGATCCGCGCCCAGCGGTGGCTGCCGCGGCGCGACAGCGTTCGGCATTCGATGTCGAAGGCGACACCGTCGCGGCGCGCCTCGGCCAGCGCCAGGCCCAGCGTCTCGCGCTCCGCCTCGGCGATATGGGCGAGCAGACGGTCCTGGTCGACCGGCTCCGACTCGTGCACGCCCAGCATCTTGTAAAGCGGAAGCGACCAGAACATCTCGCCGCTGCGCGGATCCAGCGCCCAGCTGCCGATCCGGGCCAGCTGCTGGGTGCGCAGGAACAGCTCGCTGTCCCGGACCAGGACGGTGATGTCATCGAAGGTTGAGATGACCTGGAACGGCTCGCCGCCCGGATCGCGGGCAATCGGCGTGGAGGTGACGCTGAGCCAGCTGCGCCACTGGGCCTCAGGGTCGAACACGCCGACCACGGTGTTCTCGATGGTGCGTCCCTCGCGCAAAGCCCGCCAGGCAGGAAGCTCCTCCTGCGCCAGCGGTTCTCCCTGTTGGGAGAGGAAGCGCCAGGTTCCGCCGGCCAGGTCGCCGCGGAGCAATTCCTCCTCGCTCCGCCGCAACATCCGGCAGGCCGCCGGATTGACCGAGTTGATGCGGCCCTCGGCATCCTGCACCACCACACCCTTGTCCATCGCCCTCAGCAGGTCGCGGTAGCGGGTCTCGCTCTCGCGTCGCTGGGCCTCCTCCTCCCGTCGCCGCGTGATGTCGCGCGCCACCGCCAGCACATGCGGCGCGCCGTGGAGCAGGAAGACCCGCGAATGCACCTCGACCGGGAACCGGCTGCCGTCGGCGCGGACATTGTCGGTGACATGGACGAACGGCTCGCCGTCGTCGTGGTCGAAGATGACCTGCTGGATCCGATCGGGTGGGATGTCGGGGCTGAGCTCGTAGATACGCATGCCGACCAGCTCCTCCCGGCTCCGCCCGAAGCCCTCGCAGGCGGCGAGGTTGACCTCGCGGATGCTACCGTCGCTGGCCAGTACGCTGACCGCGTCAGGCACGGCGTCGATCAGGGTGGCAAGGCTGGAACGTGCCTCGACCAGGGCGTCACGCAGGCGTTCGACCTCGGCGGCCGCATCCATCTCGGGAGACGGCGCGGTGTTGCCGGCGAGGTCCGGGGCGGGGCGGGTCATGCGGCCAGTCTAGCGGCTAAAACGGCGCCCGTTGCAAGGGCCCGACGTGCTGCGCTCAGCAAGCCCGGGGCGAGGCGTCGAAGGAGCCGGCGCGGCCTACCCGGGAGCCCACCTCGCGATCAAGGCGGCCGCTGATCCAGCGGGCGGTCTCGATCAGCGCGGACAGGTCTACGCCGCTGTCGAGGCCACAGCCTTCCAGCATGTAGACCACGTCCTCTGTGGCCACATTGCCGCTGGCGCCGGGCGCGTAAGGACAACCGCCGAGTCCACCGACCGAGGCGTCGACTACGCGCACGCCGGCTTCGAGGCAGGCGTAGAGATTGGCCAGGGCCTGGCCGCGGGTATCGTGGAAGTGCGCGGCCAGCGCCTGCATCGGCACCTCGGCGGCGACCGCCTCAAGCATCTGCCGGGCCTGGCGCGGGGTGCCGGCGCCGATGGTGTCGCCGAGCGAGATCTCATAGCAGCCCATGGCGTGCAGGGCGGCGGCGACGCGGACCACCTCGGCCACCGGTACTTCGCCCTGGTAGGGGCAGCCGAGCACGGTGGAGACATAGCCACGGACGGCGACGCCGTCAGCGCGGGCCTGCTCCATCACCGGACGGAAGCGCTCCAGGCTCTCGGCGATACCGGCATTGATGTTCTTGCGGCTGAAGGCTTCGGAGGCGGCGGCGAAGATGGCGATCTCCTCAGCGCCGCACTCCCGGGCGCGCCGATAGCCGGCCTCGTTGGGTACCAGCACCGGATAGCGCACGCCCTCGCGCTGGCGGATGCCGCGGAACACCTCCTCGGCATCGGCCAGCTGCGGCACCCACTTGGGACTGACGAAGCTGGTCGCTTCGACGCAGGGCAGGCCGCAGTCGGCCAGCCGTTCGATCAGCTCGATCTTGATGGTGGCGGGGACGCGGCCGGGCTCGTTCTGCAGGCCGTCGCGCGGCCCCACCTCGACGATGCGAACGCGCTCGTCGCTCACGACCGCGCCTCGAGTTTCACCAGAAGCGCGTCGGCCTCGACGATCTCGCCGTTGCGCGCCTCGAGCTGGGCCACGGTGCCGGCCAGCGGGGCACGAAGGGTGAGTTCCATCTTCATCGCCTCCATGACCAGCAGGGGTTGTTCGGCCTCGACCTCGGCACCCAGCTCGACCAGCACCTGGACGATGCGCCCGGGCATCGGCGCGCGCAGGCTGTCCTGGGCGCCGACGGCTGCGGCCTCGAAGCCGAAAGGTGCCGGAGTACCGATGACGTAGCGGCGGCCCTCGAAGTGGATGATCAGATCATCGCCACCGATCCGCGCCGGCAGCCGGTGCATCCGCCCGTCCAGTTCGAAGGAGAGCGTCTGCGCCGTTCGCGCGGTCGGCCGCACGACATGGCGAGCGCCGGCGTGAGAAAAATCGAAGGCCTCGGCATGCCCGGAGATGGCGAGCTCGTAGCGCTCCTGGCGCCAGCTGAGGCTCATCGGCTGGCTGCCGGCCTGGCCGATCCGCCAGCCGTCCGCCAGGGCCCACGGTGAGTTCGGGTCGGGGCCGCCCGCAGCCTGGGCGGCGGCAAGGTCCCGCTCCTGGTCGAGACGCAGCGCGGCGGCAGCGGCGAGCACCGCGATTGGCGGCTGCTCCGGGCGGGTCAGGAACTCGTCGAGGTGGCGGTCGAGGTAGCCGGTGTCGATGCGCGCCTCGCGCACCGCCGGATGGTCGATCAGTCTCTCCAGGAAGCCGATGTTGCTGGCCGTACCCACCACGTGGCAGGCGGCAAGGGCACGCTGCATGGCCGCCAGTGCGGCCGGGCGATCGGCGGCGTGGACGATCAGCTTGGCGATCATCGGATCGTAGAAGACCGTCACCGCGTCGCCCTCGTCGACGCCGGCATCGATACGCACGCCGTCTTCGGCCGCGGGCAGCTCGAGGCGGTGCAGGGTGCCCGAGCCGGGCATGAAGCCGCGATCCGCGTCCTCGGCGTACAGACGCAGCTCCAGCGCATGGCCGCTCGGGCGGATCTCCTCCTGGGACAGCGGCAGCGGCTGCCCGGAAGCCACACGCAGCTGCCATTCGACCAGGTCCTGCCCGGTGACGCACTCGGTGACCGGATGCTCGACCTGCAGGCGGGTGTTGATCTCCATGAAATAGAACTGGCCGTCCGCACCGAGAATGAACTCGACGGTGCCGGCGTTGATGTAGTCGACCGCGCGGCCGGCGGCGACGGCCGCAGCACCCATCCTCTCGCGCAGCGCCGCGTCCAGCGCCAGCGAGGGGGTCTCCTCCAGCACCTTCTGGTAGCGGCGCTGCGCCGAGCACTCGCGTTCGTTCAGGTGCAGCAGGCCACCGTGCTGGTCGCCGAAGATCTGGAACTCGATGTGGCGCGGCTGCTCGATGTAGCGCTCGAGCAGTACCCGGTCGCGGCCGAAGGCATTGGCGGCCTCGCGCTGGCAGGAGGCCAGCGCCGCCTCGAACTCGGCGTCCTCGCGCACGACGCGCATGCCCTTTCCGCCGCCGCCGTGGGCGGCCTTGATCATCAGCGGGTAGCCGATTCGACCGGCCTCACGGCGCAGCAAGGCCGGGTCCTGGTCGGCGCCGGTATAGCCGGGCACAACCGGAACGCCATGTTCGGCCATCAGTTCCTTGGCGCCGGCCTTGGAGCCGAGCTTGCGCATCGAGGCGGCGCGGGGGCCGATGAAGACGATGCCTGCGGCCTCCACCGCCTCGGCGAACTCGGCGTTCTCGGAAAGAAACCCGTAGCCCGGATGGATGGCGGCAGCGCCGCTGCGCCGGGCGGCGTCGAGGACGGCCTCGATGCGCAGGTAGCTGTCGGCCGGCCGCGAGCCGCCGATATGCCAGGCCTCGTCGGCCAGCCTGACGTGCCGGGCGCGGGCATCGGCGTCCGAGTAGACCGCGATGCTGCGGATGCCAAGCCGGCGGCAGGTGCGGATGATGCGACAGGCAATCTCGCCGCGGTTGGCGATCAGGACGCTGGAGACAAGGGCAGGGGTATCCATGTTGGCCTCAGTCGCGCGCCCAGCGCGGCTTGCGCTTGTCGAAGAAGGCCTGAAGCCCCTCCTGGCCTTCCTCGCCGACGCGCAGGGTGGCGATCAGGTCGGCGTTGGTTTCGTCCAGCTCGCGACGAAGCTTGGGCTCGGGATGGGCGATCCGCGCTACAAGGCGTTTCGCTTCCATCACCGCTCGCGGGCCGGCCTCGCGCAGGCGGGCGACGATCTCCTGCACCGCGCCATCGAGCTGGGCATCGGCGACCACCTGGTGCACCAGGCCCATCTTCTCGGCGGTGGTGGCGTCGAAGGTCTCGGCGGTAAGAAACCAGCGCCGCGCCTGGCGCGCGCCGATAGCGTCGATGACATAGGGCGAGATCACCGCCGGTACGAGGCCGAGGCGGGTCTCGGTCAGTCCGAAGCGGGCCGACTCGGCGGCGATGGCGATATCACAGCAGGCGACGAGGCCGACGCCGCCGCCAAAGGCCGCGCCATTGACCCGGGCGATGGTCGGCTTGTCGAGGCCGTTCAGTACGCGCATCAGCTTGGCCAGCTGGCGGGCGTCCTTGCGGTTTTCCTTCTCGCTGGCCTCGGCCATGCGCCGCATCCAGCCAAGATCGGCGCCGGCCGAGAACGACTTGCCCTCGCCGGTGAGGACCACCGCGCGGACGCGGTCGTCTTCCTGCAGCTCGCGCAGGCGTTCGGTCAGCTCGGCAATCAGGGCGTCGTCGAATGCGTTGTGGACCTTGGCCCGATTCAGGGTGAGGGTGCTGACGCCGTCGGCGTGGTGGAGGGCGATGGCAGACACGGAAAGTCCTTGTTGAGCGGGGCGGGCGCTGGGCGCCGGCTTACATGCGGAAGACGCCGAAGCGGGCGGGTTCGATCGGGGCGTTGAGCGAGGCGGATAGGCCCAGTCCCAGCACCCGCCGGGTGTCGGCTGGATCGATGATTCCGTCGTCCCAGAGCCGGGCGCTGGCGTAGTAGGGGCTGCCCTGGCGCTCGTATTGCTCGCGGATCGGCGCCTTGAATGTCTCCTCGTCCTCGCTGCTCCACTGCTTGCCCTGGGCCTCGATGCCGTCACGACGCACCGTCGCCAGGACGCTGGCCGCCTGTTCGCCGCCCATCACCGAGATCCGCGCGTTGGGCCACATCCAAAGGAAGCGGGCGCCATAGGCCCGGCCGCACATGGCGTAGTTGCCGGCACCGAACGAGCCGCCGATGACCACGGTGAACTTCGGCACCGAGGAGCAGGCCACGGCGGTGACCATCTTTGCTCCATCGCGGGCGATGCCGGCGTTCTCGTACTTGCGGCCGACCATGAAGCCGGTGATGTTCTGCAGGAACACCAGCGGTATCCCGCGCTGGTTGCACAGCTCGATGAAGTGCGCGCCCTTCAGCGCGCTTTCCGAGAACAGGATGCCGTTGTTGGCGATGATGCCGACCGGATAGCCGTGCAGGTGGGCAAAGCCGGTGACCAGGGTCTTGCCGTAGCGGGCCTTGAACTCCTGCAGCTCGCTACCGTCGACGATGCGCGCGATCACCTCGCGGATGTCGAACGGGCGGCGGGTGTCCTTCGGCACCACGCCGTACAGCTCCTCGGTGGGATGGGCCGGCTCGCGCGGCGGCTGCACGGCCAGCGGCATCGGCTTGACCCGGTTGAACTGGCGGACCACGTCGCGGGCGATGGCCAGGGCGTGGCGGTCGTTCTCGGCGAAATGATCGGCCACGCCCGAGGTCGTGGTGTGCACCTCGGCGCCGCCGAGGGTCTCGGCGTCGACCACCTCGCCTGTGGCCGCCTTAACCAGTGGCGGCCCGCCGAGGAAGATCGTGCCCTGTTCCTTGACGATGATGCTCTCGTCGCACATCGCCGGCACGTAGGCGCCACCGGCGGTGCAGGAGCCCATGACCACGGCGAGCTGGGGGATGTTCTCCGCCGACAGGCGCGCCTGGTTGAAGAAGATCCGGCCGAAATGCTCCTTGTCCGGGAAAACCTCGTCCTGCAGCGGCAGGAAGGCGCCGCCGGAGTCGACCAGGTAGACGCAGGGAAGACGGTTCTCGCGGGCGATCTCCTGCGCGCGCAGGTGCTTCTTCACCGTCATCGGGAAATAGGTGCCGCCCTTCACGGTGGCATCGTTGGCCACCACCATCACCTCCATCCCGTGGACCCGGCCGATGCCGGCGACCAGGCCGGCGCCGGGCGCCGCGCCGTCGTACATCTCTTCGGCCGCCAGTGGCGAGATCTCGAGGAACGGCGAGCCCGGGTCGAGCAGGGCGGTGATGCGGTCGCGCGGCAGCAGCTTGCCGCGTTCGGTGTGCTTGTTACGCGCGCGCTCCCCACCGCCCTCGGCGGCGCGGGCCAGGCGCTGGCGAAGCTCCTCCACCAGGTCCAGCAGATGCTGGCGGTTCTCCTGGAACTCGCTGCTGCGGGGGTCTATCCGGGAAACGATGCGCGGCATGCCTTGCGTCCATGGCAAAGCCACGGGAGGGCGAGCCCTCCCGCAGCGGCGGAGGGTCAGTCTTCCTTGGCGGCTTCCTTGACCTCTTGCATTTCCTTCTCGGCCGCAGCCTTGGCTTCGGCAGCCATCGCCTTGGCCTCTTCGCTCATTTCCTTGGCGGCGGCTTCGGCGTCCTGGGCCATGTCCTTGGCGGCGTCGGCGACATCGGCGGCCGCCTCGCTGGTGGCGGCAGCGGCCTCATCGGCCATCTGCTTGCCTTCTTCCATGGCGTCGCTGGTAGCGGCAGCGGCGGCCTGGCCGGCTTCCTTGGCCGCATCCGCAGCGTGGCCGCCGGCTTCCTTGGCAGCCTCAGCGGCTTCCTTGGCGGATTCCTTGGCCTTCTCGGCAGCAGGCTGCGGCTGGCAAGCAGCCAGAGTGATCAGGGATACGGCCCCCAGAGCCAGAAGCAGATGACGTTTCATGACGTTTCCTCGCATAGCTGGTGTGCGCAGTGATCTGGAAGTCCGGGCCCGCCTGCGCTGCCGGCCCGGACCGTTGCTGTGCCGCGAACGCGTCGCGTCGTGGCACATGCTCGTCTTGAACCCGTGGTTCAGTCCAGTTCGATGGCGATCGCGGTCGCTTCCCCGCCGCCGATGCACAGCGCCGCGACGCCGCGCTTCTTGCCGGCGCGCTTGAGCGCGTGGATCAGGGTGACGATGAGGCGGGCGCCGGTGGCACCGATCGGATGTCCGAGGGCGCAGGCGCCGCCGTGTACGTTGAGTTTCTCGTGCGGGATGCCCAGCGCCTTGACCGGGGCCATGGCCACGCAGGCGAAGGCCTCGTTCACCTCGAACAGGTCTACGTCACCGACGCTCCAGCCGACCTTCTTCAGCAGCTTCTCGATGGCCGAGACCGGCGCCGTGGTGAACCACTCGGGCTCCTGCGAATGCGTGGCATGGCCAAGGATCCGCGCCAGCGGCGTGATGCCGCGCTTGCCGGCCTCGCCGGCGCTCATCAGGACCAGCGCGGCGGCGCCGTCGGAAATGCTGGAGGAGCTGGCGGCGGTGATCGTGCCGTCCTTCTTGAACGCCGGCTTGAGCGAGGGGATCTTGTCCACCATGCACTTGCCCGGCTGCTCGTCGCTGTCGACGATCACGTCGCCCTTGCGGCCGCTGACCGTCACTGGAGCGATCTCGTCCTTGAAGGTGCCAGCGGCCACTGCGGCCTGAGCACGGCGGACGCTCTCGGCGGCGAAGGCGTCCTGCTCCTCGCGGGTCATCGAGTACTTGTCGGCGCACATCTCGCCGAAGACGCCCATCGCCTGGCCCTGGTAGGGGTCGGTCAGGCCATCCCAGGCCATGTGGTCGAGCATCTGCGCGCTGCCGTAGCGGATGCCGGTGCGCGAGCCGTTCAGCAGGTGCGGGGCATTGGTCATGCTCTCCATACCGCCTGCGACCACGATGCTGGCCGAGCCGGCACGGATCAGGTCGGCGCCGAACATGGTCGCCTTCATGCCCGAGCCGCAGACCTTGTTGATCGTGGTGCAGCCGCTGGCCACCGGGATCCCTGCGGCGATCGAGGCCTGGCGCGCCGGCGCCTGGCCCAGGCCGGCCGGCAGAACGCAGCCCATGATCACCTCGGAGACGTCGGCGGCGGCGACGCCTGCCTGCTCCAGCGCCGCCTTGATCGCGGTGGCGCCGAGGGTCGGTGTCGGCACGCCCGTGAACTGGCCCATGAAGGACCCGATGGCGGTGCGCTTGGCGCCCACGATGACGATGGAATCGGAAGACTGGCTCATCGGAAACACTCCATTGCAATTCGACTGGCGCGCCGCGGAAAGGAGGGCGCAAACCCAAGCATTCTAGCCCGGAAGCTCATGACGGCTCAGCGCCCCCCCTGGACACCGCGTGCCCGGGCCGACGGTTTGCGCGAACCCGGGCTCAACCGAGCAGGCCGGCGAGCCAGAGGAACGGCAGGATGGACAGGGCCAGCGCCACAAGCAGGCCGAGCCACTGCGCCGCGCTGACCAGCGGGCGTTCGCGGAAGCGCTGAAAGAGGGTAGGCACCTCGCCGCGCTGCGCCGCTTCGGCAAATGCGGCCCGGGCACGTTCGCCCCGGCCTCGCTGATATTCCTCCAGCAGCGTCCGCGCCTGCGCCAGCCCACCGTCCTCGACCAGCCAGATGGCGCCGTGCGAGATGCCCCAACGGCTCGGCTCGGTGCGGTAGTGCTCGATGCGGTTGTCGTCGAGCAGGGTGCGGATCTCCTCGTACTCGTCGACCGGCACGTCGCGCAGCGACATCAGGAAGGCGGACATGTCTCAGGCCTCCGCGGCCGCGGTCGCCCAGCGCGAGGCAACCCGGCGGATGGCGGCGCAGGCCTCGGCCAGGCGCGGCCGCGGTGCCACCAGGCTGAGCCTGAGTCCCTGGCGCAGGCTCTCGCCAAAGGCAATCCCGGGCATCAGGGCGACGGCCTCGTCGGCGAGCAGGGCCTCGGCGAAGGCGGTGCCGTCCAGGGCGTGCCCGGACAGGTCGATCGAGACGAACATGCCGGCACTCGGAACGATCGGCTGCAGCCCCGGACAATGGTCCAGCGCGGCAAGGACGGTGCGGGCGCGCTCGGCGTACTCGCGACGCATGGCCTCGGCCTCGGCCGGCGGCGCAGTCAGCGCCTCGGCCAGCGCGTCCTGCAGGAAGGGCGGGGTGCCGAACAGACCTGCCGTGGCCAGCGCCTTCAGGCGGACGATCAGGTCAGGCGGCGCCAGGCACCAGCCCAGCCGCCAGCCGGTCATCGCAAAGCGCTTGGAGGCGCTGCCGATGACCACGATGCGGTCATGTTCGGCATGGTGTCGCCAGACCGAATGGAAACCGCCCTCGAACATCAGTTCGCCGTAGACCTCGTCGGCGACCAGCCACAGCTGCTGTCGGCGGCAGAGCTCGACGATGCGCTCGACCTCCTCGGCCGGCGTGATCACGCCGCAGGGATTGCTCGGCGAGTTCAGCAGGACGACGCGGGTCGCCGGGGTCAGCGCGGCCGCGATACCCGCCGCGGTGAGGTGCCAGCCGCTGTCGCGCGTGTCGAGGGCGCGCATGCGCGCCCCGCAGGCTGCGATCACGCCGGGATAGGTGGCGTAGTAGGGGTCGGCGATGATCACTTCGTCGCCCTCGCCGGCCAGCGCCTGCATCAGCATGAACAGGGCGTTCTGGGCGCCGGCGAAGACCTGCACCTGGCCCGGGTCGCAGTCGCTGCCGGACAGCTCACGATGGTGGGCTGCGATCGCTCCGCGCAGGGCGGTGTCGCCGGCGATCGCCGGATAGTGGGTGCGGCCCGCACGCAGCGCCCGCCAGGCGGCCTCGCCGATGGAAGGCGGGGTGTCGAAATCCGGGTCGCCCACCGACAGCATGCAGACCTCCCGGCCCGCCAGCTGCATGGCGATGGCCTTGCCATGCAACGCCCAGGCCTGGGAGGCCGGGTCGGCGGTCAGCCGTTCGATGCGCGCCGGAAAGCGCGGGCGGGAGGGCGTGTCATGCATGGGGATTGCCCCGGCGCATCACCCGCTGCTTCTCGCGGTTCCAGTCGCGCTCCTTCTCGGTGGCGCGCTTGTCGTGGCTTTGCTTGCCCTTGGCGAGGGCAAGCTCCAGCTTGACCTTGTTGCCCTTCCAGTACATCGCGGTGGGCACGAGTGTGTAGCCCTCGCGCTCCACCCGGCCGATCAGCCGGTCGATCTCGTGGCGGTGCAGCAGCAGCTTGCGGGTTCGCCGGTCGTCGGCCAGCACGTGGGTCGAAGCCGAGATCAGCGGCGTGATCTGGGCACCGAACAGGAACAGCTCGCCGCCGCGGATCACCGCATAGCTCTCGCTGATGTTCGCCCGACCGGCGCGGATCGCCTTCAGCTCCCAGCCCTGCAGGGACAGGCCCGCCTCGAAGCGATCGCCCAGCGCATACTCATGCCGCGCGCGTCGGTTCAGCGCGATGGTCTTGTCGGTTCCGCTATTCTTGGCCGCTTTCTTGGACATGGGATCGCTTCCTTGCGTGGGATTCTGGCGGAACCGGATACCGGCTGGCGAGCCTTGACGGAGTCAGGACGTTGAGCCGGGTCGAACGCAGTGCCCTGGTCAGGGCCAGCGCCGAATCGATGTTCGGCCTGGTCGACGACGTCGACAGTTACCCGCGCCGCTTCGCCTGGTGCGATGAAGGCGCCGTGCTGGAGCGCGGGGAGGACTGGCGGGTGGCCCGGTTGGCCGTGCGCCTTGGTGGGCTGCGTGTCAGTTTTACCACGCGTAACCAGGTCGAGGCGGGACGGAGCATCCGTTTGAAGCTCGTTGAAGGGCCGTTCAGCGACCTGCACGGGCACTGGGACTTCGTGCCGCTGGCCGAGAACGCCTGCCGGGTCAGCCTGATGCTCGACTTCGAACTCGCCGGTCGCTTCCTCGGCTCTGCGCTGGCCAGCGGCTTTCGCGGATTTGCCGACCGGCTGGTCGACGATTTCGTCCGCGAGGCCCGTGAGACCCTGGGCTGAGCCCGATGCGTATCGATGTGGTCTACGCTCTCCCACAGCGCTGCTGGCGCTGGCAGCTGCAACTCGCCGAGGGGGCCTGCGTGTCGGATGCCCTGGCCGCAGCGCCGCTCGAGGAGGCTGGCCTGGATCGCGGGGATCTGCCGCCGGCGGTCGGGGTGTTCGGTCGCGAGGTGATGCCCGACCACCGGCTGCGCGACGGTGACCGCGTCGAACTCTACCGGCCGCTGCTCTGCGACCCCAAGGCGGTACGCCGCGAGCGGGCCGAGCGAGAGCGTCAGGAGAGGCCGCGGTCCAGGCCGCAGCCACGGGCACGTCGCTGAAAGCGGGGTGATCCGCGCCGGATCAGGAACGACCGGCGCGGCGCCGGTTGCGCTCCTCGCGCGGCAGGTTGCCGTAGCGGCGCATCTCGCGGACCAGCTCGACGTCGTTCTCGGGGAAGTAGTCGCCCTCGATGCTGACCAGCTGCTCGCCTTCGAACTTCAGGACCAGGTTCTTGACCTCGGTCTTCGACCCGCGCTGGCTGACCGTCGCGAGGTAGTCCCAGCGCGACTGGTGGAACGGATCCGCGACCGAGGGCGTGCCCAGCAGGGCGATGACCTGGCGCTTGTTGAGTCCGGTCTTGAGCTGTTCGATGTCGGTCGCGCGCAGCAGGTTGCCCTGGTAGACGTCGACCTTGTAGATCACCCCGCATCCGGCGAGGAAGGAGAGGCTGGCGGCGAGTACGAGTGCGCGCATTGAACCATCGGAAGTGCGGGAAGCGGCCGATGATACACTAGCGCCCACCCGCTGCCCGCCTAGCGCCGCGGGCCGTTCAGCCGGTGGAACCGGCGTTCGCCACGACACGGCGACCCAGCGTCGAGGAGAGACCATGGAATCGCAGGACCTGCGAAAGGTTGGCCTGAAGGTGACCCACCCGCGCATGCGCGTGCTGGAGATCCTCGAGAGCTCCAGCCCGCGGCACATGACCGCGGAGGATATCTACCGGCAGCTGCTCGACAACCAGGACGACATCGGCCTGGCCACGGTCTACCGGGTGCTGACCCAGTTCGAAGCCGCGGGTCTCGTGATCAAGCATCACTTCGAGGGCGGCCAGGCGGTCTTCGAGCTCGACCGCGGCCAGCACCACGACCACATGGTCGACGTCGACAGCGGCAAGGTCATCGAGTTCGTCAGCGAGGAGATCGAGCGCCTGCAGCGCGAGATTGCCGACAAGCACGGCTACGTGATCGAGGATCACAGCCTGGTCCTCTACGTGCGCAAGAAGAAGGACGCCGGTCAGGACGCCTCGCGCAAGTAGCGCCTCCGGCGGTCGCGCCCTCCGCGCCCGCAGCATTGTCTCCTCCGTTCCGGCCCGAAACTCGATTCATCCGTGTCCGTTCGCCCTGAGGTATCGAAGGGCGAACCCTCGACCTCGCCGATTGCCGTTCATGCTTCGATACCTCGGCACGAACGGCTAAGGGGTGTGCGGGGTGCCTCGAGGCCCGCGCGTTGCGTCGGTGCGCCAAGGCAGCACCCTATCGGGCCTCCGGGACCCGCCCGGATTCGGACTTCGAATCAGGGATTGCTTGCCGCCTGCGCCAGCATCTGCCGGGCATGGGCCAGGGTGGTGTCGGTAATCTCGAGACCGCCCAGCATGCGCGCCAGCTCCTCGACCCTGCCGGAGGCGTCGAGCCGGCGCAGCTGGCTTCGAGTGACCCCTTCCTCGATCCGCTTGCTGACCTGGAACTGGTAGTGGCCCTGGGCCGCGACCTGGGGCAGATGGGTGACGCAGAGCACCTGGCGATGGGCGGCCAGTGCGCGCAGCTTGAGCCCGACGACCTCGGCGATGGCGCCGCCGATGCCGCTGTCGACCTCGTCAAAGACCATGGTCGGCACGCCATCGCCGCCGAAGGTGGCCACCTCGATGGCCAGGCTGATCCGTGACAGCTCGCCGCCGCTGGCCACCTTGCGCAGCGGACGCGGTGGCTGGCCGGCGTTGGCGCTGACGCAGAGCTCGGCGCGTTCTGCGCCGGCCGGATGCGGGTCGGGTCCGGCCTGCGGACTGAGCTCCACCAGCAGACGGCCGCCGCTCATGCCCAGCTCTTCCATCAGCGCCGAGACCTCGGTGCCCAGCCGGGCGGCGGTCTTCTGGCGCGCGGCGGTCAGCCTGCCGGCCGCATGCGTCCAGGCTTCCGCGGCTGCGGCGATCTCGCGATCGATCCGCTCGCGGCGTCCGTCGAGGTCCTCCAGGCGCTCCAGCTCCTCACGCAGGCGGTCGCGCAGGTCGGCCAGCTCCTCCATCCGCACCCGGTGGCGACGGGCCAGTTCGTGAAGGTCAGAGAGCTCGCGCTCCACCGCCTGGGCGGAGTCGGCGTCCAGTTCGAGGTCGCCGGCGCAGCGCTCAAGCTGCAGGGCGGCCTCGTCGAGCTGGATCGAAGCGGTGTCGAGCAGGGCCACGGTGTCTTCCAGGGCCGGTAGATGCTGGGTCACCCGCTCCAGGGCGTGGCGCGCGGAGAGCAGGGCGCCGCGGGCGCCGCCGGTGCCGTCCTCGGCCAGCCGCTGCTGCGCCGATTCCAGCGCCTCGGCGATCTGCTGCGCCGCGGCCAGACGGCGCTGGCGCTGGGTCAGGGATTCGATGTGTTCAGGGTCGAGGCTCAGGGCGTCGAGCTGGGCTAGCTGGTGGCGCAGGTAGTCGATGCGCTGGGCCGGGTCGCCGCCGCCTTCGAGGCCGTCGCGTTCGTCGACCCGGGCGCGCCAGAGGCGATGGGCCTCGAGCACCGCGGCGGCCAGCGCCTCGTGACCGCCGAATCCGTCGAGCAGGCGCAGCTGCTGGACGCGGTCGAGCAGGGCCTGGTGCTCGTGCTGACCGTGGATCTCGATCAGCATGCCGGCCAGTTCGCCAAGCTGCCCCGCCGTTGCCGGAGAGCCGTTGATCCAGGCCCGCGAGCCGCCGTCGGCGCGGATCACCCGGCGCAGCAGGCAGCGCGACTCGTCGTCCAGCTCGCGTTCGCGCAGCCAGGCCCGGGCCGGGGAGTCGCTGTCGATGAGGAATTCGGCGCCCAGTTCGGCGCGGTCGGCGCCATGGCGGACCACACCCGGATCGGCGCGCGAGCCGGAGAGCAGGAGCAGGGCGTCGACCAGCAGGGACTTGCCGGCACCGGTCTCGCCTGAGATCACGCCCAGCCCCTTCTGGAGGTCGAAATCGACCGCCGTGGCGATGGCGAAGTCCTTGAGATAGAGACGGGTCAGCATGGGCGCCCTCGGAAGGGCGCGAACGGTACCACGGGCATCGCGCATCGCCAATCCACCCTTGCGCCGCGGCCGGGTTGGCCTTATCTAATGGGCAGGTCCCCAAGCCTGGTCGAACGCGTGAGCCCCAATCTGCTGGACAGTCGAGCCCGGGCCCTTTTGCGCGCCCTGATCGCCCAGTACATCCGCGATGGGGTGCCGGTCGGCTCCCGCACGCTGTCCAAGCACAGCGGGCTCGATGTCAGCCCGGCTACCATCCGCAACGTCATGGCCGACCTCGAGGACATCGGCCTGGTCTCGACGCCGCACACATCGGCCGGCCGCGTGCCCACAGCCCAGGGATACCGGGTGTTCGTGGACTCCCTGCTGCAGGTCGGCGCGCCGGACGTGCGAGAGGTGCAGCAGCTGCGCGCGCGGCTGCCGGCCGGGCAGGGCACCCAGCAGGTGCTCAGCGGCGCCTCCGAGCTGCTCTCGGCGATGACCCACTTCGTGGGCCTCGTCACGGTGCCCAAGCGCGAGCAGTTCGCCTTCCGGCACATCGACTTCGTTGCCCTCGACGGCAACCGGGTGCTGGTGATCCTGGTGTTCACCGACAACGAGGTGCAGAACCGGATCATCCAGACCTCGCGGCCGTTCTCGCCGTCGGAGCTGGAGCAGGCCTCGAACTACCTGAACGCGCACTACAGCGGCCGGCATCTCTCCGAGATCCGCCGCGACCTGGTCCGCGAGCTGCGCGAGACGCGTTCGGCCATGGAGCGCGCCCTGGCCACCGCCATCGACCTGTCCGAGGCCGCGTTCGGTGAGTCCGACCCCGAGGATGTGCTGGTCGCAGGCCAGACCCGGCTGATGGGCGTTCAGGACCTCTCCGACCTCGAGCGCCTGCGTGAGCTGTTCGAGGCCTTCTCCCGCAAGCGCGAGCTGGTCCAGCTGCTGGAAGGCTGCATCCACGCCAAGGGCGTGCGGCTGTTCATCGGCGAGGAGTCCGGGGTCGCCCCGCTCGACCAGTGCACCGTGGTCACCGCGCCCTATGGCGCCGAGGGCAAGGTCCTCGGCGTCCTGGGCGTCATCGGCCCGACCCGGATGGCCTATGAGCGGGTCATCCCGGTCGTGCAGGCCGCCGCCCAGGCCGTCGGCGAGGCGCTCGCGCAGCGCTGAGGGGCGGGTTCGGGCGCAAAGAAGACGTTCATAGGGGGCGGCTGGCCGCGCCGCGCGTACCGTCCGAACGTCCGTATCGGTGCGCCAAGGCACACCCTATGGGCCTTCGCCGACCCCCAACGAAGCCCGACTGTAGGAGCGCACATGGGCGCGACCGCGGAGTTCCGCTCTGGCCGCGGTCTGTGATGAATCCGTAGCGCTGCGGTCGCGCCCAAGGGCGCTCCCACAATTTGGCTGCGGCAAGGCCTGCTTTGCGGCGCAAACCGGACCTTGCAGCACCGTTGCGTGTAGGAGCCAGCTTGCTGGCGATCGTCCCGTCCGGGGCGCCTATCGCCAGCAAGCTGGCTACATTTGGGATCTGCGGAAGGTCTGCTTCGCGTCCTGACCGGCCTTTCCGTTGCCGCCGCATACGGCCCTGCCGCGGGCGCTTGAATTGCCTGGGCCCGCCCCCATTTCCGGGAACATGTTGGCCGGCGGGGAGCGCCGGCTGGATCCAACGCAGACGGAGTGAGCATGCAAGCGACCGAATCCAATCCGGCCGAACAGGGCCAGCACGTGTCCGACGAGGCCCTGGAGGCCGAGGACCGCGCGTCCGACGCCGAAGCCCGCATCGCCGAGCTGGAGGCCGCCCTGCTGGCGGTCCGCGACGAGCAGCTGCGCGAGCGCGCCGACCTCGACAACCAGCGCAAGCGCATGGCCCGCGAGCTCGACCAGGCCCGCCGCTTCGCAAACGAGCGCCTGCTCAGTGAGCTGCTGCCGGTCATGGACAATCTGGAGCGCGGCCTGGAAGCCGGCGGCACCGACTTCGAACGCCTGCGCGAAGGCGTCGAGCTGACCCTGCGGCAGCTGCAGAAGGTCGCCGAGGATCACGGCCTGGTCCCGGTGCCCGGCGCCGGCGCCCCGTTCAACCCCGACCACCACCAGGCAGTAAGCGTCGCGGAGTCCAGCGACCACCCCGCCGACACCGTGGTCAGCGCGATGCAGAAGGGCTACCTCCTCAACGGCCGCCTCCTGCGCCCGGCCCTGGTGGTGGTGGCCAAGTAGCAGGGCCTAGGGCTCAGGGCCTAGGGCTCAGGAAGAGCAGGGCGCCGCGAACTGGCGGGCTGTTCGCTCCTCCTGAGCCCTGAGCCCTGGCCTCTGAGCCCTGGGGCGCGAGCGCCCCCTTGAATCACGCCGTCCTCACCTCCACCTAGCCAACCAACAGGCGGTCGCCCCGGCCGCAGCATTGAAAATCTTGGGAGACATCACATGGGCAAGATCATCGGTATCGACCTGGGCACCACCAACAGCTGCGTTGCGGTGATGGAGGGTGGCACGGCCAAGGTCATCGAGAATTCGGAGGGCGATCGCACCACGCCGTCCATCGTCGCCTTCACCAAGGACGGCGAGACCCTGGTCGGCGCCTCGGCCAAGCGCCAGGCGGTGACCAATCCGAAGAACACCTTCTACGCGGTGAAGCGCCTGATCGGCCGCAAGTTCACCGACGCCGAGGTGAAGAAGGACATTGACCTGGTGCCCTACGGCATCATCGCCCACGACAACGGCGATGCCTGGGTGGCGACCGCGGACGGCAAGAAGATGGCGCCGCCGCAGATCTCTGCCGAGGTGCTGGGCAAGATGAAGAAGACCGCCGAGGCCTATCTCGGCGAGACGGTCACCGAGGCGGTGATCACCGTCCCGGCCTACTTCAACGACAGCCAGCGCCAGGCGACCAAGGACGCCGGCAAGATCGCCGGCCTCGAGGTCAAGCGCATCATCAATGAGCCGACCGCGGCCGCGCTCGCCTACGGCCTCGACAAGAAGGGCGGTGATCGCAAGATCGCGGTCTATGACCTCGGCGGCGGTACCTTCGACGTCTCGATCATCGAGATTGCCGAGGTCGACGGCGAGAAGCAGTTCGAGGTGCTGGCCACCAATGGCGACACCTTCCTTGGCGGCGAGGACTTCGACAAGCGCGTCATCGACTATCTCGTCGAGGAGTTCAAGAAGGATCAGGGCATCGACCTGCGCAAGGATCCGCTGGCCCTGCAGCGCCTGAAGGACGCCGCCGAGCGCGCCAAGATCGAGCTGTCATCCAGCCAGCAGACCGAGGTCAACCTGCCGTACATCACGGCGGATGCCTCGGGCCCGAAGCACATGGCGATCAAGCTGACCCGCGCCAAGCTCGAAGCCCTGGTCGAGGACCTGGTCAAGCGCACCATCGAGCCTTGCAAGGTGGCGCTCAATGACGCAGGCGTCCGTGTCTCCGACATCGGCGAAGTGATCCTGGTCGGCGGCCAGACCCGCATGCCGCGCGTGCAGGCGGCGGTCACCGAGTTCTTCGGCAAGGAGCCCAAGAAGGACGTCAACCCGGACGAGGCCGTGGCCATTGGCGCGGCGGTGCAGGGCGGCGTGCTGGCCGGCGACGTCAAGGACGTGCTGCTGCTCGACGTCACCCCGCTGTCGCTGGGCATCGAGACCCTCGGCGGCGTGATGACCAAGCTGATCGAGAAGAACACCACCATCCCGACCAAGGCCTCGCAGGTGTTCTCGACCGCCGAGGACAACCAGACCGCGGTCACCGTGCACGTACTTCAGGGCGAGCGCGAGCAGGCCCGCTACAACAAGTCGCTGGCCAAGTTCGACCTGTCCGGCATCGACAACGCGCCGCGCGGCATGCCGCAGATCGAGGTCAACTTCGACATCGACGCCAACGGCATCCTGCACGTCTCGGCCAAGGACAAGAAGACCGGCAAGGAGCAGCGGGTCGAGATCAAGGCTGGTTCGGGTCTGTCCGACGACGAGATCCAGCGCATGGTCGCGGACGCCGAGGCGCATCGCGAGGAAGACAAGAAATTCCACGAGCTGGTCGGTGCCCGCAACAAGGCCGACGCCCTGATCCACGCCACCCGTGGCGCCATCAAGGAGTTCGGCGGCAAGGTGCCGGCCGACCAGATCGGAGCGATCGAGTCGGCGCTGTCCGATCTTGAGACCGCCATGAAGTCCGATGACAAGGCGCAGATCGAGGCCAAGACCGCGGCCCTCGAGTCGGCCGCCCAGTCCCTGCAGGCCGCCGCCGCGGCCGGCTTCCAGGGCGGCGACGGCCCGGGTGACGCCGGTGGCGGCAGCGCCGGCGGCGGCAAGGCCGACGACGTGGTCGACGCCGAGTTCACCGAGGTCAAGGACGACAAGAAGTGATGACGTGATTCGTGATTCGTGATTGGTGATTCGTAGAGCCAACGGCGCTCACGAGTCACCAGTCGCGGATCGCGATGCGTTTCAGGCCAACGCGCGGCCGCTTTGGCGAATCACGAATCACCCATCACGAATCACGGCTTCCATGAGCAAACGCGACTACTACGAAATCCTCGGTGTGCAGAAGAGCGCCACCGAGGAAGAGCTGAAGAAGGCCTACCGGCGCCTTGCGATGAAGCACCACCCGGATCGCAATCCGGGTGACAAGGCGGCCGAGGAGGCGTTCAAGGAGGCCAAGCAGGCCTACGAAACGCTCTCCGACCCGGCCAAGCGCAGGCTCTACGACCAGCATGGCCACGCCGCCTTCGAGGGCGGCATGGGCGGCCGCGGCGGTGCGGGGCCCGGCTTCGCGGATGTGGGCGACATCTTTGGCGACATCTTCGGCGACATCTTCGGCGGTGGCCGTGGCCGGTCGCAGCCGCGACGCGGGGCTGACCTGCGCTACGTCATGGAGCTGGACCTCGAGGAAGCCGTGTTCGGCGTCGAGCGGCAGATCGTCATCCCGACCCTGGTCGGCTGCCAGACCTGCGACGGCTCGGGCTCCGAGGACGGCAAGGTCGAGACCTGCGGCACCTGCCGCGGCCAGGGCCGGGTGCGCATGCAGCAGGGCATCTTCTCGGTGCAGCAGGCCTGTCCGCATTGCTCGGGCACCGGCAAGGTGGTCAGCAAGCCGTGCAAGACCTGCCGGGGCCAGGGGCGGATGGAGTCGGAGAAGACCCTGGCCGTCAAGGTGCCGGCCGGCGTCGACAACGGCGATCGCATCCGGCTCGGTGGCGAGGGCGCAGCCGGGCCCGCTGGCGCGCCGCCGGGAGACCTCTACGTCGAGATCAGCGTGCGCGAGCACGACATCTTCCAGCGCGACGGTGATGACCTCTACTGCGAGGTGCCGATCCGCTTCTCGCAGGCCGCGCTCGGCGCCGAACTGCACGTGCCCACCCTCGATGGCGAGGCGGTGATGCGGATTCCGGCGGAAACCCAGACCGGGCGCATGTTCCGTCTCCGCGGCAAGGGCGTGAAGTCGGTGCGCAGCCATGCGCCGGGCGATCTGATGTGCAAGGTGGTGGTCGAGACACCGGTCAAGCTGACCAAGCGCCAGCGCGAGATCCTCGAGGAGTTCGAGGCCAGCTTCGAGGGCACCGGTCAGGAACACTCCCCGCGCGCCAGCTCCTGGCTGGATGGTGTGAAATCCTTCTGGGAGCGGATGACCACCTGATCCCCGCGCGCCTCGCTTTGCGGCATGCTGGGCGCCTGACATTCGGAGGGTAGTCGGCTGAACATCCTGTTGCAGGGCGCAAGCGGCCGACTCGGCCGTGCCATCTCCGAGCTTGCCGGAGACGATCCGGCGTTGTCAGTGCGTGCGGTCTCCCGTGATGCCGGCGCGCGCCTTCCCGCGGCCGACGTGCTGATCGACGTCTCGGTGCCCGACGGGCTGGCCCGCAGCCTGGATATCGCCCGGCAGCAGAAGCTGCCGCTTGTCTGCGGTACCACCGGGCTTGGCGACGAACAGATCGATGCGCTGAGAACGCTGGCGAGTGAGGTGCCGGTGCTGCACGCGCGGAACTTCAGCCTCGGCGTGGCCGCGCTCGCCCGCGCCGCCGGCGAAGTGGCCCGGCTGCTGGACTGGGACGTGGAGATCGTCGAGGCCCACCACCGGCACAAGCGCGACGCGCCGTCCGGTACCGCGCTGGCGCTCGGCGAGCGCATCGCCGAAGCGCGTGAGCGATCGCCCGAGTGGAGCGAGCGGGTCGCCGCGCCGGGCCCCCGCGAGCCCGGCTCGATCGGCATGGCCGTGCTCCGCGGTGGATCAGTGGTCGGCGATCACTCGATCCACTTTCTGGGCGAGGATGAACGCATCGAGCTGCGCCACCAGGCCGAGCACCGCAGGCTGTTCGCCCGCGGCGCCCTGCTGGCCGCGCGGCGCCTGATCGGCCGCCCCGCGGCCTGGTACAGCTTCGAGGAGGTCCTGTGGTCCTGAATCCCGAACACCCCGAACCGCGTCACGAGCCGGCGCAGTCCCGCTTCATCATCGACGACAGCCGCGGCCAGGCCGTCCTGGAATATCGCCTCGGCGAGGGCAGGGTGGACTTCACCCGCACCTTCGTCCCGCCCACGATGCGCGGCGGCGGCGTCGCCGCCCGGCTCGTCGACGCGGGTCTGGCCTGGGCGGAACGCGAGGGCCTGGAGCCTCTGGGCAGCTGCAGCTACGTCGGCGCGGCACTGGCCAAGCGCAAGCGCTAAGACACCGCTCCCGCGCGCCAGCCCGCGACGCGGATGCGCCAGAAGTGCAAACCCGTAGCCATCTGACCGCATTCGCCGGCCCAGTTGCCCACCATGGCCGGCAGCCCCGGCCACGGCCGGCAGCAGAGTGACCGGCCGGCATCGGCCAGGGCTGGGCGTTTTGTAACGTCAAGTTCGGGCGCGAAGTTCGCATTCGCCCCGGCCCCGCTGTAGGAGCCAGCTTGCTGGCGATAGGCGCCCCGGATGGGACGATCGCCAGCAAGCTGGCTCCTACATTCGGGTGTTGTGGAAGGTCTTCTTCGCGCCCAAAGTACACATCACCAAACCCACGTTCTGGGTCGGCAGCAGCCGGTCTGCGTTTCGCCGGCACTCGGCAGTAGAGTGGAAGGTCGTGCCTCGGTCCGCCGGCAAACCCGGTCTTTCAGCTTCGCAACGAGCGATCAACCCTCTGGCCCGACGCGCCTGAGGATTCCCGTCTAAGGCCCGGGCGTTTTACCCTGTGCGCTCCTTCGAGCGGAGCAGCGCGATGATCGGCTACGTCACCCTGGGCACCAATGACATCGCCCGTGCGGCGGGCTTCTACGACGGGCTGCTGGCCGAGATCGGCGCCAAGCGGATCATGGAAGGCGAGCGCTTCATCGCCTGGGGAGCATCGATGAGCACGCCCTCGCTCGGCGTGATCACCCCATTCGACGGCAAGGCCGCGACCCATGGCAACGGCACCATGATCGCCCTCGTCGTGCGCAAGCCGGAGCAGGTCGATGCGCTCTACGCCAAGGCCATCGAACTCGGCGCCACCGACGAGGGCAAGCCCGGCCCACGTGGGCCGAACTTCTACGCGGCCTACTTCCGCGACCTTGACGGCAACAAGCTCAACTTCTTCTGCATGACCGGCGCCTGAGGCCTCCCGGTCCGTTTCCTTTCGCGGCTGTGGATGAAAGGGAGGCGTGGCGAACGGAGATTGGGGGCGCGAAGCAGACCTTCCGCAGAACCCGAATGTAGGAGCCAGCTTGCTGGCGATCGTCCCATCCGGGGCGCCTATCGCCAGCAAGCTGGCTCCTACAGCGGGACCGGGGCGAATGCGAACTTCGCGCCCGTTCCTGCCGCCCGTTGGGGCCACTCCCAATGGCCAATCGTCAACGGAGCGCAGCTCAGGCCCACTCGCGGGAAGGCAGGACGATGCGTTTTTCGGGCCTGCCGACCAGGTCGAGGAAGCGGCCGAAGACCGTCTCGGCGTGCGCCTGCATGCCGTCGATCAGCCGTGCGGATTCGTCGAGGATCTGCTCTGGCGTGCGGCCGAGGCCGCTGTCCAGCAGCTCCTGGCGGTAGGCCGGCGTACCGAGCCAGCGACGGATCAGCGGCAGGTCCATTTCGAGGTGGAACTGCAGGCCGTAGGCCGAATCACCCCAGCGAAACGCCTGGTTAGGGCAGCCGGCGGTGCTGCCGAGGTGGGCGGCGCCCTCGGGCAGATCGAAGGTGCAGCCGTGCCACTGGAAGATGGGGGCCTCTTCAGGCAGAGCTCCGAGCACGCCGTCCGAAGCTGCCGCTTCGCGCGGCAGCCAGCGGTACCAGCCGATCTCCTGCTCGCTATGCCGGCGCACTGGTGCGCCCAGCGCATGAGCGAGGAGCTGGGAGCCAAGGCAGATGCCGAGTACCGGGCGGCCGAGCGAGAGCATGCGCTCGATGCAACGCAGTTCGGTGAGGAGGTGCGGGCGATAACGAACGTCGCCGACGTTCATCGGCCCGCCGAGCACCACCAGGCCGCGGTAGCGGTCGACCACCGGCCGGGCGTCCGGCTCGCGCTCGAAGTTGACGAAGCGGATCCGGTGCCCGCGCCGGCGGATCAGGGCATCAAGGGTGCCGAGCGGCTCGGCGGCGACATGCTGGAAGACCAGGATGCGGGACAAGGACTTCTACACCTCCGCCTTGCGCGGCAGGCCATCGGCGGGGTCGGGCCGCGCCCAGTCAACGTGGGTGTTCCAGAACACATGGGCCTGCGGGGCGCGGTCGACCTTGCCGTCGATCACGGCGCGGGCGATGTGCAGTTCAGCGGGCCAGCGCTGCGAGCGGAAGAACATCGGGCTGCCGCAGCGGCCGCAGAAGCCGCGCTCGGCTCCCGCGCTTGAGGCATACCAGCGCAGCTGGCCCTTGCCGTCCTCGATCCGCGCGCGGTCGCTGTCCATGCCGAGCCAGGTGACGAAGGCGGCGCCGTGGGCCCGGCGGCACATCGTGCAGTGGCAGTGCGCCACCCACTTGCTGGGCAGGGTGAGCCGCACGCCCACCGCACCGCATTGGCAGCGCCCGCTCGCTTCGCTCATCCGTCGATCTCCCATTCGGCCTCGCCGCGGACGATGGTATGACTATGGCCGCCGACCCAGATTGTGCCGTCGGCGTCGTAGCCGATCTCGATCAGGGCGTCATGGCCGATCTCGCGACCCTGGCTGACCCGGTAGCCACCGGCCAGGTCGCCTTCAGGCTCGCTCTGCGCGAGCCAGCTTGCAATCAGACCGTTGGCGGCGCCCGAGGCCGGGTCCTCGGCGATCCCGACGCCTGCAGGGAAGGCGCGCACGGCGAGCTGCGGCGTCGATCCGGTGCGGGCAAAGCCGCACAGGCCGAGCGTATCCGAGGCCTCGGCCAGTTCGGCGATCGCGGCGACCGGCGCCCGCCATTCGCGCAGCGCGGCCTCGCTGGCGAATTCGGCGATCCACCAGCGCCGGCCACCCTGCATGCAGGCCAGATGGCCGGGGCTGCGCAGGCGATCCTGCAGCAGGTGCTCGGCCAGCCGCCGCTGGCCATCGCTGGCCGGCGCCACCTGGCCCGGCGGCGATCGCAGGAACAGCCAATCCTCGCCGTCGACTGCGGCGTGGCGGATCGGAATGGTGCCGATCCCGCACTGCTGGTGCAGCACCTGGGCCTGCGGCAGCCGGCCGGCATCGATCAGCGCCTGGGCCGTGCCGAGGCTGGGGTGGGCGGCAAAGGGAATCTCACGGCCAGGCGTGAACATGCGCACCCGGTAGTCGGCGTCCGGATCCTCGGCGGGCAGCACGAAGGTGGTCTCGACGAGGTTGGTCCAGCGGGCGAAGGATTGCATCGCCCGGTCGCTCCAGCCGCGGGCATCCAGTACGACGCCCAGCGGGTTGCCGCCTCCGCGGCGGGCGGCGAACACATCCATCTGCCAGTAGGCGAAGCGGGTCATTCGGGGTTCCGGAACCGTCGGCCGTGCAGGGTGCCATCACCCGGCGCGATTGCGAAGCGGAAACCAGATAAGCGAGAGGAATGAGGCTCTGCCCCTGGTCGGCTCAGGCGACCTCGGAAAGCTGCTCGCCCGGGGTGGACCGGGCGTCGCTGCTGACCGCCTGATAGGCGGCGTCGCGCTCCTGGCGGGCGAGCTCCAGGCGGGCGCTCTGTTCCATGCGTGAGGCCTGGGCCGCCACCTGCAGGTCCTGTGCGGAGGGTTGGGCCGGAGCCAGCGCCGCGGCGCGGATCTGGCGGGCCTTGTCGAGGGTGGCCTCGGGATCGCCGCGCACCGGCGAGGTGTCGATGCCGACCTCGCCACCTACCGCGTAGCGGCGGTTGTCCGGACCGATCTGGTAGACGTAGGTCGGGCCCGAGGTGACGATCGATCCCCCGGCAGCGACGTGGGCCTGCTCGTGGGCGCGGACCTCGCGGTCGCGGGCGGCGAGCTGGGCGAGCTGGCGCTGGACGGCCGGGTCCTGCAGCGGATCCTCGCGTCGGGCAGGCGTGGCGGCGGGTGACTGGGTCGATGCTTCGGTGCCGGGCGTCTCCGCCGCGGCCTCGACCGGCGCGGCAGGCCGCGTGCCGGGCGCAAAAGCGACCGGCGAGTAGCCGCCCCCTGTGCCGAGAACGATCACGCGTTCCGCCTGCGGTGCGTGGCATCAGCCGTCGCCCGCTCCCGTTCCGCCCGGGGCGGGCGGATCAGTGGCGGATCTGCATCGGCGGGTTCTGCTCCAGCGTGCCGTCGCTGCGGATGACCGCAAAACTGCGCCGATCGCCATCGAAGACCACCGGCGTGACGTCCTGGAACGGGCGATGGCGGATGAATTTCAGTTCCCATCCGAACATTTCCAGTTCGCGAAGCGTTTCCAGCTGCTCAGGATTGAGCTCCTGCTTCAGCATCGCCAGGCGCAGCGCTGCGCCGCTGCGGCGTTCCTGGTCGGCCATAGGACCCCCTGTCTCGTCCAAGCCCGCCTCCATGCTACCCCCGCCCGCCGGGCCTCGCCACTGTGCCGCCTCCGGGGCTTGGAGGACGGTGGGCGATGGCTGCCGCAGCCGTTAGGCTGGGCGTCGGCAGCACAGCAAGGAGAGGTCGTCATGAGCACCCGCAGCGAGCGCGACAGCCTGGGCACGGTCGAGGTCCCGGCCGAGGCGCTCTGGGGCGCGCAGACCCAGCGCGCCGTGGACAACTTCCGCATCTCCGGGCAGGCCATGCCCACCGCCTTCCTGCGCGCCCTGGCTCGCATCAAGGGCGCCGCGGCGCGGGCCAGCCAGGCGCTGGGCGGCCTGGACGAGACGCGCGCCGGAGCCATCGCCGCGGTCGCCGAGGCCATCGCCGGCGGAGAGCATGCCGAAGCCTTTCCGGTTGAAGTGTTCCAGACCGGCTCGGGCACCTCCAGCAACATGAACATGAACGAGGTCATCGCCCGGCTCGCTGGCCAGCGCGGCGTCGAGGTGCACCCGAACGACGACGTCAACCGCTCGCAGAGCTCGAACGATGTCGTGCCGAGCGCGATCCAGCTGGCTGCGACGGATCGCCTGATGAACGCGCTGATGCCGGCGCTGGCCCACCTGCGCGCCGTGATCGGTGAGCGCGCGACCGCGCTCGCCGAGGTGGCCAAGACCGGCCGTACCCATCTGATGGATGCGATGCCGCTGACCTTCGGCCAGGAACTCGGCACCTGGGATGCCCAGCTGGCCGGCTGCCAGGCGGCCCTGCGCGAATGCCTGCCGCGGCTTGCTGCGCTGCCGCTGGGCGGCACCGCGATCGGCACCGGAATCAACGCGGCCGACGGCTTCGCCGAGCGCGCCGTGGCCGAGCTGCAGCGCGCCACCGGCCTCCCGGTCAGCGCCGCGGACAACCGCTTCGAGGGCATCGCCGGGCAGCAGGCGGCGCTCGAGCTGGCCGCCAAACTCGCCGCCTTGGCGGTGGTGCTGGGCAAGATCGCCAACGATCTGCGCTGGATGAACTCCGGTCCCCTGGCGGGCCTGGGTGAGATCAGTCTGCCGGCGTTGCAGCCGGGAAGTTCGATCATGCCCGGCAAGGTCAATCCGGTGATCTGCGAGGCCGTGGTCATGCTCGCCGCGCAGGTGCAGGGCTGCCATCTGGCGGTCTCGCTCGGCGCCCAGGGCGGCAATTTCCAGCTGAACACCATGTTGCCGCTGATCGCCCACAACCTGCTGCCGCCGATCGACTGGCTGGCCGAGGGCATGCGCCTGCTGGCCGAAAAGGCCATTGCCGGTTTCGAGGTCAACCGCGAGCGCATCGAGCAGAACCTCTCGCGCAACCCGATCCTGGTCACCGCCCTCAATCCGCTGATCGGCTATGAGAAGGCCGCCGCCATCGCCAAGCGCGCCTATCGCGAGCAGCGCACGGTGTTGGAGGTGGCGCTCGAGGACAGCGGCCTCGACGAGGCCACCCTCAAGCGTGCCCTCGACCCGCTGAAGTTGACCCGCGGCGGGGAAGCCGGCGGGGAATGACCGCGCGAGCGCCGGAGCGAACGAACGTTGGGCGAACTCAGGGCGCGAAGCAGACATTCATAGGGTGCGGCTGGCCGCATCGGGCGTGCCGTCCGAACGCCCGTATCGATGCGCCAAGGCACACCCTATGGGGCTGCGGCGACGCCCAACGAAGCCCGACTGTGGGAGTGCCCTTGGGCGCGACCGCGGAAATCCGCTCTGGCCGCGGTCTGTGGTGAATGCGTAGCGTCGCGGTCGCGCCCAAGGGCGCTCCCACAATTTGACTGCGGCAAGGCCTGCATTGCGGAGCAAACCGGACCTGGCAGCGCCGTTGCGTGTGTAGGAGCCAGCTTGCTGGCGATAGGCGCCCCGGATGGGACGATCGCCAGCAAGCTGGCTCCTACGTTCGGGTTTTGCGGAACGTCTGCGTTGCGCCCGGAGGCGCCCTTCCGGACGACCGGCTGGCGCTCACTGCGCGCTGAAATCCCACTGCAGGCCCACCGAGACGGTGCGTCCGGGGCCGGGCTCGTAGTAGCGGCCGTTGCCTTCGTTGACGATCACCGAGCCCACGTGATCCCGGTCGAACAGGTTGTCCAGGCGCAGGAAGGCCCGCCAGGCCGCGCCGGCCGAATGCCAGCGGCGTTCGGCGAGCAGGTGGGTCAGCCCGTAGCCGGGCGCCCGTTCCCCGGCGGCGTCTGCCACCCGCACCGACGACAGGGCCTCGGCCTCGAGTGCAAACCGCCAGGCCTGCCACGGTGTCCAGTCCAGCCGCAGATGCGCCTGTCGCGCGGCAAGGCCGGGGATGCGGCTGCCGGCGGGCACCGGCGTGGCCGGATCGGTGCAGCCCGGGCCGCTGCATTGGACGAAGGGCGAGCGGAAGCGGGCGTCCAGCCAGGTGGCCGTGGCCTGCACTGCCCACACTTCGCTCAATCGCAGGTCGAACTGTGCCTCGATGCCCTGGCGGCGGCTGCTTCCGACATTGCGAAAGCTGCTGCGACCGCCGACATTCCTCACCACCGCCAGCTCGTTGCGGGTATCGCCACGGAAGGCCACCAGGCGCCAGGCATGGCGGTCGCCGGCCGCGCCTTCAAGGCCGGCCTCGAACGAACGGCTGATCGCCGGGCGCAGGCCGAAGGCGAGGCCCGCGCCGCCGTCGGCGCGGTAGGACAGCTCGTTGAAGGTCGGCGTCTCGAAGCCGCGCCCATAGGCCATCCAGCCGCGCAGCCCGGGTGACCAGCGATGGACAAGGCCGGCCACCGGCGTGGTCTCGGCATAGCGCACGCTGCCGCTGTCATCGGGATTGCCGGCGGCGATGAAGCCGTCCCGCGAGGCAAAGCGCACCTCGGCCCGGCGCAGCCCCAGAAGCAGGCTGCTGGAGGCGCATGGCGCCCACTGCAGTTGGGCGTAGTGGTCGCGGCTCTCGACGCTGTTGCGCTCGTCACGGCGCAGTCGGCCGCGCACCCCGAGGCGCTCGTCGATGAAGTTCTCGAAGCCACGTCGGCGCTGGTCCAGGCGTTCCAGCGCGATGCCGAGGGTCAGCGACAGCTCGCCGGCGCCAGCTGACCAGATCCGCGCATGGCGCAGGTCGGCCCCGTCGTAGACGTTGTCGAGGTCGATCACGCCGCCGCTGCTCAGCGGATTGCGCTGGGCGAAGACGGGCACGGAGAGGAACTGCTCGATGTCGCGCTCGCCGCGGTAGGCGGCCAGTCGCCACTCGCTGCCATCGTCGAGGTCGAGCTGCCAGCTGGCGCCGAGCTGGGCCTGGCTGACGGACTTGCGGGTATTGAAGAGCAGGGCGGCCGAGGTAGCCTGGGAGGGGTCCTCCCGCCACTGCTCGCGCGTCAGGCCCAATGGGTCGAGAGTCTGCGGCGAATCGAACAGATTGAAGGCGATCTGCAGCCGGCTGGCGGATCCAGCGTCGAAACCGAACAGCCCGTTGAGCCCGTTGCGTTCGACCTCGCTGTGCTCACGGAAACCGTCGCTGGCGAAGCGCGCGGCGGTCAGCGAGGCGTCGTAGCCGCTACCGGCGTGCAGCCAGCGGGCGCTGGTGTCGTAGGCGCCATGGCTACCGGTCGCCGCGCGCAGGCGCCAGGCATCGCCGGTGTCGATCCGCGCCGAATGCACCTGGATCACCCCGCCGGCGGCATTGCCATACAGCGCAGAGAACGGTCCACGCAGAACGTCGACGCGGCCTGCCGAGGCGAGCAGGAAGTGCGAGAGCTGGCCCTGGCCGTCGGGCAGGGTGGCGGGAATGCCGTCGAGGTAGAGACGGATACCGCGGATGCCGAAGGTGGCCCGGGCGCCGACGCCGCGGATCGACAGCTGGGTGTCCTGGGCAAAGTTCTGCCGCTCGCGGACCAGCACGCCGGGGAGGCGGGCCAGCGCCTCCCCCAGCCCGACCTGCAGGCTGTCGGTGTCATCGACGTACAGGCGGTCGAGCGTCGCGGGCAGCAGCGCCGGCGACGCATTCTCGAGGGGAGCGCCGACCACTTCTATGGTTTCGAGTGTGGCGTCCTGCGCCTGCACCACGGGCGCCAGCGCCAGCCCGATAAGTGCCGTCCGCCGGCTGCCTTTCATCAAGAGTTCCCTGGGTGATCGCGGTGCTCAACGAATACCAGCACCTCGCTGTGCGGGGTGTGAGGAAACATGTCGAAGAGGCGGGCCTTGCGCGGTAGGTAGGACGGCAGGCGGGCGAGGTCGCGGGCGAGGCTCTGCGGATTGCAGCTGGAATACAGCAGATGCGCCGGCGCGGCCTGCTCGATGGCCTCGCAGAGCGCGCCGCTGATGCCGCGGCGCGGCGGGTTGACCACCAGCAGGTCGAGGCCGGTGAGCAGCGAGGCGTCGACGGCGTCCGCATCGGCACGCTCGAAGCGCGGCGCCGGACCTGGCGCGGACGCCTGGCCGAGCGCCGCCGAGGCCACGGCCGCTGGATGGATCTCGACGCCGCGGATCTCGCGGCCCGGTGCAACCAGGTGTTGGGCGAAGCCGCCAATGCCGCAGTAGAGGTCCAGCACCCGTGACAGCGGCAGCTCGCGGCACCAGTCGCGGGCCTGCCGGTAGAGTGCCGCGGCGACTTCCGTATTGGTCTGCCAGAAGCCGCCCGGCTGCAGGCGCAGTTGGACGTCATTGATGCCGAGGGTCAGATGGCTGTCGCCGTCGAGCAGGATCTCTTCCTCGCCCTCGACGATGGCCGCATGCAGCGGCTGCAGGTTGACCGAGAGCACCTGCAGGCCGGGCAGCTCGGCGCGCAGCCAGGCCTGCTCGCGGCGCAGGCGGCCCAGCGCTTCCTGCGAGCGCAGGACGACGCGCAGCATCAGCCGGCCGCTGGGCGGGTCGATCGACAGCAGCAGGTACTTGAGCTCGCCGCGTCGCTCGGGCACCCGGTACGGCGTCAGTCCGGCGCGCTGCACCAGGGCGCGCAGGGTGGGCAGACAGGCGACGATGCCCGGCTCGTACAACGCGCAGTGTGGCAGGTCGACACCGCGGCCGTCGCCGTCGAGGATGCCCAACGTCGGCGCCTCGACGCTGCCGCCGACGACCAGCTTGGCCTTGTTGCGGAAGCCGGCCAGCGCGCTGGGTTGGGCCGGAAGCCAATCAAAGTGTTGTGAGGGGTCGATCAGCTCGCGGCAGACGCGCTGCTTCTCGGCGAGCTGCGCCGCGTAGTCGCGCTCGATCCATCCGCAGCTGCGGCATTCACCGCGGACGAAGTGGCCGCAGTCAAGCCGCGCCATCGTCCTGTCCGAGGCTGCGCCGCGCGGCAATGCCGGCGGCGCGCCCGCTGGCCATGCAGGCGGTGAGCAGATAGCCACCGGTCGGCGCGTCCCAGTCGAGCATCTCGCCGGCGCAAAAAACGTCGGGGCGCGCTTGCAGCGCGCACTCGGTAGAAAGTGATTCCGCCGCGACGCCGCCGGCCGTGCTGATCGCCTCCGCCATCGGCCGCGGCAGGCCCAGGCGCAGAGGCAGCTGATGGATGCGTGCGGCCAGCGTCGCGGGATCGGCGAGGCTCGCCTGGTCGAGGCATTCGCGGAGCAGGGCGGCGCGCACGCCGGCAAGGCCGAGGCGACGGCGCAGCACCTCGGACAAGGAACGCCCATTGCGCGGCGCGCGCAGCGCCTCCCGCGTGCGCCGCGAGTCCCCGCCGGGGATCAGGTCCAGTTCGACATCGACGCCGCTCTCGTCGGCGGCGCCGGCCAGGGCCTGGCCCTGGGCGTAGACCAGCGAACCCTCGAGGCCGTAGTCGGCAACCAGCAGCTCGCCCTGGCGCCAGGCACCACCCGGCACGCGCAGGGCCACCGGCTTGATCGGTTCGCCGGCAAAGCGCTGGCGGAACAGGTCGCTCCACTCGACGGTGTAGCCGACATTGCTGGCGCGCAGCGGCGTCACCTGCGCTCCGGCGGATTCGAGCAGCGGTACCCAGGCGCCATCCGAACCCAGCACCGGCCAGCTGCCGCCGCCCAGCGCAAGGATGCTGCGCCGGGCGGTGACCCTCGGCTCGCCGTCCGGCGACTCGAAGACCAGGGCACCGTCCACCCAGCCGCGCCAGCGATGATGCACGTGGACCTGCAGGCCCTCGGCGCGCAGCCGGCGCAGCCAGCTGCGGAGCAGCGGCGCGGCCTTGAAGTCCTTGGGGAACACCCGACCCGAGCTGCCGACGACGGTCTCCACACCCAGTTCCCGCGCCCATTCGCGCAGGGCGGCGGCATCGAACTCGCGCAGCCAGGGCTCGACCATCGGTCGGGTCGCCCCGAAGCGCGTGAGGAATCTTTCGCCGTCCTCGGAGTGGGTGAGGTTCAGCCCGCCCTTGCCGGCAAGCAGGAACTTGCGGCCCACCGAGCCCTTGGCCTCGAACAGGTGCACCGACAGGCCGGCCCCGAGGCAGGCCTCGGCCGCCATCAGGCCGGCGGGCCCGCCGCCGATCACCGCGATATCCACTTCCTGGGTCGCCACCCGGCACCTGCATCCGCTGCATCGCGGCGTTCCGCCGCGCGGCCACTCAGTCGCCGCCGCCGCAGCCCCCGCATCCTGATCCGCCGCCGCCGGAATCACCGTCCGAGCCGCCGGAATCGCCTCCGCCATCGCCGCTGGAGGGCGGGTGGCGCAGGGTATGGTAGTCGGCGAAGGCGGTACCGGCCAGCACGCTGGTACCGGCCAGGGCCACGGCAAGGCCCAGTTGCCCCTTGCGCGGCGCGCGCAGCATCACGGCGTGGCGGCCTCGGAGCGTCTGCAGCAAGCGCCTGCCCGCGGCGCTGCGTCCGGGCCGGACGAAGTGGAAGATCAGGGCCAGCACCAGCGAGAGGATGACCAGCACGACGAGGAAGGCGACCGGCCGCTCGCGCTCGAGACCGATCGCGATCTTCAGCACGCCGAAGCCGGAAAGCAGCCACCAGGGCAGGGCGCTGAACAGTGCGATGCGCCGCGCGTGCTCCGGTGCCAGCCACCAGCCGCCGCGTACCAGCTGATCGCGGATCCCGCGGATGGCGCCAGACTTGTCGGCCAGGGTGAGTCGTCGGGGTGGACCGGACAGGTGGGGCAGCAGGGCGCGCTGCAGCGGGTCCGCGGGCAGCTCGCCGCTCCGTCGCACCAGCTGTCTGGTGTCCGGGTTCCAGTCCAGCATGCCCTGCTCGTGCAGATCCGCCGCCGCGGCATCGACAACGCCCCGAGGACCGGCGCTGAGGTAGGCGACCTGCCAGACCGAAGGTTCGATCGATTCCGACGTGGCGGTAGATGCCGTGCCCCGGTGCCAGAGCCGCCATCCCAGGGAGCCGGCGAGGCAGAGTGCCATCAGAAGCAGGTAGAGCTGCAGGAAATCGGGGCCTTTCCAGTCCAGCGGCCCCAGCGCCACGGCGCCGGCCAGCCCGGCCGGCAGCAGCAGCGCCCAGCCCCAGCGGGCAGATGCCCGAAGCCTGGGCGCGGTGGGCGCCGCGCCACGCCAGGCCGGCCACCAGACCGGATCGGGGTCGCCGAACAGCTCGCAATAGGCGTGCAGGGTCTCCGCATAGGCCAGCCGCAGCGCCTCGCGCTCGCCCGGCCGGCCCATCGAGGGCTGGTGGTGCAGGGAGAAACCCAGGCGCTCGGGGCAGAAGGACAGCCAGTAGTCGCGCGACCAGGTCAGGTGCAGATGCCAGACGCGGTCGACATCGCGGCTTGGCACTGCCCGCCCGCCAAGACGGGTAGCCACCGCGCAGAAGCGCAGGTATTCGGTGATGGCGCGATCGCAGGTTGCCAGATTCCAGCCGGTCTCTTTCGCCAGCTGCTGGCGAAAGCGGACCTGCAGCGCCGGCTCGGCACCGGCCCATTCCAGGATCCGCCGGACGCGATCGGCGCAGTCGGCAGGGGACGCAGTCGGCTCGTTCATCGGCGCTCGCTCCGTGGGGCCTTGCCGGCTACAAGATCGCGCACTCGGCGCCATCCCGCCAGCGTGCCACGGTGACCCCGCGGGGCGGCCTGTGTGACAATCCGCGCCCTGCCCCCGTAGCTCAGCTGGATAGAGCGTCCCCCTCCTAAGGGGAAGGTCGTGCGTTCGAATCGCGCCGGGGGCACCATTTCTGCGGGCTGCAGCGGCTCGGTTGTGCATAAAAGTGCAATGCGATGCACGAAATAAGCACAGTTTGCACACCTGACTGCCGCCGCGTGGGTATGGCCAGAAGATCGACCGCCCCTCGCCATCGCGCATGACCGGCTTGGCGGGCCCAGCTCCCCATGACTGGCAGGCCGACTGCCCAGTTCCGATGAGCTGCTGACCGGCTGCAACCGACCCATTCTTCGCTTTCGTCACCACCCGGAATTGGACACTCGGGATTGACCCGGCGAGGCTGCCCCAGGACTTGCTACGAAACCCTGTCCGGAACTGGACACTGGCGGAACGACCGGTGAGGCTGACCCAAAACCGGCTTGAGTCTCTGGGCGATTCACATCGGCTTGAACAATCCGCTGAGGAAGGTCTGAATAAGTGGATAGCAGGGCGGCCGTCTTCATCGCGGCGCCTTGGTGTTAAGAGCGATTCTCATCTGCTTGCGGATTTTCCGCGTTCCAAGCTGGATTCCTTCTCTTCTCCGTCGGGCATTGCTGCAACACGGCTGGGCTTGGCGGCGATGTGCCGTTACGGCGGATGCTTCTTTCTGGGGTGGCGTGGCTTCATGCGCCTGTCGGCGCCGGTGTAGGCAGAGTCGGCCCAGACCTTCTCTTCCTTGCGGTGCAGCAGATCCTGAGCGACCTCGATGTCGGCCGCGTTGGGCGGCGTGGTCTGCACCGTATGCACCAGGCCGCTCTCCGCATCGACGCCGACGTGTGCCTCCATGCCGAAGCACCACTGGTTGCCCTTTTTCGTCTGGTGCATCTCCGGATCGCGCTCGCCCTCTGCGTTCTTCGTCGAGCTGGGCGCAGAAATGATCGTGGCGTCGACAATCGTTCCGCGCTTCAGCAGCAAGCCCTTGCGGGTCAGGTGGGCATTGATGCGCTCGAAGATGCGCGGCGCCAGGTCGTTTGTTTCGATCAGCCGCCGGAAGTTGAGAATCGTGGTCTCGTCCGGAATCGAATCGCGCATGGACAGCCCGGCAAACCGCCGCATCGAGACGATCTCGTACATAGCTTCTTCCATGGCCGGATCGCTCAGTCCAAACCAGTTCTGCATCAGGTGGATGCGCAGCATCGTCTGGACCGGATACGGCCGTCGGCCGCGTCCTGCCACCGGGTAGACCGGTTCGATCTCCTGCAGCAGTGCATGCCAGGGCACGACCTGCTCCATCTCGGCGAGGAAGATTTCGCGCCGGGTGCGCTTCTTCTTGGCTGCGTATTCGGCGTCGCCGAAGCTCATCTGCTTCATGGGAAGATAAGGATTCCGGGGTGCGGTCATGAGACCACAGTCAGGTCGACTTGTTCAGAGGTTCCCTAGATCGGGATCCGCTCGGCTCGCGTTGGCCGTGTAGGGCCGACGTTGACTGGCATGGCCGATGCATCGTGATGCTGACCCGTTCCCTGGCCACTCGGGTCGAGAACTGCCGACAGAACTTGCATCGCTGTCGCCGCGCTTGCCTCGACGACGGCAAGGTCGTCCGCTTCCGGCACGGCGGACCGAGCACCTCTGCCGATCATCTCGACGTGGCGCTGTAGACAGGCTGCGTCCGGCTCGCGTTGCACGCGACTGGCGATCTGAGCGATCGCATCAAGCAGGCGAACGGCTACCGCCGGGGTCGACCGCGCGCTTTGCCTGATTTGATTGAACGCCAGGTCCACGATGCCGTGGAATGACGTTTGCGGGGCCACGAGCCGCAGGTTGCCGTGGGTATCGAATCGAAGCGCTAATGGCATGTCGCATCGAGCCAGGCGGCACAATGCCGATTCCAACCGATCGACGCAGGCGATCGCCGTGAAATGATCATTGATTCCGGGCGATAGTGCGCGCACTGCCATCTCGACCAGTTGATTGAATGAGAATGCGATGTCCTGGTTGGCGGTGCGCTGGTCGCCGAGCACAAAGGCGGCGTTGATCTTCTCTTGCAGGCGCGGGATGACGCGATCCCGCGGCCAGACCATGGCCATGGCCCGCCCTTGGGTCAGGTAATGCCCGGGCCGGCTTTCGAGCCGTAGCAGCAATTCCTCCTTGCAGGCCAGCTCCATCAGTGCCTCGTCGTCGATCATCTGAAGGTAGCCATCTTTCAGGGCGCGCAGGGGCCACGCCTCAGATGCAAAGGAGGCAGGCAGGCATTCCTCGAGCGGCACGGAGGGGTGGGGCGGGCCGGCCGTGCCGGCTCCGCCGGGAAACAGGCGCTCGATCCCTTCGTTGAGTTCCTTGCCGACGCGTGCCACCACCTGGTCGGCCTGGATCGACACCGAAATGTGATGGATAAAGTAGATCAGCACGCCGACGCTGACGATCGCGAGCAGCACGCCAAGACTGACCGAAAAATGCGGCACGAAGCCAAGCTCGCTGCCGCGTCGGATGGTGCGCAGCACCAGCAGGCAATACATGAAGGTGGCCACAAAGGTTCCCAACACCACCTGATTGACCGTATTCCGCATGAAATTGCGAAGCAGGCGCGGGCCCAGCTGGGAGGACGCGAGAGACAGCGCGACGAGCGTCATCGAGAACACGGTGCCGGCGATGGCAATCATGGAGCCGGCTACCGTGCCCAGCAGAAGGCTGGCCCCCTCGGCACCTCCCGAGTAGGCCCATCCCGGGAACTGCAGCCCGCCGCCATCAACAGTCCTGTCGAGCTCGACCGCAGAAAAAGCCAGCCCGATCGCCACGCACGCCATGATCGACGGCACGAACCAGAAGCTCGATCGAAATCGGCTCCAATAGGTCATCAGCAAAGTCTTCAAGTGGCTCTCCTCTACGCGTCTGATCTGACGACGTGCGCGCGCAGGTGCCGAGCGGACCACTGGGACAGCGTGGGCACCCTCGCGGTCGAACCCGATTCTCCGTTGCACCCGGACGCCAGCCGGCCCGCCTGCCGCAACGTAGAGGGTTAGAAGTGCTGTCGGGCCAGTGTGGCAAACGCACCAACCGGCGTTCAGCCGACACGCGGTTCGCTCAAGCGGCGTTCGGAGGAGGCGACGGCCTCGCCCGCGAGCGCGGTGATCCTGCGCGCCGCTCGTGGCCCCGCCCAATCCTGCTTTCCAGCAAACGCGCCAGCTTCCCTGCGGCGCCCTGCACCGATTGTTCCAGCGTCGCGGCCTGCTCAGTCACCGCAAGCGGGCTCCGGCCCTCGATGCGAGCCTCAAGCATGCAACGTTTATCCTGGTGTCCGGACTTGGTGCCGTTCTCGTCGCTCAGATGCACTTCCACGCGGGTGATATGTTCGCTGACGTGTTCAAGAGCGTCCTCGATGATGCCGCTCATATGCTCGGCCAACGCTTCCTTCCCGCTGATGTGGGCATCGGTGTTGATCTGGATCTTCATCGTCTTCTCCATAACGGGACTGGGTCTGGATCAGCGTGCCAAAGTGGTGGTGCAGAACGTTTTCCTGCCAGACATGGGAGGCGTGAGGCCTTCAGAGCGACGGGGGCCTGGTTCTGTGTGCCAGCTGGTGCCTGTCCGCACCCCTGCGTGGCCAGGACGGCCTCCTCTCGACGCGTGCGGACCGATGAAGGCCAGTCGGCCCGAAGACCGACTGGCTGACAACGCGATTGAGGAAGCGCCCCACGGGGTGGATCAGCGATTGTTGTTGGCGGCTACCAGTCGGGCATCACGCTCGGCCACCGCCTTGGCCAGCGCGACCGCCTGGGCTGCATCGGCGGCGCTTCGGCAGGCGTCCAGTTCGGCGCCCTTGAGCTTCTCACAGCGCTCCATCGCGACCTGGTGCCGTCCCTCGGCATCGGTGGTCGCCACGTCGTAGTCGCGCTCGGCCTTGTCCTCCATCGCGTCGGACTCTGCGGCAGCCACCTGTCGGCGGGTGTCGATATTCTCCTCAGCGCCGTCGCGCCGCGCGCTGGCGAGGTCCGCGGCGGCTTTCTTGCGGGCGGCTTCGGCATCCTTGCGTGCGGTCAGGCTCTCCTCCGCGGCGTCCTGCCGCGCATCGGCGACGTCCTCGTCGACCGCAGTGGAACTCTTCTGGCAGGCACCCAGCGTCACCAGGGCGATGATGGCAACGGATAGCAGTTTCGGTGTGGTACGCATGATGTACTCCGACGCTTGGGAAACGGGGCGCCCTCCTGGGCAGGGCTGCTGCCGGGGCGGGCGGGAGTCTGGGGTCAGGGCGTTGAACGGTTTCCCGCGCCCTGAACGGGTCAGATCGGGCGATCCGAGGAGACCGGTTCAATGCCGTAGTAGCGGTGGATGCCCTCGGCCCAGTCCGGGTTGGCCATGTTCGGCCAATGGTCCGCATCGAAACCGGGCGCCGCCTTGAGCCGCTCCTTGTCCACGTCGAGACTGAACCGCTTGTTCTCGACATCGAGGCTCAGCGCATCCCAGGGCACGGCGAACAGCTTGGTGCCCATGCCGAGGAGGCCGCCGAAGGACAGCACCGCGTAGCCGATCCGGCCGGAGCGCATGTCGAGCATGATCTCCTTGATCGAGCCGATGTCCTCATCGCTGCCGTTGAAGACGCTGTTGCCGATCAGCGTGTCGGCACCCATCAGCTCAGGGCCGGGGCCTTGACGTGTGCTGGGTCCGAGCGGCGGATTGAACGGGGCCTTGTACGTGCCCAGTGGGTCACGCTGCGTGTAGTTCATGGTGTTCTCCGATGCATACCCGCTGTTGGGAATGTCGCGCGGCGGCGGGCGGGCGACCACGCATTCGAGAATGGTCGAGGAGCAACGCCGGGTCTGTGCGACAGCGCGCTCGAGGGGCGAGGTCGATGTCGCTGGATACGCTGGCGTGGGCAGCATGACGGGCCGCTCTGGGACTACGGGCTTTTCCGGGGAGCCGTCTCGTGATCGACGGTCATCCAGGAAATGGCCCCCTACAGGACGACCCGGTCGTCGAATCACCCTTCATCCGCGCCGGGTCAGTCTGAAGCGATGCTTCGAACCGGCCTGTCCTCGCGAGGATCGGCGACCTGCATAAGATCTCCAGGCAGGTCCTGATCGACTAGGGAGACTCTGAACAAGTCCAGCGCCCCGCGCCGGAGGTTGTGCAGCCGGCCAGCAAGGCGGGCGTCGCAGGCCGTGGTGGTGCCACAGCCAAGACGCGCAACACAGCTGGATGGCTGCACAATCCCGGCCCGAAGGGTTGCCACGGTGTGCGCCCCCACCCGCGTTGGCCACCTTGAACGTGGCACCACCACGTCCCGCGGCGTCCGCCTTGGTGCGAACGCGCACCGTGGCAACGCGGGGCACGGGACTTATTCAGAGGCTCCCTAGCGCGGACACCGACCCGACAAGCTGGGCCGCCTTGAAGTAGCGAACGGGAGCGCTTCGTCAAGCTGCGCTGCCGACAGCAGTTCGCCGCCACCGCCCCGCGCCCCGCATACCAACGCTGCAAAGCGTTCGCGGTGCGTACGGTAGGCCAGTTGGACGCAGGCGCTGTCGCAGGACACCTTCTCGATACCGAGGCGCGTGTGCCGTACCGGATTCATCCGGGCTTGGCCGGTGTCTGCGGGTCCGAACCAGCGTTCTGCCCATCGGCGCCTCGTGTCGCCCAGTATGCGTCGCCAGTGAAACGGGGAAACCCTGCGATAGATCTGCAGGCTTTGTGTCCCTCGCATGTCGGCGAGCCAGCGCAACTTGTAATAGTCAAAGCCGCGCAACAGGTTGAATCGCTGATACCCGCCCTCAATCGCATGTCGCATGCCCATCAGCAGGATGGCTGAGCCGGGCGCGAGTCGGGCGTGGCGGTCGTCGTAGACGATGTGCAAGGCATACAGACTCTGATCGAAGGCTCCGCTGATCAGGCCGGCAATTGGCTCACCGTCAAGAAACAGCAGCTGAATCGATATCTGCATCGGCTGTTCGGGTTCCATCAGTCCCCGGAAATAGTCGACCGATTGCTGCGCGCAGCCGATGACAGCTTCTGTCCGCGCCTTCCAACTGTGTGGCTCGATGCTTCGATACGCATCAAACGCAGCCGCCAGGGATCGCGGGTCGCAGATGGTCAAGACCTGCACATCGCCCGCAGCGAGCAGGTTTCGCATCTGGCGGCTGACATTGGAGCGCGACTTCTTGGACAGGTCGGCGAAGTAGCGGGCGATGGACTTCCAGCGTATCTGTACGGTGCCATTGGCCATGGTGGGCCAGAGCTGGTGACGGAACTCCCCTGAGCTGGCCTCCGTCGGCGGATGCAGTAGCGCTGAGGCAGCGTCCTGTTCGCCAAACTCCAGCAATCCCCATTCCTGTCTTCGACTCAGCAGATAGGCGTAGATGGCCCCGCTGACCAATGGCGCGTGTTGGGGGCGCGAGATCAGCCCGGGTCGATCCGCGTGATGCGCGGTCAGCAGCTCCAGCTTCGCCGCCTGCATGCCGAGAACCCTGTGCCGGCGCCACTTCAGCGCGATGTGGCCCATCAACACATCGCCACTGAATACCAGCAGTAGCCACAAGCGGTCACCCGCCCCGAACAGCTGGCCATTGCGCAGATAGTTCTGATAGAACTCGAAGGTCGAGAACGGATCCGGGCGCGCCGCCGAAAGATTCAAGGCATTCATCGCCTGCTGGAATGGCTGCGCCTGTTGCAGGCGGTGGAAACATCGGACTTCCATCAGACCTTGGCGTCGAGCGCGACGACGCCTCCCGGTGCGTCCGCGGCCACACGAAGCGTGGGAACATGTCGCCTGAACTGCAAAGGATTCAGCCCGAGGCGGTGAGCGGCACGTTGAACCCAGGTCTTGCCCAGCGCGATCACGCCGTCCTCGCGCAGCGATAGATTCCGAACGCCCAGGCGGGTGCGAAAGAACCGGTTGGCGATATACAGCTGGAAGCGACGCCGGCTCGCCGCGGTGAAATGCTCGGTGGAAAGAGAAACATTCAACGAATCATGATTGCAGAGCCGATGAGGCGCATTCTGTGGCCAGCAGATCCACTGTCCTGGTTGCAGCTCATGGACCTGGGCCTCCTCGTCATAGTCGGCCTGGTAGGGCAGATACTCGTGTCGTACGCCAGCGAAAATGTCTTCCAACAGTTCGCGTTGCATGTAGCGCGGATCCAGCTCTGGGTAGATCCACAGGCGTTTTCTGCCGCGAATATGCCAGAGTGTCGAAGCCGGTCCATCGGCGTGGTAGTAGACATGGGCGCCCGGTGAAGAGATCAACAGGGTGCCTTGACTTGATCTCGGCAAGAATCCGGGTATCTGTGTGCTGAGTGAAAGGTAGAGATCATCGATCAGACGACGGTAGTTCCTGTCGGCCCGATCCACCCGCGTCACGTTCAGCCATAGCCTGCCTTTGCGGACTGCTCTCAACAGATCCGAGCCGCTGACGCCGTCGTGGCGGGCGGCCTGGTTCTGGTCGACGCGTGTCGGGTCCGTTCCGGTACTGAATGCGTAAAGATGTTCGCGCGGAAAGCGGTCCAGCAGATCGATCAGTGCCGCGTCCGTGAACAGCTCATGCTCCGCCAGTCGGTGACTACCCAATACGGTCCTTTTCCCAAAGCTCGCCCGCTGGGCGAAGGGCAGCTCCAACGCAAGCGCAGACATTCGGTTGCCTCGGACTGTGGATGTCCCATCGATACTCGTACTTGTGGGTGGGACTATCTGTTCGGCCGCGCACACACGCCAGTTCATCGTTGCGGCGAGGCACCGACAGGCGTCGAGCTGCGACCGGGGTCTGGTCAGGTTGTGTGGCAGCGCAGAGAGCTCAGGGCCGCTGGCGATGTTCAGCCGTTGGCTGCCGCGCCCGAGATCCAGCCAGATACGTTGTGGCCCGTTGCTAGACGCCGATCAGGCGGAACAGAACTTGCCGAAGTGTGCTCAGCATGCGTCGTGCCCTGCGCAGGAGCAGTACCGCGAAACCACCGCGATAGCGCCAGCGGCGTTGTCGCTGCAGACTGGATGTCCGCTTGGACTCAAGCCAGACCACCTTCACTGGCTTCTCTCGCTTCAGTGGCGGCCCGCGGAACACCAGGATGTAGGCCAGGCGATCCATGCTGGATCGATTGGGCAGCGCGGAATGCAGGGTCAATCCGTCGTGGAGCACACAGACCCCGGCCCGCAATGGAGCCGTGACCGCAGCGTGCTCGTCAAAATGAGTCGTGGGGCATTCCAGGGCATGAATCCTCGGGTCATCATTGGGCGAACAATGCGGCAGCACCGGTCCATGATTCGATCCCGGTAGGTAGCGCATGCAGCCGTTGTCTTCCGATACGTCCTGCAGGGCAATCCAGAAGCTGATCTGGTCATGACGGTAGTGCGGATCCTGATTGTGGGCTTCGTCCTGGTGCCACGGGGTGGCGGCGACGCTGTTCGCGGGTTTGAGAATGCAGTGATCGAAGCAGAACTTGGCGTCCCCGCCCAACAGCTGCTGAGCCATCGCCTGTATCCGATGGAAGTGCTTCGTGCGTAGGAGTGAGGGTGCGTACAGGCTGGGTTTCACCAGCTGGGGCTGAACCGGACTGCGTTGATCGATGTCGAGACTGAGCATGTCGAGCTGATTGCCCTCGTCGCGCCCCGCGCTCTGCGAGAACAGCTGCTCCAGCACGGCACGGATCTCCTGCAGCTCGGCTGGCGCGCAGCTGCCGCGTGCGACCAGATACCCGTCCGAACGAAAACGCTCCACTTCAGATGCGGAGAAGGGCGGGGAGTACGGGGAGTGCGGCTGCGCGGCCGGCGAAGAGGTGACCTCGGGTGACTGGCTGGCGCCTGGTTGACACGAGCTGCCATCGCCATTCCAGTTGACCTGCGACACGGGGCTATGGCCATCGAGAAGTTACCCCCAGCATGCCGCCAAGACGTTTCACCGTCGGTGGGTTAGCACGCACACCGTAGGCACCTCACAACCCGTGCCAGAGCGAGTCTGTAGGGCCGTGAACGGTGCCTTCAGACTTGCGAGCCCCACACGCAGGGTGGGCCAGGCGGCAGGGATCTTCTAGGCCCTGACGGACAGGTGCCGTGGCGAGGCAGCGGGCGGCGGAGCGTATCGCCGAAGGAGCGTGGGATTCTGTTCTTGCGACATGCCATCGCGCGGAAGCAGCCGGTCGGTCTCCTTCTTGACCACGCGATAGCACTCGCAGCTCAAGGCTTCCAGCCTTGGGCGATCCAGCACGACGATACGTCCGCGGCTGTAGGTGATGACTTTCAGCTTCTGCAGCTTGCGCGCCGCCTCCGTCACGCCCTCGCGGCGAACCCCAAGCATGTTCGCGATCAGTCCCTGGGTCATGATCAGTTGATTGCCGGGCAATCGATCAAGGGACAGCAACAGCCAGCGACATAGTTGCTGAGCGATCGTGTGGTGTCGGTTGCACACCGCCGTCTGCGCCATCTGGGTGATCAGAGCCTGCGTGTACATCAGCGTCAATGCCATCAGGGTGCCATACCGTTCGAACTCGATTCGGGCCAGGGCGCTGGGCAGCCGATAGGCGAGGCCCGCACTCTGCACAACGGCCCGACTCGGTGTGCTGGCACCGCCCATGAAGATCGGAATGCCAACCAGGCCCTCGTGGCCCACTACCGATATCTCAGCGGATGCACCTGTCCTCATGACGTAAAGCAAGGAGACGATCGAATTGATCGGGAAGTACACCCCCTCCAGCTGGTCGCCGCGTTCGTAGATCACCTGGCCAAGCTCGAGTTCAACCAGCTCCATCTCGGGCCAAACCCGAGAACGCACCTCGGAAGGCATCGCATTGAGTATTTGATTCTCAGCAGGCAGAAGGAAGTTGGACATGGGCTCGCGCCGGCAGTAGTGGGTAGGGAGTTTGCGGAGGGTCAGCGTAAGCCGACTTCTATCCAGCGGCTGTTCGCTGGCGCACCCACTCGCCGGGATAGTCTTGGTCGAAGAGCTGACCGGGCGATCACCCGATGAGTCCGTTGAGCGGGCAATGCTATGTACGCTTTCGTACCGACATCAGCCCCCGGTGTGAAGACAGTTGCTCTGTCTGCGTCTTCTTCAGCCACTGATCCGTTGGAGGGCGATATGAATGCTTCCGTTTTGCGCCAACACAACAAGCTTCTGGCCGCGATGCCACCTGACGTGTGCGCGCGTCTGGAGAAAAGCCTCTGCCTGGTGGAGTTGCCCTTAGGAAAGGTGCTGTACGAAGCTGGCGAAGCGATGCGGTACGTGTATTTCCCCACTGACGCCATCGTCTCCCTTCTGTACGTGATGGAGAACGGTGCATCTGCGGAAATTTCCGTGGTGGGCAACGAGGGCGTGGTGGGAGTATCGGTGTTCATGGGCGGTGGCAGCACGCCCAGCCGTGCGGTCGTTCAGAGTGGTGGTCAAGGGTTTCGGCTGCCGGTGAGCTGCCTCAAGTCCGAGTTCGATCAACACTCCGAGATGATGCTGATTCTGCTGCGATACACCCAGGCACTGATCACCCAGATGGCTCAGACGGCCGTGTGCAATCGTCATCACACGATCGACCAGCAGTTGTGTCGCTGGCTGCTGCTTTCGTTGGATCGCTTGCCAAGCAACCGTCTGTCGATGACGCAGGAGTTGATTGCGAACATGCTGGGCGTCCGTCGCGAAGGAGTCACCGAAGCGGCGGGCAAGCTGCAGAAGCTCGAAGTAATCGAGTACAGCCGGGGACGAATCACGATCCTGGATCGTCCCAAGCTCGAGGCGCTTTGCTGCGAGTGCTATCAGGTGGTCAAGGATGAAACCGACCGGCTTCTCCCCGAGGCGCGGCCAACACCCAACGAGTCGATCGCGCGATCACCAGTCTCCTAGGGAGCCTCTGAATAAGTCCTGTGCCCCGCGTTGCCGCGGTGTGCGTTCGCACCAAGGCGGACGCCGAAGGACGTGGTGGTGCCACGTTCAAGGTGGCCAACGCAGGTGCGAGCGCACACCGTGGCAACCCTCCGGGCCGGGATTGTGCAGCCATCCAGCTGCGTTGCGCGTCTTGGCCGTGGCACCACCACGCCCTGCGACGCGCGCCTTGCTGGCCGGCTGCACAACCTCCGGCGCGGGGCGCTGGACTTGTTCAGAGTCTCCCTAGGTGATGTTCGAGGCGTCTGTGCATGTTCAGCTTACGGTAGGGCTGCCGTCGCCGGACTCGCGCCGAATGGTGGCGGGTCGAGCGCGTCGGATCCGGGCGCGCAGGCGGGCCAGAACGCCACGTTCATTCCAGGGAAGATCGAGGCCATCGCGAACCAGTGCCGGTGTCGACCAGGGCACATCGTGATGCGCGGTGGCCAGATGGGGGCTGTGCGGGTCTCTGAGACATTCTCCCGGGAACAGGGCGATCTGCGGGTTGCAGATCGAGTCTGCTCTCGTTGGCATAGGCGTGCCACCGAGCCAGCTGCAGAGCGCAGCGGGCAGGTCGCCGCGGCTGCCGAGCGGTAGATGGCAGGTCGGTGTGGCACGCGGATTGAGCTCGATCAGATAGTCGAGACCGGTGGCCGCCTCGATCACGAAGTCCAGACCGCACAGTCCCGACAGCCCCAGCCCGCGGACCACGCGGCGGGTACTCTCATTCATGCCGGTGTGATCCATGATGCGGACGACGGTGGCCGGTCCCGTCGCTCCAGCCGTTTGGGCTGCCATGGCGCTGATGCCGGCCAGAACCGTGCCCTGACGGCAGGCAACGGCCCGATTGGCCGGCACGCCAGCAATGAACTGCTGGATGGTGATCTGCGGCCGAACGCCGAGGATCCAATCCTGAAGGTGGGAGACGTTCCGACGCAGCAGCCAATGCCTGAGGGCTGGCAGGAAGCGCGGCCGGCTGAGTGTGCGGAACGCAGCGCTCGCCTCGGCAGCGCTGTTGACCACTGCAACGCCCTGTCCCCCCCAACTGCCATCCGCTTTGAGCACCGCGGGGAAGCCATGTCGCCCGCCCCAGGACTGCAGCGAAGATTCCGTATCCAAGGTCGCCTGTTCGGGGACCCGCACCCCCTGCGCGGCGGCCAGCGCCAGCAAGGCGCCGCGATCGCTGGCCTGCGAGGCCGCCGGCGGTGTGCCCAACGAGCGTGCGATCAGCCTGCGCACTGGCTCGTGCTCGACCTGATCGCCCAGGCGCCGATACAGTTGGGCAAGCGCCGCCGTGGCGGCATCGTCGCAGGGCAGCAGGAGGTCGGCGCTTGACGCGGCGATCGCGCGGCGCAGTGATCGCAGTCGTCCGAGCATCGCCGGAGCGCGATGCAGCCGCTCCACAACGGCAGTGGTGGACAACGGGTGATCGGACGGGCACCACGCCTGAACCTTGCAGCCCAGCTCATCAAATGCCAAGGCGAGTCGTGCCGAGAGCGGCCAGCGCAGGGTGGTCACCAGCAGCACGCGCAGAGGCTTGCCCTTCGCAGATATGGTCGCCGGCCCCCTCGGGTCGCCGGTATTGCGGGTGAGGGCGGCCACGGCATCGCTGGCGATCGGCGTCGTCGGGGAGGGAACCGTTGGTGTCATCGGCCGCGCCAGGTCCATGATCAAACGACAGGTATAGCGCTGCAGCACGCCCGCGTCGGTACGATGAAACACCGAGGCATCGCATCCTCCCGGCGCTCTCCCAGGTGGGTACGTCAGCGTACAGACCTGTCCGGCAGCGCTGACTAGCCTGCCGACATGATCCCTGCCTCCGTCCAGCCACGCTCACCCGGTGCCGCGCCTGATACCGACTGGCTGTCGGCGCTCGGGAGCAGGGGTGGCGATGTGTTGCCGCTCGTCGACTTCTGCTCCGTGTTGTCCGTCGGGCTACTCGCTCAGCTCAGTTACGCCAGCTGGGCGACGAGCGATGCGGAGGCGCTTGTCCGTTTGTCCTGGATCCTGTGTCTGATGGCGCCGTTCATTCTCTATGACCGGGACTTCATCGACATCGCCGCACGTGGCGATTGGTTCGGGCTGGTGCGAGGTCATGTCCTTCGTTTGATGACCTTTGTCGCCCTTGCAGCGGGGATAGCCTATGCCGGCCGCTGGCTCGAAGCGCTGCCTCTCGGTCTGTTCTGGCCTTGGCTGATCTCCGTGCTGGCGCTCACCAGCCTGAGTCGCGTGGCATTGGCCCGGCAACTACGCGCCTTGCCGCTGGGTGAGAGCGTGCAGCCGCAGCCCGAGCGGACCGATGGCAGTGGCACGCGACTTCAATCGACCGCCCCACCGCAACGCCGCGATGACCGGGATGGCGTCCTGCTTCTCGCCGAGCGTCCGATCAGGCGCTGGAGCGCGGCGATTAAGATGAGTTCGGACTATGTTCTGGGTGCGCTGATCACGCTGCTGCTGTCGCCTGTTCTGCTGGTCGTCGCGATGGCGATCCGACTCGAGAGCCCCGGACCGATTCTGTTCAAACAGCGTCGGCACGGCTACTGCAACAGCGAGTTCGACATCTACAAGTTCCGCAGCATGCGGGTCGATTGCGACTCAGGCAGCGCGCCGCTGCAGCAGACGGTTCGCGGTGATCTGCGTGTCACGGCGGTGGGCCGATTCATCCGCAAATGGAGCCTGGATGAACTTCCCCAGCTGTTCAACGTGCTGCGGGGGCAGATGTCGCTGGTCGGGCCACGCCCGCATGCGGTGAACATGCGTACCGCCGAGCTGCTTGGCTCGGAGATCATCGACAGCTATCCGCATCGGCACCGGGTCAGGCCTGGCATCACCGGATGGGCGCAGGTCAACGGGGCGCGCGGGGCGACCGACACGACGCAGCAGCTGCGTCGTCGCGTCGAGCTGGATCTTTTCTACATCGATCACTGGTCGCTGGCGATGGACCTCAAAGTGCTGTTGCGCACCGTGTCCGCCGTGCTTCGCCCCACCAATGCGTTCTAGCCTCGCCTGGAGCTGAACCGATGAGCGCAGTTGTCCTCCCCGCGACATGAACAGGTCTCCTGAGGGCCGCTTCAAGGCACCGAACGGCGGCGCTCTGTCCAGCGTCTGGCATCGCGCGGAGAAGGCAATTCGAGGACACCCGTATCGCGCGCGGTTGACAGGACCCGTCTTCCTCACGCTGGCTATGGCTGCCGCGCTGAGCTGGTCGTCGGTGACCCGGGCCCAGTTTCAGGCTACACCCTACGTGGCGACACGGATCGAGTACGACTCCAACGTGTTCGACCTGCCAAAGCGTGGCGAGGACGGCAACACCGCAGTTGGCGCTCTCGTGCTCAAGGGGATTGTCGGGGCTGAGCTCGAATGGCTGATCGGTCAGCAGCGCCTGCATTCCACGCTTGAACAGCGCCACATCAAGTATCAGGAAATGACTGAGCTTGACCACAGCGAGTACCTGTACGAGCTGGCTTTCGACTGGCGCCGCGGCAGCCTGCTTGATGGAGCGATGGACTATCGTCGGGAGCGCAGGATGGCCTCGTTCCTCGATCGCGTCATCACAGAGTTGACGCTCGAAACCGAGCGCACGGCAGGCGCGGCACTGAACCTGGCCGTGTCACCGCGATGGCGGTTGGAGACGGCATTCGAATCGAGGCAACTGCGGTCGCCCTTGCCGGAGTTCCCGCGGTTTCAGCTGGAAGAAGAAACTTCACGGCTGGGGCTCCGGTATCACGTGGACGACCTCGTCAATGCGGGGCTTCTGCTGGAATCCATTGGCGGAGGATATACCGGTCAGATGGCGGCACCGAGTTTCGAGCAGCTGTCCTGGTCGCTGATGGCAGCACGGACCGTGCCTGGATTGATGCAGATCGATGCGGCGCTGGGTTACACCCGCAGAAAAGAGGGCGCAGGCACCGGGTCCAGTCAATCAGCGGTGATCGGCAGCCTGGGCTATCAACGCGAGATCAGCGGAAAGACTGCGCTGACATTGATCGCTTTCCGGCGCCTGCGAAGCAACACGGCCGATTCGGAGGGTGTAGTGGAGGTTGGCCTGGATGGCGCACTGCGTTGGCAGCTGACTGACAAGTCGAGCATTGATGCGTCCTATCAGGTGACCGGAAGTGACTATGGCAGCAACGGTGTGCTCCCGTCAGATGAGGCAAGACGTGACGTGCTTCAGCAGTTCAAGCTGACGGTGACCTGGCGTGCGCGACGTTGGCTGCTGTTGCGCCCGTATGTGGGCTATCAGTGGCGAACCGCCAATCAGGCATTGTTTCGCTTCAGCGGCTACGCGGTCGGCTTGGACATCGTGCTTCGTTTCGAGCTCTGACCGATCCAGGAGTCAGGCTGATTTCGCTTGTCGGGTGTCGTGCGGCGCAAGAGCTCGTTTCCATCGACCATCATGAGCGAATCCGGTCGGACATCAGTCGCCGGCGTAGGCGATGGCCTATGCCCACGCGCAGTAGGCGATACCGCACTCAGTGCAGGCCCGTACCCAGTACCGCATCGAACGGAACCTGGAGGGCGGTGGGTGCATCCTGAACGACATGGATGCCGCGCTTGGTGACAACCTGAAACCCATTCGATCTCTGTCCGGTCGCGAACGCGTCGCCTTGGTGGGCGACCTCCTGCCCGCGGTGGATGTCGCTACCGTCCTGCTGGCAGCGCTGATCAGTACAGTGGCCTACAGCTACTGGTCTCCCGATCTTGCGCCGTGGTCGACATGGGCCTCTGACGGATGGAGAGCGGCCTTTGGTGCCGCCCTGCTGTCGCCCTTGCTCTTGTGTGACCGGGCATTCGTCGACTTCGCCAGCAGCGGCGACAGCAGGGCACTCGTGCGATGTCACCTGATTCGATTCGCCATCCTTATCGCCGTGGTGTTGGCGATTGGCTACGCCAGCCCATCGCTGCGCCAGCTGCCCGGGCCCTGGCTGGGACTATGGCTGCTCAGCACGCTTGTCCTGACCGCTACGGTGCGTTGGCAGCTGTTGGCGACGCTGCGTCGGCTGGAGCACGCCAAGAACTTCTCGGTATCGGTTGCCGTCGTCGGCAGTGGGCCGGCGGCCGATGCCTGGATTCAGCAGATGGGCAAGGCACGTGGCCGTTGCATCAGGATCGTTGGCGTATTTGACGATCGGGGTGCCCGCGGAAGTGCCTGTGCCTACCCGCCGACCGGATCGATTGCGGACCTGGTCGAACTCGGCAAGTCGCAGGCGCTGGATTGGGTCGTGTTGACCTTGCCAAGCTCGGCGCAGTCTCGGATCCAGGCGCTGGTGCATCGCCTGATGTCGATTTCGGTTCGAATCGGCCTGTGTCCCGAGGCAACGGTCGGGTCGGATGCATCCCCCGGGGGCACTGAGGTTTCCGGCGGCGGCAGATTGTTGTCCGTGCTGGTGCCGCGCTGGATAACGACCATGCTGAGCATGCCAGGGATCGCCATGCAGCGATTGTCCAGAGGATTGCGCCCGGGGACCTCACACTCCAGTGACACCCACCACGAGGCGTTGCCTTTCGTCATCGACGACCATGACCTTGAGAGCTTCGCCCGCCTGGCAGCCAACTACGGGGATCAATCGTTTGCCTATGTCGTGACCCCGAATGCCGACCACCTGCGTCGACTGCATGGCGATGAGGGTTTTCGTGCCGCCTACGCCGAGGCCGACTACACGCTGCTCGACAGCCGATTCCTGGCCCGGCTGCTGAGCGCCAGCCGGGGGTTGAAGCTGCCGGTGTGCCCGGGTAGTGATCTGACGGCAGAGCTGTTCGACCGCGTCATCCAGCCACGCGACAAGGTGGTCATGATCGGCGGCAGCGAGGCCCAGGCCGCACGGTTGTGTACCAGGCACGGATTGCAAGGACTCAAGCACTTCAATCCGCCGATGGGCTTTATCAAGGATCCGAAGGCAGTCCGTGCGTGTTTGCGCTTCATTGAAGCGAACAGCCCTTTCCGCTTCTGTCTGCTGGCGGTGGGGTCGCCGCAGCAGGAATTTCTGGCGTGCTGCCTCAAGCGGCGCGGCCGGGCGCGCGGAATGACGTTCTGCATTGGCGCTTCGATTGATTTCCTTACCGGCGTCGAGACGCGGGCACCGAAGTGGATGCAGCGAACCGGGCTTGAGTGGACCTATCGTTTGATGCGGTCACCGCGGCGAATGGTTGCGCGCTACATCCTGAACGGGCCGCGCACATTGTGGCTGCTGCGTCGCACCGATGTACGTCTGCGTGGGTCCACCCGGTGCGCGGTCGATCCTGGCAGGTATGGGCACACTGTTGCGAAGAGGAGGCTGCAGCCATCGCTCGTGCGCCGCTCAGTGGGCGATCAACCATCGGTGGTAGGCCTTCCCATAGCCCTCGGACGGCGTTCCATCGGCGTCCTTGATCAGCACATAGTCTGGGCCGCTCCAGACGTTCCAACCCCAACCGAGCACGCTGATGCCATTGAGATCGGCCCAGCGGGTGATGGTGTCGACCAGCGGTGCACCCACAGTCCCGGCCGTATTGCGGTCACCGGTCTCGGTGGCGATCACCGGAATCCCTGCGCCTAGAATGTCCAGCACCTCGTTGTAGACGCCTGGCGCATAGTTGGGCTGGGCGTAGGCGGCCGAACCCCAGGTTGCGCCAAAGGTGGGGTAGGGGTGCCAGACCGCCGCCATCTGATTCAGCGGGTCGGTCGGTCGATGCGACAGCCAGCCACTGAACTCCTGCGCGTACATCATGCTGCCGATCAGTACGACATTGGTGGCGCCGGTCGCGCGCACGGCATCCAGCATCCCCTGATAGCTGGCCACCGCCCACGGTTGCTTGATGGTTGTCCAGTTGCCGCTGCGGCTGGTGGCAGGGAATCCGCTGAAGCTGCCCTGGGTGCCCTTCATCATGTAGGACCACGCGTCGCCGGAGAACTCGAAGTTGAAGAACGGTTCGTTGAACAGTTCGAACATGACCGACGGATTGTTCTTGAACTGGCTGGCCACCGAGGTCCAGAACGCCAGCGAATGATCGGCATTCGCCATCTGTGTCTGCAGCATGGGGCAGGCGTTGCCCGGCGCGGTCCAGTGGAGATCGAGAATCACGTAGAGACCCGCGGCATTGGCCTGTTCGACCTGGGTCTGCACAGCCGATCGGTAGTTGCCGGCAGGATCGGGATTGATCACATTGCCGCTGGTATCGACACAGCTGCCGCCCAGCCAGGATGCCTCGTTCAGGGGGATGCGCAGGATGTTGACTTTCCAGGCCTGCAGGGCCGCCCAGTTCGGTCCACCAGGCTGTCCGGCCTGACCCCCGGACGGATCGTTGCCGCTCCAGCCTTGAACGGCGGCGAACTCGAATCCGCTGTAGTTCACACCACGCAGCTGTATCGCGTTGCCGTTGCCGTCGATGAAGCGATTGCCCTGGGTGCGCAGCGAAAGGGTCGATGGTCCTCGGGCGCCCGCACTCGCATGGCTTGAATGGACACGTGGCGCAACGGTGCGGTGATCCCTGCCGAAGTGCTCCCCAGCCAAGGCCGTATCGACGCAAACCAGTGACCAGATGAGGGCAGCGACAGGCAATCGGGATGGAATGGGCACTGGCCGGTCTCTCGGTGTTGGACGCGTCCGCGCGCAGATGAAGCGAACTGGCACCAACGCTACCGTCGTCTGCCTGGTTCTGATCATGCTCGGCGGCACCATCAGTAGTCCGTCGCGCACGGGTAGTCTGTTCGCTGCGCCGCTGAGGTGGAGCCAATGCAGGGTGGCGACGCACTGGGCAGTGGCGAATCTCCGGGTCCGGCCACGCGATGTGCGATGGGAGGCTATATGCGCTAGCGAACAGCGATCTGCGGACTGGCCGAGTAGGCTCGCTTGCATGAACCGGGCAATGCCATGAACACGTTGGCGTCGCGAGGCGCAGCGCCACACCAAGGAGCGGGAACGGCGGTCATGGGGCCGTTCCCGCTGGTGTGGGATCAATCAGTGGGCGAGCAGCCAGTCGTGAAACACCTTCCCATAGCCATCGGTCGGCGTACCGTTGACGTCCTTGATGAGGACATGGTCCGGCGTTTCCCACACGTTCCACGTCCAACCGAGCAGGCTGATGCCGTGGAGATCGGCCCAACGGGTGATGTTCTCGACCAGCGGCGCGCCCACGGTACCGGCCGTATTGCGGTCACCGGTTTCGGTAGCAATTACCGGAATGCCGGCGGCGAGGATGCTCAACACCTCGTTGTAGACGCCTGGCGCATAGTTGGGCTGGGCGTAGGCGGCCGAACCCCAGGTTGCGCCAAAGGTGGGGTAGGGGTGCCAGACCGCCGCCATCTGATTCAGCGGGTCGGTCGGTCGATGCGACAGCCAGCCACTGAACTCCTGCGCGTACATCATGCTGCCGATCAGTACGACATTGGTGGCGCCGGTCGCGCGCACGGCATCCAGCATCCCCTGATAGCTGGCCACCGCCCACGGTTGCTTGATGGTTGTCCAGTTGCCGCTGCGGCTGGTGGCAGGGAATCCGCTGAAGCTGCCCTGGGTGCCCTTCATCATGTAGGACCACGCGTCGCCGGAGAACTCGAAGTTGAAGAACGGTTCGTTGAACAGTTCGAACATGACCGACGGATTGTTCTTGAACTGGCTGGCCACCGAGGTCCAGAACGCCAGCGAATGATCGGCATTCGCCATCTGTGTCTGCAGCATGGGGCAGGCGTTGCCCGGCGCGGTCCAGTGGAGATCGAGAATCACGTAGAGACCCGCGGCATTGGCCTGTTCGACCTGGGTCTGCACAGCCGATCGGTAGTTGCCGGCAGGATCGGGATTGATCACATTGCCGCTGGTATCGACACAGCTGCCGCCCAGCCAGGATGCCTCGTTCAGGGGGATGCGCAGGATGTTGACTTTCCAGGCCTGCAGGGCCGCCCAGTTCGGTCCACCAGGCTGTCCGGCCTGACCCCCGGACGGATCGTTGCCGCTCCAGCCTTGAACGGCGGCGAACTCGAATCCGCTGTAGTTCACACCACGCAGCTGTATCGCGTTGCCGTTGCCGTCGATGAAGCGATTGCCCTGGGTGCGCAGCGAAAGCCGGCTGTCGTTCGGCGGCGGTGGCGGCGGTTGAGTCCCGCTCACCGTGAACGACGAGGCCGTGAACGCCACATTCGAAGGGTTGAAGATCCCGATCGCACCGGACGTTGCTCCCGCTGGCACCGTTACCTTGACCTGCGAGTCGCCGAGCACGGCGACACCGGCGTTGTGAGCAGCCCCCACCCATGCGGCATTGACGCCGGTGAACCCGGAGCCATTGATGGTGACCACGGTGCCGATGGGTCCGGAGGTCGGCGAGAAGTTCGATATGTAGGGCTGTGGGTCAGCCGGCGGATCCGCGGAGCCGCTGGTTACCGTGAAGGGCGTGGCGCTGAAGGAAACATGCGCAGCGTTGAAGATCCCGATCGCCCCTGTACTGGCATCGGCGGGTATCGTCACCTGAAGCGAACTGTCGCTGAGTACCGAAACGGCGGCATTGCGCGATGTGCCCACCCAGGCATTATGGACGCCGGTAAAACCGGATCCGAGCAAGGTGACCACACTGCCGATCGGGCCCGAAGCGGGCGAGAAGCTGTCGATATAGGGCTGCGGGTGGGCCACCGGTTCCCCGCTTCCGTTTCGGATCGTCACCGTTGCGAGCGAAGGACTGCCCAGCTCTGCCGTGCCTTGTGCACGGGTCAGTCGGACGGTGAACGTACGGTTTCCGGTGTAGGGCGTCACGGCGTGTATGGGTATTTCGATGGTTCTCTCCGTGGAATCCCCGCGACGCCAATAGAGTCCGCCGCTCCGGGACGTGTAGTCGATACCCGAACGCGCGCTGCCGTCGGTCGTAAGGTAGTTCACGCTGACCTTGGAGGTGGAATCGCTGCTGCGATTGACCCTCACACGCAGGGTTCCGCCCGACTGACTGGCGGCATAGTCCGAGGCCGAGAACGAGATCGTTCCCTTTGTCTCCAGCCGAGCGGGCTTGCTCTTGCCGAGGTTGAGACCGGAAACAGCCGTGGCCCGCGCATCCGCCAGGTGCTGTTCGCCGGAATCGTCGGTTCGTACCGAGCTCGGGCTCTCATCCGTGTAGTCCGCGGCCTGCGCCTGAGCTGCCGGCATCGCGGTCACCCCGCCTGCAAGCAAAGCGCCCAGCATCCATTGCAGCGTGAGTGGTGGCGTCCAACGCATAGTGACTTTCTCCTGATTCGATCTGCCGAGTACGTTGCATGACCATGCGCTCAGTTAAGAACTCACTTGATGCAAGGCTGAAGATCAATCGATGTTGATCCTGTAAGTGGGGTGTACCACTTAGTGTTTGTCTTCGTGTCAACAAGTCATTGCTCGGAGCGCTCCGCCACAGCATTTTCAATGCCCGTTCGTCAGGTCATTGCAGGCGAGATCAATGTCCGCTTCCGCACGCATGGTCCTGGATCCCGTTAACTATCAATCAGGTCCCGAAAATGGCATCTGTTGACGCACGACGCCCTGTGCTTCCGGTCCAACGGAACTTTCCGTTTCACCGCCGTTCACGCTCGCGTGGCTGCGCGTCTCAGAAGCGCGTGGGAGCTCGGTACGGAGACGCACAGACCACTCGGTTCCTGGTCGGTAGAACATTGCTTGACAGGCCCGCCACGAACACGGCCTTGGCGGTCTTCTGAGGCGCCAGAGCGCTTCGCATGGAGCAACAGGAGGCGTTGTCGAGAGCGTGTTGAGCGTTGCTCTCAGTGGTCATCGTGGCAAGACCCGTCAGCGTCGAACCATCACCGTGCCGGTGCTCCGGCCATGCAGGATCATCGAGATGAATCACTCTTTCTCAGTCATGCTGGACAGCGGCCTCTTTCGGAACTTCCGCTGGTTCGGGCACGTCACGCTGGCCGCACTGTTCCTTGTGCCACTGTCAGCGCACCCTCTGCACGCGGAGGGCATCGCGTCTGTGGATGACCTTGCTGCGCTGCCGTCTGTGCAGGAAGTCCCTTTCCTGTCCTTGGGGGTGGGCGATGCAGTGAGTCTGCAGGTGTACGGCCGGCCGGAGATGCAGATCACGACCTATGTATCTGACGACGGAAGCATCACGGTTCCGCTGGCGGGGAAGGTCTCAGTGCTGGGACTGTCGCCGGCCGAAGCGGGGGAACGGGTGTCCGATGCTTTGCGTGAAGGCGGATTCATCCTGGACCCGCAGGTCACCCTCCTGATCACCCAGTTTCGGAGTAGACAGATCTCGATACTTGGCGCCGTCCGCTCCCCCGGTCGATTCGTGGTCGAGTCCGATGCAAGCCTGATGGACGCGTTGGCGTTGGCAGGCGGCATCAGCGATAGCGGCGGCCAGACCGTGCTGGTACTGCGCACGGGAGGCGACGGCGAGACCAAGCGTATCGCGGTTGATCTCGGCAGCATTGAAAGCGGGTCGGTAGCCCTGCCGTCGCTCGCTCTGCAGAACGGCGACGCCGTGTTTGTGCCGGTCTCCGAGCAGTTCTACGTCTACGGCGAAGTGAACGCGCCCAACATGTACCGGCTGGAGCCGGGAATGACGGTGATCCAGGCGCTGGCGCGAAGCGGAGGGCTGACGCCACGCGGCAGCAGTCGGCGCATCGAGATCCGACGCCCCAGAGCCGACGGCAGCTATGGTGTTCAAGCCGCAGATCTCGCCGATCTGATACAGGCCGACGACGTCATCCGTGTGAAAGAGCGCATCTTCTGATGAACGCCGGCGACTTCCCGTTGACCCCGGTATCGGTCCAGCACACGAACGCTATGCCGATGTTGCCACCCGAGTATCTGCAGCCGGCGATTTCAGCGCGACAGTTCGCCACCATTCTGTGGACCTGGCGCCGGCTCACCCTGTTGATCGGCACCACGGTCATGGCGCTCGCTGCCGTGGCCATCGCCTTCTGGCCGCGAACCTATCAGGCGACAGCTACCTTGATGGTGAACTTCGAGGTGAACGACCCCCTCGCCGGGCGAGAGTTTCCCACCGGCCTGCTGGCCAGCTATATGGCAACCCAACTGGAGCTGGCGGGTGGTCTGCAGATCATGCTGGCGGTTGTCGATCGTCTCGATCTCACTACTGAGGCCAAGTACACCGACGGATTCACCGGCGCCGGCGACGACATCAGCGGCTTGCGGTCATGGGCAGCCTTGCAGGTGCAGCGTCAGGTCAGCGTCGATCAGGGGCGCTATGGCAGTCAGCTGCTGTCCGTCACCTTCGAGGCTGGCGACCCGGCAGCGGCCGCGGAAGGTGCCAACGCGGTGGCCGAGGTGTACGCCGAACAGCAGCATCAGCGCCTCACAGGTCCGGCCAACGAACGCGCCCAGCGCTACACGGAGCAGTTGGGTGAACTGAAGGACAAGGTCGCCTTGGCTCAGGAGCAGGTGACCGCATTCCGCCTGCGCAGTGGATTGATCGACTCGGAGTCAAAGTACGATGTCGACATCCTGCTGCTGTCCACGTTGCAGCAGCGATTGCTGGAAGCCCAGACCGCGCGGCGGGTGGCGGCAGCCCGCGCTGCATCCGATCAGTCCGTCGGCAACGCTGTCCTGAACTCGAACATGGTTCAATCGCTAAAGGCCCAGATCGCGGCAGGGGATGTCCGCCTGGCTGACCTGACGACGACATTGGGGCCGCGTCATCCGCAAGTGCTCGAGCTGCAGTCCCAGCAGCGGGTGGCGAACCGCGCACTCAGCAAAGAGTTGCGCGCCTACGCCGGCAATGCCCGCAACGAACTGCAATCCGCCAGTCTGCTCGAGCGCAACCTGCTGAGTGCGGTAGACAGTCAGCGCACCAAAGTGCTTGAGGTGCGCGAAGTGCAGGACCGCGGCGCCAAGTACCAGTTGGAGCTGGCGTCTGCACAGGCGGTATACAAGCGCGCCCTTGACGGAAACGATCAAGTCCTTTTTGCGTCCGCCGGTGCGTATCGCAATGTTGACTTCGTCAGTCGCGCGACACCGCCATCGAAGCCCAGCAAGCCGAAGTTCGGGATGCTTCTGTTGCTTGCGTGTGCTGCTGCTGCAGGCTTGGCGCTTGCAGTGCCATTCTGTTACGAGATGTTGAATCGGCGAGTGCGCACGCGCGACGATCTTGAGCGCGACCTCGGCATTCCCGTTCTGATCGACCTGGGCCCCACTGCAAGCAGCTCGGCATCCTTGACGGCCGCCGCCGCATGAGCGCGCCGGCCGTCCAATCGAATAGCGCTCCGCTGGTTCCGAGTGATCGGGATCCAGCGACCACGACACGCAGTCCGGCTTCTCCACGCAGTGATACGAAAGCTGCGGTGCCGGCATCGTTTCTGCTACCTGCCCATAAGCCCTACCACCCGCGCAGTGAGCAGCTGCGCCTGCTGCGCACCGAGCTGCTCCTGCGCCACGATGAAGCGACAGGCGCAAACATGCTCGCCGTGGTCAGTGCTGGCGCCGGAGACGGGCGCTCCCAGCTCGCTGCCGAATTGGCGATCTGTTTCTCCCAGCTCGGCCAGCCCACGTTGCTGGTCGACGCGGACCTTCGAAATCCGGTCCAGCATCGATTCTTCAATGCAGCCAACCAAGATGGACTGGCTCCCGGCCTTATTGACAGCACCAGGCTCACCTATCGGACGGTCGTCGGCTTGCGAAACCTCTGCGTGTTGACTGCAGGTCCGCGACCAGTCAATCCTCTGGAGCTTCTGTCTTCTCGCCCTTTCGAGGAGCTTGTGCGCAGCTGGCGGCCACAGTTTCAGTTCGTGGTCCTGGACACGCCGCCAATTGGACAGTTTGCTGACGCGCTTGCGGTAGCCACTGTAACCCGGCGCGTGCTGTCGTTGAGTCGCGCCGGGCAGACGTCGTTCAAGGATGTCCGCAACGTGATGCGACGACTGGAGGCAACCCGTTCGCGCATGCTCGGCGCCGTACTCAATCACTTCTGATGGCGACGTCAATGGAATCATTGACGCGCGGCACACGATCCGGACCGCTCGTCTACAGCGCTGCGGGTCTTCGGATTGGCGGTGAGTAACCTCGCCACAGCTTCTCGGATCGCAGCGAACGCGGCTCCGACGACATCGCTCAGGCCGCATGCGTGGCTGCGCGACACGCGGTACTCGCTCCTGAGCGCCAGCGTCATCGTTGTGCTGTTGGTGCTGATGATTGCCCCGGAAGGATTCGATTACAGCCAGCTTGGCGTGTCGAGCGCCCCTACCTCGGGCGGGCTGCTCAGCCGGCTGGCATGGCTCGGGGCGCTCGTTGCCGGGGCGGCCGTTGTGGTTTGGCGGGCTCGGTTCAGTCTGGTGTTCGTTCGCTGGCTGAATCCGTTCCTTCTGGCTTTTGCCGTACTGGCGATCGTCAGCGTTGCTTGGTCGATCGACCCTCAAGTCACCGCGAGGCGCGGCCTGCGAGTGATGGCCATCGTCCTCGGTTGCTCTGCTTTCGCCTTGATGGGTTGGCACGCACGACGCTTTCAGAATCTGTTGCGTCCGGTCATCAGTGCCGTGCTTGTTGGTTCGTTGATGTTCGGCATGCTCCTGCCGGTACTGGCCATCCATCAGGAGACCCATGGCGTACTGGCCGGCGCCTGGCACGGTTTGGCGAGTCACAAGAACGGTTTGGGCGACATTGCCTGTGTCGGCCTCATCCTCTGGTTCCATGCCTGGCTATGCCGCGACGTGCGCGGCTTGTCAGCCTCTGTGGGACTCGGTATCTCACTCGCCTGTCTGCTACTTTCGCGCAGTTCGACGTCGCTGATCGCAGCAGTATTCACGCTGTGCTTTCTCGCGCTCTTTCTTCGCTTTCCGCGCGAGCTTCGCCATTTCATGCCCTATCTTGCGGCAATCTTCGTGCTGACCCTTCTGGCGTTCTCGATCGCACTTATCGACATCGTCCCAGGATCGCAGCTCCTGCTGGAGCCGGTTGCCATGCTTACCGGCAAGGACCTGAGCTTTACGGGGCGTACGGTGATCTGGTTCATCACATTGGAGCACGTCCAACTGCATCCGCTCCTGGGCTCCGGATACGGTGCCTATTGGACTGGCCCGATCGCGGGCACACCGTCCTACGAGTTCGTCCGTCTGATGTACTTCTACCCGGGATCCGCGCACAACGGATATCTCGATGTCCTGAATGATCTCGGGGCGGTCGGGCTGCTGGTCCTGCTCGGCTACCTGCTCGTTTTCCTGATCCAGTCGCTGCGCCTTCTGAAGGTTGATCGCGCACAGTCCTCGCTGTATCTCGCACTGTTTCTGCACCAGTCGATCTCCAACCTGTCCGAGAGTCGCTGGCTCAGCGTGTTCAGCGTTGACTTCGTCATCATGACGCTGGCCACCACGACGTTGGCACGTGCTCTGCTCGAGCAGCACTGGCGGGGCAGAAAACTCCGCCTTGCCGCGGCGTCGGTCAACCCGCTTGGGAGAACGGACAGCCTTTCCGCAGGCGGAAGGCCCGCATGAATGTCGTACGCTCCGACGTCGATGCGTTCAGTCCGACCGTGCCGACTATCCCCGGCACCATCCCGTCCTTGGATGGCATACGGGCGCTGGCGGTGTGCCTGGTGTTCTTCGCCCATGGTGGGCTCCAGTGGATCATTCCGGGCGGGCTCGGCGTCACCGTGTTCTTCGTCCTGAGTGGGTATCTCATCACTACCCTGATGCGGCGTGAGCACGCAGCGAGTGGTCGCCTCGATCTGCCTGCGTTCTATATGCGTCGGCTGTTGCGTTTGATGCCGCCACTTTTGCTGGTGATTGCCGGCACCGCAGTCCTCTCGATGCTGTCGCTTGTCGAAGGCGCCTTCACTGCGCAAGGCCTGCTGTCAGCGCTGTTCTATTTCGGCAACTACTACGTGATAGCGGCGGACTTCCAAGGCCTTCCTGCCGGGGTCGGCGTGGTCTGGTCGCTGGCTGTGGAGGAGCATTTCTACCTGTTCTTTCCGCTGATGGCGGTCGTGTTGCTGCATGTTGGGCGACCCGGCGTTTCCCTGACCGTGTTGAGCGGTTGCTGTCTCGCCATTCTGGCGTGGCGCTGTTGGCTGGCCTGGCACGGCGCTTCCGAGAACTACCTCGGCATGGCGACCGATACCCGCGCCGACTCGATTCTGATCGGCTGCGCGATGGCGATGTGGTGCAATCCGGTGCTTGATCCCGTGCCAGGTCAAAGCATGCGCCGGGATCTGGCCATCGCAGCGGGCTGCATCCTTTTGCTGGCGTTGAGCTTGCTGATACGTGACGTCGGGTTTCGACTGACGTTCAGATACACCCTTCAAAGCCTGGCCATTGCACCCCTTATCTATCTCGCAGTCGCGCGTGCAGCAAGTGTCCCGTTTCGCTGGTTGGAGGCGAGGTTCCTGGTCTACCTTGGCTCCGTTTCCTATACGGTCTACCTCGCCCACCACATCGTGCTTGAAGCCTTGGCGTGGCACTGGCCGCGCCTGGGCGGCGTTGGCACCTTGGTCATCGCAGCGACGTTGACGCTGCTTATTGCGGAGGCGATGCGGCGCTGGGTCGAGCAACCCTGTGCCGTATTGAGAAGGCGCCTGCATCAGCGTCGACCCGTTGACCCTGATCAACGACCAGCGCACGACCGGGACGGCAACGCGCTACGGCCGTTTCAGCAGGACCATGCGACCACTCTGGAGCGCCCATGAACATCAGTATCTGTCTGGCGACCTACCGTCGCCCCGACCGGTTGCGCTTGCTTCTCGACGATCTGGTGCAGCAACGTCTTGTGCCACACCAGGTGGTGGTCATCGACAACGACAGCGGGCGCAGCGGCAGTGCCCCGGTTGAGCTTGCACTCGCGGCGGGTGCACCGTTCCACCTCCTCTATGCGGTCGAGCCGCGCAAGAACGTCGCCCACGCGCGAAACCTTGGCATCGAGCTCGCAACCGGGGACTGGCTTGCCTTTATCGACGATGACGAACGTGCGCCAGTTGACTGGCTTGAGCGTCTGTCCAACGCAGCCGTTGCCTATCGGGCGGATGCCGTACAGGGTCCGGTCGAGCCGGTGCTTCCAGACGGCGTGGCCGGATGGCTGCGACGGGGCAGGTTCTACGACTGGCCGCGCATGGCGAGCGGCACGGTCGTGCCCCGGAATCGTCTGCGGCTTGGAAATCTGCTGCTCAAGCGTTCATCGCTTGATCCCGGGGGGCACCATTTCGACCCGGCGTACGGTCAGACCGGCGGTGAAGACGGCGACTGGTTGAGCCGTCTCGCGCAGGCGGGAACCCGCATCGTCTGGTGTGACGAGGCCTCGGTGCTCGAACCCGTGGAGCCCTCGCGCCTGTCACTGCGATGGCTGCTGATGCGATCGCTACGAGGGGGGCAGGACTTCGCGCGACACGCACTGGCCGGGCGCTATGGCCCGCTGAACGCGACAAGCCGAATCCTCTTCTTCTGTCGTGCACTGTTGCAGTGTCTGGTTGCACTGGCCCTCGCCGTGCTGAGCCTGCCGTTCGGCCTGCACCGCTCGGCGCACTGGCTGAGCAAGGCAAGCGCCAACCTGGGGAAGCTGTCCGCTTTCGCCGGACTGCATTACCGCGAGTACGCCTGAGGCCGCCGTGATCACAGTCATCCAGTGGGCCCTGTTGGTTCTCTCGCTTCCGGCTGTCCTGGCCTGTGCTTACCTGCTCTGCTTGACGTTGTTGTCGGGCCGGGCGGTGCCTCCGCCTTGTCCCTCGCGGCGCCTGCGATTCGATGTGCTGGTTCCGGCGCACAACGAATCTGCCGTGATCGAGAACTGTTTGGCCAGCCTGCGCAAGATCGACTGGCCGGCGCCCCTGTTTCGCTTGCTGGTAGTGGCTGACAACTGTGACGACGCCACCGCGGTGCTGGCGGCAGACGCGGGTGCGCTGGTGCTGGTGCGCACTGACCCAACTCGCAAAGGGAAGGGGTTTGCCTTGCAGTATGGCTTCGAGCACAGTCGGGCTGCGGGATGGGCCGATGCGGTGGCGATCGTTGATGCCGACTCCGAGGTGTCTGCCAATATTCTGGAGGCCTTTGCCGCGCGTTTAGAGAACGGGGCAGGGGCTGTGCAGGCGCACTACGGCGTGCTCAACCCTCTGCAGAGCTGGCGCACACGCTTGATGGCCATCGCGCACGGCGCTTTCCACGGCGTGCGTTCTCGCGCTCGCGAGCGGCTGGAACTGTCCAGCGGAATTCGCGGCAACGGCTGGTGCGTTGCCCATGCGGTACTCGAGGAGAATCCCTTTCAGGCATTCTCGCTGACCGAAGACATCGAGTACGGGATTGACCTGGGTTTGTCAGGTTATCGTGTGCACTACGCTGACGAAGCGTGGGCCAACGCGGAGATGGCAGCGGGAGAGCAGGTCGCCAGCCGGCAACGGCAGCGGTGGGAAGATGGGCGGATGGACCTGTTTCGATCTCGCACAGTTCCCCTCTTGCAGTGTGCTTGGCGCCAACGCAGTCTCGTCTGCATTGACCTGGCAATCGATCTGATGATGATGCCGCTCTCGTATGTCGTGCTGTATGTCACGGCGCTGATTGCGATCTCTGCGGCGCTCTCAGTGTGGAATGCGGCGTTTCTATACCTGCTGTGGCTTGCCGTGCTGCTGGCGGCCGTGCTGACACTTTACGTGTTTCGAGGTTGGCAGCTGAGCGGTCTTGGTGCCGTGGCGCTGCTCGACGTGCTGCGGGCGCCGTTCTTCGTTGTCTGGAAACTGCTACTCAAACTGCGCCGATACGACCGTACGGAGTGGGCGCCGACCCGTCGCCGCGGCCCATGAGCGGTAGGACAAGCCGGCTGGCGTTGATGCGCATCTTTTCCAGTGCGCTGGCCAGCCAGGCCGTGCTGTCCGCTACCGGCTTTCTGGTCGGGCTGCTGCTCATCCGGTACACCAGCGACCTGCAGTACGGCTACTACATGCTTGTGCTCGGTGGCATCATTTTCGCCGTCTCCCTGCAGAATGCCTTCCTCGGTCCGGCACTGGTCAATCGGATGGCCCGCCTCGACCCGGCCGGCTGCGGTGATCTTGCGGGGGGTGTGTATCGCGAACAGCGTCTGCTGGTGGTCGGGATCGCGGTCGCTGTCGCGCTGATCGCCGCCACCCTGTGGGCTGCACACCTGATCTCGTCAGCGACCGCGCTGTTGGTACTGATAGCAACCGTCAGTACGGTCGCGGCACTTCGGCGCGAGTACTTTCGCCTGGTGCAGCTTGCCTATCGCCGTGCTCACGCCGTCCTGCGCGCCGATGTCCTGTACGCGTTCCTGCTGGGCAGCGGCGTGCTCATCGCTACTCGGACCACGGTGCCAGCGGCAGCGGCAGCGCTCGCATTGGCCTTTGCGGCGCTGGTGGCCGGGCGGATTCTGGAACGCAATCTGCGAAAGCATGAGGCCTGGAACCCGGCAGGCGAGCCCGGCATCCTGCGTGCCATCGCGCCGCTTGGCGCCTGGTCTACCGCGGGCGCGGCCATCCATTGGAGCTTCAACCAGGGCTACGTTTTCCTGGTTGCCGGCACGCTGGACGTCAGCGCAGTGGCTGCCATCGCTGCCACGCGCATGCTCGCAATGCCGGTGAATCTGTTATCGGTTGGCATCGGATCGCTGATGCTGCCTGTTTCATTGCGTTGGTTGATGAGCCGCGGCGCAGCGGCGCTGTTGCAGCGTCTGTGCTGGCTTGCCCTCGCCATGGCGGTCATCGCAATGGGCTATTTCAGCGTGCTCTGGATATTTCGTGACTGGCTGTTCGAGACCGTGCTGCGCAAGCAGTTCGAGCAACGCGACCTGCTGCTGAAGCTGTGGTCGGCCAGCTTCATCGTGATGGCCGCCCATCAGCAGCTGCTGTTCCTGCTCGTGCTGCGCGAACGCTTCCGGTGGTTGACCGCGCTGGCGCTATGCAGCGCCTTGATCGCGATAGGTGTCAGCTACTGGGGCATGCAACACCTGGGCGGCGCCGGGGCGCCCTTGGGGATTCTGGTTGGCGAGGGGATCAGCGGGATTGGCATCGCAATACTTTGCCTGCGTGAAACGGCCGCTTCGCCACCGCGGCAAGAACAGAAGCCGACGCCTTCCGACAGATCAGTGGGGCCCGCTCTGCCATGATCGAATCACGCCCCAGTACCTCGCGACCGTGCACCGACTCGCCGCAGAGCCTGGGGCGTAATCAACCGGATAGAGGATGGCAGATCGCCGCGCAGTTCGGTTTGCGACTGCTCGATCAGCCGGGACGCCGCGCGCATCCGTCGGTAGCAACAGCAGGCGGCCAGTTCCAGAGCCCGACGGTCCCGAATCACGATTCTTCCCCGCGAGTAGCCTATGATCTTGCGCTTGCGCAGACTCCCCGCGGCAGTGGATACGCCGCTACGGCGCACGCCGAGCATGGCGGCCAGCTGATCGTGGGTCAGATCGAATCGATCGCCGATCACGCGATCGTGTGTCAACAACAGCCACCAGGCGAGACGCTTGTCCAGCACGTGGAACGAGGCACACGCTGCCACCTGGGCGTACTGGGCCTGCATCAGGTCGATGTAGAGCATGAGCTTCGCGGTCAGCTCGGGCGCGTCCTGCTGTAGCGCGCGGAAGTCTTCCACCTTGAGGCGCAGCGCCCTTCCCGAGTCGTGGACTTGCGCGCGCAATCCGGTATGGCTTCGGCCGAGCAGAACGGCGGCGCCGACCATGCCCTCCGCGCCGATCAGGCCCACCGCCAGGGACTGACTGCGGGACCCTTCACTCATTTCGGCAATCGTGCAGTTCTCCGGGAAGTAGACACTGCGGATTTCGTCTCCCACCGCGCTGAGTACCTCCCCCTGTTGCAGCGTCACCCGATCCGCAAGATGAAGCGCACGGGCCAGTTGCCTGAGCGGAAGCCTGGCAAGCAACGAGTTCTCGGTTATCCGCGTATCGAGTTGCCGCATTGGTTGCATGGATTGCCCCGGTCATGGAGGTCGATTCGACGAGGTTGAGCATGACCCGGTCAGACTGCGGGCTCTGTACGCCCCCAAACCCATGACTGCGGAAGAGAGATCGCGGATCGGGGCGTCGGTTCTGCTTCCGGAGCACGTGTTCAGCGTGCCCACTCGCGACGCGGGGTCGTTCAGGGGCGGCGCGCACGCGCCATCAGGATGTGCACCGTTTTTGTTCTTGCCACGGTGACGAACTGCGAAAAAGCACCGAACACGTCGCCCAGTTCGCTGATATCGCGGATGTTCATGTAGACAATCAGAATGGTGCGCTGATTCGCCTGAAACTGATCTCTCAGTCGTGACAGGACGACGCGCCACGTCGCGGCATCGAAAGGGTTGAAGAAGAAGCACACCAACGCCTCATCGGGCGGCTCGTAGTCGCAGGCGTTCGCACAGACCGTTTCGATGCGCGCGCCACGACCGATGAGTTTCCGAGCGCGATGAACGTTCAACTGCGCCTGTCGATGCAACAAGGGCGAGTACTCGATGCCGATGATTCGACGATAGGGATGCGCGGCGGCGAGCAGTAGCGCCTTCCCCTTTCCGGACCCGTAGTCAATGAAGACGAAGTCTTCGTGTCGATGAGGGAACAGACTCAGCGCGGTCTCGAAGTGTGATGTCGAGATCGCACGATAGACCCCGTTGCCGCGCCGGGCCTCTTCCGGGTCGATGCCCAACTGCGTCAGCGGGATCTCTCCCCCGGTGTCGGTACTGTTCAAGCGATCAAACGCGGCGTTCTCCCGCATTACCGCGCGCACCGCGGCATGCCGTGCATCGAAGCGCCAGCGAAGCGATGCCACAACGCGTCTGACGCCAGCGAAAACGCCTTCGCGGGCGATGACTTCGCGCATACGCCGGAGTTCCCTGCGCACATCAACCTCCCGCCGATGCGAGTGTGTCCAAGCATCCAATAGGGCAAGAGACGATGAGCGCTGCCTGGCTGTCTGTGCGACGGGGCGCATTGGGCCTGCGCGAGCGAGACCGGCTGACCCGATGCGCGGTGGTGTTCGTTGGGCGCGAGTGGCGTCCCTGCTCGCTGAACCAGCGGCCCGTCGGTCCGCGACCTTCCGCGGCGCCACGGTCAAAGTGTGCCGTGGCGCGGGTGCCGGGAAAGGGGGCTATCCGGTGTGGGGCGCCGCAGCCGGAGCAGTTTGGCCGCAGGGTCCGCCAGCGCACATACCCGCCAGACGCGGGAGAGTGAAGGCTATGCCCGCCGAAGTCTCCCTCAAGGCCCGCCCGCTGGGCCCTTCGTCGGACGATCTCCCCGACGGCTGCAGGCGAGAGGGCCGCGCTAATGGTGGTCTTCCACAGTCGCCGAAAGATCGCGCCATCCGTGATCCCGGATGCCTCAAGCCAATCCGTAAGATTGTCTGCGCCGCGATCAAGGATCGGCTTGTCGGGAGTCGAAGAGGACGACACGCCGGCCTGTTGCGTCTTCGAGTGCTCGAGGCGATAGATGTACGCCCATGGCCCGATGCGCCGGAGGTCTCGCATGTCGGCCCAGGCGATCTCGCTGCGGCGTCGACGACCGGAAGCGAAGCCGAAAAAGAGTAGGGCGCGGTCGCGAAGGCCTTCCAGGCTCTCGTCGCACGTGGCTAGCATGGCCTCCAGTTCCGGCTTGGTGATCGCGGTCTTCTTGGTCGGCCGTTCACCGCGCTTGACCGATGCGCGGCGCGCCCGGCCGAGTACTGTTCGCACCGCCGGTAGCTCACAGGGGTTGGGGAGACGTTTAAGTCGATGCGCAGTCGACAGCACGGCGACTCGGTGCACGACGCTTGCAAGTTTCCAGGGGCCTAGCTTGGCTTTCTGGCCTGCGCTGGCGAGCGCGCGAACGTGCTCTGGCGGTAGCTCCCAGGTGAGGCCGCCTTCCTTAGCCTTGCGTGCAACGTGATCCACGATGAACTGAATCGCTGCCGCCTCAGAGAGGGGCAGGGCGAAGTCATCCCCAAATCGCACGCGGTACCAGCCGGCCCAGTAACGCAAAGCAGTGGCATAGCTGCGGGTTGTGTTGGCCGCAGCGGCCTCGGCTAGCAACTCTCGGACTGCCTCTGCGGCCTCGCTGGCCAGCTGTTCGGGCAGGACCAGCCCAGAGGCGGGCGAGCCTGCAGGCCGCGAAATCGTTGACGACAGAATCCCCCTCCTAAGGGAAAGGTCGTGCGTTCGAATCGCGCCGGGGGCACCAATCGATCCGGCGCAGCGCACCGGGTGGGAGAGGCAAGGAGCCCCTTGGGCGCAATGCAGACCTTCCGCAGAAGCCGAATGTAGGAGCCAGCTTGCTGGCGATAGGCGCCCCGGACGGGACGATCGCCACCAAGCTGGCTCCTACACGCAACTGTGCTGCAAGGTCCGGTTTGCGCCGCAATGCAGGCCTTGCCGCAGTCAAATTGTGGGAGCGCCCTTGGGCGCGACAGCGGAGTGTCGCTCTGGGCAAGGTCTGTGGTGAATCCGATACGCCGCGGTCGCACCCAAGGGCCCACCCACAGTCGGGCTTCGTTGGGCGTCAGCGAGCGCTATAGGGTGTGCCTTGGCGCACCGATGCGGGCGTTCGGACGGCACGCCCGGTGCGGCCAGCCGCACCCTATGATCGCTAGCCGGCAAGCGCCTTGAGGCCGGCCTCGCGGTCGGACTCGATGTGCAGGATCTTGCTGAAGCCGGCGATGTCGAAGACCTCGCGGACGCTGGGGCTCATGTTGCACAGGACCAGCTTGCCGCCGGTCTTCTGCAGCTTCTTGGCTGCCATCAGGAATACGCGCAGCCCGGCGGAGCTGACGTACTGCACGCCGCCGCAGTCGACCAGCAGACGGGTGTCCTGCGAGGTATGCGGCTCAAGCGCGAAATCGAAGTCGGCCGAGGTCGCGGTGTCGAGGCGGCCTTCGAGGCTGATCACCACGATGTCGCCTTCGGTGGATTCGCTGACGTTCAACATGTTGCGGTCCTCATTCGGTAACGGGTTGGCGATGCTTGACCATGCGCAGGTGATTGCGCCCGGCATCGCGGCGATAGCTGATTTCGTCCATCAGGGTGCGGATCAGGTGCACGCCGAGGCCACCGATGGGGCGATCCTCGATGCCAAGGTCCAGGGATGGTTCGCCAGGCTCGGTGAGCGGGTTGAAGGGCTCGCCGGAGTCACTGACCTCGGCCACCAGGGCATCCGGGGTGAGCTCGAGACCGATGCGGATCTCCGCATCGCCGCGATCGGCGTGGGCATAGTCGACGATATTGGTCAGCCATTCGTCGAAGGCGACCTGGAAGGCGCGCATCACGGCGGAGGGCACGCCCCTGTCCATGCAGAACGACTCGAAGACGTCGGCAAAGGCCGCCACGTCAGCGCGGCGACTGGCGATGCTGTACGTCGCGTCCCAACTCATCTGCGGCCCTCGCCACCGCTCCCAGTCGCTACTCTGACACAGGCTGGCGTGGCGCTCCAGACAGGCATCATGCGGCTGTTCCGAATACCGGCGCCGCGCATTCGATACCGTGCTCGGTCTTCAGCGCGCGGCGATAGCCGGCCAGTCGGCTGGCCACTTCGGCGGCGGGCGTTGCAGGGCGCGTCGCGGCGCCGTCGGCCGAGGCCAGCCAGAGCGGGAAGGGGCGGCCCTGGATGACACCCTTGAGCACGGCGCTGCCGGCGTCGTGGAACTGCAGCGCCTCCGACTCGCGAACGGCCAGCGACTCGACGAGGTTCGGCGAGACGATCACCTCGCCGTGCCCCGAGTGGGCGCTGAGCCGGAAGCCGGTGTCGACATCGGGACCGAGGTAGTCGATGTAGGTGGAGCCATCGCGGCCACCGAACATCTCCGGGATCTCGATGCGCCGGTTGCGCCGCCCGATCGAGGCGGCCCAGCAGGTGCCGCGCAGGTTCAGCGGCCAGCGCTCGCTGATCCGCGCATCGCACTGCCGAACCGTGTTGCAGAAGGCCACGGTCAGGCCCTCGGCGACTTCGGCGCTGTTCGGCACGGCCATGAGGATCACCTCGTCGCCCATCACCTTCCAGACGCCGGCCTCGGGCACGTCGTCGTGCTCGATGAAGGCAGCGGCCAGCTGGCCCATGAAGACCAGGGGCAGCTCACGGAACAGGCTGGCGAAGGCTTCAAGCCAGTCGCTCTGCTCGCGCTGGGCCTGGACCTTGAAGCTGGTCGAGCCGACCACGTCGGCCGACATGAACATCACCACCTCTTCCGCCGCATCCATCGCGCTATCCCCGGGAGTCCAGCGTCGATGATCGTGCCCCGGGGGCAATGCGTCAAAGCGCGTCGGCTGGAGGAGGCAAGTCCTGCTCAGTCGCTGACGACGTGACGCCCGGCGAGCTTGGCCCGGCGCAGGGCCTGGTTGGCCATTTCCAGCAGGATCAGAGGATGCTCGGCGGGCTGCGGCACATGGGCCGCGATGCCGACGCTGATGGTGACGTGACTGGCGACCTGCGAATCGGGATGGTCGATCTGCAGCGCGTCGACATCGGCCAGGAACAGCTCGGCCACGGCGCGGGCGCCCTCGAGGTCGGTATCCGGCAGCACGCAGGCGAAGCAGTCGCCGGAAAAGCGCGCGAACAGGTCGAACGGCCGTCGTCGCGCGCTGGCCAGGGTGCGACCGATATGCAGGAGCACCTCGTCCCCCGCGCGCGAGCCCAGCGCCTCGTTGTAGCTGGCGAACTCGTCCACATCGAACAGGATCAGCGCCATCGGCTCCTTGCGCCTGCGCGCATTGCCGTCCGCGGCCTGCAGGAACTCGTCGAACCGCTTGCGGTTGGCCAACCCGGTCAGCCCGTCAAGCAGGGTCTGCGCGCGCAGAAGCTCCTGGGCGTAGCGCAGGTCGAGGGCGATCGCCACGCGCCGACGGGCGAGCGGCGCTGGCAGGTCAGCGGGCATCCAGTCGGCCACGCCGGCCTCAACCGATTGTTCCACCAGCTCGTGCGCTGCGTCGCCTATCAGCATCAGAGGCAGGTGTTGCACGTGCAGGCGGGGCAGGGTGGCAAGCAGGGCCGCAGCGTCCGCGAGCAGGGCGGCATCCAGCAGGACGAGGTCAGGACTTTCGCGGTGCAGGGCCTCGGCCGCCGCATCGATGCTGGCCACCCGGACGACGCGGTGCTCCTCCTCCAGCGCGTCGAGCAGGCCCTGCGTGGTGGTCGATGGATGGGCCACTGCCAGCAGGTTGCCGGCCGAGGCGCTGAATCGGGAATCGCTCATGGATCGTCGCTTCCGGCGCTGCGCCCGGCGAGCATACCCAATCCCGTCCCGGCCCGGGGCATGGCCATTCCTCGGGCCGACTACGCCCCATGCTGTCGCGGGAAGGGCGGGTCTGGGATAATCGGGGCTCTCACCGATCAGGCGGATCCGCGTGGAAGAGAAGACCCTCAAGGCCCGGCTCCTCAACGAGCATACGATCCGCGTGCAGGCCCCCTCGCTGCAGCCGGAGAACCGCCCCTGGTGCCTGGTGGTCGTGGCCGGCCCGCAGATTGGTGCCCGCTTCGAACTGGACGATGCCGCGATCATCGGACGCGAAGGCGAAGTGGACATCCGTCTCGGCGAGCCCAGCGTGTCCCGGCGCCACTGCCACGTCTTTCGAAAGCGGGGCGGCTACTGGGTCACCGACCTGGGTGCGACCAATCCGACCCGGGTCAACGGGATGCAGGTCAAGGCCAGCCCGCTGCTGGAAGGCGACCTGCTCACCGTGGGCGACCTGATGCTCAAGCTGCTCGGGCCAAAGAGCCCGGAGAACGCGATGGTCGCGGCACTCCACGACCAGGCCACCAAGGATCAACTCACCGGCCTCGCCAACCGCCGCTATTTCCGCGCCGAGATGGAGAAGGCCTTTTCCGCCGCGCGTGGTCTGGGCGAGGTGGGGCTGGTGGTGCTCGACGTCGATCACTTCAAGCACATCAATGACCGCTTTGGCCATCCCGCCGGCGATCGCGTGCTTGCCGCGGTCGGCGGAGTGCTGCGCAGGCACGCGCCGCCGCCGGCGCTGCCTGGCCGGATCGGCGGCGAGGAGTTTGCCGTCCTCCTGCCGGGCCACGGCAAGGAGCGCGCGGTCAAGGTGGCCGAGACCCTGCGCGAGGCATTGCAGGCACAGACGCTGGATGAGCAGGGCGAGCCGATTCCGGTCACCGCCAGCTTCGGCGTCACCTGCCTCGAGCCCGGCGACGCCGCGGCAGACGAGCTCTACTCGCGGGCCGACGGTGCGCTGTACGAGGCCAAGCGTGCCGGGCGCAACCGGGTGCTGTTCGTCACGGCCGAAGGGGCCGCCTAGCGGGCGTTCTCCCCGGTCTGCCCCGGGGCATCGTCCGGCGTGTCCGCTGCCAGTACACTCCAGCCGGAACTTGTCGGCCATGCGGAGGTGCGGGTGGGCGAAGTGACTGCGCTGCTGCAGGCAGCCGGGGCCGGCGACCGACAGGCTGCCGACTGCGCCTTTGCGATGGTCTACGACGAGTTGCAGCGGCTGGCCCGGCGGCAGCTGCAGGGCTCGTCCTCCGGCCCGAGCGCCACCTCCCTCGTCCACGAGGTCTACCTGCGGCTGGCGCGCTCGGATGGTGTGCAGACGACAGACCGCCAGCATTTCTTTGCGGTGGCCGCCCGGGCCATGCGCCAGCTGTTGATCGACCACGCCCGGGAACGCTGCGCCGCCAAACGCGGGGGTGGACAGTCCGACCAGACCTTGGACGGCATCGCGGAATCCTTGGGCGAGGCGGGCGCCGCCGAGCGTCTGATCGCGCTGGACCAATCGCTCGAACGGTTGGAAGCGTTTGATCCCTCGCTGGTCTCACTGGTCGACATGCGTTTCTTTGCCGGACTTGAGCTGGAGGAGATCGCTGCGCTGACCGGCCGCTCCGAGCGTACGCTCAAGCGCGACTGGCGCAAGGCGAGGGCGGTGCTTCACGCCGCCATGGGTTGAGATTCATGATGTGCAGGGGCGCCGCGCAGAGCTGATGCGCGGCGAGGCTCCCGCAGTCCGCGGGCAGGATGGTCGAGGGGTGGGGGCAGGCGATGGATGAGTCACGCTGGGCGCGGCTGTCGGAGATGCTCGATGCGCTGTTCGACCTCGATGCGCCGCAGCGCGAGGCGAGTCTGGATGCGTTGGCGGCAGAAGACCCTGGACTTGCCGCCGAGCTTCGCCAACTTCTGGCAGCCGACCAGCGCAGCGGCGTGCTGGATCAGGGCGTGCTCGCCGGGTCGCCCACCCTGGCTTCCGGGCTGGAAAGTGCGGCGCGAAAGCGCGCCGAGGGCGGTGCCCGACTCGGCCACTACCGGCTGGTCGAACGCATCGGCAGCGGTGGCATGGGCGAGGTCTGGCGCGCGCAGCGGGACGATGACTTCGAACAGCAGGTCGCCATCAAGCTGATCCGGCCCCTGGTCGACAGCGAGGCGCTGCGCGAGCGCTTTGCCCGCGAGCGGCGCATTCTCGCCCGACTTGATCATCCCAACATCGCACGCCTTCTGGACGGCGGCGTGTCCGAGGACGGCGCGCCCTGGTACGCGATGGAGCTGGTCCGAGGGCAGCCCTTGCAGGCGCATGTCGAAGCAGCGCAACTCGACGCTCGCGGCCGCGTCCAGCTGCTGCTGCAGGTGTGCGATGCCGTGGCGCATGCCCATGCGCAGCTCGTGGTGCACCGAGACCTGAAGCCATCGAACATCCTGGTGGACGCCGAGGGTCGTGTCAGGGTGCTCGACTTCGGTATCGCCCGACTGATCGACGACAGCGCCGACCTGCGCCTGACCTCCACCGGGGTCCGGGTCTTTTCGCCCGCCTACGCCGCGCCCGAGCAGATCCGCGGCGAACCCGTGGGGACCAGCGCCGACGTCTTCGCGCTCGGCGCGGTGCTGTACGAACTGCTCACCGGCGAGCCGCCGTTCCCGCAACGGAGCGCGACGCCCGAGCGGCTGATCGCGCAGCTGGACGACGAGGTGACGCCTCGTCCGGGCGCCACCCTGCGCCGGCAGTCGCGGGAGGGCAGCTTCCGCGGACATCTGCAGCGCAGCGATGAGGAACTCGACACGATCGTCGCGACCGCCCTGCAGCCGGACCCGCTTCGCCGCTATCAGGGTGCCCTGCAGCTGGCCGAGGATCTCCGGCGCTGGCTGGACGGTCGCCCGATCGCGGCGCGTGCCGATTCCGCCGCCTACCGGTTCCGCAAATTCGTGGTCCGGCATCGCCTTGCCGTGGGCAGCGCCAGCGGCGTGCTGCTTGCCCTGATCGGCGGCCTGGCGCTGGCCCTGTGGCAGGCCGATGTCGCGCGGCGACACGCAGAGCGTGCCGATGCCGAGGCCGCACGAGCGGAGCGCGAAGCGTCCCTGGCGCGCGATCAGGTCCTTCGCACGCGCAAGGTCAAGGAGTTCTTTGTTCAGAGCTTTGTACAGGCAGATCCGCTGAAACGCTCGGACGCAGGGCCGCAGACCTTTGCGGAGGCGCTCGACGCGGCCATCACCCGCGCCGGGAGCGAACTCGACGGTGATCCTGTTCTCCAGGCCGACGTGCTCGACGACTTCGGAGAGATCCGTGCCGGGCAGGGCCGCTTTGACGAGGCGCAGGCCCTGTTCGAGCGTGCGCTTGAACTGGCCGAGAAGGCTCATGGTCCGAACCATCCTGCAGTGGCGGAGTCATTGCTGAACCTTGGAGCGCTGCATGGCTACCGGGGCGACATCCTCCCCGGCGCGCCCCACATCGAACGGGCCATGGCGATCCTGCAGGCCGATCACGGCGGCCAGCCCACCGTGCTCGCCAATGCCCACAACGTACTGGCGGCGGTGCGTAGCGTGCAGGGCGACATGGACTCGGTAGCGCAGTCCATCCAGGCGGCGGTCGAGATCTACCGCGAGCATGCGCCCGACGATCCGCAGTTCCTCATGTCGCTGTCGAATCTTGCGCACGTCCACCAACAGCAGGGTCGACGGGACGAGGCCGAGGCCGGCTACCGCGAGACACTGGCCCGGGTCGAGGCGACGATGGGCAACCGCTCACCGCACATGTGGCCCAACCTCTATGCCTTGGCTTCCATCGCCTACGACCGGGGCAAGCACGATGAGGAACTTGCGTTGTTGCGACAGGCGCTGGACGTAGCCCGCCACAACTATCCGGGGGATCATCCCTGGGTGGCGAACTCGCTGAACGAACTCGGATGGGTTCTAGCCCGCGAAGGCGATCTGAAGGCCGGCGAACCCCTGATGCAGGAAGGCATCGCCATGAACCGGCGCCTTGGTCGGGCCCAGGCGATCGGCGCGATGCGACGGCTGGCGGTCGCCTATCAGCACCACAAGCGCGAGGCGGAAGCCCGGGCGACATTCGACGAGGTCTGGTCGATGTGCGAGCGCAACAACATGCAGGCGCAACAGGAGTGCGTGGTCATCCGCGCCAACCGCGCCCAGCTGCTGGCCTACGCGGGGCAGGGCGAGCTGGCACTCAACGAATCGGAGGCGGCGATGGCCTCGCTTGGAAATCGGGCGGAAGGCCTGGTCAGCGAGTGGGGCCAGGTTGAACAGGCGCGCGCCGCCGCCCTCTCCGCGCTCGGCCGCCGCGACGAGGCGCTGGCTCTGCAGGATGCGGTCATCGCGCGTTACAGCGAGGCGTTCGGCCCCGAACATCGAGAAACTGCCTCCGCGCGTTCCGCGCGGCCGAAACTGTAGACCGGGCAAGTCTCCGGTAGCTCCCCCGCAACAGCCTGCAGGAACGCGTCACGCCGGTGCGTCCGGATGCCGAGCCGGCTGCAGGCGTCTGGTGTTCTCAGAGGGAAGCGGACAGGGGCGCACACCGGCCGTTGGCCGAAACCTCAGATGGGCGGGCTTTTCGTAGGACCGGACATGGCCGCGATTGCGGACGTTCGCTGTGGCCGCGGTCTATGGTGAACACGCCACGACGCAGTCGCTTCCATGTGCGCTCCTGCAGTCGGGCTTCGCTGCACGTCGGCGAAGCCTAATAGGGTGTGTCTTGGCGCATCGAAGCGGGACTTCGCACGGTATGCCCGGTGCGGCCAGCCGCACCCTATGAATTTCTTCCGCGTGCCCGAACTGAGCTTCGGTTTCCGCGAGGCATTCAAGGGCCTTGCGCTCCAGGAGGTCGCGCTCCACCGACGCCTCAGCCGGCTCTGGAAGACCCCGATCACCCCCGGCCTCGTGGCGACCTGCGTGTCGAGTTCGGACCGCTTCGGGGCGAGGCCTGCGACCTCGCTTCCGAAGCGGCTTCCAGCGACACTCAGTTGCGAGCTTCGAATCCGTCGACGAAGGGCAACTGGGAAGCGGAGCCCTGCGGCACGGGCATGACGGTGATGGCTTCGCTGAGCTCGGACTCCACGCCTCGGGAGGAGTAGCTGCTGATCGCGTAGGTGCGAGGCGTGTTGAAGCTGGCCGAGAGATCGAGGAAGCCGTGGGTGGGCGATGCGCCCATGGCGATCCAGTTGCCCTCACCGCCCTGGCGATAGACCCGATAGCCGGCAATCCTCGAATCGTCCATAGGCTCCCATCCGAGCTGCACCTGAGGAACGCCGGGAATGGCGCCTGAGGCAAGCTGCTGCGGCACCGGCATACCCGGGTATTCGAACTGCAACTGGTTGTTGTCCCCGGTGACCTCGTTGAAGCTGCCGGGGGCGACCAGCATGGCCACCAGCACGGCAGGCTCGTCCGGGTGGGCGCTGGCCGGGGCCGTCCAGGCGAGCTCGACAACGCGCTCTTCGCCGGCACCGATGGAGTCCAGTGTGTAGCTTCCCAGCAGGGCGCCGCCGGGCGAGTTCCAGCGCAGCTCGATCATCACCACGCCATTTGCGCCAAGCGTATAGCCCGCGCCCCGATTGCCGATGGTGAGGCGGGTCGATTGCGCGGTGGAGGGCGAGAGTTCGCTCTGCGGCTCGATCTTCTCCAGCGCCAGGTCCGGGGCATCCACCGTGGCGCGCAATTCGACCGGACCGGCGCTGGCGATCTGCTTGCTGTAGGCCACGTGTCCCTTGAAGCCGGTGGCCTTCAGCGCGGCCCGCATGGGTCCGGCGTTGGGCGGCAGGAAGATCGACGAGCCGGTGACGATCTCGCGGGCCGCCGGATTGAAGGCGGCGAAGACCCCCATGTGGGTGGCGCCGTCTGCGGTGAGCGGCAGGATGCGGCCGACGCCGGTGGCGAAGTTCGGGGTGAACAGAATGACCTCTGCCGAGTTCAACACCGTCCCGATCGGATCGCCCGGGTACACGGCCTCCGAGGCATCGCCCTGCAGGCGGAAGACCCGCATGACGACGAAGGCGTCGTTCTCGCCGCGAACGAGCCGTGGCCGCTCTCCGTAAATCCGGCGACCATGCTGGTCCCGCGCAGCCGGGATCAGTGCCTCAGGGAAACTACAGGTGGTGGCATTGCAGATCGCCTGGGCTACGTACAGGGCCTGCTGCGTGCCCACCGCGCCAGCCCTGGCCGCTTGCGGGTTGCTGGAGGTGTTCGGGTCGGCGCGCAGCCACGCGACTCGCAGTCCGCTGCTGCCGACCGACACAGCGCTCGGTGCACTGGCCGCTGGCGCGGCCGCGAGCACCGTCGGGTTGCCGTTGGGCAGCACGCGATAGGCCAGATTGCGCTGCGCGAAGTTGCTGATCGCCGGGCCGAACTGGCGCGTCCAGACCAGGACCGGCCGTCCACCCACGTAGGTGGCGCTCGGGGTGATGTCCTGCACGCCCTGCGTGGGCGAGGTGTCGACCGGTGCCGCGGGTCCGAACCCTGTGCCCGGGCGGAAGGTGGCGTGCCACAGACGATACTGGGGCGCTAGCGCATTGCCGCTGGCGTTGCGTTGCCACACGGCCACGACCTCGCCGCCTGCCGGACAATTCGCTGCACCTGCCGGGCAGGCCGCCAGAGTCACCCGACCGTCCCCGGATGTCGCCGCGGTAAGCGTGCGCTTCTCGCCCCACTGTTCGCCATCCCACTCCGCGTAGACCAGGCGCTGCGCGGCGACCAGGGTCGGATAGCTCGCAGCGCGGAACTCGGATTCTGGCAGTTCGCTTTCTGCCCACACAGCAAGTCCGCGTTCGGCATCGAAATAGGTGACCTGTGGCTCGCGGATGCCCATGGCCGTGCTCAGCGTGGCCTGAGGGCCGGTGCCGCCGGCGCTGACGCCGCTGGCCGACAGCCCCCGCGAGGCGTTCAGCATCAGCATCTGGCCGTTGCCCTGACGGTCGAAGGCCAGGGCCGGCTGCCTGCGTAGCTCGCGCGCCTGGTCGAACCCGAGTTGGACATCCTTTGCGGTGACTCGGGCCAGCTTGGCGACTTCCGGATCGATCAGCGGGCTCATCTTGCGATCGCTGGCGCTGAAGAACCCGCAGCCCTCCGGCGCCCGTGCTTCCAGCACCGGAAGCGTGTCGCCAAATGCCGGCGTCGGGCAGACCGGGCAGGGATCGATCCAGTAGGAAAAGTCGAGACCGAAGGTGATGCAGGGGCCCTGGGTCTGGACCTCGCCGTCCTCGAGGATCACCGGCATCTCCGAGATGATCAGCCCACTGAGCGAGGCGCCAGCATCAACCAGCAGCCCGAAGAGCACATCGATGTCGACGCCGATCGTGATCAGGGTGATGAACACGGCGTTGGTCAGACCTTCAATCCTCTCCACGCCGTTTACCCGCCGGATGCTGCCGGAGAACAGGTATTTCGCAATCAATCGCAGCTCGGCAAAAACTTCCGCGGACAGTATCTCCGGCACGCCCCAGTACCACTTGAACAACGGAATCGTCGCATCCAGTACGGTCTGGTACTCATCGGATCCGAACTCCACCACGGAGCCGCCCTCGGCATTGTCGGTCTGCGTCCGCTTTCCCGAGGCGCCTTCGCTGAACTGCTTGGGGTTGTTGCCGCCAACCTGTCGCGAGCCGCTCGTCGGCCCGTTGGGCCCCAGGCTGCTGTAGCTGCCGCTGCGGACATTGGTTTCGTTGTCGATCCTGCCCGGCTTGTCGATCTTCTCGCCGAGCAGTTCAGTCTCTCGTTTGGGGATGGATGCCTGGCCTTGCCCCACGACGTAGCCGCTGTCCTCGACCTGCACGTCGAACATGTCGGCATCGTTGACCGTGATAGGCCCGCCGCGGCCGTACATCGAGCCGGGCCCCTGCTGCCAGTGGAAGCACAGGTTCCTGCGGCCGCTGCCACCGCGCGCGTTCTCCACCGCGATGTGGCCGCAGGCACGCATCGGGCCTGACTGCGGAAACAACACTCCACGCGGGAATCGCCAGGAGTTGGCCAATTCGGAGGGGAGTCTCAGTCGCCAGGTTTCGGCACGGGCCAGACTGAGATCCGAGCCGTTCTGCAAGTTGCAGCCGTCGAAGAACGACACCTGCTGGAAGTCGCCGATATAGGACGGCTGGCCGGTGATCAGGTTGGTCAGGAAGAGCTTGGCGCTGCTGATCGAGCCGTTGACGTCCGGGCGATGCTCGAACTCGATCACCTTGTCCGGAGAGGGGTTGACGAACTCGGATACCCGGCTGCGCTCCGTACTGCCCCCTTCAGTGGGCAAGTCGCCGAAGTCCACCCACTTGCCGAAGGCGAGCTGGAACCCGCTTCCGATGCGATTCACCGGGCCGATGACCTGGCCGCCCAACTCGTGATACATGATCGGATCGCCGAAGGTGATGAAGTTGTCCGTCCCGGTGATGTTCGGCACCTCCACGTGCAGGTTCGCCGACACCTGCTGCTCGGTGGTCTCCCCGGTGCGCAGGTTGGTGATCCTGAAGGTCTCGGTATCGCGGAAGTAGGAGATGTTGAAGCGCACAGGATCCTCAGAGCGGTCCGCGTTGCGATAGCCGGCGCCCAGGTGCAGGGTGTAGACGCTCACCTGGAAGCTGTAGACGCGGCTCACCTGTACGCCGCGGCAGCCGAAGCTGGAGCACTCGTTGGCGCTGAACTGCGTGGATTGGACGGCCTGCCAGCCGGCAGGCGTCTGTTCCGGACCGCCGAGTACCGGGAATTCGGCGCGACCGGTGCCGTCGGTGTAGCGGCGGTAGAGGTCCTCGCCGCAGGCCGGTGCCGGGGGAGGCGGCAGGTCGGCGATCTCGTTGTTGACCTGGTTCACCGCGCCGGGTCGCGACTGCAGCGCCTTGGCGGGGCCCAGGCTCTGTCTGAGGCTGGGCTGTCGGTGCAGGTAGAGGCTGCCGCCGCCAATGCTGGCATTCGATTCGCCACCGCTTCCGGTGGGCGGGTCAAAGGTGTAGCCGAGCGGCGCATTGGCCGACACCACCACATACGCCCCCGCCAACGGCTCCGTACCTTGCGTTGTGCGGCGTAGGACGCGCACCGTGATGTCCGTGTCCGGATCAGTGTCGTTGATCGTCTCCAGTCGCGGCCCCTCCTCGAACTCCCATTCCACACGGCCGAATTCGTTGGTGCGTTTCTTGGCAAGACGAATGCGTCCACCGACATCGGGACGCACCGCGGTCATCGCCTCAAGCGATGGCGGACGCGTTTCAAGGAACAGCGAACCGGTGTTGGAGAGATCGAACAGGGAGGTCGGCAGTGGCGTCACGCTGCCGTCGTCACCCATCCAGAACGCGCTCACCTCGACGTTGCTGGCGCTCGCGCCATCGGCGAAACCCAGCTGGCCATTGATGCGGACCTTCTCATCGGGAGGCACCTGGGTACGGCTGCTGCTCAATTGCTGCACGGGAGCGAAACGGCCCGCGAAGGGCGCGGCGACGCTGACGCTGCCCGTGCCCAGGTGCGAAACACTCCGCCCCGACAGCTGCTCGGCGCGCAGCGCGACACTGGCGGGGAGGGAGGCCGGGAAATCCCTTGGAAGCACAACGCTGAAGGCGTGGGTGGTGCCGCCCGCGGCTTCAGGCCCTGCCAGCAGGCGGCCGCCGTAGAACAGGCGCGTCTGGTTGCCGCGCACCAGGTTCCCCAGCGTGAAGGTGGCCTTCTTGCCAGCCTGCGCCGAGGGGCTCGAGGTGATGCTCAGTCGTGGCGCGACGTCGAAGCTCACCGAGCGCTCGACGTTCTCGAGACTGCGCAACAGCACTGCCACCAGCTGAAGCTCGTAGCGCCCTGCAGCCGCTTCCGGAAGGGTGATCGGCCAGGTCATCGACGTCGCCGTCGCCGGTCCGCGGAACAAGGTGACCCGGGTCGTGCCCGACAGCCGCACCTCGTAGGTCCGGTCGACGACCAGATGGGAGGCGCTGACACTGATTTGGGCCCCGGGCGTGGCGCGTGCCGGCGCCACCGCGAAACTGGGGCGACGGGCCAACCCGGCGATGGTGGCGGCATCCACCGCGCGCGGATAGATGCGCAACTCGTCGATCCGGCCTTGGGCGCGGGTCAGCCCCAGCGTGCGTCCGATGCAGGGGCTGGTGGCGAGTCCGAACGGGGCGCTGATCGCGCCGAGGTTCAAGCTGGGCAGGCTGGCCGAGCGGTCCGCCACGCCGTCGACGTAGACCAGCGCCTGGCTGCCGCTGCGCACCGCGGCGACATGCACCCATTGACTGCGCGGCACGGTGGCGTTGGCCGAGGCCTGGGTGGTGGCGTTCGCCAACTGGAAGCTCAAGCGCGCTGGCGAGCCGTTCGCGACCCCGATCTTGAACCGGTCGCCCGCATCGCATGTGGTCTCCTTGGAGAACAAGGCCTGCGCGCCCGCGCCTTCGAGGTTGACGAAGAAGGCGACGGTGAAGTCGCCCGCAAACGTCGAACCCGGGATGCCGCCGAAGTCGATCTCGTCATCGCCCGAGACCTTCGCGCTGCGCCCCAGGGCGCCGACCGCGTATTCCAGCGTGCCGCGCACCACCGGCCGCGTGTTCACGCCGGCTGCCTCGTCGAGATTGTTCTCGAAGGGGTAGTGCGCGGTGATCGAGTCGTCGATGCGCTGGGCCACCGCGGGGAGGCCGAAGACGGCCAGCAGCAGGAGCAGGATCCAGCGTTGGAAGAGCGACGGAACGGAGCGCTTCATGGAGCATCCTCGCGGGTGGATACTCCCTCCACGGCAAAATCGCCCGGCAGGGGCCATGCTAGGGGAAATGCCGTACGCAGGATTCGGAAAGGAGCCCGCAAGTGATTGACTGGAAACAGGTGATGGTCCGTTCGAAGCGCGGCAACCCGGCGCCGGACCGGCGTGTCGAGCGCAGCGAGGCGGAATGGCGGGCGCAGCTCAGCCCGGACCAGTTCCGGGTGACCCGGGAGGCGGGGACCGAGCGCCCCTTCAGCTCACAGATGTGCGGGCTGTTCGAACCGGGGATCTACGCCTGCGTGTGCTGCGGCAGCGAGCTGTTCGATGCCTCGCAGAAGTTCGACTCGCACAGCGGCTGGCCGTCCTTCACGGCGCCCCTGAAGGACAACGCCGTGGCCTACCGGCTGGACGAGTCGCACGGGATGATCCGCATCGAGACCGTGTGCAACGTCTGCGATGCGCATCTCGGCCACGTCTTCCCGGATGGCCCGCCGCCTACGGGACTGCGCTTCTGCATCAACGCGGTGTCGTTGGAAAAGGTTCGTAGCGGCTGATTTCGCGGCCGCCGACGGCCGATGTCGCTGGCTCGGCCGGCATCGCAACTGCTCAATGCTCGTAGGTAATGACCACGTTGCGAAGCCGGATCATTTCCCACAGATCGGCCCCGGCGAATACCTGATAGGTATAGGCGTCGTTGTCGATCTCGACCGCTGGCGAGAGTTCGACTAGCTGCTGACGATTCTCAGGGCTGTTCCCGCTGGAGAGGAAGCTTGCGAGCGTGATGAAGCTGCCGTCCGGGTCGTATCGGTTCAGCTGGATGCTAAGGTCGTTGGCGCCGTCATCGTCGTAGTAATTCACCTCCATCGAGATCAGCCTGGCGCCCCGCGGCAGTTCGAGCAGGGCGTTGAACGTGGCCGGACCGCTCCCTCCCGAGATGGAGCTCGCATATTTGATGAACACGTAGTCTGATTGATTCGGATGAAAACTCCGGCTCGAGAGGATCTTCCGCCGGATCTGCGGCGCTTCGGTCGCCAGCACGCCGTTACCATCGGCGACCACCACTCTGGACGACGCTCCGACGTGAGCCAGGGTGTCGATGCGTACATTTCCCCCGGCGACGTGCAGGCGTTCCATGGGCAGATTCACCCCGATGCCGACCCGGTCGCCGTTGAAGCCTACCGACATCACATCCTGGGAGGTATTGCCAAGCACGATGGCGCCCTGGGTATTGGTCCAGAGCCGCGAGGTGCCGCGCCCCCCGCCGCCCAGCGCGACGCCCATCGACAGGCCGACCGTGCCATCGCCGATGTAAAGGTCGCCGCGCCCCTCGCCGACATCCGGCCCGAACTGGCTGGCCGAGCGCACGTGCAGCGCAGCGAGGGGTTCCGGGGCCATGACCCCGACCCGGCCCTCGCCATCGACACTGAGGATCTCGGCGCCGCTGCCGCCGGTGGCGCTGTTGCGCACGCTCCAGCGGTCGTCGGTGACGCTGCCGGCGATCAGGCCCTCGACGGTCCAGAAACGCGACTGGTCGGAGTCGTTGTAGAAGTTCAATCGCGCAGCGTCGCCCGGCTCGCTTTCGGTCAGCGCCGCAGTGGGCGTAGCGGGGGCGCTGTCATGGCGTACGGTGAAGGGAAAAGGCGTCGGAGACGATGGCTGAACGCGGATGCCCTGGCTGGCCTGCAGACGGCCGGTGCCGTCATCCAGGGGCAGCCAGTCGTCATCCTCGCCGGCCGGCAGGCAGCTCACGCTGCCGTTCTGGTCGACCGCGCCGATCGCCTGGCCGGCTGGGCAGGCGGCGGAGATGCGCCGCTGCACCGCCGACGGATCGATATCGGCGGCGCCGATCGAGCCATCGGCGATCTCGCCGCCGGTGACCGCATTGGCCGATATGTACTGGGCATGGATCGCATAGGGCACCGCGGTGATGGCCTGGCGAGGCAGCAGCGTTTCGAACGGATCGGTGCTGCCCTCGGGCCGCAGGCGGACTTCCAGCCAGACCGCCGAACCGCTGAACGGCGCATCACCGAAGTCGAGGGTCGCGACGAACACGCCGCGTTCCACCGCCACGTTGCGCGTCAGCGGGGCACCCAGCGCACTGGGTCCGCTGGGCGCGTTGAACAGCTCGAACTCGAATTCGTACCGGCCCTCGGCTGCGATGCCGTCCACCTCCAGGCTGCCCTGGTAGGTGAAGGCGCTTCCGGCCGAGTCGCCGGCCTGCGCCGGCATGGGCGAGGCGGAGACCAGCAACGCGCCCAGCAGAAGTCGGATCAGCATGTTCATGGCATGTCCTCGAAGGAGTCGCGGAAGACGAGCGGGCCCGATGGGGCGGGTTGCGCGAAGGAGGCGGTGCCGCCTAGCAGGCGAAAACGACCGCCGGTGAGCAGGCCGGCTTCGTACTGGCCCAGCGTCGCCCGGATGCGGTAGCTTTCTGATTGGAACCTGCCGCTTCCGGCGTCGATCGACCCCTGCCGCAGGCCGACCTGGCTGCTGGCGGGCGCCGCGACGAGGAGGAAAAGCATGCAGGCGTGCCTGGTCTTCATCGGTGGTGGTCCGGACAGGGGGGCTCTGACCGGACATACGGAAGACGCCACCGGAGTCTGCCAGGTCGCTGACTGGGCCTATCGCGTTTGGCGCGAAACAGGAGGGGAAGGATGGGCAGCGATGCCGCGCTTACATCGCAGGACGAGATCACCTTGCTGCTCCGGGATGCGGCGGACTCGGGCAGCAAGGAGGCGCTGGGCAGGGTGTTTGAACTGCTGCATGCCGAGCTGAAGATCCTGGCGCGAAGCCGGGTAGGCGGCGGGGGCAGTGCCACCATCTCCCCGACCGTGCTGGTCAACGAGCTGTTCATCAAGTTCACCGAGTGTCGGCAGCTGGCGCTCGCCGGTCGGGTTCATTTCTTCGCTACCGCCGCGCGCGCCATGCGCCAGATCGTCACCGACGCCGCGCGAGCCGCCCTTGCCGGCAAGCGCGGCGGCGAGATGCTGCAGATCACCCTCAGCGAGTCCGATTTTGCCGACGACCAGCGCACCCTGGTCGCCCTCGACGAGGCGCTGGACGATCTTGAACGCATCGATCCCGCGCTGCGCCAGCTGGTCGAGCTGCGCTTCTACGCCGGGCTGTCGATGGCAGAGATCGCCGCGCTGGTCGGGCGCTCCGAGCGCAGCCTGCATCGTGACTGGGAACGGGCCCGGGCACTGCTCAACGCGATGCTGGTCGCATGACCGGGCGCATCCGCATAGAGGACTGGCGCGAGGCGGACCGGCTGTTCGCCGAGCTGCTCGAGCTTCCCCCCGAGTCGCGGGCCCAGCGCCTGCGCGAGCTGTCCACCGGAGAGGGCGTCAGCGAGGCCCTGCGGCGTCTGCTCGCTGGCTCGGAAACGCCCAGCCCGCTTGATTCACCGCCGGGCCTGCAGGCCGCAGAAGCCGTTGAAGAAGGCCAGCTGGCCGGTATGCGGCTGGGTCCCTGGCTGCTTGAGGAGGAGATCGGCCGCGGCGGCATGGCGGTGGTCTATCGGGCCAGCCGCGAAGAGGCCGATTTCCGGCATACCGCGGCGGTCAAGCTGCTGCCGCGGGGCATGACCGGGCGCGAGCGCTTTCTGCAGGAGCAGGCCGTGCTCGCCCGGCTGCAGCATCCGCATATCGCCCGCTTCTACGACGGCGGCGTGGCCGAGGACGGCACGCCCTGGATCGCCATGCAGCTGGTCGAAGGTGCACGGCTGGATGTCCATGCCCGCGATCTGGACCTGCGGGAGAAGGTCCGCCTGCTCCTGCCGGTGATCGACGCGGTCGCCCACGCCCACCGGCATCTGGTGATTCACCGGGACCTGAAGCCCGGCAACGTGCTGGTGGATGCCCACGGCCAGCCGCAGTTGCTCGACTTCGGCATCGCCAAGCTGTTGTCTGAAGAGGCCGATGGACAGAGCACGCGTCTGCTTACGCCGCGATTCGCCGCGCCCGAGCAGCACGCCGGCGAGGCCGTCAGCACGGCCACCGACGTCTATGGTCTGGGCGCGATCCTGCACGCCCTGCTGACCGGGCAGTCGCCGCGCGATGCGCAGGGCCGGCCGCAGGATGTGCTGAGCCGGTGCCCGATCGATCGCGATCTGCGCAATATCGTCGCCAAGGCGCTGCGCGACGAGCCGGGGGCCCGGTATCCCAGTGCCGAGGCACTGGGAGCGGATCTGTTGCGCTGGCTGGAGGGCCGTCCGGTGCAGGCGACTCCCGACTCGCGCGGCTACCGAGTGCGCAAGTGGGTCAGCCGCCACCGCGTGGGGGCCGCGGCCAGCCTCGCCGTGGTTGCAGTGATCGGGGTAGCGGTCGGCGCGGTGCTTGTACAGTCAAGACAGACCCGGTTGCATGCCGAAACGGTTGAGGCGCAGAACGCCATCCTTTCGGAGATCATCGCCTCGCCGCAGGTGGCGCTGCGTGGTCGCTCGGCGCGCGTGGTCGATGTGCTGGAAGACGTGGCGGCGCGGATCGGCGAGCGGCTGCCCGAGCCGAGTCTTGCGCGTGCCGCGCTCTACGCCCAGGTGGCGCGCAGCCTCGATCAGCTGGAGAACGAGGCCCTTGCGCTCGACTACTGGGATCGTGCGCTGGATGACCTGCGCCGTTCGGGCGGCCCAGCTGTCACCGAGCTTCGCTATCTGGAGGGCAGGGTGTCGGCGCTTCTGGGGTCCGGTCAGATCGAAGAGGCGTTGGCGGTCAACGCGGCCGCCGAGCAGCAGGCCCGCGAGAGTCTGCCGGCCGACCACCCACGGCAGGCCCTGGTGGTCGCCGAGCGCCTGCAGATCCTGCCCCGCGCTGCGCCGCAGCAGATCCCCGACCAGCTCAAGCTGGCCGATGCGCGCGCCGCTGAGGTGGTCTGGACGCGCTCGGTGCGCGAGCAGTTCGATTGCGCCGTGCTCAATGCGCGCAATGCGGTGGGCCGATTCGCCGAGGTGATCGCCGGTGCCCCTGACTACCTCTCAGAACCCGAGCCGGCGCGCTCTCCCGATCGCCTCTGCGTCCTGCAGGCGCTACTGGTCGCCCAGACCCGGAGCGGAGACCTTCAGGCGGCCGAGCAGACGTCGAGAACGGCGGTGGCGCTTGCGGTGAGCTGGCTGGGCGAACACGAGGTGACGACTTTTCAGCTGCGGAATGGGCTCGGTAACGTTTTGCAGGAACAGGGCAAGATCGAGGAGGCGATCGCCATCCAGACTGCCCTGATCGAGGCCCGCGACCGGATTCCCGGCCTCGACGAGGCCGAGCGGCTGATGCCGGTCTCCAGCCTCGGCGTTGTCTTGTTGGAAGCCGGCCGATACGAGGAGGCGCGACCGCTGATCGAGGAGTCGTTGGAGGCGAGACAGCGTCTGCTCGGGCCAGGTCACGTCCACAGCCTGATCGACGCCGCCAATCTTTCCGAGCTGCTGATCTGGATCGATCAGCCCGAAGAGGCCCTGGCCCTGGTGACGCGTACCGAGCAGCTCGCCGGTGAATCGATGGGCGAGGGACATCCGATCACGCAGGCCATCCGCGGCATCCGCGGCGGCGCCCTGGTCGGGCTCGACCGGGCCGCAGAGGCTCACGCACTGCTCGATGGCCTCGACGAGCGGATGGCCAAAGTCTTCGGCGAGGACGACGTCAACGTGGTCAACGTGCGCCTGTGGCGCGCGGCGGCCCTGGTCGATTTGGGCCGGCAACAGGAGGCGCGGCCTCTGGTCCAGTCCGGGGTCGAGTGGAGGCGTCGCCATTTCGGCGCAGAGCATCCCAAGACGCGCGCGGCAGAGGCTCTTCAGGCCACGCTTTCCCCGCCGTCACCTGCGCCCTGAGTGGGGCCAAGCGCTCTCCCTGGGCGCAGATGCACAGCGCGGGTGCTGAGAATCAGGCCGGCCGTCGGTTAGGTCGCGGCGCGATCGTGTGTGCGGTATCGAACATAGCGCCGCGCCTGATGGCGCTATCCTGCCTTGGAGCCATCAGGAGCGCCCGGGTGTCGATCAGCGAAGATCCCGTCTGCCGCAACCAGCTCTTGGCCTCGCTGGCCAAGCCGGTGCAGGAGCGGCTGTTTCCCTATCTCGAGAAGGTCGACATGCCGCTCGGAAAGGTGCTCTACGAATCGGGCGCCAAGGTGCGCGTCGTCTATTTCCCGATCGATTGCATCATCTCCTTGCTGTACGTGATGGAGGACGGTGCCTCGGCCGAGATTTCAGTGGTGGGCAACGAAGGGCTGATCGGCATCTCCCTGTTCATGGGTGGGGAGAGCACGCCAAGTCGGGCCATCGTGCAGAGCGCGGGCAGCGCCTACCGGCTCGCGGGCCCAAGGCTGAAGACCGAGTTCGATCGGCACGGTGAACTGCTGGTGCTGATGCTGCGCTACACGCAGGCCCTGATCACCCAGATGGCGCAGACCGCGGTGTGCAATCGCCACCATTCGATCTACCAGCAGCTCTGTCGCTGGCTGTTGCTGTCGCTGGATCGGCTCGATGGCAACAACCTGGTGATGACCCAGGAATTGATTGCCAACATGCTGGGCGTGCGCCGCGAGGGGGTGACCGAGGCCGCCGGCCGGCTGCAGGAGCTGGGCGCCATCGACTACCGGCGCGGTCACATCACGGTGCTTGACCGCCCGCTTCTCGAATCACTCTGTTGCGAGTGCTATCAGGTGGTGCGCAAGGAAACCGATCGCTTGCTGCACTACCTGCCGCAGCGCTCCGTCGACTGAGCGACCGCCCCGCGCTGCCCGGTAGCAGCGCCCGAGCCTCTCCCCGCGGCGCATCCACTGACCTGAACTGAGGCGAGGATCATCCCCGGTGGGTGCGATAGCGAACCGACAGCGGCCGCCTCGCGACTGACTATCGACTGGCCGACCCCTCCCGGCCCCGTCGCTTGCCACGACCCTCTGCGGCGCGGCGGAGATGACGCATCGGCGTCGGCCCTGACCCAATGTCCTGGAGAAGACCATCATGTCCCTGGGCGGTGTCCTCATCGTCACACTCATCCTGCTTCTGGTCATCGTCTTGCCCGGCTGGCGGCATAGCCGTGGCTGGGGCTATCGGCCGGCGGGTCATCTGGGCGTGGTGCTGGCACTGGTCCTCGTGCTGTTCATGGCCGGGCGCCTGTGAACGTGGTCGACTCTGGCCACTTGATCTGGCCCGCTCCTCGGCCGGGCGCATGAGCGCCCTTGAGCGTGTGCCAGCGAACCGCCTTCTGCAGGCGCTTTCCCCCTCTCTGAGGAGCCTGCTACCGCACGACAATCGCCTTGACCTGTGCTTCGGCGAAGTCCTCGCCGAAGCCGGCGCGCCCGTCACCCATGTCTACTTTCCTTTCGAAGGCTGCATTTCCCTGCTCGTTCCGATCAGCCGGCATCCGCCGCTCGAGCTGGGATTGATCGGCTGCGAAGGGGCGTTGGGGGCGACGAGCCTGCTGGACCATGACACGTCACCCTGGCGCGCGGTCGTGCAGGGCGAGGGCAGCGCCTTGAGACTGACGTTGAAACAGTTCCGTGCCCTGCACCGGCGCAGTCCGGGCTGGCAGCGCGTGCTGCGACGCTATGTTTACCTGCAGCTTCAGCAGCAGTCCCGGATCACCGCCTGCTCGCACTACCACCACCTCGTAGCACGGCTCGCACGCTGGCTGCTGATGATCCAGGACCGCACCGCGCGGAGCGAGCTCACCCTGAGCCACAAGTTTCTCGCGGACATGCTTGGTGTCCAGCGCCCGGCGGTCACCCTGGCGGCCGGCCAGCTGCAGCACGCGGGACTGATCCGTTATGCCCGGGGCAGCATCCGCGTGCTGGACCGGGGCCGGCTGCTGGCCCAGGCCTGCAGCTGCTACCAGACGCTGCTGGATGATGATGCGGCGGTGTTCCCTGCACAGGCCAATCGATGAGGTCTCAGCGAATCACCCCGGGGGAACTGCGTAGAGCTCCTCGGAGTTCCAGAGAGATCCAGCCGGAGCCGCAGGCACGGGATAGCCGTCCTTCGACGCCATCAGGACCCTTGTGGTCGGGCAGACACCGCCGAGGAATGCCGGTCGGCAGCCCCGCCGAGGGATGGGTATCGCGATGTTCGCTGGCGTACAGACCTGCGCCGGGTAACGCCGCATGCTGCGGATGGCGCCTGATCCGCAACGCCGACCATCCCGGTCGTGCATCGGACCTGCGTCGAGAGGATCCAGAAATGAACCTATCGATTGGTCGGGTGGCCGTGCTGCTGCTCATCATTCTTCTTGCGGTCATGCTTTCCGCATGCAACACGCTGCGCGGGGTCGGCCGGGATACGGCCGTCGTCGGCGAGAAGATCGAAAAGGAGGCCGATCGTCACATCGATGACGAGAACGACCAGCCGAGATAGCTGGCTGCCCGCGCCAGGGGGATGCTCACGAGTGCTCCGCGGCGCGGGGAATGCCCGCCGGTTGTGGATCACGGCCGACGCCATCGCTCACTCCTCCGCCACACAAAATGGAGAACCACATGTACTCATTCGCGAAATCGCGCTGCGTCTTGCCGCTCAGCCTGCTCACCCTCGCCGTGCTCAGCAGCGCCGCCCTTGCCCAGAACAAACTGGATACGCAGTCGCTCGCGGATCCGGAGATCAGGGTGCTGAGCTGCGCCCAGGTCGACATCGGCTGGAACATCGAGCTGATCCAGCAGTATCCGCACATCGCCGACGCCTGCCACGAAGTGGTCACCAACCAGGGAAAGAAGTGGGCCCGGTTTGAAGCCGACTTCCTTCGCGTGAACCGCGACGGCTCGGTTACCTCCGAGTTCGTCGATAGACGCGGCCGTGCGGTGGGCCGCTACACGCTGATACCGGGCAAGGACCAGCAGGTGACCCTCAACGGGCAGAAGCGTCCGTTCTCGGCCTTGCGGACCAACGAGCGCATCAGCCTCTACGTTCCGGAGGGCGCGGCCGCCCTGTCCAGCGAGCCAGTGGTGGCGCCGGAGCGCTACTCGCAGATCGTGCGCTACGAGCCGGTCGGGCCGACGCCTGCCCCGGTGCAGCTGGCGGCAGCTTCCCCCGCTCGGCAGATCACCCGACTGCCTGACACTGCCGGCCCACTTCCCTGGCTTGCCCTCGGCAGCGGTGCCTTCGCGCTCCTGGCGCTGGGCGTGCGTCGCATGGGCAACTGACTCCGCTTCGCGGGCAGGGCCGGTGCAGGTAAAGCGCGCATCGGCCCTCGCCCTCCGCTCCCTTGGGAGCCTCGGCGTCAACCGGACAGGAGCAAGCCATGAACTGGGATATCGTGAAAGGCAACTGGAAGCAGTTTCAGGGCCAGGTGCGCGCGCAATGGGGAAAGCTGACTGACGATCAGCTCGGCGTCATCGACGGCAGACGGGTCGAACTCGCCGGCAAGATCCAGGAGACCTACGGGATCAGCCGCGAGGAGGCGGAGAAGCAGATCGCAGAGTTCGAGAAGCGACAGGCTGAGAAGAACTAGATCCTCTGCCACTCCGGGAATTCGGCGGCCGCTGATGCTGGGGCCGCCTTTTTGTTGCGGTCGTTCAGCCCGTGCCTCCACCGTGGACGTGTTCAAGGTCTTCCCCGGTGTCCTGTCCCGAGAACAGGTGGCCAGACTCGCTCCGCGCCGCCGGTGCTCTATTTCATCGCCGTTGCCAAAGCGCTGCCGTGCCTCCTGCCCGAGCCTTGCTGCCGACGCCTGGGGCGCGTGTGGCAACGTGTGCTGTGGGCGCGAAGTGCGCCTTCGCCCCGATCTCGCTGTAGGAGCCAGCTTGCTGGCGATAGGCGCCCCGGATGGGACGATCGCCAGCAAGCTGGCTCCTACATTCGGGTTTTTCGGAAGGTCTGCTCGCGCCCGAACCGGCGCTTCCCCAATCGCTGGCGATAGGCGCCCCGGATGGGACGATCGCCAGCAAGCTGGCTCCTACATTCGGGATTTTCGGAAGGTCTGCTTCGCGCCCGAACCGGCGCTTCCCCAATCTCCGCCCTTGACCTGTTCCTGCCGGTCGGTGCGCTGCCAATCGTGGTCAATCGAGCCGCCGGGACGTGGTCGGAGTTGCTGGCCAAGGCGGCCAGCCGGGCTGGCGAAGGTGGTCAGATAGCTGGCGGATTGCACGCTCGGGTTGCCTCGACGCGGCGGGAGGCAGCCTCCTGCCGGTCTGTGAGTAGGCGATCAGTTTCAGATTCGTTGTCCGCGCAACAGGCGGATGGCGATCACGATGATCGCGAAGACCAGAAGAAGGTGAATCAGGCCGCCCATGGAGTAGGACGAGACCAGGCCCAGTGCCCAGAGCACGATCAGGATGATGGCGATGGTTTCAAGCATGGGAGCGCTCCTATCGGCACAAGGGGAGAGCAGGGGGCTGCTCGCGCGCGCCGCGGGGCGCAGCGCGCAGCGGTACCTTGCACGACGTTCGTTCCTCGGTCGGTGCGCTGGCCAACGGAACTCCCCATCGCGTGCCCGCCGGAGCGTCGTCAGCCGGGGGCGACGAGTCGACGGTCAGGCCATTCGATGCCTGCAGTCATCGACGAGTGCGACTGGTTGGTAGATGCCAGCGTGTTCCAGCGCACCGACAGGCGGCTCACACCACATCAGTCTTCGAGGGCAAATGGAGGCTGTGACCACGTGCATTCGCGCTCCGGGTTGGCTGGATCGCAGGCAAAGGGACGGGTGTCCTGTCCCCGAAGCACATCGCAGAGCTCACTCGGTCTGCGTCGTCGATGCGGCATTGCTCGGGTCGCCAGAACGCTGCGGGGCCTGGTTCTCGCGCCTTGCCTCGGCGACGCATCCGCTTCGCGATATCAACAACCTACTTCAGGGACACACCAGGGCAGCGCGGCCGCCACGCTCGCCCCAGTGCTTCTGCATGGTCCTCAAAGGTGTCCACCCGAATGGCTATGAAGCTTCAACGAAAGACTCCCGACAGGCCCCCGGCGCCTATGAGCGCAGCAGGACGGCAAGCCGCTGCGCGGAGCCGCTGGCTGGTGGGGTTTGAGACGGCCTGCTGGCTGATCGCCATGGTCGGGGCGACGCTGTGGCTGTCGGTGTGGCTGCTGGGTAGGGCGGAAAGCGACCGCGGACTCTCTGCCTTCGATGCACAGGTGCAGAGCGCATCCTCTCCGGCAGGCGTCGCCTTGTCGATTCGCGATGCCCACATTCTGCAGATCGAGGGCCTCGCACATTCGCGGCGGGTTCCGGTCGCCCAATCGCCAGCAGTCCGGCCGGATAAAGGGGCGTGGTCCGAGGTCCGCAGGGCGGACTATCTGCCAACCCTTCCGGGTGATGTCAGCGAGGCAGAGGAGATGCCCATCGCTGTCCTGTCGATTGGCGGTGTCGGACTGCGTGTGCCCGTTTTCGCCGATACCAGCGAGCGCAACCTCAACCGTGGCGCCGGCCTGTTCCACGTGTCCGGCGGCGAGGGCAGTCCTCGAAACCACATCATCGCCGCCCATCGCGACGGCTGGTTCCGGAAGCTCCAGCACGTCGACGTCGGCGCGCAGGTCCTGCTGGAAGTCCCCACTGGCAGCCAGCAGCGCTATCGGGTCATCTCGATCGACGTGGTCGATCCGTCGGACCTGTCCGCCCTTGAGCCAACGTCCCGGGAAGCGCTGACACTCGTGACCTGCTATCCCTTCTACTTTGTCGGACCGGCTCCGCGGCGCTTCATCGTGCGAGCCGTTGCAGAGTAATCGGATGCGTTGCGGCGGACGGCACGGACGGGCATCGACGTGGCCTTCTGTTCGCTCCCGCACCGACCCTCGTGGCGCCAGAGCGGACACTCGGTATCAGCGCAGACCTGTCCCGGATGACCTATCTCGGGGCACTCCCAGACAAGGAGATACCAATGAAGCTCGTCCTTCCCCCGGAACCCTGGAACTTCTTCAACACGCCAAGGGACCATGCCGATGTCGAGAAGGCGTCGCGAAGCGAGCGCCCGTCGGGAGCGGGGGCGTTGCCAGGCACGACCTTCATCCGCATGGAAGGTCGCCGTGACCTGTCGCCATCGCGGCGCGGGTCTAGCGCCGCAGCGGCTTCTGCTGCAGAACCGGGCGCCACTGCAGTCGCTGTGGAGTCGGCGCCGGTGATGCAGGCAGCTGCCGGTGACGATGACCTCATGAGCCAGGTGCCACTGCGACTGGACGAGTCGACCCAGGGCAACCATTGGCTCCAGCAGTGCAAGGCGGCCGGTGCGAAGTGGGACAAGCTTGAGGCCTCGGAGCTTCAGGCCCTGGATGGCAGCGAACGTGCGCTGGCCAACCTCATACGTGACCGTTACTCGCTCAGCCGGGCCGAAGCCGAGCACCAGGTGGCATCATTCTTTTGTCCTCGTTTGCCGGCCTCCCGGCGCTGACCACGAGTGCCCGGTTCGCGTTCGTGTTGACCCGCTTTGCGAGGCACGGGCCGCGGCACGGTCCCGTGGGGATCAGCTGGTCCTGGGCCATCGCCTTCGCCCGGCCAGATTCGCCTTGAAGGCCTGTCCGGCTGCCCTGGTGTTCACGCTGGCCCTGGCGGCCTGCGCCACAGGTCCCGCCCAGCTGGCCGCGCCCGCGGGGGGCGAGCGCATCGAGGCAACGGTCAACTTGAGTGAGCGGTCTGAGACGGTGCTCGCGCAGCGCGCCGGACTCGTAGAGCCCGGTCACCTGCCTTTCGAACCCCGGGACGATGGCGAGATCACCGCGGCGCTGAAGTTACGGCTGTCCTCAAGCACGTTGGCGTTTGGCGCGGAGGCCGCTGTCCGAAGCCATGAGGGGCGAGTAACGCTGTTTGGCGCTGCGGAGTCCAGCGAGGCGCGCCACTTCGCCGAGCGTCTCGCTCGCGACACCCGGGGCGTGTTGGCAGTGGACAACCAGCTGGTGGTGCTGCTGACCCGGCGCGGTCGCGGCGCGTCCGATGTGCAGCAGGCGGATGCGGCGGGCCAGCCCCCCGGAGATGACTGGATCACGGGCAGCGTGCTGTCCACGCTGAAGCATTCCCGCAGCGTCGGTGGCGCGGACATCAGGGTGAGCACGCGGGCTGGCGTGGTAATGCTTGCCGGTCGGCTCTCCGGCGCCGCGCGGCGGGATGCAGCGATCGAGTTCGTTCGGAACCTGCGCGGTGTCGAGCGCGTGGATGCGACGGCTCTGGTTGACTGATCGGCAGGCGCGAGCGCGTCCAGATCGTTCCTAGTGTCCTGTCCCGGAAATACATCGCAGAACCCGCTCGGTCTGCGCCGCCGATGCTGCGTCGTTCCGCCGCTGCGCAGCAGCGCGGGCTTTGCCCGCTACGCCTTCGCTGCGCTCGGTCGGCGTCGCCATAGCGCTGCTATGCCTCCTTCTCGCGCCTTGCCTCGACGACGGATCCGCGTCGCGACTTTGCTCACGAAGTTTCGGGTCAGGACACTAGACGCCTCAGCGGCGCTTACCGAACAGCAGCAGGGCGAGCCCCAGTGCACCGGCGATCGCGCCGCCCACCAGATAGGCCATGGTCCCGTCGCTGTAACGGCCGGTGAAGCCTTCGACCAGCTTCTCGCTGACCGACTCGGTGGACTGCAAGCCGAAGTAGAGCAGCACGGCACCTGCCACCAGCAGGACCAGCCCCAGGAGTCGCTGCGTACCCATCGTTGCCCTTCCTTCTGTCTGGAAGCGAGAGTCTAGCGCGGAAAGCGGAGTCGGAGGCCGTCCTGGGCGAGGCTCGATCACGTGCTTTGTGCACGGTGGATTGGAGTTCGACGTCGGTGATTGCTAGCCTGAGGGCTTCTGTCACTCAGGAGAACAGCGAATGGGCATGTTTGTGCTCAGCACGGCCAAGGACGGCTCCTTCCACTTCAGCCTTCACGCGGCCAATGGCGAGATCATCCTCAGCTCGCAGATGTACACCACCAAGGCGGCCGCCTTCGATGGCATCGACTCGGTGCGCGCCAACGCTCCACATGACGAGCGCTTCGAGCGCAAGATCAATGCCGCCGGCCAGCCGATGTTCAACCTCAAGGCCGCCAACCACCAGGTGATCGGCACCAGCCAGGGCTACTCGAGCGAGATCGCCCGCGATATCGGCATCGAATCGGTCAAGCAGAACGCCCCCGGGGCCGGCATCGAGGACGAGGCGATCGGCTAGCCCGGACATTTCACGGGGGCGCGGATGATCGCGATGGACGTGGCGTCGAGCGCAAGGCGCGACGAGCCCAAGTGGTGGGCCCACTTGGGTGAGGAGCAACGCGGCGATCGGCGTCAGGGACAAGCGAGGGCCGCGCCAGCCGTGAATCGCTTCGGTGCAAAGTGTTCAGAGCAGAGCGTCATGGGAATCCGCGACCAGAGGCCAAGTGCGGGAGTTTCATGGCGACCTCGTGAAATATCCGGGCTAGGCAGGTTGTCGGGCAGGTATCCTGCCTGCCCGGCTCTCCGCGCCCGCAGCATCGAGCCCTCCCGCAGTCCGGGGTCGCGGGCCGACCCTGGCCGAGGCGCCGCGCCGCGGTGCGCCCCCGGTATGCACGGCCGGGCGCACCGTCCGCCCGGTTCCCATCGCACACCCTCGCAGCGCGCGGGGCGCGGGACTCAATCGGAGGCGCTCTGGCCCTTTGGATTGAGTGCCAGGAGCGGTGAGCCCTGCCCAACCGACCCGGCGTTCAGCTCAAAGCGCTCTCCGCCGATCCATCGGGGGGTCAGGTTCTCGTAGTAGGGCGAGGCGAAATGACCGGACGGTCCGCCGCTCATCATGAAAACCGAGCGTGACAGGTCAGAGAGGTCGTACACGGCCTGGTAGCTCGAAGTGAACTGCGTATCGGTGAAACGCGGGGCGGAGTCGCCGCTGAGGTGGTTGATGAACAACGATTCCGGACCGCCGGGCACGGCGACGCTGCGGGAGAACCAGCCGTCAAGGAGCGGCCAGCCGGCCAGTCCCTGATGCGGTAGCCGGGTGACCTGCCTGTCTGCAAAGGTCCAGCGGTCGGGATCATCGCCATAGGCCTCGGCCAGCAGCCGCCGCCCTTCGCCCAGGGTCTCGGTAAGCAGCTCGGCGCATTCCTCCTGCCGATCGGGCGTGCCGATGTCGTCACACCATTGCGACTGCCCGCCGAGCAGGGCCGCGCGTAGCGGCGCGAAATTGCCCCGGCGCAGCGATGCGGCGGGCCCGAGCTCATCGTCCAGCACGCGGCGGGCCAGGAGCTCGGCCCAGGTCAGGAAGACCAAAGGCGCGACCTTGCCAGGCTCGAAGCGCGCATCCCAGTCGGCCAGCCGGGCCAGCAGCGCGGCATCCTCCGGGGTGGCGGGCACGGTGCGCAGCAGGGCCGGAAGCAGATCGGCGGCGACCGGCGACAGGGTGTCCGACTGCATCTGCACGAAGCTTTCGCGATCGTGCTCCTGGCTGAGGTCAAGCATTCGATGGATGCGCAGGGCGCGGTCGGGGGCGGCCCACAGGTCGCTGAGATAGAAGGGGTGGTCATCGCCTGCAATGCGCTGGTTGGCGGTGACGATGCGGCCGCTGGGGGGATTCAGCGTCGCAGGGTTGTCTTCAGCCGGACGCCACTCCCAGTCGTTGTCGTCCTCCGGTGCCAGCGCGACCTGCCGCGCATGCGGCTCGACCCGGTCGGGCAGACGGCCCGCGGCGAGATAGGCGATGTTGCCGGCGTCGTCGGCCATGGAGAAGTTGAGCGGCGGCCCGCTGAAATCGCGCAGCGCTTCCCGCGCCGCCAGCACGTCGTTTGCCTGGTTCAGACGCAGCAGTGCCGCGATCGAGGTATCCACTTCGAACGACTGGAAGCGGAACTCTGCTGCCGCGCCCTGCGTACGCGTCACCGGCATCGAGAGCAGGCCGTCGGGCGGGACCACGCCAGTGGGCGTGCGGTCGATCTCCAGCAGCTGATCGTCGGCGAAGCGAACCTTGAGTCGGTGCGTCTCACGCTCGAAGCGTTGCCACGGTTCGGAGGCCGCACGTCGATAGCGCGTCGGATCCTCCGGATGGCGCTCGATCAGGGCGACATCGTTGACATCGATCTGGGCGTTGGTCACCGCCCAGGCCACCCGGCCGTTGTGGCCCACCGCGATCCCGGGGAGTCCGGGCACCGTGGCCCCGGCCAGCGTGCGGTCAGGCAGTTCGATCCGTAGCAGGTACCAGAAATTGGGCATGGTCGCCGGCAGCTGCGGATCATTGGCCAGCAAGGCCTGCCCGCTCGCCGTGTGCTGGCCGGCCAGCAGCCAGCTGTCGGAGAAGCTGCCCTGCTTGACCGTTGCGCTGTCCTGAAGCGCTGACTGGGCGGGATCGAGGATGACCGGAGCCGGCTGCTCGGGGATCGAGAACATGTCCAGCGCTGCCGGATCAGCCGCGTTCGCAGCGACCCGCGCGCGGATCACTTCATTGCCCCAGGAAGACAGCGTGTCGTGCACCTGCTGATAGACCAGGAACACGTCCTCGGCCCGCCATGGCTCGGCATCGACATGCAGCAGGCGCATCTCGGGCGGTGTCCGGAACAGGTCACTGTCGAGCCAGGCATTGACGCCGTCGGCATAGGCCTGGAGCAGTTTGCGCTCCTCGGCGGGAATCACGTCGAAGAGTCGCCGCGCCCGTGGCTCGCCGCCCGTCATCCGCTGCAGTGCGTCGCCGCGCAGCGCCACGCCGCCGAACCACTCACTGAGCCGACCCGCGGCCCGCTGCCGGACCAGTGACAGCTGCCAGAAGCGGTCCTGGGCATGCACGAAACCCTGGGCGAACACTGCATCGCGCAGGCTGCCGGCGCGGATGTGGGGAATGCCCTGGGCGTCGCGGCGAATGGTCACAGATCCTTCAAGGCCGGCGACCTGCTGCTCACCCTCCCACCGCGGAAGGCCCCCATGTGCCTGCCAAGCGATCCACGCAATGTAGAGCGCCGGCACCAGCAGCATCACCACCAGCAGCGCTGCCGCGCGCCGTATCCATGTCCTCATCGGCCTTTCCCCATCAAGTCGAAGCCGGGAGTTTGCTCAGCGCGGCAGGCTGAGGCAAATACGGCACGCTGCACTCGCGTGTGCAGGCGGGTCCGGCCGGGCATCGTGCGACGTGTTTCTGCGGGGCACCCCGATGGAGGCGCGGGGAGGTTCGTGACCCCGCTGTCTGCTGAACCTGTAGTTACGTTGTGCGGCCGGGCTTGATCTGGATCCGCGCGGCGTAGGGCCTGATGGCAGACATGCGCCGCGGGTTCGGGCGCTTGCGCCCTCCCGGCCGGGGACGCGCATTCTGCAGGCAAAAAAAAGCCGGCGGGAAACCCGCCGGCCCTGAAATCGTGGTGGAGCGGAGGAGGATCGAACTCCCGACCTTCGCATTGCGAACGCGACGCTCTCCCAGCTGAGCTACCGCCCCACGATGAACTGATTGTACGGCGGTGCCGGCCTTGCGCGCGTCCCGAAGAGAGCGCCCGACTAGACTCGCGCATCCTGCGCTCTTCAAGTCGGTCCGGCCTGCGGCTCCTGCCTTCGGCGCTTGCGGTCAGATCGGCTGTCGCCGAACTGGATTTCCCGCTCGCCCCAGCTGAGCTGCCGCCCCACGAAGGCGCGAAGTATAGCGGCCGGGCCGGCTGCTGCAAAGCGGCAGGTCCCGTCGCTCGATGCTGAGGGGCATGCCTTCGAAGTCGCGGTCGGAGGGCGGCCGCAGGGGAGGGCAGAGCCCATCCCGGCGCGGGTGCTTTGACGCGGTGGCGGCTGGTCAGGGTGATTTTGGCAAGCACGGAGAGGTCCTTTCCTGCACAACAGCGGGAGGTCCTGGCCCCGCTTGGCGAGCCGGTTCCGACGGGGCGGAGCAGCCGGGCCACTACGGCGACTCGAAGCCGTTGGCGAAGATGTCCGACCCCTGCGGCGGCAGGAGTGCGGCCTCGAGCGCGCCGAGGTCGTAGGGTCCCAGCCGGTCGGGCACCGTGGGCTGATCAATGCCGCGCGGACGTCCGGCATAGTCGAAGGATTCGGCGCCGGGCAGGGCATCGCAGGCGTCCAGCGCGGGGGAGCCGCGAGAAGGTATGAAGCCGGCATCCAGCCTCGGATCGCCGGTGATGATCCGCGCCGGGTCCGGCAGGCCATGGGTGTCGGAAGCCAGCAGGCAGCCCTCGTAGTCGATGCTCCGCGCACCGCTGGCGCGCAGGACGCGGCCGCCGGTATGCCAGAGGATCGAGCCGCCGAGATCGAGCGGCTCGGGAAAATCGTCGAAGACAAAGCGCGCGCTGTTGCCAGTAATCGTGGTGTGGCGGATCCGCGCCTGACGCGCGCTCAGCAGCACTTCGCTGTGCAGGCTGCCGCTCGCTGCTGCGGTGGCGACGTTGCCCTCGACGAGCAGGCCCTCGGCGTCGAGCACCGCGCCGGAGAAGCCGGCGTACACCGCGGCGCCGCCGCGGTTTCCGGAAAAGCGCGTGCGACGGATTTCGATGATTGCCTCGCCGGTGAGGGCGCCACTGGTGATCGCGCCGCCGCCCGATGCGGCGGTCGGTCCGACATTGTTGAAGAACGCCGAGCACCCCTGCAGTCCAAACAGGCTGCACTGATCGGAAGTGGACTCGATCACCACCCGCACATTGTCGAACACGCTGAGTCCGCCGGCCGGGCCGCCGGTGCCTGCCTCGTTGAGATGGAAGACCACGTTTCGCAACAGGTGGTTCACGCGCGTGGCGCTTCGATTGCCAAGATGGGCGCCGCCGCCCGTGTTGCCGATGAAGTAGAACGGGGCGCCGGGCCGACCCCGCAGCAGGACCCGGCCTGCCCCGGTCTCCAGCCCACCGCCCGCGTTGTTGTTGATGCCGGTGAAGGCATTGGCCGCGACCTGCGAGTCCAGCAGGCAGCTGGCACCGGCAAGGTCGATGCCGCCGCCGCGGGCCGCCGAGTTGAAGGACACATCGCCGTCGTCAAGCAGGATGGTGGCGTTGTCGTGGCAGTAGATGCCGCCGCCGCTGTGCACCACGGCGTTGTCGAGCACCCTCGCGCCTTCGATGAGGCTCAGCACCACTCGGGCGGTGGGGCCGTTGCCGAGCAGGTAGATGCCGCCGCCCCGTCCGCTGCGGTTGTCGCTGATCTCGGTCTGCTCTCCGAGCACCACCCGCATCCTTCCGCGCAGTTCCAGCCCGCCGCCCTCGGGGTTGGCGAAGGGCCCGGTCTCGCCGCTGGCGCCGGTCACCTCGACACGCGTGAAGCCGAGGCGCGGGTCGATGGCGTTGTTGCCCTGGAACACCGTGATCGCGGTGCCGTCAGGACCGCCTGCGGCATCGAGAACCGTGCGTCCCGCCCCGGCGCCACTTCCGCACCCCGAATAGCCGCCCTCGATGCTCAGGTCGGCCTGCAGGTTGATCACCACGCCGCTGGGAATGGGGATCGTGCCCTGCCTGAGCAGCAGTCGATCCGGGCCGCTGGCGTCGCCGGCAACGAAGTTGATCGCGCTCTGCAGATCGGTGAACGTGCACCCGGGACCGACGCTGGCCTCCCGGGCCAGGGCGGGGTTGAGGATCAGCAGGCTGGTGAGCAGTACTAGGCGTCGCATGGCAGGCTCGGCAACGTGGGGCGTCACCCCTGCATACGGGATTCCACAGCCGGCTCTGCCAGTGTTCGCCCCGGCGGCGCGTTGGGGCCGTGGGCCGGCGCGTACCCGCAACGACGCCGGCGACCGCGGCGCTGCGCTTCGCCCGCCGCACCCAATGCGCGAGACGGGCGGAAGGAAGACGTTCATAGGGTGCGGCTGGCCGCACCGTGCGTAGCGTCCGAACGTCCGTATAGGTGCGCCGAGGCACACCCTCTGAGGATTCGCCGACGCGCAACGAAGCCCGACTGAGAAGGAGCGCCCTTGGGTGCGACCGCAGAGCTACCGATTCACCACAGACCGCGGTCAGACCGGAACTCCGCGGTCGCGCCCAAGGGCACTCCCACAGTTTGGCTGCGGCAAGGTCTACTTGGCGGCGCAGACCGGGCCTGGCAACGCCGTTGCACGTAGGAGCCAGCTTGCTGGCGGTAGGCGCCCCGGAAGGGACGATCGCCAGCAAGCTGGCGCCTACATTCGGGTTTTGCGGTACGTCTGCCTTGCGCCCGAAACGGACCCGGCGACGCTCAGGTCATGCGTTCCGGCTGCAGGGCCTCGATATCGCTTTCGCTCAACCGCAGCGGCGTGGCGGGCTTGCAGAGGGCTTCCAGCTGGGCCAGGAAGTCCCGGCGTGGGATCGGGGCGAAGCCGAGGGTCGCGAGGTGTCCGGACTCGACCTGGCCGTCAAGCAGCTCGACGCCCTGTTCCGTCAGGGCCCGGCAGAGCGCGGCGATGGCGAGCTTGGAAGTGCCGCTGCGGCGGCTGAACATGCTCTCGCCGAAGAAGGCGCGGCCGATGCCGACGCCGTAGATACCGCCGACCAGTTCCTCGCCCTCGCGTACCTCGACGCTGTGGGCCCAGCCGAGTCGATGCAGCTCGACATAGGCGGCGGTCATCTCGGGCGTGATCCAGGTGCCGCCCTGGCCGGGGCGGGGCAGGGCGGCGCAGTGGTGGATGACGGCGGCGAAATCGCGATTGATCGAGACCGTCCACGGGCAGGCGCGCAGACTGCGCCGGAAGCGCCGCGACAGGTGCAGGGCCGTTGGCCTGACCACCATGCGCGGATCAGGGCTCCACCAGAGGATCGGCTCGCCGGCCGAGTACCAGGGAAAGATCCCCGAGGCATAGGCGCGCACCAGCCTCCCGGGGCTGAGGTCACCGCCGAAGGCGAGAAGGCCGTTGGGCTCGCGCAGGGCGTGCTGTGGCGGAGGAAAGGGCGCGTCCGTCGCCTCGCCGAGCAGGGGCAGGCGGATCATTCCGGGGCGGCGCCTTCGCGGTAGGGGCTGTGGCGCATTAGATCCTCGCGGTAGGCGTGCTGCCAGTGTGCTTCCTGGGCGAGGGATTCGGCCACCGCGGCGCGAAAGCGCGGATCGCGCAGGTAGTGCGCCGAGCGGGTCTGCACCGGCAGGAAGCCGCGGGCCAGCTTGTGCTCGCCCTGCGCGCCGGGCTCGAACAGGCCGATCCCGCGCTCGAGGCAGAACTCGATGCCCTGGTAGTAGCAAAGCTCGAAGTGCAGGCCGGGCCAGTCCTCGTGGCAACCCCAGTAGCGGCCGTACAGCGTATCGGCGTCGAACAGGAACATCGCACCGGCGATGCAGCGCCCCTCGCGATAGGCCAAGGCCAGCATCACCCGCTCCGGCAGCTGCGACTGAAGCTGGTCGAAGAAGGCGGGCGTCAGCGCCGGGAAGTTTCCCTTGCGATCGAAGGTGTCGAGGTAAAAGCCATGCATTGCCTGCATCGAGGCCGCGTCGATGGCCGGGCCGGTCAGCCGCTCAATGTGGATGCCGACCCGCGCGACCTGCCGGCGCTCCTGCAGGATGTTCTTGCGCTTCTTGCTGGTCAGCGCGGCGAGGAAGTCGTCGAAGCCCTGCCAGCCGGGATTACGCCAGTGGAATTGCCAGTCGAAGCGCGGCAGCCAATGCGGGTCGTCGATGGGTTCGCGGTGGAAGTTGATATGCGCCGAGGACAGGCCCATTCGGTCGACCTGCATACGCAGGGCGTCGAGCAGCGCCCTGCGCATCTCGGGATCGCCACCGTCGAGCAGGCGCGGTCCGGTGACCGGGGAGTAGGGCACGGCTACCAGCAGCTTGGGATAGTAGGAAAGGCCGACCCGCTCATAGGCCTGGGCCCAGCCATGGTCGAAGACGAACTCGCCGTGCGAGTTGCCCTTGAGATAGCAGGGCGCCGCGGCGCGCAGGCCACCGTTCTCTTCGAGCAGAAGGTGGGCAGGACGCCAGCCGTGTCGCGGCTGCAGGCAGCCGCTGCGCTCCATGGCCTGCAGCAGCGGCCAGTCGAGAAAGGCGCTGGGACTGCCGAGCAGGCGCTGCCATTCGGCAGGGTCGACCTTGTCGAGCGAGTCGACGAGACGGGCGGCGAGAGTCACGCCGGGCGGCCGCGACGGAGCCGGGCTGAACGGATCGCCAGCAAGCTGGCTCCTACAGGCGTCGAGCGATGTAGGAGCCAGCTTGCTGGCGATCGAACGAAACGTTCATAGACCGACCACGAATCAATCGCCCGTCGGCGGTCGGCCGTCATCCCCGCGCGGGCGGGGATCCGGGCTTGGCAAAGTGTCGACCGGGCAACCATTGGGCTCCCGCTTACGCGGGAATATGGGCGTTTCAGCGGCCGGTTCGGGAATCGCCTAGTGCCCGGCCTCGACATCGAGGAATTTCTCGGCATCCAGCGCGGCCATGCAGCCGAAGCCGGCCGAGGTGATCGCCTGGCGGTAGACCTGGTCGGCGACGTCACCCGCGGCGAAGACGCCCGGGACCGAGGTCGCGGTGGCCATGCCCTCGAGGCCGCTGCGGATGGCGATGTAGCCATTGCGCATGTCCAGCTGGCCCTCGAACAACGAGGTGTTCGGGGTATGGCCGATGGCCACGAAGAAGCCCTGCAGTGCGATGTCGCGGCTCGAGTCATCCTGCAGCGATTTCACCCGCATGCCGGTGACGCCGCTGTCGTCGCCCAGTACCTCCTCGACCGTGTGGTTCCAGACCAGCTCGATCTTGCCGCTCTCGGCCTTGGCGAACAGCTTGTCCTGCATGATCTTCTCTGCGCGTAGCCGATCGCGGCGATGGACCAGATAAACCTTGCGGGCGATGTTCGACAGGTACAGCGCTTCCTCGACCGCGGTGTTGCCGCCGCCGATGACTGCAACGTCCTGATCACGGAAGAAGAAGCCGTCGCAGGTGGCGCAGGCCGAGACGCCCTTGCCCATGAAGGTCTGCTCGGAGGGCAGGCCGAGATACTTGGCGGTGGCGCCGGTCGAGATGATCAGCGCGTCGCAGGTGTATTCGCCGTTGTCACCCTTCAGCCGGAACGGCCGCTTGGACAGGTCGGCCGAGTGGATGTGATCGAAGATGATCTCGGTCTCGAAGCGCTCGGCATGCGCCTGCATGCGAGCCATCAGATCCGGGCCCATCAGCCCGTGCGCATCGCCCGGCCAGTTGTCGACCTCGGTGGTGGTCATCAGCTGACCGCCCTGCTGCAGGCCGGTGACCAGCACCGGCTTGAGGTTGGCGCGGGCGGCGTAGACCGCCGCCGCGTAGCCGGCAGGTCCCGAACCGAGGATCAGCAGGCGGCAGTGCTTGGGTGTGCTCATGTAGGATTCCAACGTCCCTGTGGGTGCCGGTCGGCAAGAGTGACAAGGGTGGGGACAGCCCGGTCGGGAATCAAGCCGGAAAATCGCGTCAAGGGCGTAGCCCCGGGCTGCGTGAAGGCTTGGGTTGCCAGGGCAAAACCCAGTAAGATCAATCAGTAATCCGCAACACCTCAAGCGTGGTCTGAGTTGGCAAGAAACCCGAATAATCGATCCGCTGCCCTGCCTCCGAAGCAGCGGCTGCGCCGTGAGGCCTTGGTCCTGCTGGCCGTGCCGGTGCTCGTCTATCTGGCCGCCTGCCTGCTCAGCTATCACCCCGAGGACCCCAGCTGGTCTCACGCTGGCAGCGTCACCGGCAAGGTGCAGAACGTAGGCGGCGTGGCCGGCGCGTGGTTCGCCGACCTGGCCCTGGCCTTCGCCGGGCTGGCTGCCTACACCCTGCCCCTGCTGCTGGGAATCATCCTCTGGATCGCCCTGCGCCCGCGCCCCGGCGAGGAAGAGGCGCCGCTGACGCCGGCCCTGCGTTTCACTGGCTGCATCGGCGTCGTGCTGAGCGGGGCGGGTCTGTTCTTCCTGCAGTCTCCGGAGTGGGGCGGCGGCCTGCCCATGCAGGCGGGCGGTCTGCTCGGCCAATGGATCGGCGGCGGGCTGCGCCACCTCGTCGGCTTCCTCGGCGCCAGTCTGTTCCTGCTCGCCGTGCTGCTCATCGCGGTGACCCTGGCCACCGGCCTGTCCTGGTTCCGGCTGATGGATCGGCTCGGCGCCGGGGTCATGGCCCTGGTTCGCCTGGCCGGGCGCAGTGCCCAGCGCGCCGAGACCTGGCAGGCAGCCCGCGCGGCCAAGGCCGAGCGCGATGAGGTGCGCAAGGTCGAGACGGTCAAGCGGGCCAAGCGTGAGCCGGTCAAGATCGAACCGCAGCTGCCGCCGCCCACGCGCAGCGAGCGCGCCCAGCGCGAGCAGCAGATCCCGCTGTTCAACGTCAGCACGCCGGATGGCCTGCCGCCGCTGTCACTGCTGGACGAGCCGCAGCCGCAGCCCAAGGGCTATACCGAGGAGGCGCTCAATACGCTGTCCCGGCAGATCGAGTTCAAGCTCAAGGACTTCCGCATCGAGGCCCAGGTCGTCGGCGTCTTTCCCGGGCCGGTGATCACCCGCTTCGAGATGGAGCCGGCGCCGGGCGTAAAGGGCAGCCAGATCAGCTCGCTGGACAAGGACATCGCCCGCGGCCTGTCAGTGAAGTCCGTGCGCGTGGTCGACGTCATCCCCGGCAAGTCGGTAATTGGGCTCGAGATCCCCAACGCCCACCGGGAGATGATCTACCTGTCGGAGATCCTGCGCTCCAAGGAATACGACAAGGTCAGCAGTCCGCTCGCGCTGGCGCTCGGCAAGGACATCGGCGGCCGCCCGACGGTCACCGACCTCGGTCGCATGCCGCATCTGCTGGTCGCCGGAACGACCGGTTCAGGAAAGTCGGTGGCGGTCAATGCCATGGTCCTGTCGCTGCTCTACAAGAGCACGCCGCAGGACGTGCGCATGCTGATGATCGACCCGAAGATGCTCGAGCTGTCGGTCTACGAGGGCATTCCGCATCTGCTGGCGCCGGTGGTCACCGACATGAAGGAGGCCGCCAACGGCCTGCGCTGGTGCGTGGCCGAGATGGAGCGCCGCTACAAGCTGATGTCGATGGTCGGCGTGCGCAACCTCGCCGGCTTCAATCGCAAGGTGAAGGAGGCTATCGACGCCGGGCATCCGCTGAGCGACCCGCTGTTCGTGCCCAATCCGGCCCTCGACGAGCCGCCGCGCACGCTGGAAGAGCTGCCCTACATCGTCGTCATCATTGACGAGTTCGCCGACATGATGATGATCGTCGGCAAGAAGGTGGAGGAGCTGATCGCCCGCCTGGCGCAGAAGGCGCGCGCCGCCGGCATCCACCTGATCCTCGCTACCCAGCGACCCTCGGTCGACGTCATTACCGGCCTGATCAAGGCCAATATCCCGACCCGCATTGCCTTCCAGGTGTCGAGCAAGATCGACTCGCGCACCATCCTCGACCAGAGCGGTGCGGAAACCCTGCTCGGTCATGGCGACATGCTCTACCTGCCGCCGGGCACCGCCATGCCGGAGCGCGTGCACGGTGCCTTCGTCTCCGATGAAGAGGTGCATCGCGTGGTCGAACATCTCAAGCAGGCCAGCGGTGGGCCCGACTACTACGAGGGCGTGCTTGAAGAGGTGCAGATGCTGGCCGATGGCCAGGTGGTCGGTCCTGGCGGGCTGCCGGAAGCCGGCGAGGGCGGCGATGAGTCCGATCCGCTGTATGACCAGGCGGTGGCCATCGTCACCGAGACGCGGCGGGCGTCCATCTCCGGCGTGCAGCGACGGCTGAAGATCGGCTACAACCGCGCCGCGCGGCTGATCGAGGCGATGGAGTCCGCTGGCATCGTCACCGCGCCCGAGCACAACGGCGACCGCAAGGTGCTGGCCCCGCCGCCGCCCAAGTAATCGACTGCGCTCAGGAGGCCGCGGAAGCGGCGGTCTCCTCGACAGGTTCGTAGTGGCCGACGCCGCAGACGTCCTGACCGAAGCGTCGGAATATGACGCTCTTCTGCTCGATGCGGCCCGAAGCCGGATTGAGCCAGGCGTACTCGACCCGCCCTTCGTCGCCGGCCTGACTGGCCTTGCGGGTCATGAAGCTGGCGAGGCCGCTGCGTCCGCCGACGTTGAAGCGGTCGATGTCCACCCCCACCATGCGCGGAAAACCGCCGCTCGCACTCATCCGATGCGAGTCGTCGACGCAGAACACATACAGATCGCCGTCGCGGAAGGCCTGCTCCACGGTGAAATCCACCAGCGCCTGCTCCCGACCGACCTCGCCGTAGTGGGCCTCGGCCTGTCGCAGCAGGGTGTCGGCCGGGTCGGCCAGGACGGTCGAAGAGGCCAGCAGAAGGGGAAAAAACAGGCGATTCGGCATGTCAGGCAGGGGAGGCTCAAGGGCTGCGAAGCGGCCCGGCGCGCTGGCGCTGGACCGGATCGCCACGGTAGCAGCACGGTTCGCCACATTCCGTGAACCCGCCCGGGATGCCGGCCGAGCAGGCTGCCGCATATCGGATCGCCTGCGGCGCCGCGAGGCGCGAACTTCGTTCCCCGCTTGCCCTCCGGTGACTTGGGCGCCGCGCGCGCGGCACACTGATCGCCCTTGCGGAACAGACTCATGGCAGCAGAAGAACAGGACGACGCGCTCTCCGCGGTGCTCAGACGCATAGGGCTGCGCGGCCACGTCTACGCGCGGCCGCGGATCTGCGGCGACTGGCAGTTCAGCGCCGCCGGCCGCGGTCAGGCCAGCTACCATCTAGTCAGCGAGGGGCGCTGCTTCCTGCATATGCGTCACCTCGATCGCCCTCTGCCGGTGTCGGCAGGCGACCTGATGTTCTTCCCGCGCGACAGCTGGCATGCGCTGAGTGCGCTGCCGCGGCTGGAGGCCGATGGCGAGCTGCGCCTGCCGGATGCCGACGGGCTGGCGACGCGCCTGGTCTGCGGCCTGTACCACGGCGATGACACGGAGTTCGGCCGGCTGTTGCGGGGGCTGCCGGATCTGGTCCTGCTGTCCGCGGTCGAGGGAGGCGCCGCGCTGGAGCCGGTGGTGCGCATGCTTGCGGAGGAGGATGAAGGCGACCGTCCGGCCCGCGGCGTCCTGCTGGATGCCCTGTCCGAGGTGCTGCTCGCCCTGGTCCTGCGCCGGGCGATGGAGGCCGGGCAGATTGCCGACGGACTTCTGGGCGCGCTGGGCGACCCACGGATCGCACCCGTGCTCTCGGCGATCCACGCCGAGCCCGGCCGCAGCTGGAGTCTCGACACGCTCGCCCAGCTGGCCGCGCTGTCGCGAAGCCGTTTGACCGAGCGCTTCCGCGAGCTGCTCGACTGCAGTCCGCTGCAGTACATCGCGGAGTTGCGCATGCGCGAGGCCGGGGTGCTGCTGCGCGAGAGCCAGCTCTCGGTAGCGCAGATCGCCGAACGCCTCGGCTATGCCACCGAAACGGCGTTCCGGCGTGCTTACAGGCGCGTCACCGGACGCACGCCCGGTGACGCGCGTCGAGCCGGATGATCGGGCCGCTCAGCGGCGCATGCTCTCGGGTGTGTCGCTGCCCTCGCGGCGCCGCTGGTAGTCCTCGTAGCTCAGCCGCGCATCCTCCATGCAGCGCTGGTACTGCGCCTCGCTCGGCAGGCGGCGACATTCCTCGGCCACGCCGGCCCGCCCGCCTTCGTACCATTGCTTGGTGCTGCAGGCAGACAGCAGCAGGCAGGTGGCGGCCACAGCCGCGTAGCGAACGTCGAACCTCATCGTGTGTTCCTCCTCCTGCCGAACCAGCGAGCCGCAGCGAAAAATCCCCGGGCAGACTGCACGCCCCGCGCTGAACCATCAGCGTATCGGCATCCGCCGCGGCTGTGGCGTCCCCGCAACATCACCCACTGCATAGGGTGCGCCTCGGCGCACCGCGTAACTCCCGAACGCTCGGTACCGTCTCATTCCGCGCAGCGCCGGCCCCGTCGCCCCGCCGCAATCCGCCACGTGGCGTCGGTGCGCCCAGGCGCACCCTATGACAGCAGGCCGCGCCGGTCAGCCTCAACCGCCGTGCTCGACGACCTGGTTGCGGCCCATCTTCTTCGCGACGTAGAGGGCAGTGTCGGCATCGCGAAGCAGGGATTCGGGGGTGTCCTCGGCGCTGGGTACCCTGGACAGGATGCCGGCGCTGAGGGTGATGCCCTCCTGGTCATTGCCCAGCTCTCGCGGCGGCAGGGCTTCGACCCGGGCGCGCATGCGCTCGGCGACCTGGGCAACCGCAACGAGAGGCGCATCCTCCATCAGACAGACGAACTCCTCGCCTCCATAGCGTGCCACCAGATCGCGCTCGCGCTTGACCGTGCCCAGCACCTTGGCCACCGCGCGAAGGGCGCCATCGCCGGCGAGGTGGCCGTGGCGGTCGTTGTGGCGCTTGAATTGGTCGACATCGATCAGGATCAAGCCCAGGGGGCTGTGCTTCCGGCGCGCACGGTCGAGTGCGCGATCCAGCGTGTCCATCAGCCGGCGGCGGTTGGGCAGGGCGGTCAGCGGGTCAAGGTAGGACAGCTCGACCAGCTGGGCATTGGCCTCGCTGAGCGCCTGGGTGCGCGAATCCACCGCCCGCTCAAGCTGGCGCTGGCGGCGCAGCAGGTCGCGGTGGTAGGCAAGCACGAGGCCCGACAGCAGCAGCGCGCCGAGCAGGAACCCGACAAGCTGGATGCTGCCGCGCTGCCACCAGAGTGGCGCCACCTCGAGCGAAAGCCGCAGCGGTTCCGCCTCGACGCCGGCGAAGTTCCGCGCCTGGATCTCCAGCGTGTAGTCGCCGGGCGGCAGCTTGCCGAAGCTTCGTCCGTGTTCGGTGGACCAGGGCACGAAATCCGTTTCGTAGGGCTGCAGCCTTGAGCGGTACTGCGTCTCCGATTCGCGCTGCCCACCGAGCAAGGCGAATTCGATCCGAAGCGCACGATTGCCGGCGGGCACCGACAGGGCGCCGGAGGCCGGAGCGGCCAGGCTCGCGCCCTCGGCCATCGCCTGCGTCAGGCGGAGCGGTCCTGCGACGCCCGCGGCCGCGTCAAACTGCGCGGACGGGTCGTAGACGCTGAGTCCGCCAAGGGTCCCGACCCAGAATCGATCGTGCGCATCCACCTGTTGGCCGTTGCTGTTGCACTCATCGTGGACGAGACCGTCGCGGCGGTGGAAGACCCGCTCGGCATAGCCGCCGGCGGGCAGGGGGGTGAGCTGCTGCACGCCATTATTGGTGCAGACATAGACCCTGCCTCGGGAATCGGCGGTCACGCTGTAGACCGTGGGGTCGGGTGGTTCGGGCACGCCCGAGGCATCGAGAAGCCGGGGTGGCTGCTCCGGATCCAGCGCGAGACGGTGGACTCCCTCGCGCAGGCTGCTGGCCCACACCTGCCGGCCTCGCGGCGTATCGATCACGGCCACATGGCGGAACGGCATGTTGCGAAGTGGGGGCAGCAGATCGCCGATCGACTCCATCCGCTCGCCGCGCCAGCGCATCAGTCCGCCACCGCTGGCCAGCCAAACGGCATCTTCGTCGCCGGTCGGTTCGATGGCCAGGCCCAGGGTGGCCCACTGGCTGCCGGGCTCGGCTGCCAGCATCCGTGTCCAGCGGCCCTCGCGCAGCCGCCACGCACCGCCCTGGAGCAGGCCGATCCACCACTCCGTGCCGGCATCGCCCCTGCGCGACACGGCCGCGGTCACTGCCTCGGCCCGGCTCTTGGGCCAGGGCGTTTCCAGGCGAGTGAAGCGCAGTGCCTCGTCGATCCTGAACAGCTCGCCACCGCCCACGCCCATCAGGCGCGTATACCCCCCGTGGCCATCGGACACCCGCCAGATGCCGCGTACCGCGAGCTGCTCGAGCTCGAGCGCCTTGGCATCGAAATGCCGCCGTCCCTCCTGGGTAATGAGGTGCAGGCCCTCGCGGGCACTGCCCAGCCACAGTCGCTCGCCACCCTGGCCGTCGGGTTCGACCAGCACGCCGAAGATGCCGTTCTCGCTGCTGCCGAGCAGGGACACGGTCTGCCAGGCGCTTTCCCGGATCCGCAGGCGGGCGAGGCCGGCTTCGGTCGCTACCCAGAGCAGGTCCTCGCCGCCGGGATCGCGCTGCACCCGAAGCCCGCGCACCGCATCCGAGGGCAGGCCGTGGCTTCGGTTGAACACCCGGGTCCCGCGCTCGTCGATCAGCACCAGGCCGCCGCGGGTGGCGAGCCAGAGGCGGCGACGGCCGGTTTCGTCGTAGGTCGCCTCGCCGGAGTACACGGCCGAGCTGGGCAGTTCTCCGGCCTCCACGCTGTAGTGGCGCTCGCCTTCGGCGCTGATCCGCAGCACCCCGCCGCCATAGGTCAGCAGCCACAGCTCCTCGCGGCCCTGGTCAAAAGTGCGCACCAGATCGGTGTACTGGGCATGGGTCAGCGCCGCGACCTTGAAGCGCTGCCAGGTGGCCTGCGGCTGGTCGCGACGACGGAACCACAGGCTGCCGTCATGCCGCGCGCTCCACAGCCGCGGCTCGCCGAAGAGGGTGTCGGTATGCGCAAGGCCCATGGTGTGCCCGGGCAGCGGTTCGCCGTGCTCCTCGAGTGGCTCCCAGCCCTTGGGGCCGTAGCGCATCGCGGTGTACTCCTGGGAGACGTACAGCGTACGCTCGCCACTCGCCGCCACATCCGCGGCGAAACGATGGGCGAAGCGCCGGTGCCCGCTCAGCGACCAGCTTCGCGTGGCCTCTTCGTAGCGGGCAAGGCCCTCGCGCTCGAAGATCGCCCACAGCGAGCCGTCAGGCGCGGTCTCCATCTCGCGGACCAGACTGCGTGCCCCGGGCAGCTCGTAAGGGGTGAAGCGGTAGCCATCGAAGCGGGCCAGGCCAGAAGCCGAGCCGGCCCAGACGAAACCCTCGCGGTCGATGCCCACGGTGCTCCAGATCTCGTCGGACAGGCCATCCTCGGGCCCGTATACCTGGAAGACCGGCGCGCCGAGGTCGGTGACGTCCAGCGGGCGGGTGCCCTTGGCCAGGGCGACGCCGGCAAGCAGCAGGCAGGCCGGCCACGCGACCAACCGGGCCGAGCGTCTCATGACCATGGAAGGCCGCCATACGAGATCATGGGGCGAGTATGGCCGCTAGGCCCGGGCGCCGACAAAGCCTCGTGCGAGATCTGCTGCCGAGGCGACACTGGCAGGATGGGGCGGAAGAACGAGAACGGGGAGGGGCGATGAGCAAGAAGCGCGTGCTGGCCTTCGTGCACGGATGGAGTGTGACCCACACCGACACCTACGGCGGGCTGCCCGAGGCGCTGCAGCAGCAGGCTGCCGCGGCCGGGCTGGAGATCGAGGTCAAGGATCTCTGGCTCGGGCGATACATCAGCTTCCACGACGAGGTCACCCTCGACGACCTGGCCCGCGCCATGCAGCACGCGATCACGCAAGACCTGGGTGCGCCGGCGAGTTTCTCCTGCATCACCCACTCGACCGGTGGCCCGGTGGTGCGGCGCTGGGTCGACCGCTACTACGGTCCGCGCAACCTCGGCGACTGCCCGCTGCGCCACCTGCTCATGCTGGCACCAGCCAACCACGGGTCGGCGCTGGCGGTGATCGGCAAGAGCCGGCTGGGGCGGATCAAATCCTGGTTCGGCGGCGTCGAGCCCGGCCAGGGCGTGCTCGACTGGCTGTGCCTTGGCAGCGATGGGGCCTGCGACCTCGCCGATCGCACAACCCGACACCAGGCCCGCGGCACCCGCTACTGGCCCTGCGTGCTCAGCGGCGAGACCGTGGACAACAAGTTCTACGACTTCCTCAACAGCTACCTGGTCGAGAAGGGCTCGGACGGTGTGGTACGCCTGGCCGCGGCCAACATGAACTACACCTACTTCCGCCTGGACCAGCGCGGCGACGAGCTGATCGAAGGCCATTTCGGCAAGGCCCACGCGCTTGCGGTGCGGCCCGGGCTCGCGGCGCGGCCGGACCCCAGCCCGTTCTTCGTGATTCCGGGCGCGAGCCATTCGGGCGAGGACATCGGCATCATGCGCAGCGTCAAGCCGGGAAACGTCGCGCGCAAACCAGTGGTGGAGCAGCTGCTGCGCTGCCTCAAGGTCGACAGCCCGGCCGAGTACGATCGGCTGCTCGAAGAGGCCGCGACCTTCACCGAGGAGACCCAGCGCGCCCATGCCAACAGCCAGTACGGCGGCGTGCTGCGCCGCTTCGTGATGCTGGTGTTCCGGATCCGCGACGACGAGGGCCGGGTCATCAGCGACTACGACCTGTTCCTGCTCGGCAAGGGTTTCGAGCCCGATACGCTGCCCAAGGGGTTCTTCGTCGACAAGCAGAAGAACGAGAAGAGCCATGCCCTCGTCTATTACCTCGACTACGAGCAGCTCAGGAAGGTCGACGAGATGGGTTTCCATATCCACGCCCGCCCGCACTTCGGCGCGCCGGGCACCGAGCGCCCGGACGTGTTCGCCGGCTATACCCGCGCCGAGTTCCGCCTCGGCCGCGAGCAGTTCGAGCGCTACATCCGGCCGAACGAGACGGTCTACGTCGACATCACCCTGCGCCGCACCGTCGACGCCGAGGCCCTGCGTTTCGAGCCGGCCAGTGACGGGAAAAAATCGTTCAAGCGGCAGTCGCCGGGCGGAGAGGTCGTTGATGTCTAGCCCCCGACGGCCCCATCCAACCGACCCTTCAACGCCTCTACGGCGCTCCGTTGGACGGTCGCAAGCGCTTGTTCAGCGCCCTTCGCCGGCACCGGTATGTCTGCGCCCCCGCAGTATCTGCGACATCCAACGAAGCCCGTTTTCGTAGGAGCGCACACGGGCGCGACCGCAGCGTCTCGTGTTCACCACAGACCGCGGCCAGAGCGAATCTCCGCGGTCGCGGCCATGTCCGCTCCTACGCAAAGCGCGCAATCCCTGGGCCGAACGCAGGGCTTGTCACCCGCGGGTGATAGGCTGGCTGCGCCCAATCGCACGCAGCCCGAAGGAACCGGTCATGCGCTTCAACCTGATGGAACTGTCGGCCGGGGAACTGGACGAGTTGATCGTCGAGGCCGCCAAACGGCGTGCCGAACTCGAGCCCAAGGTCAGTACCCAGCCGCCCGACCCCTGGACCGCCCAGGTCAACCCGGCCTGGAGCGTCAGCCTGGTCGAGCAGGGCAGCCTGCTGCGCATCCGCCACACCGGACTGGGCTGGATCTGCTTCGTGATTCCCGCCCAGGAGCGCGCGGTTCTTCTCACCGCCCTGCTGCAGCACGCCCTGCTGGCGCGCGCCGATCTCAAGGTCACCATCAAGGGCTCCGGTGGCGAAGGCGACGCCGCCGTGCCCGGCGGCTCGGTGCACTGAGGCCCCATAGGGTGCGCCTGGGTGTACCGCGCGGTATCGCAAGCTTCGACAGCACCCCGATGCGCGCGGCAGCGATGCCCGGCGACCGACCGCGGCAGTCCGCCACGCGGGGTTGGTGCGCCGAGGCGCACCCTATGATTGCCCACGGCCGCTTCTGTCGAGGGCGGCGGGATGCTGTGTCCGTCGCGAAGAGTTGATTGATCAATCGATGGGCTAAGTGGCCCGCCGCAGCGGTGGTCGCCGGTCGGCTCGCCAGGCTGCCCAGACCAGCAGGGCCAGCGCCGGCAACAGATGCGACAGCGCAATCAGCAACGCTAGTTGCCCGAGGGTGTCGAGCCGCAGCTGGTTGAGGGAGGGCGAGGCCTGCATGACCCGGGCCGACTCGCAGCCGGGCAGGGCGCCGCCGGCCTGCCGGCGCGCGGCTTCGACGGCCTGCGTGAAGCCTGAGGCCTCAAGGCCGGCGACCGGCAGCAGCCAGTCGCTACGATCGTTGAGCAGTCGGGATCTCGAGCGCGCCGACGCGGCCCCTTCACCCGTCCTGAGCCCCAGCCAGAGGCAGCCGCGCTGTCCGTCGAGTGGCGCCACGTAGTAGCTCGATTCGATCCAGCGCCCGTCGCCCAGGTAGCGGCGGTGGGCGTAGTGGCCGATAGGGGCGGCAGTGGGCGTCAGCTCCGCAGTCCACGGATACAGCCGCATCGCACCGCGTTCGGCTGCGATCGCGCCGGCGTCCAGCGGCGGCGCCTCGCTGGCGCGGAGCTGCCATTGCAGGTGGCCGGCCACATTCGACCCGCCGATGATCAACAGCATCGCGGCCAGACCCAGGCAGATGATGTAGCCCCAGCCAACCGGCCGCCCCCTCGCGTCACGTGCCAGCCGGGCACCGATCGAGCGATGCAGGATCAGAGGGAAGAGCAGGAAGGCAGGAAAACCGACCAGCAGCCCAAGCAGGGCGCCGCTTGAGATGCCGAAGACGGCAGCGGCCAGGGTGGTGCCAAGCAGGCCGAGAACGGAGGCGGCAAGCAGCAGGCCGTGTCCCCACGCCAGGTTCCGCACCCAGGCGCGGAGCGCGCCGTGACCAGCGGCGCCCGTGCGGGGCGCCCCGCCCGCCACCCAGCGCTCGATTGCCACGACCGCGCCGCCAGCATGGTCCGGATCGGCGCTGCCGGGGTCGATCATCGGCAGCGGCAGCCCCGAGGGTGGCGCACCATCTCTTCGGATCGCCAGTTCGCAGCGATGCTCGATACGCTTGCGCGGCGGGCCCTTGGCCGGGCGCACGGCGATCTCCACCTCTACCCGTTGCACCGAATCGATCTCGCTGCGGTTGAAGGCCACGCCCCGGGAGCCGTCCCAGAGCAGCAGCGCATCGGGCCCTAGATGCAAGCCGCGGCGCCAGCGACCGGCGCGAAAGGCGCGGCGCTGCTCTATCGCGGCCCAGGCCTTACGCCCGGGCAGGACGCTGTAGCCGAAGCAGGCCAGGGCGATCGATGCGTAGATCCAGGCCAGCGCAGTCGCTGCGCCGGAGATGCCGAGCGCGAACACCAGGCCCGCAGCCCAGGCCGCGAGGGTCTTCAGCAGCGGAGGCAGCAACGGCGAGAGGCCCTCGCCGATGAGCAGCCAGCCGGATGGCAGGGGCGTGGCCGGATCGGTGAGCTGCCTGAGTCCGGCGGGCAGCTCGGCGGCCGGCAGCATGGCAAGGGTTGCAGGCGGCATCGCGTCGGAGCATGGCTTGGGAACGACCGCTACTGTAGCGTCTTCAGCGCGGGCGGGCCCGGCGTCGGCGGATCGTCGTGCTGAGTGGCGCGCGCAGCAATTCCGTGCAATCGCTCCGGCAGGCGCGTAGGCTGCCGTTTCCGCGCGGCCTTCGGGGGGAAGGACCGGTGCTTTTCAACTCGCTGACTTTCGTCGCCTTCTTCGCGTTGGTGGTGGCCCTTCACCGCATGCCGTTTGCGTGGACGGTGAAGAAGGGCAACCTGCTCGTCGCGAGCTATCTGTTCTACGCGGCCTGGAATCCGCCCTTCGTGATCCTGTTGTGGATCTCGACGCTCGCCGACTGGTTCCTTGCGCGACGGATCCATGAGTCCGACTCGCCCGGCAGGCGGCGGCTGCTGTTGTGGGCCTCGATCGCGGTCAATCTCGGCATGCTTGGCTACTTCAAGTACGGCGGCTTCGTACTGGAGAACTTCACCGAGGCGATGAACGCCGCAGGCATCGCCTACCAGCCTGCAGAGTGGGACATCGTGCTGCCGGTCGGAATCAGTTTCTACACGTTCCAGACCATGGCCTACACGCTGGACGTGTACCTGCGCCGTGCCCGGCCGACCGGCTCGTTCCTGGATTTCGCCCTGTTCGTGACCTTCTTCCCGCAGCTGGTCGCAGGTCCCATCGTCCGTCCCACCCACCTTATCCCGCAGTTCGCCCGGCCCTGCATCGCCACCGCGCGGCAGGTCGGCTGGGGGCTGATGCTGATGGTGCTCGGGCTGTTCCAGAAGGTCGTCGTGGCCGACGGCATGCTGGCGCCGGCCGCCGACGAGGTGTTCGGTGCAGGCCAGGGCGTTGCCCCCGTCGATGCCTGGATCGGAACGCTGGCCTTCTCGGCACAGATCTTCTGTGACTTTGCCGGCTACACCACCACGGCAATCGGCGCGGCCCTGGTGCTGGGCTTCTCGCTGCCGGACAACTTCCGTTTTCCCTACGCGGCAGTCGGCTTCAGCGACTTCTGGCGACGCTGGCATATATCCCTGTCGAGCTGGCTGCGCGACTACCTCTACGTGCCGCTCGGAGGCAATCGCAAGGGGCCCGGGCGAACCTACGTCAACCTGATGCTGACCATGTTGCTCGGCGGCCTTTGGCACGGCGCTGCCTGGACCTTCGTGGTCTGGGGTGGCCTGCACGGGCTGTATCTGGCCGCCGAACGATTCCTTCGCGCACGCATCGGCCACTGGGCCTTGTGGGATCGCTGGCTGTCGCGGCTCGGCCTGGCGCTGCTCACCTACTTCCTGGTCAACATCACCTGGGTCTTCTTCCGCGCGCAGGATTTCCCCACCGCTGCGCGCCTGCTCAAGAGCATGCTGCTGATTACCCCCGACGGCGCGCCGGTGCTGACCCACTGGCTGATGGTCAGCAGCCTGGTGCCGGTCGGCCTCATGCTCGCGCTGCACTGGCATATGCGCGATCGCCAGCTGCACGAGGCCGTGCAGCGACTGCCTGCGGCCGTCGTCGGGATGCTTTGGGGCCTGATGCTGCTGGCCATCCTCGTGACCCAGGGAGGTAGCAATGCCTTCATCTACTTCCAGTTCTGAGCGCGACCCGACCGGGGCGCAGGCCCCCGCCGCCGCCGACCCGCCGCAGCGGGCGCTTCCCTCCACCCGGCTGGGCCTGTCCTGGGTGGTGAGCCTGCTGCTCTGCGCCGCCGGGCTGATCGGCTGGGAGGCTTACTGGCGCGACTTCGGCTCGGAGCCCTCCATGCGCAACAGCGCCGGTCTGTGGGCGATACAGCGGCGCCGGATCGACGAGGGCGAGGGCGATGCGCTGGTCCTGCTGGGTTCCTCCCGGGTGCTGTTCGACGTACAGCTGCATGTCTGGGAGCGGCTGAGCGGGCAGCGCCCCATCCAGCTCGCCCTGGAGGGCACCACGCCCTTGCCCTTCCTGCAGGATCTCGCCAATGACCCGGATTTCTCCGGAAGCCTGCTCGTGGGCGTCGCCCCGGACGTGTTTTTCTCAGGCTTCCGCTTTCGCGGCGATGCGCTAGACCACTATCGGCGGGAAACCCCGTCGCAGCGCATCGGCCAATGGCTGTCGATGCATCTGCTCGAACCATGGCTCGCCTTCTATCAGGGCGACTACGCACTGTTCACCGTGCTTGCCCGCCAGCCCTGGCCTGCGCGCGCCGGCGTCATGAATCTGCTCGATGTGCGCCGCCTGATGGTGAACGAGCCCGACCGCAACTCGCGGATGTGGGACAAGCTGCTCAAGGATCCCGCCTATGCCCAGCTGGCCCGGGATATCTGGTCCCAGTTCTTTGAGCTGCCGCCGCCACCGGGCATGGATCCGGCCAAGGTGCTGGAAGAGCAGATCGCCGAGACGGTCGCGGCGATCGACACCTTGCGCCAGCGCGGGGTGGAGGTGATCCTCGTGCGCCCCCCCAGCGATGGTGCCTACTACGAGTTCGAGCAGCGGGTGTTCCCCCGCGCCCGCACATGGGATCCGCTGGTGGAGCGCGCCGGTGTGCCGGGCATCCACTTCGAGGATTTCCCCGACATGCAGGGGCTGCACCTGCCCGAGTGGTCGCACCTTTCGCCGGCCGATGCGGAGCGCTACACCGAGGCCCTGTACCACGCCGTCGAGGCGGCGCGTGGCGACGCCGCCGACCCGCGATAGGCTTGGCACTGTCCTGCACCGCCAACGGGAGGAAGGACGATGAAACTGCTGGTAGCGCTGGATCTGAGCGGCTCATCGGCGCAGGTACTCGAGGTGGCAAAGGGCATGGCCCGGGCCACCGCGGCGAGCCTGTGGCTGCTGCACGTGGCCGAGCCGGAGCCTGACTTCGTCGGCTATGAAGCCGGGCCCCAGGTCGTGCGCGACCAGGTGGCAGAGGCGCACCGCCGCGACCATGGGCAGATCCAGGCCCATGCCCGGGCACTTCGTGACGAGGGGATGGAGGTCACCGCGCTGCAGATCCAGGGTTCGATCGCCCAGGCCATCCTCGACGAAGCGGAAAGACTCGCCGTCGACCTGATCATCATGGGGACCCACGGCCATGGGGCGGTGTTCGATCTGATCGTCGGCAGCACCAGCCAGGCGGTCCTGCGCTCAAGCGCGCTGCCGGTGCTGCTGGTACCTGTGCGCGCGCGCTGAGCCGGCGCCCTGGCAGGTCCGATCGGACTGCCGGCGGGAGTCCGCCGACGCCGCGCCTCTCCCGTTCCCGGCGCCGCAAGGCGGCGGAGGGTGTCACGAGGCGCTTTGTCGTGCGGCGGGGTCTTGGGTAGATGAACGCCGGCGGGCGCTGCGGCCAAGCCGGGAAGGGCTGATTCGCGGCGGCGCGGAACGGTCGATTTCGTTGTCAGCGCCGACCTTGCTGCGCTGCGGCGTGACAGCCTGCGTCACCCGACCCTAGCGTATGGAGGCGGGGGAAACGGTCCGCGGCACTCGCCTGCCCGGGGACCTCGTGCTGTTCGCTTCAAGGGCTATCCGTGCCGATGCCGGAGGCCTTGCGTGTTGCACACACCATTCCTTGGGAGGGGAACCATGTTTGACCGTCGTCGCGGCAGCCGCGTGAGGCTGCTGTCTGCCTGTGCCGTGCTCGTCTTCAGCGCCCAGGGTGCCGCCAGCACCCTCAACCAGAACGTGTCCTGGACCGTTGACCGGTCGGGCACCACGGCCAAGTACCGCATCGTCGCCTATGGCGATTCGATCTATGCCGGCTACAACGGGTCGGTGAGCAATGCCGCCCGCTACTCGGCGCCGACGGTGGACGCCGAGTATCTCTCGGCTCTTTGGAACGCCGATATCGAGAGCATCCGGCGGACCAAGTCGGGCGCGGTCGCGTCCGACGTCTACCAGAACAAGATCGTCGGTGAGCGGTCCTACATGCAGGCGAGCACCACCCGCGTGGTGACGTTCGAAATGTGCGGCAACGACGGCCTGCAGGCACGAACCAGCTTCAAGGGGCAGAGTGGTACCTGCAACTATTCGGTGCTGGATACCGCGGTCAACAACTGCAAGACCTATGTCGCCGCGGCGATGGACTACATCAACGCCAACGCCCACCCCAACACCCGGCTCAAGGTGATCGCCAACCTCTATTATCCGGGCTACAACGCCGACAACGTGCAGAGCAGCTGCCGCGACTCGGCTACCGGGCAGACGGTCAACCTGCGTGACCGCTTCCTGCCGGCACTGGTCAAGATGAACTACTGGATGTGCGAGTACGCCCGGCAGAAGGGCTTCAAGTGCGCGGACAGCTTCGGCGAGTACATGGGCCGCGACTACGACAGCAACGGCGACGGCAAGATCGACTCCGAGGCGCTGAAGTACGTGGCCGGGGAGAGCGAGAGCAGCTATGTCACCCGAATCACCTCGACGCTGAAGTCGACCCTGCGCGATGCCAACACCAAGCTGGTCAGCTCCACCACCAGTTACGACTACATCCAGTCCGACGACGTGCACCCGACCTACACCGGTGGCACGGTGTCTGCCGGATTGTGGGGCGGCAGCACTGGAACAGGGGCGCCGCGCTACACCAGCTTCAGCGGCGGCAAGAGCCCGATCTGGAACAATTTCGGCCATGAGCGGATGGGCTGGTCGATCTCGGTGTTCAACCCGCCGAGTCCCTGATAGGGGCAGGGTGGGTCCGCCACGATGAATCGGAAATCGCCCTGGCAAGGCGCCACGCCGTCCCCCGCGGACGGCGATGGCGTGCGGGTCATCCGGCGCGCCCCGACGGACCGTCGGTGGCGGGTGCTCGGCTGGCTGGCGTTCGCCCTGCTCGCCGGCGTGGCGCTGGGCCTGCTGGCCCGGCGTCCCGGCCAGCCGCCGGTGGCGCCGACCCATGCAGCGGCGAAGCAGGTGTCGGGCGTCGAGACCAGAGTCGCAGCACCGGTCCCCTCCGCCGCCGTGCCGAAGCGCAGGCTACCGGTGTCCGAGCCGACCGAGCGGGCCGAGGACTTCGAGTTGCCGAGCCTGGACCCGGATGACCTCGCCGCGTATGTCCGGCCCGGCGACGAGGAGCCGACCGCGGCCGAGCTGATCGAGGCCCTGCGCGAGGCGGGTATCGAATCGGGGCTTGCTGCCTTCAATCACCCCGGCACGAGCCCGCCGCTGGAAGGGCTGGCGGTGCCGGAGGATTACGAACTGCCCGAGGGCTACGTGCGCCACCACCAGGTCACCGACGAGGGCGAGCCGATCGAGGCCATCCTGATGTTCTCGCCGGACCTCGAGCTGCGCGACGAGTCCGGTGCATTGATCGAGCTTCCGGCGGACCTGGTCGTGCCGGAGGCGCTGGCGCCGCCCGGCCTGCCGATCCGCAGGGTCAGCCTGCCGCCCCCGCCCTGAGCGGGGAGGGCGTTGCGCCAGGACTGTCTGTATCGATTGGACAGCCGCTGGCCGGGGTGGCCGGCTGATGGCTGCCGCGCCAGGAAAGTGAAACAGGTGGTTCAGGGATGAGCGGGCATCACGCAGACAACGAATCCAGCCGGCACGCCGCGGCGCCCGGCCGCGCGCACGGATGGATCACCCACCTGGCCGGCGCCGGACTGTCCGGCGGCCTGTTGGCAGGCTATGCGCTGATCGAGGGCGCCTGGGCCCTGGGCCTGGTCGCCCTCTTGCCCTGGCTGCTGGTCCTTGATGGGGCGGGGCGACTGCGCGCGGCCCTGGGCAGCGCCTGGCTGATGTCGGTGCTGATGGCGCTGGGCGTGTTCCACTGGTTCGGCGCCGCCTTCGCGGCCTATGTCGGTTGGGGTGCCGGCTGGGGCCTTCTGGCTCTGGCCCTGCTTGCGCCCCTGCTGCAGCCGCAGCTGTTCGCCTTCGTGCTTGCCAGACAACTGATCGGCCATCGCCTGGGTCCGACGTGGGCGGCGCTGGGCGGGGCCTGCGCCTGGGTCGGCTGCGAGTGGCTCTGGCCCAAGCTGCTCGGTGACACGCTGGGACATGGCCTGCAGCCGGCGCTGGCGCTGCGCCAGTTCGCCGACCTCGGTGGCGCCGCCGGGCTCAGCCTCTGGCTTCTTCTGGTCAACGAGTGCGGGGCGGCGGCCCTGAGACGGGCTCGGCCAGTGCCGAGCCTTGCCTTGCGCCCGCTGGCCACGGGCGCGGTGCTGGTGGCCCTGGTCTGGGCCTATGGCGCGTGGCGGCTGGATGCGTTGCGCGTCCACCAATCCGAGCCTGCGCCGTCTCTGCGGGTTGGCCTGGTGCAGGCCAACCTGACCGAGGTCGAGGCCCTGCGCGAGCGGGTCGGCAGTTTCGAGGCGGTGCGCCAGGTGCTGGGCACGCATTTCGCGATGTCCGCGCATGCCGTGCGGGAACAGGGCGCCGAGGCCCTGCTCTGGTCGGAAACGGTCTATCCCACCACCTTCGGCTCACCCAAGAGCGATGACGGACGCGCCTTTGATTCGGAGATCCTCGGCTTCTCCGCCACGCTCGGCGTGCCCCTGGTCTTCGGCACCTACGACCGCGACGCCGCAGGCGAGTACAACGCCGCCGCCGTGGTCGATCCGCAGCGCGGGCTGCTCGGCCACTACCGCAAGACCCACCCTTTTCCGCTGACCGAGTGGGTGCCTGCCCGGCTGGACGGACCGCGTTTCCGCTCGCTGCTGCCGTGGGCAGGATCGTGGCGCGCCGGGGATGGACCGCGGGTGTTCCCTCTGCGCACCGCCGACGGCCGCGAGGCCAGCGTGCTGCCCCTGATCTGTCTGGACGATGTCCGACCTCAGTTGGCCATCAATGGCGCCCGGCTCGGTGCCGAGGCGATCCTCGGCCTGTCCAACGATGCCTGGTTCACGGGCTATCCGGCCGGCGCCCGGCTGCATCTGGCCGTCGCAAGCTTCCGCAGCATCGAAACCCGGCTGCCGCAGCTGCGCGTCACCACCAACGGCTTGAGCGCGCTGATCGACGAGACCGGAGGCATCGTCGCCCGGACCGGGATGGGCCAGCAGGCCGTGCTGGTCGGTGAGATTCCCCTGCGTGCGCCGCCGCCCACCCTGATGATGCGCTGGGGCGACTGGGCGGGCGCGTTCGCCCTTGGCGTGTTGGCCTTGATCGTCCTGCTGCCTTGGCTCTCCCGCGGGCCGGTCGGTCCAGCGAGCCCGGCGCCGGACGCGGTGTTCGTGGTGTCCCGGCTGTCCACGCCCTGGCGGCTGCTCACCGCGCTGTTGCGGGTCACGGCCGCGTTGGGCCTGGTCTGGATCGCCCTGCGCATGGCCACCCGGGATGGCTGGCAGGTCAACTCGGTGGAGCAGATCCGCCTGTTCGCTGCCACCGTGCTGGCTCCTGCGCTGGCCGCCTGGGCCATCGAGCGGGCGTTTGCCATGCGGGCTGTGATCGAGGCGGGCAAGCTGGTCATCGAGCAGCCCGCCCTTCGCATCGAGTTTCCTCTTTCCAGCCTGCGGGCGCTGCAGGTCTGGCGCTGGCCCCTGCCCGGACCCGGTCTGCGGCTGCGGTTGGCCTCGGGGCGGCTGTGGTCCGGCTGGCGTCTGGATGATCCGCTGGGTTTCAGGAATAAGTTGCAGGCCGGCGGCGCCTTGCTGGGCTGGGACCGGCCCGGTTGCGAGGAGCGGGCCCGCCGGGCCTCGCAGCGGGCCCGGGCCCGGCATCGCTGGCTTGACCACGCGGCAGTGAAGTTCGCCCTGTTTCCGCTGCTGACGGCTTTGCCGGCCTTTCGCCTGCACCAGCACATCGCCTTCGGTGGCACCTTCGGCGAGCTGCTCACCTACGGCGTCGGCGCCTGGCTGGGCGGCCTGCTGATCTGGTGGGTCGCCTGGATGCTCGGGCTGATGCTCCTCGCGGCCGCGCTGCGCATCGCGATCGAGGCAGCCGTGTGGGTGGCGGAGCGGCTCGGCGCTGCGGCCGCGGTGCGCCTTGCGGGCGAGCGTTTCGGGCGGCTTGTGTACTTCCTGGGCGTGCCGGTCTGGTTCGCCATCCGCGTGCTCGCGGGCTGAGCGGCAGCGCGACGTCCCGGGGGAGGCATTGCCGGACGGCTGTCCCGCCTAAGGGCGGTGGCTAAGCGGACGCGGTTTTCTGACACACTATCGATCTGGCTCACTGATCGGGTGGTCGGCCGGCCCGGAAGGGTCCGCGAACGGCCAGGCCGCCCAAGGAAGGGACGTCCACTATGAACAAGGGTTCGCAGACCGAGTCGGTATCCGGAGCGCTTGCCGTCCAGCTGGAGCGGGACGTCTTCATGCGCACCCTGCTTCGCCATCTCTCCGGCACCCTGCAGAAGGTGGTCGGCCTCGAGGAGGCCTCCGGCTTCGTCAGCGTCGTCGGCCAGGAGATGGGCGCCGAGATCAACGGCATGTACAAGCAGGCCCTGCAGGTGTCCGAGCTGAGCCGCGAGCAGGTTGCCGAAGTGCTCGTCGACCTCAAGCGGCGCATCGAGGGCGACTTCTACGTGATCGAGCAGGACGAAACCCGCATCGTGCTCGGAAATCGGGCCTGTCCGTTCGGCGACAAGGTGGTCGGCCGTCCGGCGCTGTGCATGATGACCTCGAACGTGTTCGGCAGCATTGCCGCCGACAACCTCGGCTATGCCAAGGTGTCCATCGAACAGGCCATCGCCCGGGGCGATGCCGGCTGCCGGGTGGTCATCTACCTGAAGCCGGGCGCAGACTCCCAGGCCGCCGCCGGGCGCGAGTATGTCCGGCCTTGATTCGGCCTCGGCGATGGAGCCGTCGCTGCTGGCCTTTGTCGACCTGTTGCCCGAGCCGACGCTTCTGGTGTCGGTCGACGGCACGGTGCTTGCCTCGAACCGCGCCTGTGCCGAGAGTCTGGACCTGGACAGCGCGGGATGCCGGGGCCGGGCGCTGGCCGAGCTGGTTGCCGAGCCGGCGGATGAGGTCGACCACTTCCTGAAACTCTGCGCGCGCAGCCGCCAGCTGCTGCCCGGCGCGCTGACCTTGCGGGGCAAGGTCGAGGCTGCCTGCAAGGCCGAGGGTGGACTCCTGCTGGCGGGCGAGGCTGATCGCAGGCCCATCCTGATGCTGCGCCTGCTGCGCAGGCAGGAGGCCTCATCCGACTTCATCGCGCTGAACCTGCGCGTCGAGGAGCTGGCTCACGAGATACGTCGCCGCAGGGAGGCTGAAGACCAGGCTCTGGAGCTGGCCGAGCGCCTGCGTACCACGCTTGCCAGCATCGGCGACGCGGTCATCACGACCGATCTCGAGAGCCGGGTCACCAATATGAACCCGGTGGCGGAGGCCTTGACCGGCTGGCCCGGCAGCGAAGCCGTCGGACGTCCGCTGGACGAGGTCTTCCGCGTGGTCGATGTTGGCAGCGGGCTCATGCTGGAGAACGCCACCCTGCGCGAGGGCGCCAGCGTCGGCCTGCCCCAGCACGCCGAACTGGTGGCCAGGGACGGCAGCCGCCGACCGATCGAGAACAGCGCAGCGCCGATCCACGATGGAGAGGGTAAGGTGGCGGGCTTCGTGCTCACCTTCCGCGACGTGACCGAGCGACGCCGCGAAGAGTCGCTGCTGGCCAATCAGAACAGCGTGCTGGAACAGGTGGTCCGCGGCGGAGATCTCGGCAGCGTGCTCGACACGCTGTGCCTTGCCATCGAGCAACATGTGGCGGGCGATACCATCGCCACCGTCCTGCTGGTCGATGAGGACGGCAAGCAGCTGCGGCCGGCGGCCGGCGGGCGCTGTCCAGAGGAGTACTCCGCAGCGATCGACCCGGTGCCGATCGGCCCGACCATGGGCTCCTGCGGCACCGCGGCCCATCGCGGCGAGCCCGTCCTCGTCGAGGACATCGCCGTGGACCCCCTCTGGGCTGAGTTCCGCGCTGTGGCCCTGCCTTTCGGCCTGCGCGCCTGCAGCTCGGTGCCGATCGTGTCCTCGGCGGGCGAGGTGCTCGGCACCTTTGCCGTGTACGCAGCAAAGCCGGGTCGGCCGAACGACCAGGAGCTGCGGGTCATGGAATTCCTCGCCCGCACCGCGGGCATCGCCATCGAGCGCCGGCGCAGCGAGCAGGCCCTGCGTGAGAGCGAGCTGCGCTACCGTTTGGTGGGGGAGGCGGCCAATGACGCCATCTGGGACTGGAACCTGCTGACCAATGAGGTCATCTGGAACGAGGGGCTCCAGGTGCGTTTCGGCCATCCGACCGCGTCGGTCGGGCCGGAGGCGGGCTGGTGGGTCGACCACATCCATCCCGACGACCGCGATCGGGTGGTCCGTGACATTCACGCCGTGATTGACAGCGGCGGCACGGCCTGGCACGACGAGTACCGCTTCCGCTGCGCGGACGGGACCTATGCCGAGGTCTACGACCGGGCACGGGTCGTGCGCGATGAGGCGGGCCGGGCCGTACGCATGGTGGGTTCGATGCTCGATCTCACCGAGCGCAAGCGCGCCGAGGAATCACTCCGCTTCCAGCTCGACCTCACCAAGAGCATCACCGACACCGCGACCACCGCGATCTTCATGATGGACGCCAAGAGCCGCTGCACCTTCATGAATCCCGCGGCCGAAGAGATGACCGGCTACCGCTTCGAAGAGGTCGAGAACGGCATCCTCCACGACTTCATCCATCATCATCATCCGGACGGGCGACCCTACCCGATGCCGGAGTGTCCGATCGACCGCGCCCTGCCCGAGAACGGCGAGGTGCGCGATCACGAGGATGTGTTCATCCGCAAGAACGGTGAATACTTCCCGGTGCTGGTCAATGCCCAGGTGATCTACAAGCAGGGCGAGGCGGTCGGGACGGTCATCGAGGTCCAGGACATCACCGTGCGCAAGCGCGCCGAGGAGGCCCTGCGCGAGAGCGAGGCCCACTTCCGCAACATGGCCGACAACGCGCCGGTGATGATGTGGGTCTCCGACGCCACCGGTCATTGCACCTACCTCAGCAGTCGCTGGTACCAGTACACCGGTCGCCCGGTCGGCAGCGATGTCGGCTTCGGATGGCTCGACGCCGTCCATCCCGATGACGTGCCCGGCGCCCGGGCGATCTTCCTCGAGGCCAACCGCGCGCACCAGCCTTTCAACATCGATTACCGGCTCAGGCGCCACGACGGCGACTACCGCTGGGCGGTGAATGCCGCCATGCCGCGGTTCAACAGCGACGGCGTGTTCCAGGGCTTTGTCGGCACGGTGAGCGACGTGCACGAGCGCAAGGTCGAGGAGCAGGGCAGCCAGTTCCTTGCCGGCGCCAGTGCGGTGCTGGCCGAGCTCACCGATCCCGACTCCACCCTGATGCGGCTGGCCGACATCGCCGTGCCGCAGTTCGCCGACTGGTGCGCGGTGGACTTGGTGGTTGGCGAGGGCAAGACCCGCAGACTGACCCTGCGCCATGCCGACCCCGAGCGCGAGCGGATCGGTCGGGCGATGTACGAGCGCTATCCACCTGCCGCAGAGGATCCCGCCGGCGTCCCGGCCGTGGTCCGTACCGGCAGGTCCGAGCTGGTCGAGGATATTCCGGGCGCCCTGTTGCAGACCGTGGCCCAGGACGCCGAGCATCTCGCGATGATGCGCGAGCTCCAGCTGCGCTCCTACATGTGCGTGCCGATGAGCGTCCGCGGCCGGCTGCTTGGCGTGCTGACCTTCGTGGTGGGCGACGAATCCGCCCGCAAGTACGACGTCAGGGATCTGCGCGTGGCCGAGGACGTGGCCCAGCGCGCCGCCGTAGCCATCGACAACGCCAGCCTCTACCGCGCTCTGCGGGACACCGACCGCCGCAAGGACGAGTTCCTCGCCACGCTTGCCCACGAACTGCGCAACCCGCTGGCGCCGATCCGCAACGGCCTGCAGCTCATCCGCCTTGCCGGCGGCGACTGGAGCACGGTCGAACAGGCCCACAAGTTGATGGACCGCCAGCTCAACCAGATGGTCCGCCTGGTCGACGACCTGATGGATGTCAGCCGCATCTCGACCGGAAAGTTGCAGCTGCGGGTCGAGCGCGTCGCGCTGGCCACGGTGCTGCAGAGCGCCATCGAGTCCAGCCGGCCGCTGATCCAGCAGATGGGCCACGAGCTGAGCGTGGACATGCCCGAGCGGCCGATCATGCTCGAGGTCGATCCCACCCGCATGGCCCAGGTGTTCCTCAACCTGCTCAACAACGCCGCCAAGTACAGCGAGCCGCACAGCCGGATCTGGGTCCGCGCCGAACAGGAGCAGGACGAGGCGGTGATCTCGGTGCGTGACGCCGGCATCGGCATCGACAGCGAGCAGCTGCCGAGGGTGTTCGACATGTTCTCCCAGGTCGAGCGCTCGCTGGAGAAGTCGCAGGGCGGCCTTGGAATCGGCCTCAATCTGGTCAAGCGCCTCGTCGACCTGCACGGCGGCCGCATCGAGGCCCGCAGCGCGGGTCTTGGCCAGGGCGCCGAGTTCATTGTGCGGGTGCCGGTGCTGGTCGAGCCTGCCGAAGAAACGCCGGCGACCGAGAGCCCGGGCGAGGACGCCTCGGCGCTGCGCATCCTGGTCGTCGATGACAACCGCGATGGCGCTGACAGCCTGGCCCTGATGCTGAGGATGATGGGTAACCAGCTCTGCACAGCCTACGATGGCGAGGAGGCCGTCGAGGCCGCTGCGCGCTTCGAGCCCGACGTCATCCTCCTCGACATCGGTCTGCCCAAGCTCAATGGCTATGAGGCCTGCCGGCGCATCCGCGCCACCGAAGCCGGGCGCGACATGGTCATCATTGCGCAGACCGGCTGGGGTCAGGAAGAAGACCGGCAGCGCACCCGCGAGGCCGGCTTCGACCACCATCTGGTCAAGCCCGTCGATTCCCAGGAGCTGCTCAAGCTGCTCGGCTCCCTGCCCGAGCTCCGAACCACCCGTTAAGCCCTGCGCCCCATGTCCCATGGGCAGTCCGCTTCATCTCCACCCCTTGCGCATTCCGGTTGCCGTGGACACCGAGTACGAAGACGTGGTCACCTGGAACGGTGGCCGTGGACACCGGTGCATCGCAGCGTGCTCAGAACGCGACAGGCAAGAGTCGACCGGAAGCGAGCCGTCGCCGATGCGAGCTTCGGGCGCGAAGTTCGCATTCGCCCCGGCCCCGCTGTAGGAGCCAGCTTGCTGGCGATAGGCGCCCCGGACGGAACGATCGCCAGCAAGCTGGCTCCTACACGCAACGTCGCTGCCAGGTCCGGCTTGCGCTGCAAAGCAGACCTTGCCGCAGTCAAATTGTGGGAGCGCCCTTGGGCGCGACCGCGACGCTACGCATTCACCACAGACCGCGGCCAGAGCGGATTTCCGCGGTCGCGCCCAAGGGCGCTCCCACAGTCGGGCCTCCTTGGGCGTCGGCGAAGCCCCATAGGGTGCGCCTTGGGCGCACCGATACGGGCGTTCGGACAGTACACCCGGTGCGGCCAGCCGCACCCTATGAATGTCTGCTTCGCGCCCGGAGTTCACCTTCCGCTACGCACACTCCTGGCCGGAATCGGTCCTTCCCAGCTCCGCTGCTCCGTGCTTGCGAGCCGCACCGGTGCTCCGCGGGTGACCAGGGCAGCCGGAATCGGTGCCCAGCTCGGACCGGAACAGCTGACCACGACGAACCGCAGCAGGTGTCCACCTTCAACCGTGATCCGCCCCCCTTGGGGCGTAGGGGGCGGGAGGGGGTTCATGGCGGTTGCAGGCACGCCAGCCCCTGTGGGTGGTCGAAGTGCGCCTGAAAGCCTGAAATGCATCGCTGCCTGCGCTGACGACAGCAGGCAGTAGTCCGCAGCGAAGCAGAATGTTGAGCCGGAAAGGCCGGGCCCTTCGATACTTCACAGCAGACGGTCCTGCTCCGCAGACATCCCGGACGAGTGGCGAAGGCCTCGAAGATGACAGGAAGTCTTCCGGCGCTGCCAGGCAGCATCAGAGCACCAGCTGCCCGACCCTCACTCCAACACCCGCAGCTTGCGCCGGATGTACTCGTCCTGCGAGACGCCAAGCAGGTCGGCGGCCTTGCGTACCAGATGCGCCTCATGATCGCCGATGCGCTGATCGGCGAAGGCGACGCGCCAGAGCCACTCGACCAGGTCGCCGCGCTGCCCCGGGCTGAGCCCTCGGCGCAGGGATTCGGTGAAGTCGTACAGTGACACCGACTGCCGGCGCGCGGTATGGGCCTCCTCCAGCAGGGCGTCGAGTTCGCGCTCATCGATATCGAAGGTCTGGCGCATCGCGGCATGCACGGCGTCCAGCTCCACCGCATCGAAGCCTTCCTCGGTAGCCGCCATCTCCAGCAGCAGGGCAGCCGCCGCGCGGGGCAGGGCGCGTGGCTCGGCCGCGGGCTCATGGCGGTTGACGATGGCGCTGAGGGCGCGGAACCAGTCGGTCATGCGGATGGAGTCTCCTGATCGCGTGGCAAGCTCGGGTGAGGGCGGTTCATCCTACTCTGCGACCTCGGCCTCGATCCGCGCCAGCAGGGCGTCCAGCGCTGCGCGGTCGTACCAGCGGCCCGCGCTCATCACGCCTTCGATCCGGCTTGCGTGGGCAATGTCCTCAAGCGGATCGGCCGCGAGCAGGACCAGGTCGGCGCGCTGGCCGACCGCGATCCGCCCCTGCTCGCGACTGACGCCAAGGTGTTCGGCCGCGACCACGGTGCCGGTGCGCAGGGCCTGGTACGGCGTCAGGCCGGCCTCGACCATCAGGGCCATCTCGCGATGGCTGGAAAAGCCCGGCACGTTGAACACCTGCGGCGCGTCCGATCCCAGCAGCACCGGCACGCCGCCGTCGTGCAGCGCCTTCAGCAGGTCCCGGCGCAGGGACAGGAAGCGCTCCGCCGCGGCCGCATCGAAGCCGGGCTCGCTGCGTGCGCCCTGCACCGATCGGCGCCACTGCTCCCGTGTCGACGCAGGAACGTAGCGGACCTCCGGGCGCTGCAGCAGCGCATCGAGCGGCGTCCGGCCGAGCAGGTTGACCATCAGCGTCTCGGTCGGCGTCACCGCGGTGCCGGCCTGGTGGGTGGCGGCGACCAAGCGGGGGATCCGCGCGGCGTCGGCAGCAGCGACCGCATTCAGACCGAAGAAGCCGGGGTCGCCGGTCCGTGCCGGAGAGTCGTCCGGCGCCAGCGCGCGGACATAGTCGTCGAGGTGCTCGATGCAGTGCTGGCCCTCCTGCAACGCCTGCATCAGCCCGACCTCGGCCGATACGTGGCCGGTAACCGGCATCGATTGTTCGCGCGCCGCGGCCATGATGGCCTGGTAGCTCGCGGCGGACAGGCCGGGATGCAGCTTGATCAGATCATAGCCGGCCTGCTTCTGCGCCAGCACTGCCTCACGGCCCTGCAGCGGGTCCTTGACGCTGTTGCCGTTGAGCGAGGGCCCCGAGGTGAACAGCCGCGGCCCGATGCGCTCACCGCGCGCCAGTTCATCGCGCAGAGCGAGGTGTCCGGGCTCGCCGAGCACGCCCCGCGCCGTGGTCACGCCCTGGCTGACGAACAGCTCCAGCACACGGCGCAGGGCGGCCTGCTGCGACACCGGTGGTATGTGGGCGTGCATCTCGGCCAACCCCGGCATCAGCCAGCGGCCCTTGCCTTCCACATGCAGAGCATCGGCCGGCGGCTCGTAGTTCGCCGCCTCGGCAATCTCGACGATGCGGCCGTTGCGGACCAGCACCGACTGGCCGGGAACGCTGCGTTCGCTGTCCATCGGAATCAGGGTGACATCGTGCAGAACGACCGGTATTGCCTCCGCGCTCGTCGTCATCAGCGCAAGGAGAATCAGCAGGCAGGCGCGCATGGCAGGCCTCCAGTGCAGGGAGGGCACAGCATAGCCTCGTGCTTGTCGGGGCGAGTTCGGGCGCACTTTGCTCTTTGGATATCGCGCAGGACGATCGCGACGATGCAGGTACCGCTTGGGGCGCTGTGGCCCTACACTCATGCCGTGCAACTGGCCCCGGGCGAGGGGCCTCTGGAGGTGGCTGCGTGTCAAGTCGAGGGTTTCGATCGAGGCAGGTGGCATTCACCCTGATCGAGCTTCTGCTTGCCCTGGGAGCGGCGGCCGCTGTCGCGCTGATTGCCGTTCCCATGTATCGCGATGCTGTCGACAAGGCGAGAACCAGCCGCGCGGTCGCTGATATCGCCGAGATCTCGATGGCGCTCGAGCGGCGCAGAACGGTGCTGGGCCGATGGCCCCCGACCCTGGACGACCTGCCCGGCAATCCGCCCCTGATCGACCCCTGGGGCAGGCCTTACCGCTATCTCGCCATTGCCGTGAAGCCCCCTCCACCCACAGGCAAGGTGCGCAGGGACAAGAACCTCAATCCCCTGAATCGGGATTTCGATCTGTACAGCACTGGACCTGACGGCGAGACGCAAACCCAGCTTACCGCCCGCAAGGCCCGCGACGATATCGTCCGCGCCGGCAACGGAAGCTTCATCGGCAGGGCAGAGGACCACTGATGTTCGGCCCTGGCCCCCGCTTGCGCAGATCGTCGGGCTCCTCGCTGCGGCGAGCCGAGGGGAGAGGGCAGGGCCGGCCCTTGGTCGGGACGACGGAGTCGGCCTTGCTGGCGCGGGCCGGGCGAGCGCCGTGCCGTGACGCCATGACGGGACGCTAGGCCTTGCTGCAGCCCCATCTGCAAAGTCGAGTGGGTCGCCGCCTGTTCACCCGGTTTCTGCTGGCGGCGCTGCTCCCGATCGCGGGTTTGGCCTGGTACTCGCACCAGGTCGTGGGCGAGCTGCTGATCGACGCGGCCCACCACCAGCTTACCCGCGACGGCAAAGCCTATGGCATGAGTCTGGTCGAGAGCCTCAACCGGCACGCCGGACGCCTGGACCTCTCCCTCGAGCAGAGCGCTGGTGCCGTACCGGACGCGGTCTCCGGTTTCAGTCATATGGCGCTGGAACCGCATGTGGTGACGGCGGCCATGCAGGACGCCCCGTATCGCCTGAGGCTGACTGAGGGGCAGGCCCCGGAGCTCCTGCGCACCCTGCCCGGTGAGCAAGGCCGACTCGCAGCGAGGGTCGACGCGCAGACCTTCTGGAACAACGATTTCGTTCCCGAGCACTTCTGCGTGTTCAGCACGCAACGGGAAGTGCTGCATTGCTCCCCGGATATGGCCCGTCTCGACGGGGCGGTGGTTCCATCCGCCAGCAGCACGATCAACCAGGTGGTCAGCGAGCATCGCTTCCGCGGCACGGACTATCTGCTCGGTTTCTGGCATGCGCGCTATCTGCCGACGCTGGACAGTCCGGGGTTCGTGGTCATGGTGGCGACTCCGAAGCGACTCGCGCTCGAGAACCTGACACGTTTCCGCCTGGCATTCACCGCGGTCGTGATCCTCGCGATCGCTCTCGCGGCAGCGCTTGCGATCAACCAGATCAGGCAGCAGATGGAGCCGCTGGACCGGTTGCAGGCCAGCGCCCGGCGACTGGCGGCAGGCGAGCTGTCGGCGCGGGCCCATGTGGCAGGCGCTGACGAGTTCGGCCAGCTCGGTCAGGCCTTCGACGGGATGGCTTCGAACATCGAGCGGAAGTTCCACATGTTCGAACTGCTCTCGCGGCTCGACCGGGCCATCCTGGCCTCCTCCGAGCGCGAGCCGGTGGTCGAGACGCTCCTGCAAGGCGTCGGCAGGGCCATTCCCGCGGCCAGGCCGGGCTTGGTGGTGGTCGACGAGGACGGGTCGGGTGTCCTGTTCGCGCCGGCCGGAGGCGAATCCCCTGGTTTGCGGCGGATTGCCCTCGACGCGCATGAAGTCTCCTCACTGCGGGTCGCAGGCGGCGGCAAGGAGGTGGACCCCGACCTCTTGTCGCCTGCCAGCCGGGAAGCGCTCGGCGAGGCAGCGCTTTCGCTTCTTTGCGTGTTTCCTGCCTACGTCGGCGGTCGCCTCGACAGCCTCCTGCTGCTCGGTTTCGCCCAGGCCCCGCAGCACCTGGCCGACATCTTCCAAGCCGGGCGCAGTCTCGCCGATCGCGTTGCGATCGGCGCATCGAGCATCGCCCGTGAACGCATGCTCTTCAAGCAGGCGCACTACGATTCGCTGACGGGCCTGCCGAACCGCCACCTGCTCCAGGATCGGATGGAACAGTCCATCGCCCATGCCGACCGCTCCGGTACCAGCGTGGCGCTGCTCTTCATCGACCTCGACGGCTTCAAGCAGGTCAATGATTCGCTTGGACATTCCCGGGGAGACAGCCTGCTGGTCGAGTATGCGCAGCGCCTGCGAAGTCGCATGCGCCAGAGCGATACCGTGGCCCGGTTGGGCGGCGATGAGTTCGTGGTGCTGGTCCCCGGTCTGGCCCGCGATACCGCCTACTTCACGGTCGACCGCATGGCACGTGATCTCAGCCGCATCCTTGCCGAGCCTTTCCAGCTGGGAGACCGCCAGCTGGTGGCGCCGGCCAGCATCGGCATCGCGCTCTATCCCGAGAATGCCTCGAGTCACGAAGAGCTGCTGAAGATGGCCGATGAGGCCATGTACGAGTCGAAGCGGCGGGAGATCGGTGACTTCTGCTTCTACACCAGCAATATCAGCGCATTGACCCGGGAACGCTTCGAGCTCAGCCAGGAGTTGCGCGAGGCTGTCGGTGGCGGGCAGCTGCTGCTTCACTACCAGCCGAAGTTCCACGCACGTACGGGTCGCCTGGCCGGCGCCGAGGCCTTGCTGCGCTGGCAGTCACCCCGCCGCGGGCTGGTGATGCCGGGCCAGTTCATCGACCTGCTTGACGAGATGGGCCTCGGGACCTGGCTGGGCGAGTGGGTCCTGGATCGCGCCTGTGCGCAGATGCATGAGTGGGACCAGCAGGGCTACCGGGCCTTTCCGGTCTCGATCAATTTCTCGCCCGTGCAGTTCGAACGGACGCCGGTGCCGGCCCGCGTGAGGACAACCCTCGGGAAGTACCGACTGTCGGCCTCGAGGCTCGAGGTCGAGATCCTCGAGTCGGTGGCCGCCAGCGAGCTTCCGCGCGTGCGCGAGGACATTGCCAGTCTGCGTGACAGCGGCGTCCGCGTCGCGCTCGACGACTTCGGAACCGGATTCTCATCGCTCGTCCACCTGACCCGGGTGCCCGCCGACATCATCAAGCTCGATCGCATCTTCCTCAGTGAGCTCTGCACCGATGCCCGCCAGCGCGCCCTGGTTGAAATGATCATCTCCATGGCCAAGGTGCTGGACCTGGAAGTCGTCGCCGAAGGCGTCGAGACCGAGCAACAGCGCAGCGTGCTGCCCGGCATGGGCTGTGACCTCCTGCAGGGCTATCTGCTCGGCCGGCCGGTTCCTCCCGAGGAGTTCGCCGCGCGGTGGTTGTCCGCCGATGCCGGCGCCATCTCCGGGCACGTCTAGCCAGATCGTCGTGGCGCTGCGCTGAGCGCCCTCGCCGCACCACAGGGGCGCAGGGGAGTGTGGGGATGTGGGCATGCCGCTCTCACCCCTTGAGTGATTCTCCGGCCGCGCTCACCGGGCGTCGCTGCCTTCCCATGCGCCGGAACGCCGGATGCTTGGTCGGCTGCCGTGACGGCGGCCGACAAGGCGAAGTTTCCGACGAACGGCTCCCGGTTGCTCCGTTTTTCGAGAAACCCGCGCAAACGGCCCGTGTTCCGACGCAGTTGCTCGCCAAGCGAACATCAGCGAAACGATTGAGCTGAATGCTGAAAGTGGGTGTATAGAGCCGCAGACCGTCACTTCGATTGATCTGCCTGTTCGTGACTTCAAAGCCAATAGAATCGACCAATTGGAACGCTCTTTTGCCGGGCCGCGATGAGGCGCATGCTGGAATCGCACTTCGGGCGAGGAAGTGCGAGAGCGCTTGCGGGGCGTAGTTCCCGGAGGCAAGCGTCCGGGTCCACCGGGCGGCCCACGGCGCCGGATGCGCAGGCCCCGACATCGGCCACCTGCCACGGACGTGGTGCCGCACTGGACGTAGCGCTCACACCAGGGGTTCCCTCGCCAACGCCGGGCGATACGCCAGGAGCGTGGGCCACAGGTCCGAGATCGCCAGGCCGACAGCAACGCCCTTTCGGGGGCGGCCTTTCGGGGGTGACGCATCATGAAGCGAAGCATTGTCCTGGTACTGACATTCCTGGCGCTGGCCATGCCCGGCTGCCATTCCGAGGCCCAGCCGCCGGATCCCGGCACCCAGCCGGCGCCGCCGGCCGAGACCACGCCGACCCGACGCGCGCTGCTGATCGGCGTCGGCAACTACGCCGATGACGGCATCAGCGACCTCAACGGGCCGTCCAATGACGTCGCCATCATGGCCTCGCTGTTCGGCAATGAGACCTTCGGCTTCACCGATATCGTGCGTCTGGTCGATGAAGAAGCCACCCGCGCCGGCATCCTCGCCGCGCTGGATGCGCTGGCCGAGCGCAGCCGCGAGGGCGACGTGGTGGCCGTCTACTATTCCGGACACGGCTCGGTCGTGCGTGACCAGGACGGAGACGAAACCGACGGCCTCGACGAGACCCTGGTGCCGCATGACGCCAGCCTTGACGGCGCGGGCGACATCCGCGACGACGAGCTGGGCCAGCGTCTGGCGGCGATCTCGGCGAGGACGCCGCTGCTGACCTTCATCTCGGATTCCTGCCACTCCGGCACCAATACCCGCTTCTCGTCCGTCGCCACGCGGCGCTTTGTTGATCGCGGTCTTGAGCCGATCGCGCAGACCGACGCCAGTGCGCTGTCCGACCGGCTGCCCGAGATCGCCACCATTGCCGGCGCGCAGCCCGACGAATACGCCTACGAGACCGTGTTCGAGAATGGGGAAACCTACGGCGCATTGACCCACGCCCTGGTCAGCGTGCTGTCTTCGCAGACCCTGTCCAACTACCGTTCGCTGGAAGACCAGGTCAGCGCCCGGGTCAGCGCGCGTTTCCCGCGGCAGCATCCGCGCTTCGAGGGTGGCGGGCTGGAGCGGGCGGTATTCGGGGTGACGGTAGTGCCGACCGCGCCCTACGTGCTGGCCGAGCCCAAGGGCGAGCGTGAGGTCGTGCTGCAGGGCGGCGCGCCCTCCGGATTGCTTGCCGGCACCCGGGTCGAGATCTTCCCGCCCGGCACCAACGATTTCACGGCGGCCCGCGCGGTGGCCGAGGCCACGGTCACCGATGTGGTGGGTGCCCGGGCCACGGCGCGGCTGTCAGCGCCGGCCGAGATCGCGCCGCACTCGCGCGCCCGCCTGATCGCCGGGGCCTTCGGTGCCGAGGCGACCCGCGTGCAGATCGAGGCTTCGCTGCCGGATGAGCTCGCCGCGGCCGTCCGCGAGGAGGTCGCCAAGCTGCCCTCGCTGGCCCTGGTCGATTGTTCGGCGAATCTGCGTGTGGTGGCCAAGGGTGGCTTCCTCGGCATCGTCGGCGAGGACGGCAGCCTGCTGACCCGCACCGTCGCCGTCGATGAGCCCGATGCCGCGGCTCGGCTGGCCGGGCAGCTGCACGACTGGGCGCGCTGGCGCTCGATCGCCGCGTTCTCCAACCCTGCCTCGCGGCTGCCGGTGCGACTGCATATCGGGCGCAGCGCCACCGTCGGCGAATCGCCGGCGCCCGACAGCGTCGCCGCTGGCGAGAACGTCTTCCTGCACATCGAGAACCTCTCGCCCAAGGCCGTCTGGTTCGTGCTGCTGGACCTCAGTTCGGATGGCAGCATCGCCGTCGCCTATCCCCCCGACGGCCGCGCCGAAAAGCTGCCCGCACAGTCGCGCACGCCGGCCATTCCGGCGGTCTTCTCGGTGCCGCCGGGGCGCGCCCATGTCGATGACACGCTGATGGTGATCGCCGCGACCGAGGAGTTTCCCGGCTGGGTTTTCGAGCAGCAGGCCATCCGCTCGGCGAAGTCGCGCCTCGGCAGCGATTGCGCCCAGCCGCCCTGCGTCAGCAGCGACCTGGCGCGGCTGATCGCCGAGCATGCCACCGCGCTGCCGCGGGCCATGCAGACCCGGCCGCTCAGCGAGTGGAGCACGGCCCGGACCCAGGTCCGCGTGCTGGCCGCGCGCCCGCTGCTCGAGCAGCCGCGCATCGCGCTGCATTTCGCCGAGCCCACCGAGGCCGAGACCCTGCGTGCCCGGGTCATCGGGCGGCCGGCGCTGTGCGTCGTCCCCGGCCAGCCTTCCTGCGCCGAGGTCGAGGCCCTGGATGCCAGCGGCACGGTCTTCGCGGTGGCTGCCGACCGGCTGAGCGCCCGCGGCCCCGTCGGCACCGACAGCAAATCGGTGGGCCAGGCCTTCTCCGACGCCTACGCCGCCGGCGCCGAGCTGGGCGCGGTCTACGCCGAGCCGCTGCTGACCGTTGCCGTCCCCGACGAGGACCCGGACCTGGTCGGCGCGCGCAGCAGCGGCGGCGGTGACGATCCCATCGCCAAGGACGACGACCTCTGGAACCACCGCTACACCCAGGTGCCCGCCGCCTGGGCGCTGCGTCGGGAAAGCGGCGCCGAGGCCGGGCAGGAGGCCGCCGGTGTGCTGATCGGCCATCCCGACACCGGCTACACCCTGCACCCGGAAAGCTGGCTGGATGCCGCCGCGCGCACCGGCCCGCTGGACCTGGATCACGACTGGAACTACATGAGCGGGGAGGGCGATGCCTTCGATCCGCGCACCGAGGGCTTCCTGCACAACCCCGGGCACGGCACCGCTGCCTCCAGCGTCATCATCAGCCCGCCCGGCTGTTCGAGCGAGTTGGAGAACAGAGACCGCTGCGTCACCGGTGTCGCCCAGGGCGCGCGTCTGGTGCCGCTGCGGGTGCATGAGTCGGTAGTCGTATTCAACAGCGAGCGCCTGGTCAAGGCGCTGAACGACATCGCCGAGGGTCGTCGCGGCGACATCCGGATGGTCTCGCTGGCCATGGGTGGGCCGCCCTCGCGGGCCCTGCACAAGGCGGTCCGGGCGCTGGAGAAGAAGGGCATCCCGCTGCTGGCCGCGGCCGGCAACCAGGTCAAGACCGTGGTCTGGCCGGCGCGCTTCGATGAGACCATCGCGGTGACCGCGGTCAATCCCAGCTGCGCGCTGTGGCGCGGCGCCTCGCTGGGCAGCGCGGTCGACATCGCTGCCCCGGGCGAGGCGGTCTGGCGGGCCACCTTCGACAAGGACGACTTCGTCATCGAGATGGGCAAGGGCACCACCTTTGCCACCGGCACCACCGCCGGCGTCGCCGCCCTGTGGCTGGCTCATCATCGTGGTCCGGCGCTGGATGCCCTGGTCGCCAGCGGCCAGCTCACCGCCGAGCTGCGCCGCGCGCTGGCCGAGACCGCCTGGCGACCGGACCAGACCATCCCGGAAGGCGTCCAGTGCCCCGACACCCGCGTCTGGCGACCGCGCGCCTACGGCGCCGGCATCGTCAATGCCCGCGCCCTGCTTGAGCGACCGCTGTCGAATGGCGCGGCGCGTGCGGCGCCGACACCGCGGGGCACGCTGCCGCTGTTCGCCAGCCTCTATCCCGAGGGCACCGCGAGCGACCGCATCGAGGCCGACTACCGAAGCCTGTTCGAGACCCCGACCGGTGCCGAGCGCTACGAGACCGAGATCCTTTACCACTACACCACCGACGAGGACGTCCGCGACTCGCTCGACCAGCTGGTGGCCGCCACCCGCAGCAGCGGCGCCGCGCCGGCGGCCGGCCGGGCCCTGGCCCGCCTCGATCTGTCCCGCGAGCTGCGCGCGGCGCTCAGGCGCGCGCCATGAGCGCGGCCGTCCGCACGCTGTGCGCGCTGCTTCTGGCCGCCGGCTGCGTGGCGGCCGGGTCGGCGATGGCCGAGCGGCCACCGCAGAAGTTCGCCGTGGTGATCGGCGTCGACAAGTACAAGCACACCGACGCCGAGCTGAGCTTCGCCGTGGCCGACATGAAGGCGATGAAGAACGCCCTGGAGTACCAGGGCTTCGTGGTCACCCCGCTGCAGGACGCCGACGCCACCCGCGAGCGGATCCTGCTCGAGCTGCTGCGTCTTGCCGACGAGGTCGGGCCGCAGGACACCCTGCTCATCTACTACGCAGGCCACGGCGTACTCGGCCCGAAGACCGGCACCACCTACTGGCTCAACCATGACGGCAAGCCCGAGCACCCGGACCTCGCCGGGCTGCGCGTCATGCACCTGCTCGACTACGTGGCCGACATCGACGCCCGCTACAAGATCGTCATGCTCGACCACTGCTTCTCGGCCGGCATGGACGAGGCCACCCTGGCCCGGCTGCGCGATATCGTCCGCGCCCCGGAAGAGGCCCTTCCCGCGCAGCCGGCCCCGAACGCCAATCACGGCGGACACAAGGCGCGACAGATCGCGCTCGGCGAGCGCGCGCCGATGATCAGCCAGCGTGTCGGCGGCGCCCTGTTCATCGCCGCCTCCCGCGGCGTCGCCCACGAGACGGTCAAGGACGGCCATGGCCTGTTCACCGCTGCCTTCCTGCGCGCCCTGCGCGATCCCGCCGTCGAGGACGGCAGCCCCGGACTGATCTCGATCCAGGAGCTGGCCGCCTTCGTGCCGCGCACCACCCGCGAGCTGGGCCGCCCCGACTTCGTCCAGGACGTCTACTTCAATCGCAACATCAGCGTCGGCGAAGAGACGGTCTACTACCCGTTCCTGCGCGAGCTGAGCGGCCCGGACGAGGTCGAGCGCGAGGTGACCCTGCTGCTGGCCGAGCTGGACACCTGGCACGCCAGCGGCTTGCTGGCCACGAGCGCCTTCGAGCACTGCCGCGAGGTGCTGCAGCGCTGGGCCGACTTCGGCGAGCTGGTCGAGCCCATCGACATCGAAACCGTGCGCGCGGTGCGCGAGCTGACCCGGCAGTACCGCGCGGACAGCGCGCCGGTGCGGGCGCAGCGCTTGCAGACGATCCTCAGCGAGCTGGTGGCGCCGTCATGAACAGAACCTTTGCCGTCCTGATCCTGGCCGCCCTGATCGGCGCCGCCGCCCAGGCCATGGCCCCCGCGCCGCGCCAGACCCACGCCTTGGTCGTCGTGCCCATGCCCGAAGACGAGCAGGCCGGGCAGCGCCTGGCCAGCCTGCTGCGTAATGGCTACGCCGTGGATTCGGTGGAACTGCTGGCCGGGGATACCGCCAGCAGCCGGCGGATCCGCAGCCAGCTCGACGCCCTCGGCCGGCGGCTCGGCCCGCGCGACGGGCTGATCCTCATCGTGCTCGGCCGCAGCACGCACTCTGGCGCAGGCCCGGTGATCCTGACCCCGGACTACGACGATGCGGACCTCACCCTGCAGCTGTCGCTGGCCCGCTTCGAACAGGTCGTTTCAGCGCTTCCGGTCGGCGCCAGCCTGCGCATCCTGCCGGCCTGCCGCAGCAGAACCGACCTGACGCCGATGCCGGCCGACCCGATGAGCCTCGGTCGCCGCCGCGTCGCCCTGCATTACTGCGCCGGCGATCCGCAGCGCGGCATCGACGCCGTCATCGCCGCAATCGACGCCGGAACCGAGGGCAAGGCGGTGGAACCGCCAACGCTGGCCGAGCTGATCCGCCGGCAGGGCGAGGGCAGGGTGACCGTCTCGATCGAGCCCGAGTTCCTCGACGGCAATCCCGACCTGGCCCTTGAGCCGCTGCCAACCTCGCAGCGGGCGCTGGCCACCCTGCGCGACGGCAGCCTGTCGCTGCGCGAGCGCGCCGCGCCGATCCTCTCCCTCGGCCGTCAAGGCGCCGCCGATGCCGCCGCGCGGCTGGAGGTGCTGAGCCTGGCCGCGCGCGATGCCAGCCTGCCCGCGGTACTGCGCGACAGCGCGATCCGCAAGATCGGCGAACTGGGCGAGCGCGCCGGCCTCGACGTGCTCTGGGATCTGATCGAGCGCGAGGGCGCCGAGTCGCTGCGGGTCGCGGCGCTGAAGGCCGCCGCCCGCATCGAGCACGCCTTGCCCGCCGAACGGCTGGAGCGGGTGCTGGCCAGCGCGCCGCCGCGGCTTTCCGCCGCCATTCGTGAGCTGCTGCCCGCGGGCAACGACGCCGGGCGCACGCTCAGCGACCCGTCCGAGCCGCTGCCGGTCAGGCTGGCCGCCTGGAATGCCCTGAAGAAGGAGTTCGCCTCGGCCGCCGATCCTTCGCTGGACCATCCGGTGGCGCAGCAGGCCCTGCGCCTCACCCGCGACCCGAGCGCCGCCCTGCGCGCCGAGGCCGCGCTATGGCTGGCACCCTGGAGCGACCGTGCACCGGTGCAGCCGCTGCTGGTCCGTCTCGCGCAAAGCGACGCGACCGCCGAGGTGCGGCAGGTGGCCCTGTACTCGCTGGGCAAGGCCTTTGATGGCGACGCACCGCCGCGCGAGGTGGACGCGGTGTTCCGCGAGCAGGCGGCAAACGGCCCATCGCCCGATGTTCGCGCGGCCGCGCTCTGGGCGCTGGGCCGCACCGGCCCGCGCGCCGCGCCGCTGATCGAGCCCTATGCCAGCAACCCCTCAGAACCCCTCGCCGTGCGCGATGCCGCCCTGCTGGCGCTCGAAGGACTGCCGGCCGGCAACTCCGCCGCCATCGTCCCGCTGACCCGGCCCGACACGCCGGACCTGCTGCGCGTCGCCGCCCTGCGCGTGCTGGGCCGCTGGAACGAGGCCATCGCCGTCGGCCCGGTGCTCGATGCCGCCGCCGAATCCAATCCCTCGCTTTCCGCCGAAGCGCTCTCGGTCGCCGCCGCGCTCAGCCGCTACGACCCCGCCATCGAACGCATCGCCACCGCGCCCAAAACGGCCCTGCCGATCCGCCAGGCGGCACTCGGCATCGCCGCCCGCAGCGAAGACCCGCGCGGAGAGGCCCTGCTGCGAGAGGCGCTGGCCTCACCCAACGCCGCCCTGCGTCGAAGCGCCCTCGACACCATCACCGAGATCCGCGTGCCCGGCCTGGAGTGCGACCTGATTCGCGCAGCGAACGGCCAGCGCAGCGCCCTGAAGATCGGCCCCTCCACCGCCGTCGCCATCCTCCGCGGCTACGAGTCCCCAGGCGCGCAAAGGGCCCTGCTGAGGGCAGCCAAGGGCGACGACCCCAGCCTGCGCGTGCTCGCCATCCAGGGCCTCGACACAAAGGACGAAGGCACCCGCGACGAACTCATCCGCCTCACCCGCGACCCCGACGCCCAGGTCACCGCCGCCAGCGCCCAGCAGCTGCAGCAAAGCATCCAGGACCCCCGCGTCAACGCCCGCCTCCGCGAAATCGCCCGCGACGACAAGACCGACCAGGCGCTGCGCGAAAGCGTGGCCGAGTCGGTCAGGCAGTACGAGGTGGAGAGGGGAGATTGAGGGAAGCCATTACGCCGATATCCAATGGGTCCATCGTAGCCCCATCGGTCACTGAGCCGAATCGGCAGTCGATCGGCGCATTCCGACCCGGAGTGAGCCGTCGCCGATGCGAGCTTCGGGCGCGAAGTTCGCATTCGCCCCGGTCCCGCTGTAGGAGCCAGCTTGCTGGCGATAGGCGCCCCGGATGGGACGATCGCCAGCAAGCTGGCTCCTACATTCGGGTGTTGTGGAATGTCTGCTTCGCGCCCGGAGTTCACCTTCCGCTACGCTCACTCCTGGCCGAAACCGGTCCTTCCCCAGGAACCAGCATTGCGCCGACGCTTGGTGGGGGTTCCAGGATCGATGCATCGGGGCCTTCACTTCTTTCAACGGGCGCGCACCGCCGGCGGGGGCCTCGGGGCGGCGGGGGAGAGCGCGCGGTTCCACAGGCGCAGATCGTCAGTGAGGCCCTTGTGCTCCTCGTACGGGAGGGGAGCCCGACGGCACCTTTTCCGGCGTCGACCGGATCATCCGCAACACCTACCGAACCCTGATGACCAGGGGGCTGAAGGGTTGCTACGTCTACTGCGTGGACAGTGCGCTTGCCGACCGTTTCCGATCTGCGCTCTCCGCGCCGCAAGCCGGTTGGGCATCACGGAGCCCAGAGCGCGAGGCCAGTTCCGCCTGAAGCATCTTCGGGCTGTTAAGCCGATGCGTCGGCAATCCTGGGTGCTTCGAAATGCCCTGGGCCGGAGGTCAGAGAGGGTTGGCAGGCGGGGGGACGTTTATGCGCCCGGCTTCACATGTGGGGCTGGGGGAGAGCCTGTTCAGCGCGATGCTGCGGGCAAAGCGCCTGCGCTCCTCGCCGACGGGCAGCTCGATGTCGTAGATCAGGCTTGCGCTGTTGCAGGAGTGGAAGTAGACCTCCGCGGTTCCTACGGGGCTATCGCTGGCGGCCAGCGCACCGCTGTCGAAGAGGCCGCCCGAAGACTCGAAAACACCCACATTGGCCGAGCCTCGCGCAGGATCGAGCTCGCCGATCCCCACGTACCAACGCTTCTCGTGTTCGACGATCCGGTTTCCCGACTCGACCACTGTCTCAGGCGCGAAGGTGGCCCAGTTCAGCAGGAGCCCGGGTGGATCAGCTTGAATGACTTCGAGAAAGATTCCCTGGCCGGGCGCGGATGGGTCGAACCAGGTCCCGGAGATCGTGCTGTCAACGGAAGTGAACTGGGAGCTTCCTCCCAGGCCGGCCGGCGCGCCGCGCGAGATCCAGCTGAAGATCGCTCGACGCTCACCCGGGGACAGGGCGGGCATGCCGAGCGGCATGCGGCTTCCGGACGGAGGCTGATCGCAGTTCAGCTTGAGCCACAGCAGGCTGGCAGCAGGATTGAACGGTTCGACCCGAAGCAGGTCCGGGCTCCCCGAACTCCTGACGCGGACGCTCGCTCCGTGCGCGAACTCGTTGTCGAGCCGCAGACCTCCCAGCGCGGAGGCCCCGGCGTGACAACTCGTGCACCTGCTCGCAAAGATCGGTGCGACATCGCGGTCGAAATCCACCGCGTCATCGATGTCGAACATGACCTGATCGCAGACGGTTCCCGCGCTCGAGGCCATCGCCGGAACTGCGGACAGGGCGATAGCTCCGATGGCGATCGCAGCAGCTGTGCATTCGCGAAGCAACCTTCTCCGAGCAACCATGAGGCACCTCCTCTCCGCGTGAGTGGCGAGTCCCTGCCGTCAATGAGAAGCCGACTGGCAAGCCAGTCGCACACCGTATTGTGTCAGGGTCGGATAGGTCATTTCAGCATGCGTTGAATTGTGGTCGATCAAGGCAACAAGGCGTGGCGAAATGCGCCGTGCACCGCAGCGCTCGTCTCCTCCCCTTGCGCCCCTTGGGCGTAGGGGGAGGCCGGGAGGGGGTTATCGCCGCCGCAGTCACGCCACCCCGCCAAGGCCCCCATAGCGTCGAACTTGCTCGACTGCATCGTCCGGGTTGGTGCGGCTCAAGCGCGGCGCAGCAAGGTGCGGTCTACAAGGGCGGGGACGGGCATCGCCATTCCGACCCACCCCCTCCCAGCCACCCCCTGCCGCGCCAAGCGCGGGAAGGGGAGGAGTTGGTGCGGCGCGGAATTGCCATGCGGGGCGGCGGGGCGCTTCTACGCCGTGCGATCAGCTACCGCGGAGATGAAAGAGAAGGCGGCTAGGACGCGCCCGTCCCTGTCGGTGGTCGTGCATTCGGCACGGCAACGCCGTCCGGCACCGCGCAAGCTGCCCGCCGTTGAGTCACGGCGCCAGCGGGAAATCCCGCTCTGACGCGGATTCTGGCCCCGCATCCCCATGGCACGCCGTTTGCTCCGCGGGGTCATGGATCTCAAAAGCGGTTATCCGTTCTGGGCGGTTCGCAATGGGCTGGGGGAGCCTTTCCCCGGCCTTGCGGGCGATGTGCGCTGTGATCTCGTCGTGGTGGGTGGCGGGATTACCGGGGCGATCTTTGCCGATTGCTTTACCCGCGAGGGGCTGGAGGTCGTGGTGCTGGACCAGCGCGATGTGGGCTGGGGGAGTACGGCGGCGAGTACGGCGATGCTGCAGTACGAGATCGATACCCATCTGATCGACCTGGCGCGGCGCTATGGCGAGACGGCGGCGGTGCTGGCCTATCGGGCCTGTCTTGAGGCGGTGCGCAAGGTGCGCGCGCGGGCGGCAAGGCTGGGCGTGGATCAGCGCGAGAGCGACAGCCTGTATCTGGCCAGCACGCCGCGGCATCTTGCCGAGATGCAGGCCGAGTTCGCGCTGCGTCGGCGGCATCGCTTTCCGGTCAGCTGGCTTGAGGTCGATGCCCTGCGCGATAGCTACGGCGCCGAGGCACCGGGGGCGATCCTCAGTCGGGCCGGAGCCTGGCTGGATCCCTACCAGATGGCCCGAGCCTTGCTGCGCTCGGCGCGGCGGCGTGGGGCGCGGGTGCATGATCGGGCGGCGGTGCAGCGGATTTCGGCGAACTCGCGTGGCGTGCGCATCGAGACACGGCAGGGCGCGGTGCTGCGCGCGCCCCGGGTGGTGATTGCCGCCGGCTACGAGTCGCAGGGCTTTCTGAGCCAGCGCGTGGCGAAGAACCGCAGCAGCTATGCCCTGGCCACGGATCATCATGTGGTCGGACGGCATCCGGCGATTGCCGACACCCTGATCTGGGAATCGGCCCGGCCCTATTTCTATCTGCGCTCCAGTGGCGATGGCCGGATCATCGCCGGCGGCGAGGATGACGAGATCGATGTGCCGGCGCGCCGCGACGCCCGCGTCGATGCCAAGGCCCGGCGCATCGCCCGCCGGGTCAGCCAGTTCCTGCCCGAGGTGCAGCTTTCGCCGGCCTGGGCCTGGGCCGGCACCTTCGCCGAGACCTTTGACGGCCTGCCGTTTATCGGTGCCCACCCGCAGTGGGGGCCGCGGGTGTTCTTCGCCATGGCCTATGGCGGCAACGGCATCACTTTCTCGCATATCGGCGCCGACCTGCTCAGCGCGCAGCTGGCCGGGCGCCGTCATCCCCTGTCCGAACTGTTCTCGTTCAAGCGCCTGGAGCATCGTCCATGAACCTGAAAACCCAACTGATCGAGCCGGCTCGCGTGCTGAGCTTCCTGATCAAGCACCGCCACGCCCTGCACAGTCCCGGCCTGTTCGATGACCAGCCCGAAGGCGGGGAGATCGGCGAGCGCGAGGCCAAGACGTTCCTCGATGATCTCGAGGCGCTGGGTCCGGCCTTCATCAAGTTCGGTCAGGTGCTCTCGACCCGACCGGACCTGATACACCCGGCGTATGCCCGCGCGCTGGAGCGGATGCAGGACACCTGCACGCCGATTCCGTTCGCGGTGGTTCGCGAGACCGTCGAGGCCGAGCTGGGTGCGCGGCTGACCAAGCTGTTCGCCGAGGTCGACGAGGAGCCGATCGGAGTGGCCTCGCTGGCCCAGGTCCATCGCGCGACGCTGCGCGACGGTCGCGAGGTGGCGCTGAAGGTGCAGCGCCCGGACATGGACATCGACGTCGAGCACAACCTGGAGGCGCTGGAGAGCCTGGCCACCGCGGCCGAGAGCCTCAGCGACAACGCGCGGCGGATCGGCCTGCTTGACTGGGTCGGCGAGCTGCGCCGCAGCCTGGTCAATGAGCTGGACTACCGCCAGGAGGCCGAGAACCTGGCCCGCTTCGCTCGCCATCTGGCCAAGGAGCCGCTGCTCCGCGTGCCGGCCCCGGTGCAGCATCTGTGCACGCGTCGGGTGCTGGTGCTGGAGTACGTCGAGGGCACCAAGCTCGCCGCGATCAGCGGGGTGATCCGCACCGAGCGCGACATCGGCATGCTGGCCCCGGCCCTGCTGCGGGGGTTCCTCGACCAGGTCTTTGTCCACGGCGAACTGCATGCCGACCCGCACCCGGGCAACATGCTGCTCACTCCGGACAACCGGCTGGCCATCTTCGACCTCGGCATGGTCGGCCATATCACCCCGGTGTTGCGCGACCGCCTGCTGAAGATCCTGGTCGGCGCCGTGGAGGGCCGCGGTGACGATGTGTCGCGCGACTGCCTTGCAATCAGCGAGCCGCTGGAATCTTTCGACGAGCCGCGTTTCCATCGCGAGATCGGCCAGACTGTGGCCAACTACGCGGCCAGCAGCCGGCAGGGCGGGCGCGAGGGCGCCCTGGTCATGCGCCTGGTCGAGATCGCCACCCGCTGCGGCGTGCGCACCCCGCCCGAGCTGAGCGTGCTGGGTCGCGCCCTGCTCAACCTGGAGTCGGTCTGCGCCCTGCTTGATCCACGCTTCGATGCGCGGCGCACGGTCGAGGAGCATCTGCAGGCGATGATGGCCGAGCGCATGCGCCGCGGCTTCAGTCTCGCCGCGCTGGGCGCGGACCTGGTCGAACTGCAGGGCTTCGTCCGCGAGGCGCCGGCCAAGCTCTCCCACGCCCTCGGCGTGATCGCCGACAACCGCCTGCAGCTGCGGGTGACCGGGCTGGAAGAATCGCGCCTGCTGGAGAACCTGCAGAAGATCGCCAACCGGATCAGCGCCGGCCTGGTTACCGCCGCCCTGATCGTCGCCTCGGCGATGCTGGCCGATTCCGACAACCCGCGACGCATCGCCGGGGTGGCGATCGCCGAGGCGCTGTTCGTGGTCGCGGTCATCCTCGGCGTCGCCCTGATCGGCAGCGCCCTGTGGGGAGACCGCCGGCGCGCGCCGCGGCGGGGCAGCAGCTAGGGACAAAAGCCTGCGGGGCCTCAGCGGGCGTGCAATCTGCAACACGCAGGCCTGCGATTTGCATGGTCGCCGCCTTGCTAGCGCGCGTTGGCGGCCTTCCGTGGTCGCCCGCCCCCCAGCACGCCGCGGCGTGCAAGGTGCCGAGCTGTAAGCATTCTGCATGGGAAAAGCACCCTGCACGGACAGCGCTGCCAGTTGGCGTGCCAGGGCTGGCATGGAGCCTGCACAGTTTGGCGCTTGGTGAGATGGATCGGCGCTTGGAGCCAGGATCGACAACCGAGCCGGCTGAGGTAACCCATCTTGCGAAGACAGGGGGCGACTGAGGATGATCTGCCGCGCGCGGAGCCACTTCAGCAAAGCGTGCTGGTCGGGAGGAGTGCTCGATGAACAGGCAGATTCGCGGCCGTGCCGCTTCCGGGCCGCAGAGCAAAATGTCGGATCGAACCGCCGCCGTGCCTGCGGGAAGGGGGCGCCGATCGCACCGCTGGCCGCATGTCGATAGCCCATGGGTGAAAGGACGCCCCTTGAGATGAACGCCGAAGATCGCTGCGCCCAACTCCTGTTGCTTGGCCAGGATGCCGACGCTCTGGACGCGCTGCAGTCGATGTTGCAGGGGGTGGATCGCCGACTCCTGACCGCCAATGCCGTCGCGGAGGCCTGTGCGTTGGCCGCAACGATGCCACTCACGGCGGTCCTGATCGACGCCGCTGCGCTTGATGAGGCTGTCGACGCGCTGCATCGGATCCGGTCGGGCGCGCTTTCGCGACGCTTGCCGATGCTGTTTCAACTGTCCTCCGAGCCGGACCCCGAGGCGTTGGACGCTGCCTATGCGCTGGGCGATATCGAGGTGCTGATCCGGCCGGTGCGGCCGGCCAGACTGCAGGCCCTGATCACGGGCCTGCTGGGCGGGCAGGCGAGGGCGAGGACGGAGCCGCTTGATCCGGCGGTGGAGGGTCAACTGGGCGGCGAGCGCGAGCGGCTGCGCGTCACGCTCGAAAGCATCGGCGACGCAGTCGTCACCACCGATGCCGACGGCCGCGTCGACTTCATGAATCCCGTGGCCGAATCGCTGACCGGCTGGAGTCAGCAGGATGCGGCCGGCCGGCCTCTGGCCGAGGTATTCCGGATCATCGGCGAAACCACCCGGGCGCCGCTCGAGAATCCTGCCCTGCGAGCGCTGCAGCGCGGCGAGCGGGTGGCCGTGGCCAACCACACCCTGCTGCTTGCCCGCAATGGCAGCGAGCGCCCGATCGAGGACAGTGGCGCCCCGCTGCGCGACGCTGCCGGTCAGGTGATCGGCAGCGTGCTGGTGTTCCGGGATGTCAGCGAGCGCCGCCGCAGCGACCGGCTGCGCAACGCGCGGGCTGCGGCGGTGCAGGCCTTGGCCGGCGCCGAGAACGAGCAGCTGGGCATCGAAGCCGTGCTGTCCTCGATCTGTTCGCAGGTCGGCTGGGACGCCGGCTTGTTCTGGGAGCGGCGGGAAGGCAGCGACCACCTCGTTTGCAGTGCGAATTGGGTTGCCGAGGGCACGGACCTGACTGACTTTGTCGAGGTCAGCCGTGCGGCCTCGCTGGGCAAGGGCGACAGCCTGCCCGGACGCGTCTGGGAAAGCGGCCGGGCGGAATGGTGTGCCGACCCCTCCGAGGGGCCGGTTTCCCCGCGCTGCGAGGCGGCGCGGGCGTTGGGTATCCGCAGCGCCTTCGGTTGTCCGGTGATCGTCGGTGAGGAGCTGGTCGGCGCCATCGAGTTCTTCACCCGGCGTTCCATCGAGATTGACCCCGATTTGCTGGAGATGTCCTCGACGGTGGCCGGTGCGCTGGGCCAGTTCCTGCGCCGTCGCCGCGCCGAGCGCGGGCTGCGCGAGCAGACCCAGAACGCGGAAATCCTGGTCCGGATCGGCAGCCTGCTGGGCCAGGAGACCGACCTGCAGCGGCTGGTGCAGCTGGTCACCGACGAGGCGACCGCGCTGTGCGGCGCGCAGTTCGGCGCCTTCTTCTACAACGTGATCGGAGAGACCGGCGAGGCCTACACCCTGTACACCCTCTCGGGTGTGCCACGGGAGGCCTTCGAGCGCTTTCCGATGCCGCGCAACACGGCCCTGTTCGGGCCCACCTTCAGGGGCCAGGCGGTCGTGCGCTGCGACGATGTCACGCGCGACCCGCGCTATGGCCACAGCGCGCCCTACCACGGCATGCCCGAGGGCCACCTCCCGGTGCGCAGCTATCTCGCTGCCGCCGTGGTGTCGAGAACCGGCACGGTGCATGGCGGACTGTTCTTCGGCCATGCCGAGCCCGGTGTGTTCCGCGAGCGGCATGAGCAGCTGATCGTCGGCATCGCCGGCCAGGCCGCCATCGCCATCGACAACGCGCGTCTCTACCAGCGCCTGCAGAACTCCTCCGAGCGGCTCAACCTTGCGCTCAGCGCCTCCGGCGTCGGCGATTGGAGCTGGGATGCCAGGACCGACCTGGTCACGCTATCCGAGCGCGCGGCAGGGATATTCGGTGTGCAGCCGGGGCCGCAGATGACCTGGACGGCGATGCTCGGGCTCCTGCATCCCGCCGACCGCGAGCGGGCGCGGGCCGAGGTCGACCGGGTGATCGCCGAGCGGGTCTCCTACGACATCGAGTACCGGGTGCTGCGCGAAGATGGGCGGGTGGTGTGGGTGGGCGCCCTGGGCCGCGCCGATTACGACGCGGCAGGTGAAGTGATCGGCATGCATGGCGTGCTTCGCGACATCAGCGAGCGCAAGGCGCTGGAGCAGTCCCTGCGCGACAGCGAGGCACGCTTCCGCAGCCTGATGGAGCAGGCGCCCTTCAGCATCCAGGTGCTGGCCCCGGACGGCCGCACGCTGCGCGTCAACAAGAGCTGGGAGGACCTCTGGGGCGCCCGGCTCGAGGATCTCGGCGGATACAACCTGCTGCAGGATGAGCAGCTCGAGCGACGTGGCGTGATGCCCTTGATCCGGGAAGCCTTCGAGGGCAAGCCGAGTTTCATTCCGGCAATCCGCTACGACCCCAACGAGACCCTGCCGGAGACCAGTCGTAACGAGGACCCGGTGCGCTGGGTCGCCGCAGTGGCCTATCCGATCAAGGACGACGAGGGGGCGGTGCGCGAGGTCGTGCTGATGCACGAGGACGTCACCGCCCGCCGCCGCGCCGAAACCGCCCTGCAGCAGAGCGAGGGCAAGCTGCGGCTGCTTGCCGACACCATTCCGCAGCTGGCCTGGATGGCCTCGGCCGACGGCGAGGTGTTCTGGTCCAACCAGCGCTGGTACGAGTTCATCGGCAGCGAACTGGAGGCGGCGAAGCTCGGAGGCTGGGTTGACCGGGTCCATCCCGACCACGTGGAGGAGGTCAACGCGCGCTGGCGGCATGCCCTGTCCACCGGCGAAGGCTTCGACATGATCTTCCCGCTGCAGGGTGGCGACGGGGCCTTCCACACCTATCTCACCCGCGCCAACCCGCTGCACGACGAGAACGGCGACATCCTCTACTGGATCGGTACCGCCACCGACATCAGCGAACTGCGCCGTGCCCGCGAGGCGCTGGCATCCAGCGAGGAGCGCCTGCGCCTGGCGCTCGATGCCGGTCGCATGGGCGTCTGGGACTGGCATGTCCAGACCGGAGAGCTGCAGTGGTCGGACAGCCTGGAACCGCTGCACGGCCTGCCGCCCGGTGGCTTCGGCGGCACCTTCGAGCACTTCCGACAGCTCATCCATCCCGACGACCGCGAGCGTGTCGGCGCGGCCATCGCCCAAGCCCTGGAGGGGGGCGGCGCGTTCTACACCGAGTTCCGCAACCTCTGGCCGGACGGCAGCCTTCACTGGATCGCAGGTTCGGGCAGGGTCATCACCGATTCGGAAGGAAGGCCGGCGCGGATGATCGGCATCGGGCTCGATGTCACCGAGCGCAAGCGCAGCGAGCAGACCGCGACCTTCCTGTCGCGGGCCAGTGCGACGCTGGCCGAGATCGTCGATTTCGACAGCACCCTGCAAAAGGTGGCTTCGCTGGCGGTGCCCGCGTTCGCCGACTGGGTTGCGGTGGATGTGTACGAGGGCGGCGACACGCTGCGCCGCGTCGCCGTGGCCCACGTCGATCCCGAGCGGATCCGCTTTGCCGAGGAGTTTCACCGGCGCTGGCCGCCGGACCCGGACGCGCCCGGCGGCATCTGGGGCATCATCAGGACCGGCACGCCGGATCTGGTCCCCGAGATCGACGACGCGATGCTTGCGCAGTGGGCTCCGGACGACGAGGCCATGGGCCTGCTTCGAGAGCTGGGCCTGCGCTCCTACATCGGCGTGCCGCTGGTCGTGCGTGGGAAGATTCGCGGCGCGCTGACCTTCGTGGTTGCCGAGTCGGGCCACACCTATGACCAGGCCGACCTGGCCCTGGCGCAGGAGCTGGCCCACCGCACCGGTATCGCCATCGATAACGCGGAACTGTATGCCGAGCTGCGCCAGTCGGATCGGCGCAAGGACGAGTTCCTTGCCACGCTGGCGCATGAGCTGCGCAATCCGCTGGCGCCGATCCGCAACGGTCTAAGCATCCTTCGCCTGGCCAGCCCGGAGAACGCCGAGGTCGCCACGGCGCGGTCCATGATGGAGCGCCAGCTGCACCATCTGGTCCGCCTCGTCGACGACCTGCTCGATGTTTCGCGCATCACCCGCAATCGCCTCGAGCTGCGCAAGGAACGCGTCGCACTCTCCGATGTCATCCAGAGCGCGGTCGAAACCAGTCGGCCCGTACTGGAGCAGTTCGAACACCGGCTGCGACTGGCGCTGCCGGCGAACCCGGTCATCCTGCAGGCCGATCGGGTGCGGCTGGCCCAGGTCTTTGCCAACCTGCTCAACAATGCCGCGAAGTACACATCGCCGGGCGGCGACATCGACATCGCCGCCTCCGTCGAGAACGGCAAGGCGGTGGTGCGTGTGCGCGACAGCGGGCTCGGCATCCCGCCTCACGCGCTGACGATGATCTTCGAGATGTTCACCCAGGTCGACCGCAGCACGCGCAACGCGCAGGGCGGTCTGGGCATCGGTCTGACCCTGGTGAAACGTCTGGTGGAGTTGCACGATGGCACGGTGGAGGCGGCCAGTGACGGGCCCGGCTGCGGCAGCGAGTTCACCGTTCAGCTTCCGCTGCCCGTGGACGGGCAGAACCCGGCGCATTCCGAGGGTCACGCGGCCGCCAGCGAGCGTGCGTCGAGAAGAGTGCTGGTGGTCGACGACAACCGGGACGCGGCCGAGAGCCTGAAGATGATGCTGAAGCTCTGGGGGCACGAAGTGCGGGCCAGCTACGACGGCCCCGAAGCCTTGAGCACAGCGCGCGAGTTCGAGCCGGAAGTGGTTTTTCTCGACATCGGCCTGCCCACGATGAGCGGCTATGAGGTCTGCCGGGCCATGCGTGGTGAGTCCTGGGCGCAGAGTGCGTTGATCGTCGCCCTGACCGGCTGGGGCCAGGAGTCCGACCGCCAGCGCTCCCGCGAGGCCGGTTTCGACCAGCACCTGGTCAAGCCGGTGGAGATGGACCTGCTGGAGAAAGTGCTCGGCGAGGCCGGCTCGAGCGGGGCGATGGCCGGAGTCACTGCCTAGCCCTTGGCGCGCCAACACCACCCTCCCAACCGCCCGGCCCTCCCTCGTAGCCTGCGGGCGTTCTTCGGCACGCAAGCCTTCGGCTTGCAAGCGTGGCTCATCCCCCCTCCGCCGCTGGGCGCGGAAAGGGGAGGGGCTCAGTACATCGCCCCAACGCAGTCCTGCGGGAGTGTCCTCGGGCGCGACCGCGGCGCCAGGCATCGACCCGACTTCGCGCAAGGACCCAACGCCGCATTCGCAGCCGAAGGCCCGCTTCCAAATGGGCTACGGACAAGGGTGTGTGGCAATGGTGCAGCAGTGCAGGGTTACACTTGGGCCCAATCCACGTCGCAGGGAGAAATGACCGATGAACGACCGCATCATCCGCGCCAGCGTCATGCAGTTCTCAGACTCTCTGCTGATCGGTCTGCTGGCGCTCGCCTTCGCGCTGTCTGACGGGTTCGCCCAGCTGATCCTCGGCATCGCCTTCCTCGCCGCGTTTGCAGCCTTTGTCGCCAATGGCCTGAACAAGAAGCCCGGCACGCCGCCCCCGCCCGCCGATCCCGACTGAGCCAGGCAGCGTCCCGTCGCGCCAGGTTCTCCTGTAGGAGCGGGCTTGCCCGCGACCGCGGCGCTGAGTTGGTCGCGTCGGACCGGGGCAGAACGCGGCTCCACGGTCGCGCCCGGATCGCACTCCCGCAACGGCGACGAAGCGCTTCTCCTGTAGGAGCGGACATGGCCGCGACCGCAGAACTGCATTGCTCCTCGGTTATTGCATCAACCCCTGTGCCTCGGCGTACGGCCGGGCAGTCCGCCACATCTCTCGTCCGCGGCCGACTGAGCAGAAAACGCACTGAACATACTGTTCAGCCGAGTTGCAGAGGCCATCCTTCGCCGCCGTTCGACAAGCTGCCCCATCCCGCCCCCTGTGCTAAGGTCCGGAAGTCCAGAGTGAGGGGCACGGATCTGTGCATTCGCCCGCCGCGTGTTCGCACCGCGTGCAGCGCACCGGCGGCTGATCCACGGCGCCCCGGAACTCTAACAAGCAAGTTGCGCCCTGGGCCGACCATCTCATCCAGAGGAGTCGGATCATGTCCAGGTATTTTCTTGCCGCGCTCGCCCTCAGCACATTCACCCCCGCCGCTCTGTCCGGGCCGCCGGGGCAGTGGGACAGCGCCCAGATCTCCACCGTCAGGCCGCTCGAAATCAAGATGGCCGGGCTCAGCACAGGGCGGGGAACGCTGCGCGCCAATGGGCAAGCCGCGAAGGGAGACAACCTCGATGACTTCGGTGTCTGGTTGTCGGTGGTTCTCTCCAGCAGTGGCGGCCAGAACCGCATCGATGCCATCACCACGCCGCCGCCCTTCGACGGGACCGGCACCACCAGCACCTTCATCGACAGCTCTGCCACGCTCTTCGCGGTGGGCGACATCTGCGCCAGAGGCAATACGGCGGTCGTTCCCTACATCAAGGACTTCAACGTCGAGGTCGCCCATTTCAACGGAAGCGTCTGGTCCACCCAGACCATTCCCGGCACCACCGCCAGCAACTACACCACCGCCGACTGTGGTCGCACCACGGCCGGCTATTTCATCACCGCGCAGGACTTCAATGACAGCGAGATCGAGATCTTCCACTCTCCCGAAGGGGGTAGCGATTACACCTTCTATGGTCGCTACGCCGATGCCCGCGGCCCTTTCAGCGGCGCCGTACGCGACCAGCTCGCCACCGATCCCCGAAGCCCGCAGGCCGCCATCCTCAGCCAGCAGTCGAACGGGCAGATCCGCATCACCTCGTTCGACACCCGCTCGCCGTTTCCTCCAGCGCCGACCCACACCAATATCGTCAACCTGGGGGCGCCGCCGGGGAGCTTCACCATCGTCCGCGAATCCTCCGCGGCAAGGGTGGGGGACGGCGTGTTTACGTTCCTCTACAACGCCGATGACCTCGCCCGGACCATCAACTTCGATACCGGAAACCCCTCGGGGTTTACGGCCGGGGTGCTCGGAGCGGTCAACAGCAGCGCCGGGCAGTACACCTTCCAGGGCGGCACGGCGATCCACGTGCCGGGTTCGCAGCCGCGCACGAACCTGATCTTCGACGATTTTTTCCAGCTGGATGAGATGGGGGCATCGGTCATCGACCCGCTGTTTCCGCTCGACGGGGTGGGTGGGCCGATCGATGGATGCCTGGCCACGTTCAATCCGCAACAGCGAAAGACCTATTTCACCGGCCCGGATGCCACCGGCCAGAACACCCGCTTGTTCTCCCGCACCGAATTGCCGCCGGAGATTTTCAGCGACGGCTTCGAATCCGGTGACGTTTCTGCCTGGAGTTGCAACTAGTTCGATCGCCGCTCCCCATAGGGTGCGCCTCGGCGCACCGCGCGTGCCCCCAACGCCCGTAACGGTGCGCCAAGGCAGCACCCTATAAGCAGCAACCGCCGCCGCGCGGCCGCCCTGAGGTATCGAAGGGCGAACGGGCCCACGCGACCGCGCCGCAAGGCCGGTGCACCCCCATAGGGTGCGCCTCGGCGCACCGGCGTACCTCCCCATCGCCCGTATCGGTGCGCCAAGGCAGCACCCTATAAACAGCAACCGCCGCCGACGGCCCGAGCCGTTCGCCCTGAGGTATCGAAGGGCGAGCGGGCCCGCTGCGGCGCCGCAAGGCCCGTGCACCCCATAGGGTGCGCCTGGGCGCACCGGCGTACCCCCCATCCGCCCGTATCGGTGCGCCAAGGCAGCACCCTATAAGCAGCAACCGCCGCCGCACGGCCCGAACCGTTCGCCCTGAGGTATCGAAGGGCGAGCAGCGCCGCCGGCACCCTCCTCGAACCTAGCTCCCAGCTGAACGCAGCCTGCCCGCAATGATGCGTGGCCGCGTGGCTTTCCGTTGATCGCCTGTGACTGGTTCGAGAGATCTCGCTTGCCCACTCCCACAATCACCGTTGAGGCTGCCGCCGGGCCTGCTAGGGCGGGAAGGGCGCTGGGCCGACTGCTGGCCGGGCTGTCGGGCTGCGTCGCCAGCCTGGCCCTGGCTTCTCCTCTGCCGGAGCGCCTGAGCGACACCGGCCTGTTCGAGACCGGCACCACCAAGGTGGCCAGCGAGCACCTCGCCTTTTCACCTCAGTACCCGCTGTGGACAGACGGCGCCCGCAAGCGGCGCTGGATCTCCCTGCCGCCCGGCACGCAGATCGATGCCAGCGACCCCGACGCCTGGGAGTTCCCGCCCGGCACGCGGCTGTGGAAGGAGTTCGCCTACGAGCGCCCGGTCGAGACCCGCTACATCGAGCGGCTGGCCGACGGCAGCTGGCGTTACGCCACCTATGTCTGGACCGAGGACGGGCGTGATGCCGTGCTGGCATCCGATCGCGGCCAGCGCCTGGAGCAGGTCGCCGGCAGTCCGGACGGCCGCTACGAGGTCCCGTCGCGTTTCGACTGCCAGGGCTGCCACGAGGCCGCCGCGACCCGCGTGCTGGGCTTCTCGGCGCTGCAGCTCTCGCACGACCGCGAGCCGACGCCGGCGCGGACCGGAAGCGATGAGATCGACCTGCGCGCGCTGATCGAGCGCGAGCTGCTGCGCAATGCCCCGACGCTTTGGACCGACCAGCCGCCGCGCATTGCCGGCAGCGACGAGGAGCGTGCCGTGCTCGGCTACCTGCACGGCAATTGCAGCCATTGCCACAACCGCGTCGGGCCGATGGCCTCGCTCGAGCTCTATCTGGACCAGCGCAGCGACAGCGATGCGGCCTCGGTGCTGGCCAGCCTGATCGAGCCGCCGGCGCGCACCCGCGCGGCCGATCTCGACCGGCGCCTGGTCCCCGGCAACTCGAAGCATAGCCAGCTGTTTGCGCGGATGGCCTCGCGCAACCCGTACATCCAGATGCCGCCCTTGGGCACGCGGCATCCGGACAGTTCAGCGCTGGTCCTGATCCAGCGCTGGATCGATCACCTGCCCGCTCACTAAGGAGTTCCGATGCACCCATCTTCCCACCCCCTTCGCGCCGGCCGCTGCAGCGCCCTGTTGGCCTTCGGCCTTCTGGCGGCGTCGGCCAATGTCCTGGCCGAGGACAAGGCCGGTGCCCAACCCGAGCCCAGCGAACGCGGTCGCTACCTGGTCAACACCGCCGGCTGCCACGACTGCCACACTCCGTTCAAGGACGGCCCGAACGGCCCCGAGCCCGACATGACCCGCATGCTCTCCGGCCACCCGGAAGGCCTGGTCATGCCCGAGGCGCCGGTGCTGCCCGACGGTCCTTGGAAGATGGTCGCGGCGGGGACCAACACTGCCTACTCCGGGGGCTGGGGCGTCAGCTTCACCGCCAACCTGACCCCGGACCTTGAGACCGGCCTCGGCAAGTGGACCGTCGACGACTTCAAGAACACCATCCGCACCGGCCGTCACCTCGGCCGCGGGCGGCCGATCCTGCCGCCGATGCCGATCCCGGTCTACAACAACTTCACCGATGCCGACCTCGAGGCCATCTACGCCTACCTGCGAACCATCCCGCCCATCCGCAACCGCGTCCCCGAGCCGCGCCCCCCGGCGCGATAAGCCAGCCCCCCGGCGCCGTACACCCGGCGCCGGGGGCGAAGGCCAGTGTCTGCATAGGGCGCGCAGCAGACCTTCCGCAAAACCCGAATGTAGGAGCCAGCTTGCTGGCGATCATCCCATCCGGGGCGCCTATCGCCAGCAAGCTGGCTCCTACTCACGCAACGGCGTTGCCAGGTCCGGTTTGCGCCGCAAAGCAGACCTTGCCGCAGTCGAATTGTGGGAGCGCCCTTGGCCGCAACCGCGGCCCATCGGAGTTACCACAGACCGAGGTCGGAGCGGATTTCCGCGGTCGCGCCCATGTGCGCTCCTACAGTCGGGCTTCGTTGGGCGTCAGCGAAGCCCCATAGGGTGCGTCTTGGACGCACCGATACGGGCGTTCGGACGCCCGGTGCGGCCAGCCGCACCCTATAAATGTCTGCTTCACGCCCAAAGAAGACTCCAAAGGATCGTCGAACCCACCCTGCCCGGGAGACCAAACCGGGCGCGCATCACAGCCAGCTCAAAGCACGCGCCGCCTCATGATCGGGAACCCAAGCGCTCGGCTCATCAGTCGCACGGCGAGGGCGTACGAGCCTGATGTGCTCTTCGCTCAGCCCTCGCTGGGATGGCTGGCCCCGGCGCCATTCAGCTTGCGGCGCGGCTTGCGAGGCGCGGAGGGCCTGCGCGAGGGAGCAGGGCGGCTGGCTGCCTTGCTTGCCGGGGAGGGGGGCTTGGCGGTCGAGGCCGGCTTGCGGGTCGGGCCCCTGGATTCGGCAGCTTCAGAGCTCGCCTTGGATCTGGAGTTGGCCTTGGCCTTGGCCTTGGCTCTGCCCCCCGTCTTGGTCCGCCTGCTGGCAGCCTCCGCTTTGGCCATCTCTTCGACCCCCTCGACCTCGAGCTCGCCCTCGATGCGTACGCCGGAGCTGAAGAGCTCGATCGAGGTGTCGGCGACGCGGCCGGTGTCGATATAGACGTAGCCGGCGACGCCCAGCGCGCCGAGCGCCGGTACCCAGCGGGTGATGATGCGGCCGGCGCTGCGCTGGGCGATGCGCAGGGCGATCTTGTTGCCGATTGCGTACAGCGCCGACAGCGGCGCGCGTCGGACCACGTAGCGCTCACCGATCCGGATCACCAGATCGCGGAAGGCGCTGGCCGCGGTGTGGCCGAACAGGCAGTAGAGCATCTGCTCGCGGGTCAGCAGCTCGGGCTTGCCGTAGGCGCCGGCGATATCGGCCACCATCTGCGCCTGGATCTTCCACACCGCATACAGCTCCGGCCCGATGGTCAGCCAGCCCAGCGGCCCCGGCGGCAGGGCCAGCGTGCCCGCGGACGCCGCCGCCTTGGCTGCGGCCTTGCGCGCAATCTCCCGCGCCCGGGGCTCCGGATCGGCAGCCTTGCCCTCACGCGGGGTGGGGATCTTCCCGACCACGTCGAGCAGCTTCTCGGCAATTCCGGGATCGCCGCTGATGCGGCGGGCGAACACTTCCTGCGGGGCACGCTTGGCCATGGGGCACTCCTTGGGGCGCTCGAATCGGCGCTGGTAGCGCAATCCTGTCCAGCGGATGCGAACTGGAAGGTGAACAGACGCCGCGACAGGTGAACGAAGTTGAACTGTGAGTTCAGAGGGACCGGCTGGCCAGACCCGCCGCAGAATCCGCCCGATCGCTTCGCTCGTTCTCGGCAAGCCCTTATAGGGTGTGCCTTTGGCGCACCGATACGAGCCTTCGGGCGGTATGCGCGGTGCGGTCAGCCGCACCCTATGAGAATCCGATTTACGCGCTAAGACGACATCGCCATCGCACCACCAACAAAGCCCTACTGTAGGAGGGGGCTTGCCCCCGACCGCAGAGCGGAGGAACTGCCACGGTCTGCAGCGCAGCGGACCCGCCTCGCACCGCGGCCAGCGTGCAGATCCGCGGTCGCGCCCAAGGGCACTCCCACAGAAAGCGCCCGCGCTTGGGGAGGTTCGTCCAACGGTGAGCATGCGAAGACTTGACGTTATGAAACGCCCACGCTGCCTCCGCGTCGGCCAACCCGACAGCAGCAGATGCCGCGACGTCGCTCCGCTCATGCTCGACGAGTTCTTATAGGGTGCGGCTCGCCGCACCGTTACCAGCCTTCGGACGGTATGCGCGGTGCGGCCAGCCGCACCCTATGAGAATCCGACTTACGCTCTAAGACGACATCGCCATCGCACCACCAACAAAGCCCTACTGTAGGAGGGGGCTTGCCCCCGACCGCAGAGCGGAGGAACTGCCACGGTCTGCAGCGCAGCGCGGACGATCGTCAGACCCGTGCCCGGCGAGGTTGACGAGCGCTTCGAGAAGCTCGAGAGCGGGCCCCTCAGGCAAGTCAAGAGGCGCGCTCCGCGCCGACGCGGGAGCGCATCGGCGCAACCCGGCCCCGAAGTCCCCCGTGAGTTATCCACGAACGCCGGGGATAGGGCTGTGGACAACCCGTCGATGGACGTCTGCAGCCGTTGCCGGCAAAGGCGTGTCAAGCGAAGTGGTCAAAAATTGACCAGCGTCGGATGAGGACATGAAGTGCTTGACGGACGGGTGGAGGAGAGGGCAAGGCGCGCTGGGGTGTACGCCGAAGATGACAGCCCCCCATTCCGGTCGTCCCTGTCTCGCGCAAGCGGGCCGGAACGGAATCCACGACCAGGTCCAGGGGTCGCCTCGGCGGACGCGAAGCCGTGCTTTCCGTAGCGGGCCATCAGTGCGATTGCTTGGCATCGAGAGCAAGCAAGCACTCTCGCGGGATCGGGGGATACCTCGATGGACCTCGGATTGCCCACTGGCAATCGCCAGGGCTTCTTTAGTAGGTCCATCACGCTGATGGGATGGCGTGTATGGCGGGCGACAAGGGACCTGTGCCGGGCGTAGGGCCGGGCAGTGGCCATCAGATGCGCAACTGCTGACAGTCTGGTTCCGGCCAGGACTGCGCGCTCGCATAGGCGAAATCTGGTCGCAAAGCGGACATTCATAGGGTGCGGCTGGCCGCACCGGGCGCACCGTCCGAACGCCCGTATCGGTGCGCCCAAGGCGCACCCTATGGGGCTTCGCCGACGCCCAAGGAGGCCCGACTGTGGGAGCGCCCTTGGGCGCGACCGCGGAGTTCCGCTCTGGCCGCGGTCTGTGGTGAAGCCGTAGCGCTGCGGTCGCGCCCAAGGGCGCTCCCACAATTTGACTGCGGCAAGGCCTGCTTTGCGGCGCAAACCGGACCTTGCAGCACCGTTGCGTGTAGGAGCCAGCTTGCTGGCGATCGTTCCGTCCGGGGCGCCTATCGCCAGCAAGCTGGCTCCTACAGCGGGGCCGGGGCGAATGCGAACTTCGCGCCCAAAGCACACATCACCGAAGGCGCGTTCCGGGTCGACACTTGCCGAATCGATTTGGCCCGATCCGGCGCAGTGGTCACACCGGCAGATAGGCGTGCCCGCGCCGGCTGCAGCGCCCGCGAGGGTAGGGCAGCTCTAACCCTTTAGCAACTTAACTACTCCGTTCGCCGAGCGCACCGCCGACTCAAGCAGCGGCACGCCCTTGTGCGCCCAGGAGCCAGAATAGAACAGCTTGCGACCGGGCTGTCGGTGCCAGCTGTTAAGGGCCTTGAGGATGTCGCGGGTGTCGGCGGTGACGACGGCGCGCTGCAGGGGTTGTCTTGCCAGGATGTACTTCGGGTCGGGTTCGAAGTTGGGGTTCCAGGTCTGGAAGACCGGGGGCTGGTGGGCGAGGGTGGGTTCTACGGCGTTGACCCAGACGGTGAACATCGGGCGCTGGGTGTCGGGGTCGACCTGGAAGTTGAGTTCGGACCAGTCGCGGCGATGGCGGGGCATGAAGCGTTCGTCGCGGTGGACGACGAGTTCGCCGTGGGCGTAGCGGATGCCTTTGAGCAGGTCGCGTTCGGCGCTGAACTGTTTGGCGTCGAGAAAGTCGAGCTGATTGGCCTGGGTGGCGACGATGGCGGCGTCGTAGCGGCCGCCGTCGCCGCGCTGGTTGTGCACCTCGATGCCGCTTGGGCGCTGGCGGACTTCGGCGACTTTGCTGCCGACGTGCCTGGACACGCCATCCGCCAGGGCGCTGGCCAGGGCGTGGGTGCCGCCGCGCAGGCGCAGGGATTGGCCCTCGTGGAGGATCTGGTGCAGCACGTCGAGCAGTTCGCCGGCGGGCCAGGCCAGCAGATGCTCTTCGTCGCAGGTGCAGATGGTGAGCAGGATGGGCAGGATCAGTCCGCGCCAGAACAGCGGGTCGACGGTTTCCTGGTCGAGCACTTCGCCGAGGGTGAGGTCCGAGCGGCTGTCATGGAGGCGACGGGTCAGACGCGCGAGCCAGAGCATGCCGAGGCCAAGGCGTGCGGCCTTCGGTCCGAGGTGACGCCAGGAGCCGGTGATCGGCCAGCCGGTGAGCGGCATGCGGGCGCTGCGGAACCAGGTGTGGCCGCGGGCGTCGGTGCAGGAGCTGTTGACCTCGACCGGAAAGGTTTCGACCTTGACCCGGCGGGCCAGCGCCAGGGTGCTGCGCCAGACCTTGGGGTTCATGACCCGCAGCGGGACATCGACGATGCCGCCGTCGACCTTGAGCGTGTGGGCGGCCATGCCGATGTCGGGCTGGGCTTCGAACAGGGTGACCTGGAAGCCGGCTGCGCGGCAGCCGTGGGCGGCGGCAAGGCCAGCGATGCCGGAGCCGATCACGGCGATGGATCGGGTCATGGTGATCTGCGGGGCGTCTGATTTTGCATTGGGAGCCACCATAGCTGAATCCGGCAGGTCTGCGCGCCACACATGGGGCGCATGACGGCGGCCGTCCAACCCATCGGGCGGTGTCACCTTGTTCGGGCCCTCCGGGTGATGGCTGGCTGGATCCTCACAGCCCGCGCAGGTCTCTGCTGCCCCTCACCGGCCTCGAGACCAGGGAACGAGGCATCGGACGCCGACATCCGACTGTCCATCACGCCGAACCCGGACATCGAGACGCTGCTGCCGTACCGATGGAAAGTAGAGCCTTTGCAGTTCTCCAGCGGCCGCTGAAGAAGTCCTCGGGTGACGCCTGCCCTCAATCGATCTCGTGCGCTAACGCACCGACGACATCATGGGCGAGGACCAGTATGGGGCTCATAGCCATCCGCCCAGAATGAGATGCACCTGGGCAGGGGAGAGCAGATTGACCATCACCGTTCATCCGCTGACGATTCTGCACTCATCCATGCTCATGACCGATGCTCGGTCAGATCGTGGTTCGTCGGCGAGCGCGCGGTCGTCCCCGCAGATCAATGGCCTGCTGAGTATCGCGGCAGCCTTGCTGGATCGTCAGGGCAACCTGTTGCAGTGGAACGCAGGCTTTCGCCGCTTGCTGTCGACCTCGGTTCCGGCGCTCTCTGGGATGAACGTCGCGCGCTGTTTTGTGACCCCGTCCTTTGCTGAGCTTGTGAGCTCCGCCGAGATGAATCCGGTTGCGGAGTACTGGGGCATGCTGGAGCTCGCCGATCTACCGAGCGAGCCCTATCCGCTGCGAGGGTGCGTTTGGCTGAGCAAGCGTGGCGTTCATCTGCTGGCCGAGCATGACCTTGGGCGTTCTCCAGGTCGGACTGGTCCGCAGTCGGATCTGGAGCAGTCGGATCTGGGCCAGTCCCTGGCGCTCAGAACGCTTCAGCGAGAACACGACGCTCTCAAGCTGCACGTCCAGCGGGTCGTCGAGACCTCCCTGACCGACCCTCTGACCGGCGTGGGAAATCGCCGCAGGCTGGATCAGGCGCTGATTGCCGAGATTGGTCGGGCACGCCGGGGCAGGGAGCAGCTGAGCGCGATCATGATCGATCTCGACCTGTTCAAGCGAGTGAATGATGAGTTCGGTCACGCTACCGGAGACAGGGTCCTGACTGAGATCTGTCGGCGTTTGCAAGCCCATCTCAGATCCAGCGACACCATCGCCAGAATCGGCGGGGAGGAGTTTGTCGTACTGCTCCCGAACACGAGAATCAAGCCTGCGCTGCGCAAGGCTGAACTGATGCGGGCGGAAATTGCCGACTCCTTGCTACCCAGTCTGAAACAGGCCTTCACGGCCAGTTTCGGCGTGGCCCAGTTGCATCCCTCGGAAGATGGAACGTCGCTGCTGCATCGACTGGATGTTGCGCTGTATCGATCAAAAAGCGATGGCCGCAACCGTGTCACTTCGGCAGAAGCACGTGTGGTTCCCGGTCCCCCTGTGATTCGGAACAGTCAGATCACACACTACCGGTTCTGGTTGCCGGACACGCCACGAACGCACAAAGGGATCAGCGAGTTGGATTTGCCCGGGCTCGGGCCTGCCGGTTTCGCGCTCGAGCTGCAACAAGCGCTGCGCGATGACGGCTTGTTCAAGATCTGGCGCGCTTCCAACGCGGAGGTCAGCGAGGTGGATCCATCGCCGGGACTCTTTTTCGACGAGGATGCATTGGTGGTCGCCGAGCAGAAGCACTTGGCAGTCGAACTCCTGGTGATAACCAAACTCAGTCGCCCCGTGCTCTTCCAGCGCCTCGATCTGCTGGCCGGCACACACTGGGAAATGGTTGGCCCAAGCGAGCCGCCCTATTGCGCGACTGCCTTGAACGGTTGCGCGGGGCAGGGTGCATGACAGGCCGGACGACTTCTCGTGGGGCGGTTCCCATCCAGATGCGCCGGCTGAGAGTCAGCCGCCCAACACATGTGGCTGCCGGGTTTGGCGGCGCTGCTCCTCGGCCTCGGCGCGCCTCGGCTGAGCCTCCGGGTGGATCGGGGCTGGATGCCATGCAGTCCGCGTCGCCGACTGGCTCACTGACTACGGCGATCATTCGCTCGGTCGCATCACACGGATGCCAACGCCTGCTGCGCCACGACGCGTGCGAAGGCCGACCCGGATCAGCCGGAACGTCGTAGTCGATCTCGGTCTCGTCCTCCATCGCCTCCGACTCGGCGGCTACTCGCTGCCAGAAAGCGAAGATCCCTGCCGGCGCGGCAACTCCGTCGCCGGCCAACGGCGCCGGCACCAAGTCCGCCCCGCGGGGCACGGCCCGCAGTGCCGGAGGCGGAGGCTGCCGACGCTGTCGCGGCTCCCGCCGCACAGCCGGAAGGCCTGTCCCATGCGGTGCCCCGCAATCGCGGTTCCGGCTTCGACGCCGGCGTGCAGAGTGCGCTGTCGAGTGTCGCGATCTTGCCTCCAAGCCGTAGGTTCTGGCCGCGACCCCTTGCACAATCAACCGTCTTGCACTGAACCTGCTTTTGCTGGCAGTAACCAGCGCCAGCGTATCAAAGGCCGTGACGTCCATGAGCAATGCCCAATGGTTCTTGTTGATAGGATTTCTGTTGCTGGCCATGGGGCTTGGGCAAACCTTGATGCGGCGCGCCCCGATCACGCCAGCCATCATCTATCTGGCGGTGGGGTTGCTGGTCGGCCCCACCGTGCTGCACTTGTTCCATTTCAACCCGTTGAAGCAGTCCGCCCTGCTCGAGGTCCTCACCGAAGTGGCGGTCTTGATCGCATTGTTCTCCGCCGGGGTGAAGATGCCGGTGCCGCTTCGTTGGCCCGCGTGGCGTGCGCCGGTCCTGCTGGCAACGCTGGCGATGAGCATTTCGGTGGCGATGGTGGCGGGCTTCGCCTGCTACGTTCTGGACCTCCCACTGGGCGCAGGCATCCTGCTCGGCGCGATCGTTGCGCCGACCGACCCGGTGCTGGCCACCGAGGTGCAGGTGCGGCGTCCGGGGGATCGCAATCAGCTGCGAATGAATCTGACCTGCGAGGCAGGGATGAACGATGGCAGCGCATTCCCGTTCGTGGTTCTCGGGTTGGGCTTGCTTGGCCTCCACGATCTTGGAGACTCGGGTCTACGATGGCTACTCGTGGATGTGCTGTGGGCCATCGGCGCGGCGATCGCATTGGGGGTGCTCGGTGGCGTTGCCCTGGCACGTTTGAGCAGCGCATTGCGGCGGGACGAGGTCAACCCGGAGCTGCTGCATGATTTCCTCGGTCTGGGACTGATCGGTGTGGTCTACGGCTCGTGTGTATGGGTCAACGCCTGGGGTTTCATCGGGGTGTTCGCGGCCGCGGTGGCGCTACGCCAGACGGAAACGCTACTGGCTCGGTCGGCACATGTAGAACCTTCCATGCCTGACGCTCCCTCGTCGACCTCCCCGAATCGCTCTGACCCGGTTGCCGATGATTCGATCAGCACTCGATCGTTGATTTTCAAGGAACATCTGGAGCGGCTGTCCGAGTTGATTCTGGTTCTGCTGGTCGGCGGTTCGCTGTTCCTCAATTCCTGGAGTTGGGCGGCGGTGGGACTGGCCCTGTTCGTGTTTCTTGTCGCCAGACCACTGAGCGTATTTCTCGCCTTGCTGCCCACGGGCACGCCGTGGCGCACCCAGGGGCTGTGCGCCTGGTTCGGCGTGCGCGGCATGGGGTCACTGTACTATCTGATGTATGCCATCCAGCATGGCCTTCCGGAGTCGCTGGCACTGCAACTGGTACACCTGACGCTCATCGTCGTGACCCTGTCGATCCTGCTGCACGGCATCAGCGTCAAACCGATGATGACCGCTTTTGCGCGCCGCACTCATTGAAGAGCAGCGCGGCGGGGCGTGCGGGGCCCGTCGGATCATGCCGGCGTGTCTTCCTGGATGCGCACCGACCGATCATTCCGACGACCGCACCAGGAACGATGTCCGCGATGCACTGATGGGCCCATCGTTGAAAGCCTGCCCTTGGTCCGGTCGAACTCAGCGAGCCACGTGTGCTTGATGGACTTCGTTCCCGGCTGCACTGCCGAGGAGGCGTGCTTGGCTGCCTGGTGATGGTTGACTACGCTACGTACCAGTCTGCCGTGCTCGAGGTCGCCGTGGGGGCGCTGTTGTACCCCGCCCTGGTCGAAGGCGTGGTGACCGGGCGCGCAGCGGTGGATGCCCAGCCTCGCGACGGAGTGTCGGTCGGCGCAAGACCGCGGAGAATGATCGCGGGATGCCCATCCACAGGTCTCCCGTCGTGAGATGGTCCCCGCCTGCGCGGGCGAGCTCCAATCCCGTGCGATCGGGGTCGACACACAGCAGCGCAGGGAAGGGGAGGAACCTGCAACCAGGGTGTCTGTGCCGACTCTGCTCCTGTGCCGGCGTCACAGCGCAATGTTTGCCCGGTTCCGGGCGTCACGAGCCGCGTACCTGGCGCTGCCCCGCTTCAAGGTTGAGGCGCCAGCGCTGCTGCCGCAGTGACGCGACATCTCGGGTTCGGCGTCGTCGATGCTGCGACCCGGATAGAGGCTCTCCGCGTCGACAAGCGCCGACCGAATGCACGCCGGACGCGCCGGAGATCAGATTGCTTCTGGCGTTCTCGCCACGTGTTTCAATCTTGCTGCCCATGGTGCTCCCTTCAGGGAGACTCTGAACAAGTCCCGTGCCCCGCGCTGGACTTGTTCAAAGTCTCCCGGGTGGGACAGGGGAGGGCGGCTGTGGGTCAGCGAACTGCTCCGCCGCGGACCAAGTTCATCACGGCCAGCAGGATCGCCGCGCCGACGAACGAGACGAACATCGCGGGTATGCTGATGTTGTCCTGGTTGATCGGGCCGAAGACCACCAGAGGGGAGAGGAACCATCCGCCGATCAAGGCGCCGATGATGCCGACGGCGACGTTGAGAATCGTGCCCTGCTGATCGCGGGTTCTCATCACCATGCTGGCGAGCCAACCGATGAGGCCGCCGATGATTAGCCAAATGACAAGGTTCATGAGACGTCCTCCACGGTGCGTGGTATGCCCAGCGCGCCTTGCTCAGGGTTTGAGTCAGGATCATCGTTCCTGGGCGGCCTGACGTCCGTTCGACTCCCCACATGTTCAGAGCGGCGAGCCGATCAGCGAGCCCACACGGGCGGTTCTGCGTTGCCACGGTACTCGTACGCACCAAGGCGGACACAGTGGAACCTGGTGGTGCCAGGTTCAAGTTGGCCACCGCGCGCAGCCCCCGATTCTCTTGGCAGAGCCGGCGTCGCGCCGCCGGTGCCTTCCAGCGGGCAGGGGTGCCTCTACAGATGCTTGGCATGCCCTCCGCCCCAGGGGTAAGGTGGCGGAGGGGCTGGCCCGACGCCCCCTCGATCAATGCTCGATGTTGATTGGATGAAGTGATCTATGGAAGCGAAGGACGTGACGGACCAGTCGCCTCATCCAGGGCGCGGTGCCGGCGCGCCGGGTCAGGAGGGGTCCTCTCCTGGCTGCCCACGGTTCACCGGCGTGGAGCAGCGGGAAGGGCTTGAGGCCTGGCTTGATGCGCTGACGCTTAAGGACCCTCCGATTCTGGCCACCACCGCTGCCCGGGTCTGTGCGTGGCGAGAAAACCCCTTGGGTCGATCCGACGAGTTGGCGGACATTCTGACAGCGGATGCCTCCGTTTCAGCGAGCATCTTGAAGGTCGCCAACAGTGCGCTGTACCGGCGCAGCCCCAATCCGATGACCGAGCTTGGTCACGCAGTCGCCGAGCTCGGCGTGGACCGGGTGGTTGAGGTGGCGCTCGCATGCGCGGTGGTCGAGGACTTCGCATCGGAGGACAGGACGGGCAGGGTGTGTGAGGAGCTGGGCGTTGCCCTTCATGCATCGGCCCAGGCTCGGATGATCTGCCAGGAAGCTGGCCTTGGCGATGACCCGGCTGTCAGCTTGCTCGCCCTTCTTTCACGGCTCGGCCCCATCGTGCTGTGGTCGCATCTCGATCGCCTCGACGAACGGTTCTCCGCGTGGCCCTTGGCGGCACTTCGCGCCGGTTGCGGGCACGATTCGGTGGAATGGGACCTGCTTTGTTTCGAACCACGGACCCTGTCCGAATTGCTGGCCCAGCGCTGGCGCTTGCGCGAATCGAGCCGCGTTGCGGTGCTTGCATCCTTCCTGCAGGACCATCAGGTGGTGGCGATCGAGATTGCGCACGATCTGGCGGCCGGGATTGCCCATCGCCCGCGCACACGGCCCCTGGAGGAGACGATTTCGCGGTTGTCCAAGCTGACCGGACAGGATGAGGCCTCGGTTGTCGAAAGTGTTCTCCAGGTGTCCAGAACCGCGCGGGCATTCATTTCGGAGAGACTCTCCCAGGAAGTGGCGCATCGGATCTTCGTCGTTCACCTGCCCGGTGAGGTCATCGACGATGAAGAGGCAGCCTCGACGACCAGGCCGGAATTCGTGCCTGCGCACTTCCAGGAACTGCAGATGCTTCGCGGTGCGGAGATGGAGGTCGACAGCGAATCCGAAGGTTCGCGGCGAACATTGCCGGTGAGATTCTGTGGGGCCGAAGCAGGAAAGGGAATGCTGGTGATGCCTCAGCCGGCTGACTGGAAGGCGTTCAGGACGGGCTCGCAACTCATGGTGAAAGGGTTCAACGGGCGATTCGCTTTCGAGTTCGAGGCGCGACTGTGCAGGATTATCGAGCGCCCGGGGCGATGCTGGATGCTTTCCTACCCGGAGTCGGTCAATGCACGCAGCGTGCGCGCGGCGCACCGGCTGCGCACCGCGCTCGTGGTGAAGATATCGCAGCGCGGTAGTGTCGGCAGGCTCACCGCCCTGGGGGCGGACATCAGCCCCCAGGGGATGCAGCTCATCTCCGAGGAGGCGATCGGGTCCCAAGGACAGGCGCTCCGGCTAATGTTTGCTCTGTACACGGGAGAGAGGACACGCACGGTCGAATTCGATTGCGTCATCCGGCACTCCCGATTCGACGAAAAGGCGCAGCTGCACCGGACCGGTGTGGCGTTCGAGCCTGGGTGCGATCGCGAGTCCGCTCTGGGATTGAGCGAGTTCGTAGCACAGCGGATGAGTTGGCTACAGTGCGCATAATGAAGATTATGTCGCGTTGCGGATGTGGCGTGGGTTGGCGGAATGGGTGGCTGCGGGCTCAGCGCTGCGTTGCCCTGCTTCCGTAGGTGGCCCAGCGCCAGAGGGCTTCCATCGGGCCCTGGCGGAATCGGCTGAGCCAGTGCCGCGAGTACGCGACCTGCAAGGCAAAGATGGCAAGCGCGATCAGCAGGAACTGCGACGGGTCGAGTTGTCCGATCAGGCCGAGGCCGACGCCGTAGAACAGCGCAATGCAGATCACCGACTGGGCAAGATAGTTGCTGAGGGCCATGCGCCCCGGCGCGGCCAGCCAGGCGAGCCGCTTCTCGCGGCGCTGCCAGGCGATTGCGAACAGCGCGACGTAGGCCAGGCCCAGCGGCACGACGCCGAGGGCGTAGACGGTCTGGGCGAGGATGCCGGTGAGCATCTGTTCCTGATGCAGGCCGCCGATGGCCGCGTACACGGCGTTGGCGGGCAGGCCGAGGCCGAGACCGATCAGGGCGATGCGCTTGAGCAATGGTCGAACTGTCAGCAGGCCCCTGTCCAGCCGCCGTCCAGCCCAGAGGCCGAGCATCATCACCCCCAGCACCTTGGGCAGCCGCCAGCTTTCGATCAGGTAGGCGGCGCGGAACACCGGGCCGGTCTGCATCCAGACCCACAGCGCGTCCCAGTCGGGCTGGGCCAGCCAGGCCACCGGGCCGAGGCTGGAGCCTGCGGTCAGCTCGCCCCACATTGCGTAGGCCAGCGGCTCGAGGCCGAAGCTGGGCTCGATGCCGAGCCAGCGCAGCAGCGGCCAGCCAAGGATCGGCGACGCGATAAGCAGGCCGGCGCCCCACAGCAGCTGGCGATCGCCGAGATCTCGAACGCCGAGCAGCAGCAGGCCGCAGAGCGCATACAGGGCAAGGATGTCGCCATCCCAGATCAGGCAGAGATGGACCAGACCGATCAGCAGCAGGGCGCCGAGGCGGCGCAGGTACAGGGCGATTCCGCGGTCCGGACGGCGGCGCAGCCGCTCCAGCTGCAGGGCGAAGCCGATGCCGAAGAGGAAGGAGAACACGGTGTAGAACTTGCCGTCGATCAGCATCTGGTAGAGGAACCACTCGATGCTGGCGAGGCCCGGTCCGGCCATCGCCGCCCTCCCCTCGGCGTCGAGGAACAGCCAGCCGGAAAAGTAGTGGATGTTGGCGAGCAGGATGCCGAGCAGGGCAAGGCCGCGCAGGGCGTCGAGCAGTTCGATGCGCTGGCTGCCGGCGGTCGGCGCCGAACCTGCGGTCTGTCCCCTGCTCGGATCCATGCACCCTCCCCCGCCTTGACCGGTCGCAGCGCAGTGTAAGCCTCCGCCGTGTCGGCCCAGCCTCCGGCCGAGAATGCGTCTGCGCCCTACCCCGCGTCGGGGATTTCCTAGCGCTGTCGACCGGCGCCAGCCCGCGCCGCTGGACAGGGCTATGGCAAGATTCGCGGCGTTGCGGACGCGCGGGCGGTCTGCGCTGTTCGAGGTGATGCGGAATGAGGAAGGCGGCTGCGGTGCGCTCGGGCTGGCTCGGGCTGGGGGCGATGCTGTCGATGCAGGCGGCGGCGCAGCCGGCGGATGCCGGTGTGGAGCCCAGCGAGGAGGCCGCGCTCGACACCGTGGTGGTGACCGCACGCAAGAAGACCGAGGCCCTGCAGAAGGTGCCGATGAGCGTGCTGAGCTTCGACGCCACGGCGCAGCGCCAGCGGGCGCTCGACTCGCTGGACGCGCTCGGCGATGCGGTGCCCGGGCTGCAGCAGGGCGACCTCGCCATCACCAGCCGGATGTCCCTGCGCGGGGTCAACTCGGGCGACAACAATGCCTTCGAGCAGGCGGTCGGCGTGTATGTCGACGGGCTGTATCGCGGGCGCATGAACCAGCAGCACATCGGCCTGTTCGATCTTGAGCGCATCGAGGTGCTACGCGGTCCGCAGGTGGCCCTGTACGGCAACAGCTCGATCGGCGGCGCGATCAGCGCGATGACCCGCAAGCCGGGCTTCCAGCGCGAGGGTGAGCTGGGCCTGGGCTACGAGGCCGAGTACCGTACCTGGAAGGTCCGCGGCGGCGCTGACCTGCCGGTGTCGGAGACCCTTGCCCTGCGCGTGGCCGGCACCTGGCGCGACCAGCAGCAGGGCCTGTTCCCGAATGCCGCCTCCGGGCGCAGCGAACCCAAGATCGATGACGAGGCGGCGAGGATCAGCGCGCTCTGGCTGCCGGGCGAGCGCACCAGCCTTGCGCTGCGCCACGAGCAGGCGCGGCACCAGCGCGACGGCCACATCTTCGACGTCTTCAAGCATGTCGACGGCCAGGGCAATCCCTGGCCCGGCTCGCCGTTCACCGGCTTGGGCGACAACCGCCTCGACATCGGCAACGGCGCGCCGTTCCAGTACACCACGGCGTTCCAGATCACCGAGATGGACGAGACGCTGGCCGAGCTGGTCTACGAAGCCGACAGCTGGACGCTGACCTCGATCAGCGGCCACAGCGCCTACGACTACCGGCACTCGGCCGACGTCGACCTGACCCCGGCCACCCTGATCAACGTTTTCCAGGACGAGACCTTCGAGCAGTTCTCGCAGGAGCTGCGCGTCTCCGGCCAGGCCTCGCCGAGCCTCGACTACCTGTTCGGCCTGTACTGGCAGCAGGAAGACTTCCGCAACGATTACCTGTCGGACTTCAACCTGCCGGCCCTGATCGCCCCGGCCTTCGGGCTGCCGACCGACCTCGTCGGCGGCCTGCTGGAGCCGTTCTCGCGGCACATCCTGCTCGACCAGCAGACCCGCCAGTCGGCGATCTTCGGTCATCTGGACTGGGCTTTCGCCGAGGACTGGCGGGCCGCGCTCGGCCTGCGCCTGCAGCGCACCCGCAAGGACGCCTTCCAGGCCGTGCGCGGCGCCGGGCTCGACCATGTCGATGGCCCGGGCCCGCTGGTCGACCTGCGCTGGCTGGATCCGCAGATCGGTCCCGGCCTGCTGGCCAATCCGGCCTATCTCGCCGATCCGACCCGCTACGTGCTGGTCCTGCCCGATGGCACCACCGTGGGCCCGCTGCTGGCGCCGAACCATCTGCTTGGCTACAGCATCGTCTCCAACGGGCGCGGCACGCCGCACGAGTTCGGCGACCTCTCACGGCGTGAAACCCAGCCGATGCTGCAGGCCAGCCTGTCCTGGCAGGCCGACCCTGGCCTGCTGCTTTACGCCGGCTGGTCGAACGGGGCCAAGGCCGGCGGCTTTGATTTCCTCTACGAAGGCGGCAACCGCGACGAGGTCGAGTACGGCGACGAGAGCGCCAGCGTGTTCGAGTTGGGCCTGAAGCACCAGGGGCCGCGGCTGCGCTTGAACCTTGCCGCCTTTCACGGTAGTTACGACGACCTGCAGGTCTCGGTCTTCGATGGCGGCATCGGTTTCGTGGTCGGCAATGCCGCCAGTTCCACTTCGCAGGGCCTTGAGGTCGACCTGGTCTGGCAGCTGACCGAGCACTGGCGGCTGCGCGGCAATGCCTCCTGGGTGGACTTCCGCTACGACCACTTCCCCGACGCCAACTGCAGCACCACAGAGCGCCTGAACACCGGGCAGGTGCTCTGCGACTGGTCGAGCCGGCGCACGCCCTTCGTGCCCGAGCTCGAGGGCGTGTTCGGCATCGAGCAGGATGGCCAGCTCGGCGCCTGGCAGTTCACCCACACCCTGCAGTGGCGCTACACCGGCGACCACGCCACCGCCTCGGATCTCGAGGTGCAGACCCGGCAGTCGGCCTACAGCCTGTTCGACTACCGCATCGAGCTGCGGCCGCAGGCGGCCAGCTGGAGCGTGGCGCTGGCGGCGCGCAACCTCACCGATCGCCGCTACGACGTATTCACGTCGGTCATCCCCCTGGCACCGGGCGGTGCCTTCGCCCATGTGCGTGCCCCGGGACGCACCGTGGAGCTCGAGCTTAGCCTGCGCTTCTGACCGCCATCGCGGCGCATGGCGCCCAAGGGGATGGCGCGGTAGTCTTGCATATCGCCCGTTCCGGCCGCGCTCACGCGTCCGCGGACGGCTGTTGCCGGTCCTTGAGCTTCGGAGTTGTCCTGGGTGCGCATTGCCGGTTACCAGCTGGGAGAGGTGATCTACGCCGTCGACGAGACGGTGGTGGCCTCCGCCACCGACGCAGACGGTCGCCGGGTGGTGTTGAAGTACCTCGACAGCACCCGCCCTGCCCCGGAGCTGGTGGCCCGATGGCGGCACGAATTCTCGGTGCTGCAGGCGATCGATTCGGGGCTGGTGATCAAGGCGCTTGAGCTGACCGCGGTCGAGCGGAATCTCATGCTGGTGCTGGAGGACTTCGCCTCGACCAGCCTGGCCCAGCTGATCGAGCGCGGCCTGCTGGACCTGTCTGACCAGCTGACCCTGGCCCTGCGGCTGGCCCGCGCCCTTGGCGAGGTGCATGAGCACCGGATCATCCACGGCGACATCGCGCCGAAGAACGTGCTGGTCGACGCCGCCTCGCTGGAGATCAAGCTCTGCGACTTCGGGCTGTCGACGCGGCTGGATGTGCAGCCGCGGCTTGCCGACGGCGCGGCCCTGTCCGGCACCCTCGACTACATGTCGCCCGAGCAGACCGGGCGCACCAATCTGGACGTCGACTATCGCAGCGACTTCTATTCGCTGGGCGCAACGCTTTACGAGCTGTTTTCCGGCCGCCGGCCCTTCCTGGCCAGCGACCCGATGAGCCTGCTGCACGCCCAGCTGGCCAGCCGTCCGGTGCCGCTGCACGATCTTGACCCGGCGATTCCCGAGCCGCTCTCGGCGGTGGTCCAGAAGCTGCTGTCCAAGCATCCGGACGATCGCTACCAGTCGAGCTACGGCCTGCTGCATGACCTCGAGGCCTGCGCCGAGCAGTGGCGGCTCTACCAGCGCATCGAGCCCTTCCCCCTTGCCGCGCGCGACGTGCCTGAGCGCTTCTGCGTGGCGCAGAAGCTGTATGGCCGGCAGGCCGAGTACAGCGCGCTGCTCGCAGCTTTCAAGCGCGTCAGCAGCGGCACCGTGGAAGTGGCGCTGGTGAGCGGGTATCCGGGTATCGGCAAGACCGCCCTGGTCAACGAGCTGCATCGCCCGGTGGTCTCGCGGCGCGGCTACCTGCTGCGCGGAAAGTGCGACCAGTACGGCCGCAACCAGCCCTACAGTGCGCTGAGCCAGGCCTTCGGCCAGATGCTGCAGACCCTGGCCACCGAGAGCGCCGAGCGCCGTCACTACTGGCGCGGACGCCTGATCGACGCGCTGGGTGCGAATGCCGCAGCGGTGCTCGATATCGTGCCGCAGCTGACGCTGTTGATCGGTACTCCGCCTGCCCTGCCCGAGTTGCCACCGGCCGAGCGCGAGCAACGGCTGCATATCGCCTTTGGCCAGTTCGTCTCGGCCCTGGCCCAGCGCAACCATCCACTGCTGGTCTTCCTCGACGACCTGCAGTGGGCCGACCTGCCGACCCTTCGGCTGATCGAGCTGCTGGCCCGCGCGCACCGGGATTGCGCCCTGCTCCTCATCGGCGCCTACCGCGACAATGCGCTGCAGCCGGGCGACCCGCTGTCGCTCAGCGTGCAGTCGCTCGGCCGCGCACAGGCCCGCGTCGAACACCTGCGGCTGGGTCCGCTGCCCGATGCGGAGGCCACCCAGATGGTGGCCGACAGCCTGCACTGTCCGAGATCGCAGGTTCAGCCACTGGCCGATCTGTGCCTGTCCAAGACCCGCGGCAATCCGTTCTTCCTGAGCCAGTTCCTGCGCCGGCTGCACGAGCTCGGCGACATCCACTACGACCGCGACCACGGTGCCTGGCGCTGGGAGCTGGAGCGCATCCGCGGCCGCGACATGACAGACAACGTCGTCGTGCTGCTGCTGGACAAGCTCAACTCGCTGCCGGTCGACACACGCAACCTGCTGGCCAACGCCGCGCATCTCGGCAACCGCTTCGATCAGCTTGAGCTGATGGCGGTCGGCGAGCACGATGCGGAGACCACCGCCAGCGTGCTCTGGCCGGCGCTGCAGGCCGGATTGCTGGTGCCGCTGAACGAGGAGTACAAGTTCGCGCACAGCCCCGAGCGGCTGCAGCGTGCGCGCTATCGATTCCTGCACGACCGGGTGCAGCAGGCCGCCCACGAACTGGTGCCCGAGGAGCAGCGCATCCGCACCCGCCTGCTCTGCGGCCGGCGGCTGCTGGCGGCAAGCGGCGAAGCCGAACTGGATGAACGGCTGTTCGTGATCCTGGAGTCGCTGAACCCCGCGCTCGGCTTGATGGATGACCCCGCAGAGCGCGAGCGCCTGCTGGACCTCAACCTGCGCGGTGGCATCCGCGCCAAGTCGGCCTCGGCCTTTGGCGCGGCGGTCGAGTTCCTGCGCCACGGGGTCAGCCTGCTGCCGGCTGATGCCTGGCAGAGTAATCCGGAGCGGACCCTTTCGCTGCACCGGCACCTGGCGGAGGCGGAGTACCTGGCCGGGCACTTCGATGCCGCCGAGGCGCGGCTCGAGCGGCTGATCGAAGCGGCCCCCGGGGCCGCAGCCAAAGCCAGCTTCTGCCTGGTGCAGGCTGACCAGCTGCATATCCGTGGCCGCTTCGAAGAGGCGTTGGGCGTGCTGCGCCGGGCGCTGGACCTGATCGGCCGGCACTTCCCGGACAACGAAGACGAAGCCCTGCAGTGCTTCCTGCAGGAGTTCGGCGAGGTCGAGACCAGCCTCGCTCGCTACGACGAGGCCAGCCTGCTGGCCCTGCCCGAGATGCAGGACCCGCTGCGCCAGCTGGAAATGCAGGTCTACTTCGGCCTCGCCTATTCGACCTATCAGACGGATCGCGGCAACAGCTACGTGCTGGGCGCCTGCCGCATGGTGGCGACCACGCTGAAGCACGGCCAGTGCGATCTGACCTCGATCGCCCTGGTCACCTTCGTCACCGCCATGGCCGCCTGCCAACGCCCCTACCCCGACTGCCACGCGATGGGCGTGCGGGCGCGGACCCTGGCGGAGCGGCGCGACAACCCGTACTTCAAGCTGTCGGTCTACCAGTACTTCTCCGGCCTCTACCAGCACTGGTGTGATCCGCTGCGCGCCACCCTGCCCTATCTGGAGGAAGGGCTGGCCATGGGCCAGAGCGGCATCAATCCGCTGGCGGCCGGCTACTGCGCCCTGTTCCGTCCGGTCAACAGCTTCCTGATGGGACGCCCGCTTGACGAAGTGGAGCTCGAGGCCGAACAGGGCCTGAGCTACCTGCAGGGCAGTCGCCAGCCGATCACCGAAACCATGCTGCGCTGCGCGGTACTGCAGCCGGTTGCCGCCCTGCGTGGACAGACCCAGAACCCGCGCAGCTTCGACTCGGCCGAAATCAGCATCGCGAGGCTGATCGGCGATGACCCCGATGCGCCCTCGATCGCCCGCGCCTACTACGTCTCGGCGATGATCCGACACGCCTACCTGTTCGGCGCTGCAGAGGTCTGGCGCGAGTGCGTGCCGCGGGTGCCGATGATCGCGAAGATGCTGCCCGACGGCCCGAACCTGGTCGAGGCGCTGTTCTTCCAGGCGCTCGGCCTGCTGCACCCTGATTTCGGCGACGCGGGTGAGAAGGCCAGCGATATCGATGCCGCACAGAAGCTGCTCGAGCGCTTCCAGCTCTGGGCCGAACATTGCCCGACCAATTTCCGCCACAAGGCCCTGCTGATCTCCGCCGAGATGGCCCGCGCCCGCGGCGAGCACAAGGTGGCGATGGAACTCTTTGCCGAGGCGATCGATGCCGCAGGCGAGTCGGGCTTTGCCCACTGCGAGGGCCTGGCCAACGAGCTGTACGCGCGCTTCTGGACGGGACAGCAGCAGCGCCAGCTGGCCAGCAACTTCATCCGCGAGGCCTACTACCACTATCAGCACTGGGGGGCCACGGCCAAGCTGCGCCAGCTGGAGGCGCAGTGGCCGCAGATCGCCTTCCGCACCGTCGAGCTGCGCCGCAGCAACATCAGCACGAGTGCCAGCTACCGCGACGTGTCGGCGTCGACCGGCCTGCTCGACCTGCAGTCCCTGCTCAAGGCCAGCCGGCTGCTCTCGCAGGAGGTCAAGCTGGACTCCCTGCTGCAGAAGATGCTGGCGGTCATGCTGGAGAACGCGGGCGCCGGCTTCGGCGCCATCGTCTCGGTCGACGAAGATGCCCTGGTGGCCGAAGCCGTCGGTCATCTCGAGTCAGGCAACGTCGTCGGCTACCAGCGCCTTGATCGCCCGCTGGGCGATGGTGCCCGCGAGGCCGAGTCCCTGCTTCCGGTGCAGTTGTTCAAGTACGTGCTGCTGACGCGCAGCGTATTGGTCCTGAGCCAGCCGGCCGACGACCTGCGTTTCGGCCAGAGCCGCTATCTCAAGGAGCACCGGCCGCGAGCCGTGCTGCTGCTGCCCGTGGTCAGCCAGGGTCGGCTCGTCGCCATGGTCTATCTCGAGAACCGGCTGCTTGAGGGCGCTTTCACCGAGCGCCATGTGAAGACCCTCGAACTGATCGGCGCCCAGGCGGCGATCTCGCTCATCAATGCGCGTCTCTACGAGAGCCTCGAGCGCAAGGTCGCCCAGCGCACCGAAGAGCTTCGCCAGATGAGCATGAAGGACGGCCTCACCGGCATCGCCAACCGGCGCAGTTTCGACGAGCGACTGGCCAGCGAGTGGCGGAGAAGCCAGCGCAGCGGCCAGCCGCTGTCGTTGATGATGATCGACATCGACCACTTCAAGCTGTTCAACGACCACTACGGCCATGTCGAGGGCGACCGCTGCATCCGCGCGGTCGCCCAGACCCTGGAGCGGGTCATCAACCGCAGCGCCGACCTGGTCGCCCGCTACGGCGGCGAGGAGTTCGCCGTGGTCATGCCCGACACCGACCGCGCGGCAGCGATCTGGCTGGCCCGCGCCTGTCTTGCCGGCATCGCCGAGCTCGACCTGCCCCACGAGCACTCCAGCGCCGCCCGCCACGTCAGCATCAGCATCGGCCTGTGCACGGCGGTTGCCGACGGTGAACAGGCCGCGGAACAGCTGGTTACCCGCGCCGATCGCGCCCTTTACGAGGCCAAGCGCGCGGGGCGCAACCTGTTCAAGACATTCGACTGAGCCGGCTACGCGTTCGAAGAGCTAGGGAGCCTCTGAATAAGTCCCGTGCCCCGCGTTGCCACGGTGTGCGTTCGCACCAAGGCGGACGCCGAAGGACGTGGTGGTGCCACGTTCAAGGTGGCCAACGCAGGTGCGGGCGCACACCGTGGCAACCCTCCGGGCCGGGATTGTGCAGCCATCCAGCCGCGTTGCGCGTCTTGGCCGTGGCACCACCACGCCCTGCGACGCGCGCCTTGCTGGCCGGCTGCACAACCTCCGGCGCGGGGCGCTGGACTTGTTCAGAGTCTCCCTAGTGCAAAGGGCGGTCCGGGAAGGACGCGAAAGTCGCGAAAGGGGTTTCGAGTATTGAGCGACTTGCGGCGCTTAATCTGCATGTTGGCGAGGCGCCACATTGGATGCGCCTGGGGCGCACCGTTGCGGGCGTGCGAAGGATACGCCCGGTGCGGCGTCGCCAGGGGACCGTTCGACTGTGCGTTCTCCAGGCGCAAAGAAGACATTCCGCAAAACCCGAATGTAGGAGCCAGCTTGCTGGCGATAGGCGCCCCGGGCGGGGCGATCGCCAGCAAGCTGGCTCCTACGTGCAACGGCGATGCAAAGTCCGGTTTGCGCCGCAAAGCAGGCCTTGCCGCAGTCAAACCGTGGGAGCGCCCTTGGGCGCGACCGCAGAGTTACGGATTCACCACAGACCGCGGCCAGAGCGGAGCTCCGCGGTCGCGCCCAAGTGCGCTCCTACGGTCGGGATCTGTTAAACGTTGGCGAATCCGCATAGGGCGAGCCTTGGCGCACCGATACGGGCATTCGGACGATACGCCCGGTGCGGCCAGCCGCACCCTATGAAGGTCTTCTTTGCGTCCCAAGCGCACATCGCAATCTTGTGTGGCGAGGCACGCAGCGCGGGAGGGTGTGCCCTGCCCTCCCGCGCTTCGGTGGCACGGCTCAAATGCTGATGCTGTTCGGGATATGCGAGGGCAGCTGGTACGGATAGGGCCAGGGTCGCTCGGTGTTGCGCTGGCGGGTGGCGGTTTCGATGCGTGAGAGCTCGGCCTGGAAGTCGGCCACCAGCGGGGCGACGCGGGGATCCTTGAAGTACGGATCGCGCGGGTTGTGCTCGTAGTGGCCGAAGGTGTCGTACTGCACGCCGGTCAACAGGTACTCGAACGAGGCGCCGTAGAGGGCGACATCGAGCGGCGGGTACCAGGCGAGAATCTGCTGCTCGGAGTCGAGGGTCTGGCTGCGCGTCGGCATCGGGCTGTACAGGCTGCCGCCGACGCCGGGCACGTAGGACATCAGCGGGTACTGGGCATAGTTGACCGATGCGTGCTGCGGGCCGGCGGTATAGAGGATCAGGCTGACCATCTCGATCAGGTAGTCGAGACTCTCGATGCGCCACGGGCGATCCGGATCGCCCGTGGCGACAAGGCCACCAAGGCCCTTGAAGCCGCAGTACTGCGGCGCAGTCAGCTCGTGGATCCAGCCCTGCAGCTCGTTGTCGTCGCGGACATCGGCGTCGCCGGCGTAGTACAGGCGCAGATAGCCGCCGACGAAGCGGTGGATGGCCTCCCAAAGCGGCAGGGTGTCGTCGCGGAACGGGAACTGCGGCAGCTTGTCGACGCCGCGCAGGGCGAACAGGCGCGGGGGCACGTTGTCGTCCCAACGCCAGGCGCGGTGGGCATCGGAGACCAGCTTGAGGGTCGACTCGATGGCTATGCCGACATTGCAGGCGACCACGCCTCCCGGAACGATCAGGCTGTGGATGGCGTCGTCGTTGATGTTGATGGTGAAGCGGAAGTGCGGCAGCAGCAGGCGCAGCAGCGGGTGGTTCTCCGACAGCTGGCGATGGGCTGCGACCACCATCGGCTCGATGATCAGGTGGCAGGCGCCAAGGTGGGCGACCGCCTCGTGCTGGATGGCACCGGCGACGTTGACCGCGTACTTGGCGATGCGCCACTTCAGGCCCTGGGCGTCGTTGGCCTTGGCGAAGTCGTTGGGCGAGAACAGCGGGCAGCTTTCCTCGTCGTGCTTCTGGCCGAGCTGGATGGCGATCGGCTGCAGGGCGCCGCCCGGGGGGAAGCCTTCCGGCGGCTGGGGGTTCCAGTAGAACAGGGCGATCGGAGCCACCGGGTAGCGTGGCTTGCCGTGCAGGGGATCCGAACGCGCCTCGGCCAGCTGGCTGTAGTCGACCACGTACAGGCGGTTCTGGCGGATCGCTTCATCGAGGGTGATCTGGTCATCGCCGCTGACCGAGCGCAGCAGGCCATCGCTGACCGGCATCTTCGCCTGCAGGCTGGCGAGGTCGACGGCCACGCCCTCCTTGGGCGGCGTCGCGACCACGGCGCGCAGCTGGGTGGTGTTGAAGCCGGCGATCTGCAGGTAGCCGAAGAACCAGTCCTGCTCGCAGGGCTCGAGCTCGTCGCGCATCCAGGGCTGGCGCTGGATGTCGAGCGTGGCGGGCCTTGGCAGGGTGATGAACAGGGCGGCGTAGTCGGCGATGGTCTTCGCATCGAGGTACTGCCGGCCGTGCTCGCCGAGCATGTCGTACAGGGTCGACTTGAGGAAGGCGGTCGGCCCGGTGGCGAGCATCTCCTTGAACACCGCGTCGAGGCCCTGAAGCATCGCCTCGAGGTCGCGCGGGATGTTGGCCATGCCCTCCAACGCGCGCGGCAGCGCAGCCAGCGTCTCGAGAAAGGCCTTCAGCTCCTTGGCGTCACGCAGCGGGTGCAGCAGGCTGAAGTCGTGCTCGAGCTTCTTCCAGGCGGCCTCGACCGCGGCCACAGCATCGGTTGGCAGGTCGCCGCGCAACTCGCGCTCCAGCAGATTCACCACCACCTGCTTGAAGTTCTCGATCAGCGGCACGAACACCTTCACCACCTGCGCCTCGTAGTCGAGGCTGAACTTCTCCGCCGAGGGCAGGTCGGCGGACATCGGCACGGCGTCCATGTAGCTGTGCATGTAGTTGTAGTCGGTGCGCGCCATCGACAGCTGGAAGGCACGCGCGGCGCGGCCCTCCTCGGTGTCGTGCTGGGGCAGCAGGGGCAGCGGCGGGACGGCGGTCGCGGTCGACATGCAGGGCTCCTCGTGGACGGGACGGGCCCGGCGCGGATTGCCGCGCCGAAAGTCGGACACGCTACCCGGCAGGCCGCCCCGCAGGCAACACAGATCGCTCCGGCGGCGCCGGGGCGAGGCGGTCCAGAAGGCTCAGCTCGACGGCGCGCGGAGGTAACGGGCCAGCATCAGCGCGACGCAGACCGGCCGCTCGCTGCCGTCGCGCTCGACGCTGACCTGCCAGCGCGCCTGAACACCCTGTTCGATCTGGTCCAGCGAATCCAACTGCAGGCGGGCGCGAACGCGGCTGCCCGCGGGCAGCGGCGCCGGGAAGCGGACGCGGTCGAGGCCATAGTTGATGGTCATGGCGGCGCCGTCGATGCGCAGGCAGCGGTCCATCAGCCCGGGCAACAGGGACAGGGTCAGGAGGCCGTGCGCGATGGTCCCGCCGAACGGTGTCTCGCGCCGGGCCCGATCGGCGTCGAGGTGGATCCACTGGTGGTCCTCGGTGCAGTCGGCGAAGGCATCGACGCGCGGCTGGTCGACGAGCAGCCAGTCGCTGCAGGCGACCTCGCGGCCGAGCTCATCGGCCAGCCGGTCGAGGGGGATCACCCGGCGTCGATCCTCAGCCATCTCAGACGATCTCGAACAGGCCGGCGGCACCCTGCCCGCCGCCGATGCACATGGTCACGACGGCGTACTTCACGCCGCGACGCCGGCCCTCGATCAGGGCGTGGCCGACCAGGCGCGCCCCGCTGACGCCATAGGGGTGGCCGACGGCGATGGCGCCGCCGTTGACGTTGAGTCGCTCATGCGGGATGCCGAGCCGTTCCATGCAGTACAGCACCTGCACGGCAAACGCCTCGTTGAGTTCCCAGAGCCCGATGTCTTCGACGGTCAGACCTGCACGCTGCAGCAGCTTGGGCACGGCGAAGACCGGGCCGATGCCCATCTCGTCCGGCTCGCAACCGGCCACCGCGAAGCCGCGGAAGATTCCCAATGGCTTTAGCCCCCGGGTCCTGGCGGCGTCGGCGTCCATCACCACCGCGGCCGAAGCGCCGTCGGAGAACTGGCTGGCATTGCCGGCGGTGATCACCCCGCCGGGCAGCGCGGTGCGGATCTTCGCCACCGCCTCGTAGGTGGTATCGGCGCGGATGCCCTCGTCGGCCGACAGCGTCACCTCGCGGCTCATCAGCCGCTGGGTCTTCGGATCGGCGACGCCGGCGCGGACGGTGATCGGCACGATCTCGTCGTCGAAGCGCCCGGCTGCCTGGGCGGCGGCGGCGCGCTGCTGGCTTTCGACGCCGTAGCGGTCCTGGCGCTCCTTGTCGATGCCGTAGCGCTTGGCCACGGTCTCGGCGGTGCGCAGCATCGGCCAGTAAAGCTCGGGCTTGTGCTCGCTGATCCAGGGGTCGGCCAGCATGTGCTGGTTCATCTGCGCCTGCACGCAGGAGATGCTCTCCACGCCGCCGGCGACGAAGGCCTCGCCCTCCCCCGCCATCACCCGCTGCGCGGCCATGGCGATGGTCTGCAGGCCGGAGGAGCAGAAGCGATTGATGGTGACGCCGGGGACGCTGACCGGCAGGCCGGCGCGCAGGGCGCACTGGCGGGCGATGTTCATGCCGGTGGCGCCCTCGGGGTTGGCGCAGCCCATCAGCACGTCCTCAATCTCGGCCGAATCAAGGCCGGCGCGCTGGACGGCGTGCTGCACCACATGGCCGCCGAGGGTGGCGCCGTGGGTCATGTTGAGCGCGCCCTTCCAGCTCTTGGCGAGGGCAGTGCGCGCGGTGGAAACGATGACGGCATCTTTCATGACGGGACTCCGCGCAGGCTCAGGCGTTGAAGGACTTGCCGGCTTCGGCCAGCTCGATCAGCAGCGGGGCCGGCTGCCAGGCGTCACCGGCGTAGCCGGCGGCAAAGCGGCGCACCGCGCGTAGCACGTTGTACAGGCCGACTTCGTCCGCATAACGCATCGGTCCGCCGCGGAACACCGGGAAGCCGTAGCCGGTGAGGTAGACCACGTCGATGTCCGAGGCCTTGGCGGCAATGCCCTCGGCGAGGATCTGCGCGCCCTCGTTGACCAGGGCATAGACCAGCCGCTCGACGATCTCGGCGTCGCTGATCTTGCGCGGCGCCACGCCGAGCGAGGCGGCGTGCTCGCGGAGCATGTCCTCGACCGCCTGGGACGGATGCGCGGTGCGGTCGCCGGGGCGGTAGTCGTACCAGCCGGCGCCGGTCTTCTGGCCGAAGCGGCCCATCTCGCAGAGCTTGTCGGCGGTGCGGCTGTAGGTCATCTCCGGCTGCTCGACGTAGCGCCGCTTGCGGATCGCCCAGCCGATGTCGTTGCCGGCCAGGTCGCTCATCCGGAACGGGCCCATGGCGAAGCCGAACTTCTCCATCGCGCGGTCGACCTGCTGCGGCGTGGCGCCCTCCTCCAGCAGGAAGGTCGCCTGGCGGCTGTACTGTTCGATCATCCGGTTGCCGATGAAGCCATCGCAGACGCCCGAGACCACGGCGGTCTTGCGCAGGGTCTTGGCCAGATCCATCACCGTCGCCAGCACCTCCGGCGAGGTCGCCTTGCCTCGCACCACCTCCAGCAGCTTCATCACGTTGGCCGGGCTGAAGAAGTGCATGCCGAGCACATCCTGCGGGCGGCGGGTGAAGCCGGCGATGCGGTCGACGTCCAGGGTCGAGGTGTTGCTGGCCAGGATGGCGCCCTCGCGGACCACCGCGTCGAGCCGCTCGAAGACCTGCTGCTTGACGCCGATCTCCTCGAACACCGCCTCGATCACCAGGTCGACGTCGCCGAGCTCGGCGTAGTCGAGGGTCGGGTGGAGAAGACCCATGCGGGCCTCGACGTCCTCCGGCTTGATCCGGCCCTTCTTCGCGCTGGACTCGTAGTTGCCGCGGATCGTGGCAAGGCCACGGTCCAGCGCCTCCTGCTTCATCTCCAGCAGGCGCACCGGGATGCCGGCATTGAGGAAGTTCATGGCGATGCCGCCGCCCATGGTGCCGGCGCCGATGATGCCGACGCGGCGGATCTCGCGGCGCGGCGTCGAGGCGTCGACGCCCTCCACCTTGGCCGCATTGCGCTCGGCGAAGAAGGCGTGCTGCAGGGCGCGTGCCTCGGGCGTCGCCATCAGGGCGGCGAAGCCCTTGCGCTCGACCTCGATGCCGGCGTCGAAGTCCTTGCCCAGCGAGGCGGCGACCGCCTCGAGGCAGGCCATCGGCGCCGGGTAGTGGGCGCTGGCGGCGGCCACGGCGCCGCGGGCAAAGCCGAGGAAGGCCTCGGCGTCGGGATGCTCGACGCGCAGGTCGCGGATCTTCGGGAACGGCGCGCCGGCCTCGGCAAGGCTTTTGGCCAGCCCGATCGCCGCGTCCATGGTGTCGCCTTCGGCCAGCGCATCGAAAAGTCGCGTGTCCTTGAGCTGCGCGGCCGGCACCAGGGTGCCCGAGCAGATCATGTTCAGCGCGGTCTCCAGGCCGACCGCGTGCGGAAAGCGCTGGGTGCCGCCGGCACCGGGCAGCAGCCCGAGCTTCACCTCCGGCAGGCCGATCTGCGCCCGCCCATCGGCGACGCGCCCGTGCATGCCCAGCGCCAGCTCCAGTCCTCCGCCGAGGGCCATGCCCTCGATGGCCGCGACGCAGGGCTTGGGGCTCGCCTCGAAGGCGGCGATGACCGAGGGCAGGTTCGGCGCCTGCATCGCCAGCGGAGTGTTGAACTCACGGATATCGGCACCGCCGGAGAAGGCCCGGGCGCCGCCAGTGACGACGATGCCCTGGACGGCCGGATTGTCGTTGGCGGCATCCAGCGCCTCGACTAAGCCGCGGCGGACGGCGATGCCCAGCCCGTTCACGGGCGGCTGGCTGATCGTGATGACGGCGATGCCGTCGCGCAGGAAAGTCGTGACGCTCATGGCTTGGCGTTCTCGCATGACCAGAAAGGGGCGACGGTTTCGCCACCGGCCGATTCCAGAGTTCCAGCAAACGGAACACTAAGCTCGGCGGGTGGGGCGTCGCGCTGCCGGATGACACAGCACGAGCGCCACCGTTGTCAACTGGATGCACCGGCACTACGATGCCGCTGTCCTCAATCGCGCATGCTGTTCCGCATTACGGAATATAAGCGCCACCCCTGGAGCTGCCATGGAACCCCTCGCCACGCCCCGTGCCCGTGAATTGCAGCAGCGCCTGCTGGAGTTCTTCGATTTGTACATCTATCCGGCCGAAGCCGAGTACCACGCCGAGCAGCGACGCCACCGCGAGAGCGGCAATCCCTGGCAGGTGATGCAGACCGTCGAGCGACTGAAGCCGAAGGCGCGCGATGCCGGGCTTTGGAATCTGTTCCTGCCCGGCTCGGAGCGCGCGCCCGAGGGGCTCAGCAACCTCGAGTACGCCCCGCTCTGCGAGATCATGGGTCGGGTGTTCTGGTCGCCCGAGGTGTTCAACTGCGCAGCGCCGGACACCGGCAACATGGAGATCCTCGAGCGCTACGGCACCGATGCGCAGAAGGACCGTTGGCTGGAGCCGCTGCTCGCGGGAACGATCCGTTCAGCCTTCCTGATGACGGAGCCGGCGGTGGCCTCATCGGATGCCACCAACATCCAGTGCGCAATCCGCCGCGAGGGCGACGAGTACGTGATCGACGGACACAAGTGGTTCGCCTCCGGCGCCGGTGATCCGCGCTGCGCGCTCTACATCGTGATGGGCAAGACGGATCCGTCGGCGCCCAAGCACGAGCAGCAGTCGATGATCCTGGTGCCCGCCGATGCACCCGGCATCACGGTCAGGCGGCACCTTCCGGTATTCGGCTACGACGATGCCCCGCACGGGCACATGGAGATCACCCTTGAGGGCGTGCGCGTGCCGGCCTCGAACATCCTGGTCGGCGAGGGACGTGGCTTCGCCATCGCCCAGGCCCGGCTGGGCCCGGGCCGTATCCACCACTGCATGCGCACCATCGGCGCCGCCGAACGGGCGCTGGAATACATGTGCCGGCGGCTGCAGTCACGCATCGCATTCGGCAAACCGGTCGCAGCGCAGTCGATCTGGCACGAGCGCATCGCGCAGTCGCGCTGCATGATCGATCAGGCCCGCCTGCTCACCATGAAGGCGGCGCAGATGATGGACACCGTCGGCAACAAGGTCGCCCGCGCCGAGATCGCCATGATCAAGGTCGTCGCGCCGCAGATGGCCTGCCAGGTGATCGACTGGGCGATCCAGGCCCACGGCGGCGGTGGCGTGACCGAGGATTTCCCGCTGGCCGCGTCCTACGCGATGATCCGCACCCTGCGTCTGGCCGACGGGCCGGACGAAGTGCACTGCGGCACCATCGCCCGGCTGGAGCTTGCCAAAAATGCGCCGGCCGGCGCCGATCGCGTCGATTCGGGCCATGGGTAGCACGAAACGGCAGATCGACACCTACAGCCTGTCGATCGATGAGTCGCATCCGCAGTACGTGTCGGCAATCGGCCGCGGCGCCGCCATCCTGCGCTGCTTCGAGCACGGCGAGCGGCACCTCGGCAACCGCGAGATCGCACGCCGCACCGGTCTGCCCAAGGCGACCGTTTCGCGGCTGACCTACACCCTGTCCTGCCTCGGCCTCCTCAGCTATTCGCAGGCGCGGGAGAAGTACGCGTTGGGTACCGCCGTGCTCACCCTCGCCCATTGCTTTCTTCGCGGCAACGAGGTGCTGGAGATTGCCCGGCCGCTGATGCGCGAGCTGGCCGAATCCACCCGCGCGGCGGTGATGCTGGGCGAGGCCGAGCGCGGGCGCATGGTGCTGCTCGACATCGTCGAGGGGGACCCGAGCTTCGAGTTGAATCTTGCCCCCGGCGCCCGCGTGCCGCACGGCTCCACCGCGCTGGGCCGCGCAGACCTCGCCGCCCGGCCGCAGCCGGTCTTCGATCGGCTGATGCACGAGTTGGAGCGCGAGTGCGAGCCCGGCTATTTTCCGCGGCTCAAGGCCGGCATCCTGCGCGCCCGCGAGGACTGCCGGCACTATGGCTTCTGCTTCTCGATGGGCGACTGGAACCCGGATGTGTTCGCCGTTGGCGTGCCCCTCGTGTCGGCCGATGGCGACCGCGTGCTGGCGCTGAACTGCAGCGGCCGGGTGTCGCTGATGACCCGCGAACGTATCCTCGACGAAATCGGCCCAAGACTGGTCGCCCTACGCGACCGCGTACTGGCCGTCACCGGCGGCCGGTTTTGAGCCGTGGCGGGCGGTTAATGGACGTGTTGATCAACGTGTCGTGGTGCAAAGGCGGAGTGGATCGCGGATGCGGTGTCTTGGGCTGGCTGCGGTCCGGGGTGGGTCCGATGCGCCGCGGTCTGGGGCAAGCCCCCTCCCACAGAGACTCGAACTGGCCACAGTCTTCAGTGGAACTGCGACGCTGCGGTCGCGGCCATGTCCGCTCCTACGAAAAGCGCGCGAGGCTGCAACGCCTTGGCGGCGCTTGGGCGCGCACTGCGGACTGCGGAAGCTGGTCAATCATCGAAGCGCTGCAGCCCTTCAACTGTAGGAGCGGACAGGGCCGCGACCGCAGACTTCCACTCTGGCCACGGTTTGCGGTGCAACCGCGGCGCGCCGGTCGCGGCCATGTCCGCTCCTACGAAGAGCGCGCGGGATTGCTGCGCCGCGGGCAGGGCCGGATCCATCCCTTCACCAGGTCGGCCTGCGCGAACGCGCGCTGGCACGGTCGCTGCTCCCTTTCCAACTCCCTGGAGGACTCCCAATGAAAGCCATCATCTGCAACGCCTGGGGCACGCCCGATTCGCTGCAACTGCAGGATATGCCCTCCCCCACGCCCGGCCCGCGCCAGGTGCTGGTGCGCACGCGGGTGGCGGCGGTGAACTACCCCGATGCCCTGATGGTGGCGGGCAAGTACCAGTTCCGGCCGGAGTTCCCGTTCTCGCCGGGCGGCGAGCTGTCCGGCGAGGTGATCGCCGTGGGTGCCGAGGTCAAGCGTCTCAAGGTCGGCGACAAGGTCGTGGCCATCGCCCCGTTCGGCGCCTACGCGCAGGAAATCGCCGTCGATGAGGCGAACACGATTCCGCTACCGCCGGACATCGACGATGGTGCGCTGGAGTTGGCCGGCAGCTTCGTGCTGACCTATGGCACCTCGCTGCATGCGATCAAGGATCGCGCCGCCGCGCGCGAGGGCGAAACCCTGCTGGTGCTCGGTGCCGGCGGTGGTGTGGGTCTGGCCGCGGTGGAGATCGGCAAGCTGCTCGGCCTGCGGGTGATCGCCGGCGCGTCCAGCGAAGCCAAGCGCGAGGCCGCACGGGCCCACGGCGCCGATGAAGTTCTGGATTACACCTCGGGCGACCTTCGCGATCAGGTCAAGGCGCTGACCGGCGGCCGCGGCGTGGACATCGTCTACGACCCGGTGGGCGGCGATGTCGCCGAAACCGCCCTGCGCTGCGTCGGCTGGGGTGGCCGCTATCTGGTGGTCGGCTTTGCCGGCGGCAGCATCCCGAAGATTCCGATCAACCTGCTGCTGCTCAAGGGCAGCGCCCTGGTCGGCGTGTTCTGGGGCGAGTTCGTCAAGCGCGAGCCCGAGCTCAACGTCGCCAACATGAAGCAGCTGTTCGCCTGGCTCGCCACCGGCAGGATCCGCCCGCACATCTCCCGCCGCTACCGCCTCGACGAGGCCCCTGCCGCCCTGCAGGCCATGCTCGACCGCCAGGCGCTGGGCAAGCTGGTCGTACTGCCGCAGGAGGTCGGCTAGGCTGGGTTTGGGCGCGAAGTGCGCATTCGCCCCGGCCCCGCTGTAGGAGCCAGCTTGCTGGCGATAGGCGCCCCGGACGGAACGATCGCCAGCAAGCTGGCTCCTACACGCAACGTCGCTGCCAGGTCCGGCTTGCGCTGCAAAGCAGACCTTGCCGCAGTCAAATTGTGGGAGCGCCCTTGGGCGCGACCGCGACGCTACGCATTCACCACAGACCGCGGCCAGAGCGGATTTCCGCGGTCGCGCCCAAGGGCGCTCCCACAGTCGGGCCTCCTTGGGCGTCGGCGAAGCCCCATAGGGTGCGTCTTGGACGCACCGAGACGGGCGTTCGGACGGTACGCCCGGTGCGGCCAGCCGCACCCTATGAATGTCTGCTTCGCGCCCGATGCTGTCCCTCGCCGGTGTCCAGCATTCCGGCGGCCATCATTGGGGCTGCGATCGCGGGGACGGCGTGCCGGGTGTCGCCGGCGCGGGTCAGGCAGGCGGCGTTACACTGCCGGCCCGCAACCGACTGGCCTCTAGATGACCGACACCGTTCGCCTTTCCCGTCGCGTGGCCGAGATCGCCGGCTGCAGTCGCGCTGACGCCGAGCGCTATATCCGCAACGGGTGGGTGTCGGTGGACGGTGTGGTGGTCGAGGCGCCGCAGCACCGGGTGGCGGACGAGCAGGTCGTGCTGGCGGCGGAAGCGGAGCGCAGCGAGGTCGAGCCGGCCACCCTGCTCCTGCACAAGCCGGCGGGCATGAACCTGCTTGGCCCCGGTGAGCAGGCGCGCTGGGCGCGGCCGGAGGCGCACTGGCCGGAGGATCCCTCGGACGTCCGCCCGCTGCAGCGCCACTTCCACGGCCTTACCCTGCTGGCGCCGCTCGAAGCAGAAGCCAGCGGACTGGTCGTGCTGAGCCAGGACCGGCGGATCATTCGCAGGCTCACGGAGGAGGCGAACCTGATCGAGCATGAGTACGTGGTCGAGGTGTCCGGCGACATGCGCCCGGATGGCCTGCAGCGTCTTTCAGCCGGTATAAGCCGTGCGGGGCGCAGCCTGCCGCCTTGCCGGGTGAGCTGGCAGAACGAGACCCGGCTGCGCTTTGCGATCAAGGCAGTGCGTCCGGGACAGCTGCGCGAAATCTGTAGCGCGGTCGGCCTCGCGGTAGTCAGTATCCGCCGCCTGCGCATTGGCCGCATCCCGCTTGGCAAGGGCGCCGAGGGGGCAATGCCTGCAGGTCAGTGGCGTTACCTGCCGGTGGGCGAGCGGTTCTGAGTCCGGCCATGCGCGCCCTGCCCCGCCCGGCAATCGATCGATGAGCAGGAAGGCCCCGCTGCGCGGCGCGAAGGGTGGCGGGCCGGCCGCCCCCCTAGGCCTGCACCCGCGCAACCGCCACCAGGGAAGCTACGACTTCGATGCCTTGCTGCGCGTCGAGCCGGGGCTGGCCCGGCACCTGGTCACGACACCCCGCGGCGAGCGCAGCATCGATTTTGCGCGGCCAGAGTCGGTGCGGGCGCTGAACGCTGCCCTGCTCCATCAGCAATACGGCGTGCGCCGCTGGGAGCTTCCCGACGGCTACCTCTGCCCGCCGGTGCCGGGCCGGGCCGACTACGTTCACTGTCTGGCCGACCTGCTCGCCGCCGACCTGGGGGGAGCCCCGCCGCAAGGATCGGCGGTTCGGGTGCTGGATATCGGCGTCGGCGCCAATCTGGTCTATCCGCTGATCGGGCACGCGGAGTACGGCTGGCACTTCGTCGGCAGCGATATCGACAACAGTGCGCTGGAAATCGCGCGGCGCACGCTGGGACACAATCCGGGGTTCGCCGCGGCCATCGAGCTCCGTCACCAGTCACAGCGGAACAGTATGTTCAAGGGCGTGCTGGCCGAGGGAGAACGCTTCGCGGCCAGCCTGTGCAATCCACCCTTCCATGCATCGGCCGCGGAGGCGGCCGAGGGCAGCCGACGGAAATGGCGCAACCTCGGTCGCGTCAGCGAGGTGCGCGGAAAACGACCAGCGCTGAACTTCGGCGGCCAGTCCAACGAACTGTGGTGCAGCGGCGGTGAGGCCGGTTTCCTGCGCCGGATGATCGAGGAAAGCGCGCAGATCCCCGAATGCATCGGCTGGTTCACCAGCCTGGTGGCCAAGGCCGAGCATCTGGCCGCCTTGCGCGCGCGCCTTGAGCGCAGCGCGGTGCGCGAGGTGCGCGAGATCCCGATGGCCCAGGGCGCCAAGCGCAGTCGCCTGCTGGCCTGGAGCTTTCTCGATGCCGGCCAGCGCGCGGCGCTGTGCGGGGCGCCGCGCGGGGACGCCTGATCGCTTCGGGGTGGGCCGCGCCGGTACGCCGCATGGAGACGGCGAACGCAACACCGTATGGGGCTCGCGCAGCAATGCGCCCTGAGTGTCGATACCCAGGGGGCGAAGCCGAGTCAGTCGATATCGAGCAGGCCGCTGCCGGCGAGGTAGGCACGCTCGGGCAGGCGGCGCTGGCGATACCCTTCGAGCGTGGCCTTCAGCGAAGCGACATGTTCAAGGCGTTCGGCGCCGGCGACCGCGGCATCCAGCGCCTGCTGCTGCAGCGTCAGGGCGCGTTCGAAGTCGCCGTCGGCGGCGGCGTGCAGGGCGGCGGTGACCGCGGTTTCGACGCCGGGGTGCTGGCGATGCAGGGTGTCGGCCCAGCCGCGGGCCCGGTCGCGCGCGGCAGCATCGGCGGGACACAGGGCGCCGAGCCGGGCGAGGCCGAGCATGGCCCAGCCGTCGCGTCCGCCCGAGGCGTCGAAGACGTCCCGCAGCGATGCCTGTGCCTTGGCGCAGTCGCCGGCCAGGGCATGGGCGAGGCCGCCCCAGTAACGCGCATAGGACAGCTCGGCGCCCTCGACCCGTGAGGCGAGCGCGTCAAAGGCCCTGGCGGCGGCTTCGTAGCTGCCCTGACGGAACTCGAGCCGGGCCAGTTCTACCCGCAGGTCGTCGGCCTCGGGGATCAGTTCCAGCGCTCGCTGAAGCCGGCTGCGGGCCGCATCGGCGTCGCCGCGCGCCAGCGCGACCCGGGCGTGGAGCTCGGCGGCCAGGGGCTGGCGCGGGGCCAGCCCGGTCGCGCGACCGAGCGCCTTCTCGGCCTCGTCGACCTGGCCCGCCATCAACAGCACGCGGCCATGCTCGGTCAGGAACACCGGTTCTTCCGGGGCCAGTGCCACAGCCTCGCCGAGGGCCTTCAGGGCGGCGGGAAGATTCCCGCGTTCGGCCAGCTGACGGCCCTCCTCATAGATCAGCGCCGGATTGCGGCGCAGCGAGGCGACCGCCTCGAACACCGGATCCGCGAACGGCAGCGCTTCGTCATTGCGCTCGGCGAGCACGGCGCGCGCCTCGTCGGTGCGGCCAAGCTGGCGCAGGGCCAGGGCCAGCGGCGTACGCAGCCGGCCGGCGCCGGGTGCGCGGCGCAGCGCCTCTGTGAGCTTTTCCGCCGCCTCCTCGAGCTGACCCGCCTGCAGGGCAGTGCGCCCCAAGCCGGCGAGGGCAGCGGCGGACTGCGGGTCGAGCGCCTGGGCCTGATCGAAGTCCGCCCGGGCGCCTTCGAGGTTGCCGCGCGAAAGCCGCAGCTCTCCACGGCGGAGCCAGCCGGCGACGTAGCCGCTGTTCAGGGCAAGGGCACGGTCGAAGCCGGTCATCGCCGCGTCGACATCACCCATGCTGAGCCGCGACAGGGCGCGCAGGTAATGCAGGGAGAAGCGCTGCGGGGCCAGCGCCAGCGCCCGGTCGAAGGCCGATGTGGCGGCTTCGTACTGGTCGTGGGCCAGCAGCACCTTGGCCAGCTGCTCCAGCGCATCGGCGCGCGCGGCCGGCTTGGCCTCCTTGGGCAGCGCATCGACACGAGCCTCGGCCTGCTCGATGGCGGCGCGCACGGAGGCATCGAGTCTGGCCAGCCCAGCCTCGTCGGCCAGCGCGCCGAGGGCGGCAACGCAGAGCAGCGTCGCCAGAAGACCGCGTGCGGCGAACGATCGCACGCTCATTGCGCCGCCTCCTTGCCCTGCCCCGCCTGCAGCCGGTGATAGCGATCAACAGCCAGGCCGTCGAATCGTTCGCTGCGCCCGTCCGGCCACTTCACCAGAAGATCCACTGGCACAGAGTCTTCGCCGAGGCCGAACCAGACCCGCGGGTCCTGGGCCGAGGCATAGGAACCGTCGCGGCGGCTGCGGCGCAGTGGCGCAGCCGGACCGGTGCGGCTGACGATGGCGCCGTCGATGCGCCGCCCTTTGCTGTCGCGCAGGTCGAGGCCGAGCCAGTGCCGCCCCGCCCCGCCGCGGTGGGCAAGCAGGCGGGCCGGGCCGTTGATGTTGCCCAGCGCGATATCCGGTCGGCCGTCGTTGTCGAAATCGGCCACGGCCAGGCCCCGGGTCACGCCGCGCACGCGAAGGGCGGCGCCGGCCTCGGTGCTCTTCTCGGCGAAGGCGGCCTGCTCGCCGCCGCGGCCGTTGTGCAGGTAGACCTGATCGGTCTGCAGGTAGGGGAAGCCGCGCTCGGCGGGCAGCGGATCGGGCTCGATGATGACCCCGCCGTTGGCGATGACGATGTCCTCCCAGCCGTCGAGGTCGAGGTCGACGAAGGCGGTGCCGAAGCCGGTGAAGCCGAGGCTGCTGGCGGCAAGGCCGGCGCGCGCGGTGCGGTCCTCGAACCAGCCCTGACCGACGCCGAGGTAGAGCGTGTTGCTCTCGTTGCGCATATGGGTGACGAACAGGTCCTCGTGGCCGTTGCGGTCGACATCGGCTACTGCGATGCCCATGCCGGCTTCCGCGGCACCATCTGCGTTGACTGCGGCGCCGGCCAGCACGGCATCGTCGACGAAGCGCAGCCCGCCCTGGTTGATCCAGAGGAAGTTCGGCCTGCCGTCGTTGGCGACGTAGAGATCGCGGCGTCCGTCACCGTTGACGTCGAGCGCGACGACGCCAAGCCCTGGCCCCTTCTGTCCGGCGATGCCGGAGGCTTCGCTGACGTCCTCGAAGCGCCCGTCGCCCAGGTTGCGATACAGGCTGTCGGCCACCGGCGGGTAGGCCGAGGGCGAGCAATAGTCGATCTCCCCACCGCCCGGGGAACGGCAGCGCTTGTGTGTATCGAAGTCGTAGTCGACATAGTTGGCGACGTACAGCTCCGGCAGGCCGTCGCCGTCGAGGTCGGCGAAGCTCGCCGAGACGCTCCAGCGTGGATCGCCGACGCCTGCGCTGGCGGTAATGTCGGTGAAGCGGCCCTTGCCGTCATTCCGCCAGAGCTGGTTGGCGCCGAAGTTCAGCACGTACAGATCGTCATCGCCGTCGCCATCGATGTCGCCGACTGCCACGCCCATGCCATAGCCGCGGGCGCGGATGCCCGAGGCCTCGGTGGCGTCCTCGAACCTCCAGTTCCAGCGGCCGTCGCTGCCGCGGCTGCCGCGGTTGAGCAGAAGCCGATCACCCTGCTTCCGCTTCCCGGGATCGATGCCGGGCCCGATATCGCCACCCTGAACCAGGTACAGGTCCATCAGGCCGTCGCCGTCGGCATCGAGCACTCCGATGCCCGCGCCCATGATCTCGGGAAAATAGAACTCGCCGCGGCCGCCGTGCTCGTAGCGGAAGTCGATCCCCGCCTCGGCGGTCACCTCGACCAGCCAGTCGGCGGCCGTGGCGGGCAGCGCGGTGGTGGCAAGGACGGCAAGCAGGGCGGTGCGCAGGGGGGTCATCAGGGCTCGCGGGCGTCGGGGCAGCCCCGCATTATCGCCAAGGCGCGGTGTTGACGCAGCCCGCACTTGATCACGCGCAGGGCTCGCTACACTCGGGCGCCCTTAGTCGCCTTCCTGTCCGATGAGCCCAGCCCGCCGTCGCATTGCCGTCGTCAGCACCTCGCGCGCCGACTACGGCCACCTCTATCACGTCATGAAGGGCCTGCAGGCTGCAGAGGATGTCGAGCTGCTGCCGGTGGCGCTGGGCGCGCATGGCTCGCCGCGCTTCGGCGAGACCTGGCGGCGCTTCGCCGAGGATGGATTCCCGCTGGCTGCCCGGCTGGAATGCCTGCTGGACTCCGACAGCGATCTCGGTATGGCCAAGACCATCGGCCTTGCCACCCTGTCCCTGGCCGATTGGCTGGACCGCGAGCGTCCCGACCTGCTGCTGCTGATCGCCGACCGCTACGAGATGCTTGCGCCCGCTTCGGTGGCCCTCGCCCTGCGCATTCCCATCGCCCATATCGAGGGCGGCGAGATCTCCGAGGGCGCTGTGGACGATGCCGTGCGCCATGCGCTGACCAAGCTCTCGCATCTGCACTTCGTGCCGACCGAGCAGGCGCGGCGCCGGGTGCTGGCGATGGGTGAAGAAGCCTGGCGGGTGCATCGGGTGGGCGCGCCCTCGCTCGACCACCTGCACCTAGGTGCCCTGCCCGACCCCGTACCGCTTCTGGCGCGCTGGGGACTGGGTGACGACCTGGCTCCGGTGGTGGTGGCCTGGCATCCGGTCACCCTGCTGCGCGACCCGGCAGCGGAATCGGCCAGTCTGTTCGAGGCGCTGCAGGACTGTGCCCACCCCCTGGCCTTCTGCTTCCCCAATGCCGACGCCGGTCGCGAGGCGATCATCCGCCAGGCCGAGGCCTTCTGCGCGGGGCGCGAGCGGGCAAGGGTCTTCGTCAACCTCGAGCACCGCGAGTACTGGGCGCTGCTGCACGCGGCCGCCGCCCTGGTCGGCAACTCCAGCAGCGGAATCATGGAGAGCCCCTCCCTTTCCCTGCCCTGCGTCAATATCGGCGAGCGCCAGGCCGGTCGCGAGCGCGCCGCGAACATTCTCGACGCACCGGCCGAGCCCGCAGCCATTCGCGAGGCCCTGTCCCGCGCCCTGGATCCGGCGTTCCGCGCCTCGCTCGACGGCATGCAGAGCCCCTATGGCGACGGACACGCCGCCGAGCGCATCGTCGAGGTGCTGCGCCGCGTGCCGCTGGACGCCCGCCTGCTGCGCAAGCGCGCCCTCCCTCTGCGCCGTGGCGAGGAGGCCTTCGATCATGCAGGCTGAGATCCCGCTGGCCTGTCCCGAGTACGACGAGGCCGAGGCCGAGGCCCTGCTCGCCGTGCTGCGCAGCCGGCGCTGGAGCGTGGGTCCGGCGCTACGGCAGTTCGAGGATGGGATGGCAGCGCTCGCTGGCCGCGCCCACGGCGTCGGCGTCAGCTCGGGAACGATGGCCCTGCAGATCGCGCTCGAGGCCTTGGGGATCGGTCCGGGTGACGAGGTAATCGTTCCCGCCTACACCTTCGTCGGTCCGGTCAACGCCATCCTCGGCGCCGGCGCGCATCCGGTGCTGGTTGATGTCGACCCAGTGACGCTGAACATCGACCCGGATTCGGTCGATGCGGTGGTCGGGCCGAACACCCGCGCCATCATGCCGGTGCACCTGTTCGGTCGGCCCGCGCCGATGCCTGCACTGCAGGTTATCGCGGAGGGCCACCGCCTGCGCGTCGTCGACGATGCCTGCGAAGCGGCCGGGGCGCGTGATGAGTCAGGCCCCGTGGGCCGCCACGGCGATATCGCCTGTTTCGCCTTCTATCCGAACAAGCCGGTCTCCGTGGGCGAAGGCGGCATGCTGGTCATGGACGACCCGGACCTGGTCCTGCGCGCCCGCCAGCTGCGCAACCAGGGCAACGACCCGCTCAGCGGGACCGCCATAGTGGACCGCCCCGGCCACAGCGCCCGACTGTCGGAGTGGCATGCGGCGCTGGGCATGGTCCAGTTGAAGCGCCTGGAGGCCTCGATGGCGCGCCGCGAGCGGGTCGCCGCGCTGTATCGGGAGCGCCTGCAGGACGATGAGCGCTTCGAACTGCCTGCTCCGGCAGCCGCAAACCAGCGGATCGCCTGGTTCACCTGGCCACTGCGCCTTGCCCCCCGCCTCGCCGACCGCCGCGACGGCCTGATCCGGGCGCTGCGCGCCGAGGGCATCGGCTGCAACACCTACTTCACCCCGGTCCATCACCTGCCGTTCCACCGCGGGCGCCATCGCCACGGCGCCCTGACGGTCACCGAGAACGTCGGCCGCCGCTGTCTGGCCGTGCCCCTGCATTCGGCGATGGGTGAAGACGAGGTGGATCGGGTGTGCGGGCTGCTGCGGGAGCTGGTCGAGTGCGCGAGCTGATCTCGGCGCAAGGGGTGGTGTGGGCGTGAAGCAGACTTTTCGCAGAACCCGCCTGTAGGAGCCAGCTTGCTGGCGATAGGCGCCCCGGACGGGCCGATCGCCAGCAAGCTGGCTCCTACAGGCAACGGGCGCTGCAAGGTTCGGTTTGCGCCGCAAAGCAGGCCTTGCCGGAGTCAAATTGTGGGAGCGCCCTTGGGCGCGACCGCAGCGCTATGGATTCACCCCAGACCGCGACCAGAGCGGATCTCCGCGGTCGCGCCCAAGGGCGCTCCCACGGTCGGACTTCGTGGGGCGTCAGCATCCCCATAGCATGTGCCTTGGCGCACCGATAAGGGCGTTCGGACGGTACGCGCGGTGCGGCCAGCCGCACCCTATGAATGTCTTCTTTGCACCCGCACCAGCCCTAGCCGCGAAGGATCTTCTCCATCGCCTTGCCGCGGGCCAGCTCATCGACGAGCTTGTCGAGGTAACGGATCTTCTGCATCAGCGGGTCCTCGACGTCTTCCACGCGAACGCCGCAGACGACGCCCTTGATCAGGGCCACGTTCGGGTTGAAGGCCGGGGAATCGGCGAAGAAGGTGCGGAAGTCGGTCTCCTGCTCGATCTGCCGGGCGAGGCCCGCCTCGTCATAGCCGGTGAGCCAGCAGATCACCTGGTCGACCTCCTCGCGGCTGCGGCCCTTCTTCTCGGCCTTGGCGACGTACATCGGGTAGACCTTGGCGAACTTCATCGCGAAGACGCGCTCGTAGGACATGGGCTCCCCTCCCGGTAGCGGGACGCGGTGGTCGCACGTCCCGATGGGTTCGAGCTTACACCGCCGGCCGGGCGGCTGCGCCGCAGGTCGCTACGGCTAAGGTGCCGCAGCTGCCTGTTCGATCACCACATGGCGGTCCACCGACTCGACGCGCACCTCGTCGATGCTGCCGTCCGGCCAGCGAACCTCGAGCCGGTCTATGGCGGGCGTGGTGCCGAGACCGAAGTACAGCTCGGCCGGCGTTTGCGAGAGGTAGCTGCGGTTCCGGCCGGCACTGCGCTGCTGGCGCCGGCCGCCGGCCTCGAGGGTCACCAGAGCCCCCAGCGCCTCGGTGTTCGGGGCGCGTCCGCGCAGGCTCACGGACAGCCAGTGGTGGCCGCTGGCCTGATCGTTGCGCAGCAGGCGCGGCGGGCCGCCGACCTGGGTCAGGACGAGGTCCGGATCGCCATCGCGATCGAAGTCGGCAGCAGCCACTCCGCGACCGACCATCGGGACGGCGAGGTCACCGATCCGATCCTCGGGCAGGCTGACGAAATCGCTGCGGCAGGCTTGGCCGCACTGCCAGAACAGCTGGGCGGACTGGGGGTACTGCTGGCTCTGCTGTACCCGCGCGATTTCGTTCTCGACGTGGCCGTTGGCCTGCACCAGGTCGAGGCGTCCGTCGAGGTCGGCATCGACGAACTGCACGCCGAAGCTCAGTGCCAGGCGTGAGGCCGGGCCGATGCCGGCGACGATTGCCTCGTCGGCGAACTGCGCACTGCCGGCGTGGGCAACGTAGAACGAGCTCATTTCGTTGGCGAAGTTGCCGATGGCAATCGCCCGGCTGCCGTCGCCGAACACTTCTCCAAGGTCGATGCCCATGGCCCCGGTAGCCTGGCCGTTGCGGTCATAGCCGAGACCCCAGGCCTCGCCGACCTCCTCGAATCCCTTGCCGCCCAGGTTCCTGAACACGAAGTTTCGCACGGTGTCGTTGGCGACCATGACGTCGGTCCAGCCATCGCCGTCGAGATCCTGGGTAATCAGGGCGAGGCCCTTGCCAACAGGGAGCCCGGTCTGGGCATGCGCCACGCGGATCCCGGCAGCGGCGCTGATGTCCTCGAAGCGTCCGCCACCGAGATTGCGGTAAAGGTAGCTGTCGGTCCCCGGGAAGTTGCTCGGCGGGCCGTAAGCGCGACCGATGCCATCCAGCCGGTAATCGACCTCGAAGTCGCGCTGGCGCGACCACTCCACGTAGTTAACTACCCACAGTTCCGGCAGTCCGTCGCCGTCCATGTCGAAGAAGCCGGCGCTGCTGCTCCAGCGCTCAGCCTCGCCGGCGACGCCGGCGCCCTCGGTGATCTCGACGAAGCGACCATTCTCGTTGCGGAACAGCCGGTTCGGGCCCACCGCGGCAAGAAACAGGTCCGCGTCGCCGTCGCCGTCGATGTCGCCCACGGCCGGGCCCATGCCGTAGCTCTTCACGCCGGCAAGCCCGGCCGCGGCCGTCACATCTTCGAAGCGGCCGTCGCCACGGTTGCGATACAGGCGCAGCGCGCCCGGCCATTCCGCGTACCCGGCGGCGCCAGGCCAGGGGCCGGAATCGACCAGCAGAAGGTCTTCCAGCCCATCGCCATCATGGTCGAGCCAGGCCACCCCGCCGCCCATGGTTTCGGGCAGCAGGCGTTCGCCGGTGGCCCCGCTGCGGTGGACGAAGTCGATGCCCGCCTCAGAGGTGACGTCGACAAAGGGCAGTGCCGGCAGCTCGGTGCCCTTCGGCGGCTCGCGAAGTGACTCAAGGGCCGCCCTGCCCTCATCGACGATCTGCTCGGGTGGCGCGCTGAGCAGGCTGCGCAGGCCTAATGCCGCGGCGGTGACAAGTCCGAGCACCAGGAGCACGCCCAGCGAGGTGCGGAAGGCGCGACCGATGATGCGGTCATCGCCCTCCTCCCCGGCGTCATCGTGGGGCGGAAGGGGTTCGTTGCTCATGGAGTTCCGGCCTTGAATCGGGTGGCCTCGGGCGCGGCGGCATGCGCCTCGCGCCCGCTGCGCTGCAGGTCGTGGATCACGACCGGATCGGCCGCCGCGCGGGCCGCGGGATAGCGTTGCCTGGCCGCGGCGATGGCGCGGTCGCGCGCGTTCTCATCGACCCGGTAGCGCGCGTGTTCGGCGGCGTGGCGCGCCGAGGCTGCCTCGTCGCCGAGCTCGCGGCGGACCTGGGACAGGTTGTAGTGACTCATCGCGTTCTCGGGGTCCTGCGCCAAGGCGGCCTCGAACCAGCGTGCGGCCTCCTCCAGCGCCGCCTGGCGCTGCGCTGCCTTTGCCTCGCCGCGCAGGCCCTTTGACAGCTCCACCCATGTCTGACCCAGTTCGTTGAGCAGGCGGTAGTCGCGGGAGAAATCGAATCCGCGGGCCCGGGCCTCGGCAAAGCGCGTGTCGGCGAGGCTCTCGAATGCGTCGATGGCTTCGATCAGCTGGCCCTGCTGCTTCAGCAGCAGGCCGCCGAACCAGGTGCGGCTCCAGGGCAATGCCGGCTGGGGATGCTCGCCTGCGCGGCGCAGCGCGTCTGCCGCCTCGTCGAGTCGGCCTTCCTCGAGATAGACCCGGGCAAGATTCAGCGCCCCGTCGGCGAGTCCAAGTGACTCGACGCGCTGGAAGGCTTCCTCGGCCTGCCGAAGCTGTCGGCGCTCGGGCTTGCGCAGCGCGCCGATGCCGTAGTCGTTCCAGCGCTGCCACTCGGGGATCGCTTCATAAGCGACCTGTCCCACGGACTCGCTGCGGCCGACCGGCAGGCTCACGCTGTCCTCGGCCAGCAGGCTGATCGGCAGCGTGTTGCCGCTGAAGCCTTCGCCCTGTACGTAGCGCATCATGGCGGTGTCGAACTTGCGGTAGTGCACCCGCGCCGTCAGGTCCAGCTGGCCCTGCGCGTCCTCGGGCAGCTCGATCCGGAAATGCAGCAGGTCGGCGGCGCCGGGCGGGATCTGGTGGCTGTACAGCGGCACGAAGATGTCTTCCGGATTGCGCCGGTCGATCCTGCGGCCCTCGCGGTCGAGCACGAAGGCGTTGATGAAGTGCGACCACGGGTCGACCTCGCCGGTCGCCGGATCGATGCGGCCGCTGTGGCCGATCAATGCGCCATCAAGACGGGCCTCGATCTCCACCCAGACCTCATTGGAGTCCGCGGTGCCCTCGGTGAACGGATGTCCCAAGCCGAGGGTGCGCACGACCGTCTCCACCAGATAGCTCTTGCCCGGCTGCAGCGCCGGCAGGCTGGGCCGCAGCGGGCCGATCAGCTCGCCGTCGATGCGCCCTTCCGCGCGCAGGGCAACCAGGTCGATGCGCAGTGCCTTCTCCAGCATGTCCTGGTGGGCCGCATTGACGTGGTCGGGAAAGTCCAGCAGCGCCGGAATGCCGGTATTGGCAGCGGGGAACAGGTGGTCGTGCACGCTCAGCCGGCCGCTGCCGTCGAAATCGCGGGCTGCAAAGTCGCCGTCCTCGCGCAGTGGCATGTGGCAGCCGTTGCAGCCGGACTGCGCCTTCGGCGGATAGTAGAAGCTGGTGACGCCGTGCCCGGAAACGCCGCTGAGCAGGAAGCCGTCGTAGTGGTTCTGTCCGCGCAACCATTTGTAATCGTTGAGCGCTTCCGGAAGGTGGACCTTGTGGCAGGTGCCGCAGAACTCGGCCTGCTTGTGCAGCGGCTTGAGGAAGGTGCGCTTGTGGAAGTCGGGATTGGCCTTGATCAGCTGGCGTGAGAGCCAGGCCAGGGCCGGCTGGCCGCTGAAGGCGAAGGGATAGTGGATGGGCTCCTCGATGGTGAAATCACCATTGCCGCGCACGCTGTTGACATGGGTGATGGCGTGACAGCTTGTGCAGGTGATCCCGGCCTTGGCGGTCGGATGATGCTGGTCATCGAAGTCGGGATCGTCGAAGGCCCCGCTCAGCAGCGGCACCAGGTCGTGACAGCCGGCGCAGAAGCGGGCTCCGCGGACGTCGCCATCGCGCTCCAGCATGGCCTGTCGCGTGTTGCGCACGGCGAACAGGTAGACGGGATTGTTGAACGAGGCGAAGCGGTGTGCGCTGTGCTGCCAGCGATCGTGCGCGTCCTTGTGGCAGCTGGCGCAGTAGTCGTCGCGCATCAGCACCTCGCCCGGAATCGGGTTGCCGGTGGCCGAACGCACCAGGGCCGGGGTGAAGTCGGCACTGCCGTCGCGTCCGGGCTGGCCCCAGTCTCGCGGGTCCTGCAGCTGCAGCCAGACCAGCGGGGCGATCACCAGCAGGCCGGAGGCCGCCACGCCCAGCCCCGCTCGCCAGCGGATCCGCGGCCCGGCCAGGCGATGCAGGAGGAACAGCCACAGGCAGAACAGCGGTGTGGCGATATGTGCCCAGTAGGCGAGGCTGCGCCCGGTTGGATGATTGAGCTCGAAACCCTCGAAGCGCACCAGAAGCAGGCCGCTGACGAGCAGGGCGAACACCGCGCCGAACAGGCCGAGTCCGGCGTAGACCGCGCGACGGTTCGGCCGCCGCCAGGTGTTCCGCGTGTGCAGGCCGATGAACACCAGGGCCGGAACCACCAGCAGCAGGCCGGCCAGCAGGTGGAAGGCGAACATCAGCTGGTAGCCGTAGTCCTGGTAGGTGCGCGCGCTATGCCACTCGAGCAGGCTGACGGCGCCGAGATAGACCGAGTTGACCGCCAGCAGGGCGAACAGCACCAGCACACCGCGAAGGAGCCAGCGCAGCCGGGGACCGACCGCCTTGCGCGGCGCGGGGCGAGACCGGGTGACCATCAGCGCCCTCCCTGGAAGCGTTGATTGAACTGCCTGTTCAGGGCATCGCCGCCGGCACGTGCGTCCTGGTCGAGCTCCGCTGTGATGGGCATGGGACCGAGCGTGCCGCCGTCGCGGGTGTACAGGTCCATGTCCTTGGCGTAGCCGCGGGCTTCCAGCACCAGCACGCGGGTATAGCCCTCGGGCGGCGCCGGGGGGGCCTCGAACGAGAGATCCAGGGCGTCGCCCGGGCCTACGATCGCAAAGCCGTCGTCTACCGCTTCAAGCAGGGGCTCGACCGGGCCGAAGTCCGTGTAGGCCCCAACCGGATAGCGGGTGTCCCAGAAGGCGGCGCGCTCGCCGTAGTCGTAGTCCGGGCGCTTGCCGGCGTGGACCTCGCGGCGCGGGAAGCCGATCCGCTGCATCTGCGCGCTGTCCGGCGACAGGACCCGATGGACGAGGGCTTCCGGCGCTGGCTCGACGCGAACGACGTCGAGGCGGTCGAGATAGACCTCGAGATTGCCACGCAGTCGCAGCGCCGGTAGCGGCGTCTCGACGCGCGGCAGCGGCAGGGCGAACTCGCGCGGCATGCCGGCGGGGTAGCCGAACTGGGCGTAGGCCTCGCGCCAGCTACCGCGGCCGTCGCCGAGATCGAGGCTGTAGCTGCGGTAGTCGGCCCCGGCCTGCCAGGCGGCGAAGAGGGTCTGCGAATAGGGGTATTCGACCCAGCCATTGCCCACCACAGCGTAGTCGGCGCCGGGCTGCAGCGGTTCAACGAGGTGCAGTTCGACCCGCTGTTCGCCGGCCAGACGGCCGAGGAAGCGAGGGTCACGCGGACCGGGATCGACGGCCTCGAAGTCGGCCTCGCGCAGGGTCGCCGTGAGGTCACCGCCCTCCCCGTCCCGAATCGAGACCACCGCCGGAGAGGCGGGCGTGCGGTAGAACAGCGGCGCACCGGTCGGCGCCGGCCCGCCGCCGGTATGCATGCGCTCATCGAGGCTCATCGACCAGCCGGGCGGCAGGTCGTAGACGTGCAGGCGGACGCTGTCGAGATAGGCGGCCTCCTCCATCGGCTCGGCGATCTTAAGCCGGTAGGCGCCGTCGCGCTCCACGGCCAGTCCGTCCGGCAGGCGGAAGTACTCCCAGGGGCGCGAGGGCGCGTACTGGCCCGGCGCCAGCAGGAAGCCGATGCCGCCGACGCCCAGCAGGTCGCTGACGAAACGGAATCGCTCGCCGTCCCAGGCGAACAGCACGGGGCAGCTGGCCAGCTGGCGCTGGGTTTCCTCGATACGGTGCAGCTTGCCGGCGGGCAGCGCCAGCTCGGTCTGCATCACCCCGTCGCTCCACTGCAGCTCGACGAAGTCGGCCTGGCCGGCGTCACCGACACCGAAGGCGATCGGCTGCAGGCTCTGCCCGGCGCCGCTGCCGCGGTCGAGCAGGTGGCCGATGCTCCAGTGCGCGCCACGGCGAAGACGGATTTCGGTGCCAATGCCGGAGGCGTTCGAGCGCATGCCGTCGGCGTCGGCGCTGCGTCCACTTGGGGCGAGGGCGACGAAGCCCCAACGGCCCGGACCGGGCGCCGCGCGCCAGAGGCCGGCGTTGTCCTGGTCGAGGTCGGTGAAGATCAGCGCAGGGCCGCGCGCCGGGTCCTCCAGCACGGCCAGCGCCGCGTCGGCGATGGCGGCGTGTTCCCAGAGCAGCCGCCAGGCGCCACCGGCATCGCGGGATACCACGCTGAGCCCTTCGGCGTGGCGCAGCAGCAGGTCCTCGCGTCCATCGCCATCGGCGTCGAGGACATCGACACCCTGCACCGGGGACAGCGTCGGCGGCAGGGCCAGCGGCGCGAGCTCGCCACTGTCCAGGCGCCCCTGCTGGATGCGCCCCTCGCGGTCCACCATCAGCAGGGTCGGGCGTCCTTCGACCTCAAGGTCGACCATGGTGATCGAGCCCCAGCCCTCCTGCCAGATCGGCTCCAGCGGCTGCGGCTCGTAGGCCCAGAGCCGATCATTGCGCAGCCAGTGCAGGCCGCCCTCGGCGTCAAGGAACACCAGATCGAGGTCGCGGTCGCCCTCGGCGTCGACCACCAGCATCTGCACGGCGCCGGCCTGTGGGCCGCGCAGCGCCTCGGCATCGGCTGACAGGGCCCGCCAGCTGCCGTCAAGATTGTTGTTCAGCAGCTCGCCCGGGTTGCCGGCGCCGCCCACGCGGTAGATATCGAGGTCGCCGTCGTGATCGGCATCGAACAGCTGCACGTCGTGGCAGGCCGCGCCCGCCTCTGCGGGCAGCACGTCTGCGCGCGGCGCGTGGCGGCCGCTCCCATCCACCTGCCAGAGCGTGATACCCGAAGCGCCGCAGAGGACGAGGTCGAGCCGGCCATCGTTTTCGAGATCGCCGAAGGCGCCGCTGCGGGCGGCGGAGGGAAAGCCCTGCGGCAGCGGCAGCGCCTGGTAGGTCCGGCCGTCCGCGCGCCACTGCATGGCGCCGTGCGGGCCAAGCAGGAGCAGGTCCTGTCGGCCGTCACCGTCGATGTCGGCCGTGATCAGGCTGCGTCCGGGCTGGACGGGCAATTCGGCGACCCGCTCCGCGGCCTCGAACACGGCGCCCTCGGGTGGCGTGCTCGTGCCGGGTTCGGGCTGGCCAAGCACCTGGGCCATGGCCTTGTCGCCCATCCGGGTATAGCGGAATTCGGCGAGTTTGGCCCGTGGGTTGCCCTGCAGCTTCTGGTAGTCGCCGAGCAGACGGCGCGCCTCCTCGGCCTCACCGCGACCACGCAGTACGAGGGCCGCGGCGTAGTAGGCGCTGCCGAGGTAGGGATCGGCAGAGATCGCCTGGCGGTAGAGGGCGAGGGCTTCGTCAGGCCGATCAAGCTGGCCCATCGCCTGGCCCGTGAAGTACGCGGCATGGGCGTCGGATGAGTCGGCCTTGGCCACCGTCTGAAGATGCGGCAGCGCTTCTTCGACCCGGCCGAGATAGAGGTGGGCCAGCCCGGCCACGTACTGGGCCGGCAGATGTCCCGGATGCTGTTCGAGAATCGACCGGGCAATCGCCAGCGCCCGCTCCTCGTCGCCCTCGGTCTGCCGATTGAGCGTGGCGATGGCCTCGTTGCTGCGCAGCAGCGGCTCGTCGGGACGCTGGGTGGCCAGCTCGGCGAAGATCGCCCTAGCCTCCTCGTTGCGGTACTGGCCCATCAGGCCAACCGCTTCGTTATTGCGGGCAATCAGGTCGTCTGACAGCGGCTCCGGCGCTTGTTTGCAAGCAGCGAGCGCGAGGCCGAGTGAAAGCAGCAGCGCGAGGCGCAGTGTCGGGATCACGGCAGTCGTTCCTTGGCGCGGGCGATGCGCTGGTTGAGGCTGTCGATGCTGATCGCCGCCTCGCCGGCGGGGGCCAGGTAGTCGCGCTGCGCGTATCCGTGGACGGCGCTACGCAGATGGGCACGCATGTCATGGCCGGCGCGGCGGCGGCGCTCGCGGCGCAGGTTCTCGATGTCGATGGGAGCGACGACGACCTTCTCCCCTGGGCCGGGATCGGCCTGGGCCAGGATGCGGCCATCGAAGTCCACCACCATGCTGCCACCCGGCCAGCTGAACGGCGGGTAGTGGGCCATCTGCGCGCCCTGGTTCGCGGCCAGCACGTAGGCGGTGTTCTCAATCGCCCGCGTGCGGTTGATCAGGGTCCACCAGTTCATCGGCTCGGCCGTGCCCCAGGGGTCCATGTAGGCCGATACCCGGATCAGCACCTCGGCCCCGCGGAAAGCCAGTTCGCGGATCGTCTCCGGAAACAGCCAGTCATAACAGATCGCTACGCCAAGCTTGCCGAGTGGCGTGTCGACCACCGGAAACGGATCCTCGGCATAGCCCGCGATGTCGTGCGGGCTGGTGTGCACTTCCCAGGGAATCCAGGTATTCACCTTTCGATAGCGGGCAAGGATGCCGCCCGGGCCGATCAACAGGGTGGTGTTGAAGACATGGCCCGGATAGCGATCGTCGCGCTCGAGGAAGGTGCCGGTCTGGATGTGCAGGTCGAGCTTTTTCGCCAGCCTGCAGTACACGTCGGTATGCGCGTTTGGCAACTCCACCGCCAGCTCGCGGTGCAGGGCCTCGGCGGTCTCGAACACCGGCACGGCGTGGGCGAACTCGGGGAAGGCGAGCAGCTTGACGTCGAAGAACGGTCGGTAGCCAACCACCGTCTGCTCGATGATTTCGGCCATGCGCGCGACCCGCGCGGCGATCTCGTCGCGATGGCGCGGCGCGGGGAAATCGGTCTGGCAGGCGGCGGCGTAGTACATCTCGCGAAGGCTAACCCGGAAGCAGGCTGCGCCGGGTCAATGCGGTCCCTGCCCTGCTCATTCCCACTCGATGGTCGCCGGCGGCTTGCCGGAGATGTCATAGACCACCCGCGACACGCCGCGCAGCTCGTTGATGATCCGCCGCGAAACCCGGTCGAGGAACTCATAGGGCAGATGCGCCCAATGCGCGGTCATGAAGTCGATGGTCTCGACCGCGCGCAGGGCGATCACCCATTCGTAGGCGCGGGCGTCGCCGACCACGCCCACCGACTTCACCGGCAGGAATACCGCGAAGGCCTGGCTGGTCCGGTCGTAGAGGCCGGCAGCGCGCAGTTCCTCGATGTAGATGGCATCGGCCTTGGCCAGCAGTTCGGCGTATTCGCGCTTGACCTCGCCGAGGATGCGCACGCCCAGGCCCGGCCCCGGGAAGGGGTGGCGGAAGACCATCTCGCGCGGCAGGCCGAGCGCCACGCCGAGACGGCGCACCTCGTCCTTGAACAGTTCGCGCAGCGGCTCGACCAGGCCCAGCTTCATGTGCTCGGGCAGGCCGCCGACATTGTGGTGGCTCTTGATGACGTGGGCCTTGCCGGTCTTGCTGCCGGCCGACTCGATGACGTCGGGATAGATCGTGCCCTGGGCCAGCCAGCGGGCATTGGCGCGCTTGTTGGACTCTTCCTCGAAGATCTCGACGAACAGGTTGCCGATGATCTTGCGCTTGCGCTCGGGGTCGCTGACGCCCTCCAGCGCCTTGAAGTAGCGGTCCGCGGCGTTGACCCGGATGACCCGCACGCCAAGATGCTCGGCGAAGGTCGCCATCACCTGGTCGCCCTCCTGCCAGCGCAGCAGCCCGGTGTCGACGAAGACGCAGGTCAGCTGGTCACCGATGGCCTTGTGCAGCAGGGCCGCGACCACCGAGGAATCGACGCCACCCGAGAGACCGAGGATGACCTCGTCACGTCCGACCGTATCGCGGACCCGGGCGATCTGGTCGTCGATGATGTTGTCGGCCGTCCACAGCGCATCGCAGCCGCAGATCTCGCGCACGAAACGCTCAAGCAGGGCCTGGCCCTGTTTGGTGTGGGTCACCTCCGGATGGAACTGCACGCCGTACCAGCGTTTCTCCTCGCAGGCGAAGGCTGCGATCGGAATGCGGTCGGTGGTGGCGGTCACCACGAAACCGGGCGGCTCGCGGGTGACGTGGTCGCCGTGGCTCATCCAGACATCGAGCCGGGGCTCGTTCGCACCCGGATGGTCGCTCATCCCGCCCAGCAGGCGGTCCTGCGCGGCGATACGGACCTCGGCGTGGCCGAACTCACGCTGGTCGGCGGCTTCGGTCGCCCCGCCCAGCTGCGCGGCCATGGTCTGCATGCCGTAGCAGATACCAAGGATCGGCAGCCCGCTGTCGAAGACCTCCTGCGGCGCCTTCGGGCAGTCGGCCTCGGTGGTCGACTCCGGCCCGCCGGAGAGGATGATGCCCTTGGGGCCCCAGGCAGCAATCTCGGCCGGATCGTGGTCCCAGGCCCAGATTTCGCAATAGACCCCGAGTTCGCGCACGCGACGGGCGATCAGCTGCGTGTACTGCGCGCCGAAGTCGAGGATCAGGATCTTGTCGCTGTGGATGTCCATTGGAGCCCGTGATTCGTGATGGGTGATTCGAAGAGTGATGAGTGGCAGCTCGCGGTGACCCGCTGTTGCGAATCACGAATCACGAATCACCAATCACGGAAAGATCAGCTCATCCGATAGTTCGGCGGTTCCTTGGTGATCTGCACATCGTGCACGTGCGATTCGCGCACGCCGGCATTGCTCACCCGGACGAACTCGGGGCGGGTGCGCATGCTGTCGATGTCTGCGCAGCCCACATAGCCCATCGAGGCGCGCAGGCCGCCGGCCAGCTGGTGCACGATCGCGCGCACCGGACCGCGATACGGGACGCGCCCTTCGATGCCTTCGGGGACCAGCTTGTCGGCGTCCGAGGCGTCCTGGAAGTAGCGGTCCTTGCTGCCCTGCTCCATCGCGCCGAGCGAGCCCATGCCGCGGTAGCTCTTGTAGCTGCGCCCCTGGAACAGCTCGATCTCGCCCGGAGCCTCCTCGGTGCCGGCGAACAGGCCGCCGATCATGACCGTCGACGCGCCAGCGGCGATCGCCTTGGCGATGTCACCCGAATAGCGAATGCCGCCGTCGGCAATCAGCGGGATCTGGTCCTTCAGCGCCTCGGCAACCATGCCGATCGCTGTGATCTGCGGCACGCCGACGCCGGCGACGATGCGGGTCGTGCAGATCGAGCCCGGACCCACGCCGACCTTCACCGCGTCGGCTCCCGCATCGAGCAGGGCCAGCGCGGCATCGCCGGTGACGATGTTGCCGCCGATCACCTGCACCCCGGGGAAGGTCTTCTTGACCCAGCGCACGCGATCAAGCACGCCCTGCGAGTGACCGTGCGCGGTGTCGACCACGACCACGTCGACACCGGCCTCCACCAGCGCGGCGATGCGCGCCTCGGTGTCACCACCGACGCCTACGGCCGCGCCCACGCGCAGGCGCTCGTCGGCGTCCTTGGCAGCGTCCGGATTGTCCTGCGCCTTCTGGATGTCCTTGACCGTGATCAGGCCGCGCAGGTGGAAGGCATCATCGACCACAAGCACCTTCTCGATGCGGTGCTTGTGCATCAGCTGCAGGACCTCGTCGTGTCCGGCGCCCTCACGCACGGTCACCAGGCGGTCCTTCTTGGTCATGATGTGGCGGACCGGATCGTCCGGCTTCTTCTCGAAACGCATGTCGCGGCTGGTGACGATGCCGACCAGTTCGTCGCCATCGACCACCGGCACGCCGGAGATGCGTCGGGCGCGGGTCAGCTTCATCACTTCGCCGATGGTCGTGTCCGGGCTGACCGTGAACGGGCTGCGGATGACGCCGGCCTCGAACATCTTCACCGTGCGTACCTCGGTCGCCTGGCGTTCGATGCCCATGTTCTTGTGGATGATGCCGATCCCGCCGAACTGGGCCATGGCGATCGCCAGGTTGGCCTCGGTCACCGTGTCCATCGCGGCCGAGACGATCGGCGTGTTGACCCGGATATCGCGGGTCAACCGGCTGGCCAGCGACACGTCCTTGGGCAGGATCTTCGAGTGGGCTGGCACCAGCGACACATCATCGAAGGTCAGCGCTTCCGTCTTGATCCGCAACATGGACCGCTCCAGCCGAGAAAGCCGGGCATTATAGGGGGAAACGAGGGCCCAGGGCTTGGGAGCGAGGGCTCAGGGCCTAGGGACCAGGGCTCAGGGAAAAGCGAGACGCCCGGCTGCGCCCACCACCCTGCTCTTCTGAGCCCTAGTCCCTGAGCCCTCGCCCAGCGGCCGCTGGGCGCTACCTCACCAATGCCAACGACAGCCACGGCCACCAGGTGATCAGCAGCACGCAGCCGAGCAGGACCAGGAAGAAGCGCCAGCTGGCGCTGACCAGTTCGGTGACCGGGGCTTCGAAGCGGTAGCTGGCGATGAACAGGTTCATCCCGACCGGGGGCGTGAAGTAGCCGAGCTGCAGGTTGGCCAGCAGGATGATGCCGAGGTGCACCGGGTCGATGCCGAAGCCCTGCGCCACCGGCAGCAGCAGGGGCACGAGGATCACCACGGCGGAGAAGATGTCGAGCAGCATGCCGACGCCGAGCAGGAAGACGTTGAGCAGGAGCAGGAATACCCAGGGCGAGTCGACGTGGGCCTGGACCCAGTCGAACAGGCGCATCGGCACTTCCTGGTCGACCAGCCAGTTGGACAGTGCCAGGGCCATGCCGAGAATGATCAGGATGGCGCCGATCAGCCGGGCGGCGTCGGCGCAGGCTGGCAGCAGGCGGCGCAGCGGGATCTCGCGGCGGATCAGAACCGTGGTCACCAGCACATAGAGCGCAGTGACCGCGGCGGCCTCGGAGGCGGCCAGCAGGCCGCCATAGATGCCCCCCAGCACCAGCACCGGCAGGGGCAGCTCCCAGCGCGCGTCGATCAGCGATGCCACGGCCTCGCGGCGGTCGAAGTCCGGGCCGGGCGGCAGGTGGCGGCCGGCCTGCACGGCCAGCAGGGACATGGCGAAGACCATCAGCACGCCCGGGGCGATGCCGGCGAGGAACAGGTCCTGGATGCTTACCGGCGGATCGGTGCCGAGCTGGCCGGCGACGAAACCATAGAGGATCAGCGGCAGGGAGGGCGCAAACAGCAGGCCGAGGCTGCCGGCCGAGGTCAGCAGACCGAGCACGAAGCGGCGCTCGTAGCCGGCGGCGATCAGGGCCGGAAACAGCAGGGCGCCGAGGGCGACGATGGTCACTCCCGATGCGCCGGTAAAGGCGGTGAACAGGGCGCAGCTGACCACGGCGACGATGGCCAGCCCGCCAGGCAGCCAGCCGAGCCAGGCGCGGGACAGGCGCACCAGTCTCTGCGGCGCGCCGCTGTCGCCAAGCAGGCAGCCGGCCAGCGCGAACAGGGGGATCGCCTCAAGCCCGGGCATCTGGCCAAGGCGCTGGAACTCGACCGCGACGATGGTCAGGTCGTAGTCGGCCTGGAGGAAGCCGAGCAGTGCCGCAGCGCCGATCAGCACGAACAGCGGCGCGCCGAGCAGGGCCGCCACCAGCAGGCCGATCCAGGCGAGCACCATCATGGGTGCGGCCTGCGCGGCGGTGGCCCGAAGAACACCTGCAGGGCAAAGCGCAGGGCCATGAAGCCGAAGCCCAGGGGAATCACCGCGCTGATCCACCAGGCGGGAACGCCGGCAAAGGCGACCTCGCCCATTTCCTGCTCAAGCAGCAGCAGCTGCCAGCCCAGCCAGCCCATCACGGCACAGAAGGCCGAGGCCAGCGCGGCGGCCAGACGATCGAGCACGGCCTGCGCGACCGAGCCTAAACGGTGCGCGGCGAGGTCGATGCGTACGTGGCGTCCTTCCCTGGTCGCCGCCAGCGCGCCAAGCAGGGCAATCCACAGGACCAGACCGCGGCCGGCCGCCTCGGCGCCGATCCAGCCTTCATGGAACAGGGCGCGGCGAAAGATCTGCACGCTGGAAAGCAGCACCAGTCCGAGCAGCAGGCCACCCAGCAGGGCGTCCTCGGCGCGGCGCAATGCGCCGGCGATGCGCTGTCCCGGGGACACGGCTCAGCGTCGCTGCGTGTCCACCACGCGGCGCAGCTCGGCCAGCATGCCGGCATCGAGCCTGCCCTCGGCGACCAGCTGGTCGCCGACCTCGCGGCCGATCCGCCGCCAGCGCTCGACCTCCTCGGGGCTGGCCTCGATCCGCTTCACACCCAGTTCCAGCAGGGCCTGCATGGCCTGGGTATCGGCCTCCCGGTTGCTGGCGTCGAGGCGTTCGCCGGCGCGCCGGAAGGCAGCCACCACGGCCTGCTGGTCGGCCTCGGAGAGCTTGCCGAAGGCGCGCTCCTGCACCACCAGGAATCCGGTGACGTAGGACAGGGGCAGGTCAAGGATCTGGCGCAGGCCGTTATGCCACTGCAGGGCAATTGCCCCCGCTGGCGTATTGCCCACGGTGTCGATCAGGCCGCTTTGCAGGGCGGTGAACACGTCGGCCAGCGGCAGCGGCAGCGGACTGATGCCGCCCTTCCTGAAGGTCAGTTCGGCGATCAGGTCGCCCTGCGGCACCCAGACCTTGCGTGCCTCAAGGGCCTTGGAGTGGGAGATGTCCGCCGCGCTCATCAGATAGGCAAAGCCCACGCCGCTGAGCGACAGCAGGCGGAAACCCTTGTCCTTCAGTTCGGCAGCCAGCTTGGCGTCGAGGGCCTGGCGCGCCGCCTGCACCTCGTCTTCGTCGTCAAACAGGAACGGCAGACCGTAGATGGGGGCGTTCGGGGCCACCGAGGCCAGCTCGGTGGCGGTCAGCGCCCCGCCCTGCAGCTGGCCAAGGCGAATCTTCTTCATCACCGTGCTGTCGTTGCCCATGACCCCGCCCGGGTAGAACTTGATCTTCACCCGACCCTCGCTGGCCTGCTCGGCTTCCTTCGCAGCCTGGCGCATGGCGGTCATCCAGGCAGAGCCCTCCGGTGCCAGGGTGGCGATCTTCAGGGTGGCGGCAGCGGCCTGCAGAGAGCAGCACAGCGCCAGACCCAGCAGCAGCGCGCGGCTAGAAAAACTCATCGGCGGTTTCCTTCAGTTGACGGGCGCGCTCCTGCGCCAGCGTATTGGCCAGCGTCAGCCCCGGCGCGACCGGATCGGCCGACAGCACCTCGTCGACCAGCCGGTCATGCAGCGGCCGCTCGAACAGCAGCCGGGCGTAGTACTGAGCGAACAGCGTCTTGGCCATCAGGTTGGCGCCCGAGGAGAGGACGATGGCGCGCTCGAAGGCCGCCCTGCCCCGCTCGGGCTGGCCACCGACTGCCGACGGGCGCAGCGAGTGCAGCACCCCGAGGTAGACGAAGACCATGCCCTGCTCGCGGCGCGGGTCCTCGGCCGCAACGCGCTCCAGCAAGGCCTGCGCCTTGGGCAGCGCCGCAATGGCGCGGAAGTCGTCGCTGTGCGCCTGGATGTAGCCGGTCCAGCTGCTGCCCAGCACGTATAGGGTCTCAACGTCTTTGGCCGGGTGCGCGGCGACGCTGTCGACGAAGCGGTCGACCGGTCCGTCGAGGTCACGACACAACGGCGACCGCTCGTCGAGGCAGGCCAGACGACGGGCGTAGCCGAAGCCGCGGCCGGACAGGCGCTTTGCCCTCTCCGGCTCGTCGATGAAACTGCCTGAGTACGTGCCGTACAGGCTGGCAGCGGCCGAAAGCAGGGGGGCGCTGTCGGAGCGTCCCTCGATCAGGCCGTCGAGCAGCACCAGATAGGCGGGAAGCGCCGCGGAAACCGTGGCCGGGTCATCGTGGTTGCGGATACCGGCGTCCAGCCCGCTGCCGACGGGGCGCAGCAGCGACGCACAGCCGGCGATGGCCAACAGCCCGAGGCAGGCGATCAGCCAGCGCAGCGGGGTCATGCCGCGGAGCGTCCTTCGGCGAGCTCGGCGGCCTCGACGGTGTTCTGCATCAGGGTGGCGACGGTCATCGGTCCGACGCCGCCCGGAACCGGCGTGATCCACGAGGCGCGCCGGGCTGCCGCCTCGTACTCGACATCGCCGACGAGGCGGCCGTCGTCGAGGCGGTTGATCCCGACGTCGATGACCACGGCTCCCGGCTTGATCCAGTCACCCGGCACGATGCCCGGCCGGCCGACCGCGACGACCACGATGTCGGCATGCGAGATCACCCGCTGCAGCTCTTCGCGCGGGGTGAACTTGTGGCAGGCGGTGACCGTGCATCCAGCGATGAGGAGTTCGGACACCATGGGGCGGCCGACATGATTGCTGACGCCGACGACCACCGCGTTACGCCCGCGCACCGGACGGTCGGTGTGCCCCAGCAGCGTGATGATGCCCTTGGGCGTGCAGGGGCGAAGCCCGAGCTGACGCAGCGCGAGGCGCCCGACATTGGTCGGATGGAAGCCGTCTACATCCTTGTTGGGGTCGATCAGGTCGAGCAGGCCGATGGCATCCATGTGCGGCGGCAAGGGCAGCTGGACCAGGATCCCGCTGACCTGCGGGTCGGCGTTCAGGCGCAGGATCAGCGCGCGCAGTTCGGCCTCGCTGGTCTCGGCGGGCAGGTCGAAGTCAAACGAGCGGAAGCCGATCCGCTCGCAGGCGCGGCGCTTGTTGCGAACATAGACCGCCGAGGCCGGGTCGGCACCTACCAGCACCACGGCCAGTCCGGGTGCGGGAAGCCCCTGTTCAGTGCGGACGCGCACGCGGCGGCGCAGATCATCGATGAGCTGGTCGGCGATGGCCTTGCCATCGAGAACGCGCGCGGACATCCCCACTCCCTTGCGATACAGTTCCGGAATTATCGCCGATGAGGCCCTTCGCGGGCGAACCTGCAGGAAGCACCATGGACCGAACCGAACTCGAGGCCGCGGCCTTCCGCCGCCTGATCGCCCACCTGCGTGAGCGCAGCGATGTGCAGAACATCGACCTGATGATCCTGGCCGGCTTCTGCCGCAACTGCCTTGCGAACTGGTACCAGGAGGCCTCGGACAGCCTCGGCACGCCGGTTTCCAAGGACGAGGCCCGCGAGGCGGTCTACGGCATGCCGTTCGCTGAATGGAAGGCGAAGTACCAGCGTGAGGCAACGCCAGAGCAGCTCGCGGCATTCGAGGCGGCCCAGGCCAAGCACTGAGCCGCCCGCGCAGCGGCGCTGAGGAAGGCGGTCGACACCCGCCGGCGCCACCGCGAAACCGCGCGCGCCCGTAGAGAGCAGCTTGCTGCGCTGAGTCCTGCCCCCGGCGATCCTCTGCAGGACCTCAGCCCGCTCCATCGCTGGCGCAGACCTGCCCCGGCACGCTGAGCGGCGCGCCACCCGCGCCGCAGGCCGGACAGTCGGGGTCGGGGCGCAGGCGCAGGCTGCGGAACTCCATGCTCAGCAGGTCGACGCACAGCAGGCGACCGTCCAGCGATTCGCCGAGGCCGAGGATCAGTTTCAGCGCCTCGGTCGCCTGCAGCAAGCCGAGCACTCCCGGCACCGCCCCCAGCACGCCGACCTCGGCGCAGTTCGGCGCCGCATCGCGCTCCGGCGGCAGCGGGAACAGGCAGCGGTAGCAGGGGGACTGGCCGCGGCGGCGCCCGGCATCGAAGACGGTGACCTGGCCCTCGAAACGGTGGACGGCGGCATAGACCAGCGGCTTGCGCAGGACCACGCAGCGATCAGAGAGAAGGTAGCGCGTGGAGAGGTTGTCCGATCCGTCGACGACCAGATCGCAGTCGGCGACCAGGGCGTCGACGTTGTCCTCGCCCAGGCGGCCGACCCGGGCGTCGACCCGGATACGCGGGTTCAGGGCCTCCAGCGTGGCGCGGGCAGACTCCGCCTTGGCGATGCCGATCCGGGCGTCGTTGTGCAGCACCTGGCGCTGCAGGTTGCTGCGCTCGACCCGGTCGTCGTCCACGACCCGCAGTTCCCCCACCCCGGCCGCTGCAAGGTAGAGCAGGCAGGGTGACCCAAGTCCCCCTGCGCCGACCACCAGCACCCGCGCAGCGGCGAGCTTGCCCTGACCGTCGAGACCGATCTCCGGCAGTCGCAGATGGCGGGAGTAGCGGTCGCTCGCATCGGCGTCCAGTCCGCCGCGGGCGACGGGCAGACCGGCAGCCTTCCAGGCATCGAAACCGCCGGCGACCGAGCGGACGTCGGAGAAGCCAATCTGGCGGAGCGTCTCCGCGGCCAGCAGGGAACGACTGCCCGAGGCACAGATCAGGGCCAGCGGCTGTTCCGCACCCAATCCGCTCTCGGCCAGACGCAGCTCGAGACGGCTGCGCGGCAGCGACATCGAAGGATCAGGAGCACCGGCGGCGCGCTCGGGCTCCTCACGCACATCGACCAGGGTTCGCTTGCCGGAGGCGGCCTGAGCTGCCGCTTCGTCCGCGCCGATCTCACCGATCTCGCGGCGCAGGCGATCGAGGAGGGTCTGCGCGTCCACCGCCCTGCTCAGCGCCGCTTGACGTGCCGGATCAGCCGCTTGCGCTGCTTGACCTGCTTGTCGGTCAGCTCGTTCTTCTTGCCCTCGTAGGGGTTTGCGCCGGCGCGGAACTCCAGGCGGAGCGGCGTGCCGACCAGCTTGAAGCGACGGCGCAGGAAATTCTCGAGATAGCGCTTATAGCTCTGTGGCAGCGAGGCCACCCGCGTGCCGTGGATGACCACGGTGGGGGGATTGGTGCCGCCCGGGTGGGCGTAGCGCAGCTTGGCGACATGGCCGCGCACCACAGGGGGCTGCAGGGCCTCGTAAGCCGCCTCGATGGCGCGGGTCAGTTCGGACGTGCTGAACTGCCGGGTCGCCGACTCGAAAGTCTTGTGCACCGCCCGGAACAGCTCCCGGATGCCCGAGCCGTGCTTGGCCGAGAGGGTCAGCACCTGGGCGTACTCGACGAAGGCCAGCTTTCGCGAGACGTCGTTGCGGCACTGCTCGCGCTGGTATTCGTCGAGGCCATCCCACTTGTTCAGGCAGACCACCAGGCCGCGACCGGATTCCAGCACCTGGCCAAGCACGGTGGAGTCCTGGTCGGTCACGCCCTCACGGGCGTCCAGCAGCATTACCACCACCTGGGCCGACTCGATGGCCTGCAGGGTCTTGAGCACGCTGAACTTCTCGACGGCTTCCTCGACCCGGGCCCGGCGCCGGATGCCGGCGGTGTCGATCAGGCGGTACTTGTGGCCATCGCGCTCGAGGTCGACGGCGATGGCGTCGCGCGTCGTGCCGGGCACGTCGGAGGCGATCACCCGCTCCTCGCCGAGCAGACGGTTGACCAGGGTCGACTTGCCGACATTGGGCCGGCCGACGATCGCAAGGCGCATGCGGTCGGGCTCGGTCTGGTCGAGTGCCTCGCCAGGCTCGGGCTCGGGCAGCCGCGCGGCCAGCTCTTCGAGCACCGGGCCCAGGCCGCGCTGGTGCGAGGCGGCGACGGCGAAGGCCGGCTGCACGCCCAGTACCGAGAAGTCGGCCATGGCCTGGTCGGCATCCAGGCCATCGGTCTTGTTGACCAGCAGCAGCATGGGCCGATTGCAGCGACGCGCATCGGCCACCACCTGGTGGTCATAGCTCAGGACACCATCGCGGGCGTCGACCACGATGGCGATCACCGCAGCCTCCTGCATGGCCTGCATGGATTGCTGCGAGGTCAGGCCAGCCAGGCCCTCGGGGTCGTCGCTGAGCCCACCGGTATCGACCACCAGGAACGGGTTGTCGAGCAGCCGGCAGATGCCGAACTGGCGATCGCGGGTGACCCCGGGCTGGTTGGCGACCAGGGCATCGCGAGAGCGGGTAAGCGCGTTGAACAGGGTCGACTTGCCGACGTTAGGTCGGCCGACCAGGGCGACCATCGGCAACATCGACATGTCTCCTCAGGAACCGGCGCGGAAGGCAACCAGCTTGCCGCGAATGCCGCGCACGTAGACCACGCCATCGGCGCCGGTCTGCGGTGTGGCGCGGACCGCCTTGCGTCCCACGCGCTCGCGCGCCTGAAGCGAGCCGTCCTCGAGCGAGAGCCAGTGGACATAACCCTTGAGGTCGCCGAACACCACATGCCGATCGGTCACGCCCGGCGCGGTCAGCCAACGGTAGGCCAGCCCGTCCTGACGCCAGAGCGAAGCGCCGGTGCGGCGGTCCAGCGCCCAGACGTTGGCGTTCTTGTCGGCGACCAGGATCTTGTCTCCACTGAGCGCCAGCCCGGCATAGACCGACATCTCGCGATTCCACAATGGGCGACCGCTACCGAGGTCGAGCGCCTGGACCTGGCCATTGAAACTCGCCACGTAGACCTCGCTGCCGGAGACGACAATCTCGCCGTCGACGTCGACCATGCGGTCGAGCTCATTGCGACCCTTGGGCTCGGAGATGGTCTGTTCCCAGCGCTGGCTGCCATCCTCGAGCGAGACCGCGGACACCGTGCCGTTGTCGTAGCCGAGGATCACCAGATCACCGGCGATCACAGGCGCCGCGTTGCCGCGCAGGGTCAGCGAGGGCAGGCCGCGGTCGTACACCCAGCGCCGGGTTCCGTCGGTGATGGAAAAGGCATAGGTCCGACCGTCGTTTACGCGGACCACGGCCAAGCCGCGACCGACCGCCGGGCGCGTGATCACCTCGGATGAGACCTGGGCGCGCCAGCGCTCGGAGCCGGAGTCGGGGTTGTAGGCCAGCACCGTGCCGTCGAGGCCGCCGACCACCAGAGTGTCTTCGCCGACTCCGGGCCCGCCGGACAGCCGCAGACCGGTCTCCACCTGCCACAGTTCGCGGCCGGTGGCGGCATCGAGCGCGGTCAGGTCGCCCTCGACATCGGCGGCGAACACGCGGCCGCCGTCAAGCGCCACCGCCTGGCGCAGGCCAAGCTGCCGCTCGCCCTTGCCGGTGGATTCGCTCCAGATCTGGTCGACGTCGACGCCGGTATCGATGTCTGCCAGTTCCGTCGGCGGCTCGATGTTCTCGCGGTTGGTCTTGCTCTTGAATATGCCGCAGCCGCCAAGGGCCAGGGCCGCCAGCGCAATCAGAAGTGCCTGTTTCTTCACCCTTGCGCCTCGTCTTCTTCGTTGTTGACGCCCAGGTCGAGCAGCTTGAGCTCGACCAGACGCCGCGTCGGCAGCGTCTCGTCCATATCTTCCAGGGCCGCCTTGTAAGCGGCCACCGCCTCGTCATTCCGGCCGAGCGCCAGCAGCGCGTCGCCGCGTGCATTCAGCGCCGTCCCCCGCTTGAACCCCTCGAGCAGCTCGAGCGCGGCCTGCGGGTTGCCGGCGGCGATCTGGGCGCGGGCCAGACGGACCGCCGTGAAGTCGGCAAGCAATGGGTCAGCGGCCTGGGCCCGGGCCGCTGCCAGCGTCTCCACTGCGGCCTGGGTCTCGCCGGCCTCGAGCTGCAGCTCGGCCTGGGTAAGGCCGGCAAGCACGGCGTACGGGGTCCGCTCGTATTCGGCGCTGAGCACCTCGGCCACCTTGGCGGCCAGTTCACGATCGCCGCCTTCGACGGCGCTGGTCATGGCCACGAACTGGCTGGACGCTTCCAGGGCGCGGTTGCGCTCCTTGGCGTTCCACCACTGCCAACCGCCGATGGCAGCGATGCCGATGGCGATGCCGGTCACGATCGAGGCGCCGTTCTCGCGCAACCACGCGCGTACGCGTTCGCCCTGTTCGTGTTCGTCCATCAATTCCATGCTCATGGGTCTGACCTGATTCCCTGGGTGTCGATTTCTAATGGCGCCGGCGTGGGCGCGCTCCGCAACATGGCCGGCCCGCAATGAGCCGGGCCTTAACCCGCGCCTTCGACGGCGCTTTTTGCCTTCTGGGGCGTTCGATGGGTGGACCGCTGGACGCGGCTCAGTCCGAGGTCGGCTGTAGCGAGCCGTCGGAGGATACTGCAAAACGGGCCACGTTGGCCCGCCGGAACGGCTGCAGATCGACGCTGGCGCCGTCGCGCAGCACCTCCACGCCGCCGGCATTTCCAAGCGCGACACGCGCGACCTGGCCCTGCGGGAAGCGGCGCTCGCTGTCGGCACGCACGAGCCCGTACTCAAGGCGGCGCCCGTCGACGGCCAACACCTCGACCCAGCTGTCCTCGCTAAACCGGAGCAGCCAGCCCCCGGCGGCGGAGGTCTCGGACTCGGCCGGCTCGGGCTCGGCGCTGCGGGGCGCGTTGTAGAACGGCGCCATGGAGGCCACCACCGTCTCGCGCTCGGCCGGCGCTGCCGGCAATTGCTGGGCGGCGCCGGGCTGAAGGGCTGCCGGACTCCGCGGTCCGCTGTCCTGGGCCGGTACCGGCGGCGCATCCAGCGAGCGCGCGCTGCGCGGCATTCCGCCAAGCCCGGCATGCTGAGTGGCGACCCAGAGGGCCGGCACGATGATCGACAGGGTCAGCAGGACATAGACCGCTCGCATGGCGTAGCGGTCGGTCAGGTACTTCAGGCGGGGGGTGTGGGTGGTAGTGCGAAGGGCCGGCGGCGCTTCGCCCATCTTCCTGACCCCCTCCTCGGCGAGGACTTCAGGAAGCTCGAGCAGGCGCAGATAGGAGCGCAGGTGACCGCGCACGTAGATCGAGGCACCGAGCTGCTCGAAGCGCTCGTTTTCCAGGGACTCGATCACCGCATGGGGCAGGTGCAGCTGCTCGGCGGCCTGCAGGGTGCTCAGTCCGCGCGCCTCACGCGCCTCGCGCAGACGGGGACCAAGGGACTTGCGCTCGCAATCGATCGGATCGGTCATGACGGAGGCGTGCTGGATTCTTCGGAGGGCAGTTCGACATCGGGAAAGCGTTCGCGCAGCTGCCGGGCATAGCGCTCAGCGGCCTTGCTGTCGCCGAGCTGGCGTTCGACCTTGAGGCCGAGCAGCAGGAGCGCGGCATCGGGCTCGGCCCGGGCTTCGTAGCGCTGGATAAAGGCCCGGGCCCGCAGCGATTCGCCGCGCGAATGGCTGATGTTGGCCAGTTCAGCCAGCGCGATCAGGTTGCCGCGCTCCAGCTCCAGGGCACGGCGCAGGTAGTCCTCGGCGCGGTCGCGCTGGCCTGCCTGCCTGCTGCAGACGCCGGCATTGGCCAGTGCGGCCGCCGGAGTCCGGTAGAAGGGGTCGTCGACGGCGGCGCGGAAATGCGTGTCGGCCTCGTCGTACTTGCCCTGGGCACAGAGGAACACGCCCAGGTTGTTGTTGACCGAGCCGTCCCCGGGCTTGAGCTCCACCGCCCGGCGGTAGAAGCGCTCGGCGATCTCAGGCCGACGGATGCGCTCGTTGAGGACCCCGAGCAGGGTGTTGGCGTCAACCGAGTTGGGGTCCAGCTCAATTGCCCGACGCAGCTTGTCCTGGGCTGTCTCCAGCTCGCCCTTGAGCATGTACTCCTGGCCGAGCTTGACCTGCAGGGCAGCGGCATCCTGCTCGCGGGAAGGGCCGTCGCCAAGACGCGAGGGCGAACCGGTGCAGCCGGCCAGCAGCAGGCACAGCGGAAGCGCCAGCGCACTACGCCGCATGCGGGGGCGCTCCCTCTTCGAGACGGCGGCGGAACTCGGCCTGGCGGCGGGTGCGGTCCATGACCTGCCCCTTGAGCTGGCCGCAGGCCGCATCGATGTCGTCGCCGCGGGTCCGGCGCACCATGGTCAGCACCCCGGCATCGAGCAGGATGCGCTGGAAGGCCCGGATCTCCTCTTCGCCGCTGCGCTCGAAGCGCGTGCCCGGAAACGGATTGAAGGGAATCAGGTTGACCTTGGCCGCGTCGGCATACTGCATCTGGTTGGCGAAGGACTTCATCAGCCTGACCAGCTCGCGGGCGATCGCAGGCGAATCGTTCACGCCGCGCATCAGGGTGTACTCGAAGGTGACCGACTCACCCTTGCGCTTGCGCCGCAGGTAGCGCACGCAGGCATCCATCAATTCGGCGATCGGGTACTTCTTGTTCAGCGGGATCAGTTCGGTGCGCAGCGCGTCGTTCGGCGCATGCAGCGACACCGCGAGGGCGACGTCGCTCTCCTCACCGAGGCGGTCGATCATCGGCACGAGACCGGAGGTCGAGAGGGTCACCCGCTTGTTGGCGAGGCCAAAGCCGAGGTCGTCGCGCATGATGCTCATCGCGCATACGACGTTGTCGAAGTTCAGCAGCGGCTCGCCCATGCCCATCATGACCACGTTGGTCAGCTTGCGGTCGAGGTGGGTCTTGTTGCCGAGGTGCTTTGAAGCCACCCAGACCTGGCCGATGATCTCGGCGGTGCTCAGGTTGCGGTTGAAGCCCTGGGTGGCGGTCGAGCAGAACTGGCAGTTCAGGCCACAGCCCACCTGGCTCGAAACGCACAGCGTGCCGCGCCCCTTGTCGGGGATGAAAACGGCCTCGATGGCATTGCCCGCATCCATGCCGAGCAGCCACTTGTGGGTGCCGTCCACCGACGGCTTGTCGAAAAGCACGTTCGGTGGACGGATTTCCGCGCGGGCTTCGAGCTTGGCGCGCAGCGCCTTGCCCACGTCGGTCATTTCCGAGAACTCGGTGACGTGACGGTGGTAGATCCACTTCATCACCTGGTGGGCGCGGAACCGCTTCTCCCCCAAGTCCTCGAAGAACGCTTCCATGCCTGCCCGATCAAGATCGAGCAGGTTCACGATGGAGGTGTTCTCGGTCACGTCTTGGGCTCGCTCAGCGCGGGCAGAGCTCGGTGGTGGAGAAGAAATAGGCGATCTCGATCGCGGCATTCTCCTGGCTGTCCGAGCCGTGCACGGCGTTGGCGTCGATGGACTCTGCGAAGTCGGCGCGGATGGTGCCCGGCGCTGCGTCCTTCGGGTTGGTGGCGCCCATCAGCTCACGGTTCTTGGCAACGGCATTCTCGCCCTCAAGGACCTGGATCATCACCGGGCCGGAGGTCATGAACTCGACCAGGGCGCCGAAGAACGGACGCTCGCGGTGCACGGCGTAGAACCCTTCGGCTTCCTTCTTCGAGAGGTGCTTCATCTTGGCGGCGACGACCTTCAGGCCGGCGTTCTCGAAGCGGGAATAGATCTGGCCGATGACGTTCTTGGCGACCGCGTCGGGCTTGATGATGGAAATGGTGCGTTCCAGCGCCATGGGGGCTCCGTGGTGAAGATTGAATGACAGCTGCAGACAGAAATGCGTCGCAGCTCTTAAGACTAGCAGATAAACGCCGGCTTTTGCTGGCTTTTTTCGAGGTCTCGGGAAATTCCGCAGCGCTCGACCCGTTGACCCCGGAGCGGCCCTTCGCTACCTTCCATTCAAACGAACGTTTGACCGATTGATAGCCATGAGCAACCCGCATTTCTCGACCAAGGACCGCATCCTCGGAGCGGCGGAAGCGCTGTTCGCCCAGCACGGTTTCGCCGAAACCTCGCTGCGCCAGGTGACCAGCCGGGCCGATGTCAATCTGGCGGCGGTCAACTACCACTTCGGCTCGAAGAGCAACCTGATCAACGAAGTGTTCCGGCGCCGGCTGGACGAGCTCAGCGCCAAGCGCGTGGCCGCCCTGCGCACCGTCGAGGAGCGCGACCCGGGCGACCTGGAGGGCATCCTCGCCGCCTTTATCGAGCCGGCCCTGCAGCTGAGTCTTGACCGCAGCGGTGGCGGCGCCTTTGTCCGGGTGATCGCTCGCGCCTACGCCGAGAAGGACGACAAGCTGCGCAGCTTCCTGTCCGACAACTACGGGCACGTGATGCGTGAGTTCGCGCGGGCCATCGGCGTCGCCGTGCCCAAACTGCCCCGCGAGCAGCTCTATTGGCGCCTCGACTTCATCGCCGGGGCGCTGACCTATGCCATGGCCGACTTCGGCCAGATCAAGCGTCCCTCCGGCCTGCCGGAGAAGGAACACTGCAGGCGCGCGGCCGAGGAGCTGGTCCGCTTTGCCGCAGGCGGCCTGCGCGCGGGCTGAGCCCGCACCCTGCCGCACCCCAAGACACCCTCCCCTCCCATCCTGTCCCTGGAGTCATCCATGTCCCACCTTCGCATCCGCAAGGTTGCCGTGCTCGGCGCCGGCGTCATGGGCGCGCAGATCGCCGCCCATCTGGTCAATGCGGGCGTCGACACCGTGTTGTTCGACCTGCCGGCCAAGGAAGGCGATCCCAATGGCATCGTCAACAAGGCCCTGGCCGGGCTGCTCAAGCTGTCCCCGGCGCCCTACGCCAGCAAGTCGCTGGCCGGCTCGATCACCCCGGCGAACTACGGTCAGCATCTCGAGCTTCTCGAGGGCTGTGACCTGATCATCGAGGCGATCGCCGAACGGATGGACTGGAAGCTGGACCTGTACAAGAAGATCGGCCCGCACATCGCCCCGCATGCCGTGGTCGCCTCCAATACCTCGGGCCTGTCGATCAATGCCATGGCCGATGCGCTGGACGCCAAGGTGCAGCCGCGCTTCTGCGGCGTGCACTTCTTCAACCCGCCGCGCTACATGCACCTGGCCGAGCTGATCCCCTGCAAGAACACCGACAAGGCCGTGCTCGAGGGGCTTGAGTCCTTCCTGGTGAGCACGCTCGGCAAGGGCGTGGTCTACGCCAAGGACACCCCGAACTTCATCGGCAACCGCATCGGCGTGTTCTCGATCCTCTCGGTGATCCACCACACCCAGGCCTTTGGCCTGGGCTTCGACGAGGTCGACGCGCTGACCGGCCCGCTGCTCGGCCGGCCGAAGTCGGCCACCTTCCGCACCTCGGACGTGGTCGGCCTCGACACCATGGCCCACGTCATCAAGACCATGGCCGACACCCTGCCGGAGGACCCCTGGCACGGCTACTTCCAGGCTCCGGCCTGGCAGCAGGCATTGATCGCCAAGGGCGCCCTCGGCCAGAAGGCCGGGGCTGGCATCTTCCGCAAGGTCGGCAAGGACATCATGGTGCTGGATGTCGAGAAGCAGGACTACCGGCCGGCTGACCGCGCCGCCGCGCCCGAGGTGCTGGAGATCCTGAAGATCCGCAATCCGGCGGAGAAGTTCGCCAAGCTGCGCGAGAGCCAGCACCCGCAGGCGCAGTTCCTCTGGGCCTGCTTCCGAGACCTGTTCCACTACACCGCCTATCACCTGAAGAACATCGCCGAGACCGCCCGCGATGTCGACCTGGCAATCCGCTGGGGCTACGGCTGGCAGCAGGGCCCGTTCGAGACCTGGCAGGCTGCCGGCTGGCAGACCATCGCCGGCTGGATCGAGGAGGACCGCAAGGCCGGCAAGACCATGGCCGATGCCGCCCTGCCCGGCTGGGTCAGCGACGGCCGCGCGGGCGTGCATTCCGCCGAGGGCAGCTACGCCCCGGCCAGCAACGCGATGATCGCCCGCAGCAGCAACCCGGTCTATGACCGCCAGCGCTTCAAGGATCCGGTGCTGGGCGAGGTCTACCCGCAGGGTGAGACGGTGTTCGAGACCGACGCCGTGCGCATGTGGCACGACGGCGACGGCGTCGCCGTGCTGAGCTTCAAGACCAAGATGCATACCGTGTCCGACGGCGTGCTCTCCGGCATCCAGCAGGCCATCGACGTCGCCGAGAAGGACTTCACCGGCCTGGTCATCTGGCAGCCGAAGGAGCCGTTCTCGGCCGGCGCCGACCTGTCCGGCGCGATGGGCTCGCTGCAGGCGGGCAAGCTCGACGAGTTCGAAGCCATGGTCGCCAACTTCCAGGCCACCAGCCAGCGCATCAAGTACTCGCTGGTTCCGGTGGTCGCCGCGGTGCGCGGCCTGGCCCTGGGCGGCGGCTGCGAGTTCCAGATGCACTCGGCGCGCACTGTGGCCGCGCTCGAGAGCTACATCGGCCTGGTCGAGGCCGGCGTCGGCCTGCTGCCGGCCGGTGGCGGCCTGAAAGAGATCGCCCTGCGCGCCGCGCAGGCGGCCGGCCCGGGCGGCGACGTCTTCGCCCAGCTCAGGCCCTACTTCGAGACCGTGGCGATGGGCAAGGTCTCGACCTCGGCGGTCGAGGCCAAGGAGTCGAAGCTGCTGCGCGAGGGTGACCTGGTCGTCTTCAACACCTTCGAGGCCCTGCACGTGGCCAAGGGCCAGGTCCGCGCACTGGCCGACGCAGGCTACCGCCCGCCGATGCCGGCGCGGCAGATCCCGGTCGCCGGCGACGTCGGCATCGCCACCTTCAAGATGATGCTGGTGAACATGCTCGAGGGCCGGTTCATCTCCAAGCACGACTACGAGGTCGCCTCGCGCATCGCCACCGTGCTCTGCGGCGGCGAGGTCGACCGCGGCGCTGTGGTCGACGAGGACTGGCTGCTCAAGCTCGAGCGCGAACACTTCGTCGCGCTGGCGCAGATGCCGAAGACCCAGGAGCGGATCATGCACACGCTGAAGACCGGCAAGCCGCTGCGCAACTGAGCCGTACGCATCCCTTTCCTTGGAGCGCACCGGACCGGTCGCGCTCCGGACCCCAGATCAAGGACATCCCCATGAGTCGCCAAATCCAGGACGCCTACATCGTTGCCGCCACCCGCACCCCGGTCGGCAAGGCCCCGCGTGGCTTCTTCCGCAATACCCGCCCCGATGAAATGCTGGCCCACGTGCTGCGCGAAGTCGTCGCGCAGGCGCCGGGCATCGACACCTCGCGCATCGACGACGCCATCATCGGCTGCGCCATGCCCGAGGGCGAGCAGGGCATGAACGTGGCCCGCATCGGCGTGCTGCTGGCCGGCCTGCCGAACACGGTGGCCGCGCAGACCATCAACCGCTTCTGTTCCTCCGGCATCCAGGCCGTGGCCATGGCCGCCGACCGCATCCGTCTCGGCGAGGCCGACCTGGTCCTGGCCGGCGGAACCGAGTCGATGTCGATGGTGCCGATGATGGGCAACAAGGTGGCGATGAGCCCCGAGGTCTTCGCCCGCGACGAGAACGTCGCCATCGCCTATGGCATGGGCATCACCGCTGAGAAGGTCGCCGAGGAGTGGAAGGTCTCCCGCGAGGACCAGGACGCCTTTGCCCTGGCCTCGCACCAGAAGGCGATGGCCGCGATCCAGGCCGGTGAGTTCAAGCAGGAGATCAGCCCGTACCAGGTCACCGCGCGGATCCCCGAGCTTGGCGGCAACACCGTGAAGGTGAAGCAGGTCGTGGTGGACACCGATGAGGGCCCGCGCCCCGACACCACCGCCGAGGGCCTGGCCAAGCTGCGCCCGGTCTTCCGCATGGGCGGCTCGGTGACGGCCGGCAACGCCTCGCAGATGTCCGACGGCGCCGCCGGCGTGCTGCTCGCCTCGGAGCAGGCGATCAAGGATTACGGCCTGACCCCGCTGGCGCGCTTCGTCGGCTTCTCGGTGGCCGGCGTCCGCCCCGAGGTCATGGGCATCGGCCCGATCGCGGCGATTCCCAAGGTGCTCAAGCAGGCCGGTCTGACCCACGAGCAGATGGACTGGATCGAGCTGAACGAGGCCTTTGCCGCCCAGGCGCTGGCGGTGATCCGTGACTGTGGTCTGGATCCGTCCAAGGTCAACCCGCTGGGCGGCGCCATCGCCCTCGGCCACCCGCTCGGTGCCACCGGTGCGATCCGCACCGCGACCATCGTCCATGGCCTGCGCCGTCGCAAGCAGAAGTACGGCATGGTCACCATGTGCATCGGCACCGGCATGGGCGCTGCCGGGATCATCGAGGCGCTCTAGGGAGACTCTGAACAAGTCCAGCGCCCCGCGCCGGAGGTTGTGCAGCCGGCCAGCAAGGCGCGCGTCGCAGGGCGTGGTGGTGCCACGGCCAAGACGCGCAACGCAGCTGGATGGCTGCACAATCCCGGCCCGGAGGGTTGCCACGGTGTGCGCCCGCACCTGCAGTGGCCACCTTGAACGTGGCACCACCACGTCCTTCGGCGTCCGCCTTGGTGCGAACGCACACCGTGGCAACGCGGGGCACGGGACTTATTCAGAGGCTCCCTAGTGTCCTGTCCCGGAAGTGCGTTGTTGAAGTCGCGACGCGGATGCGTCGTCGAGGCAAGGCGCGAGAAGGAGGCATAGCAGCGCTATGGCGACGCCGAGCAACGCAGCATCGGCGGCGCAGACCGAGCGAGTTCTGCGATGTATTTCCGGGACAGGACACTAGCGCCCCACCCCGCCCCCGCGGCATTCGCGGGGGCGCAGTTCGGGCGCGGAGTTCGCATTCGCCGCTGTCTAATTGTAGGAGCCAGCTTGCTGGCGATAGGCGCCCCGGACGGGACGATCGCCAGCAAGCTGGCTCCTACACGCAACGGCGCTGCCAGGTCCGGTTTGCGCCCTTCTGGCGCGTTTGGATCCCGCCCCCTTCGACCGCATTCCCGCGATTCAACGAGACCCGACTGTGGGAGCGCCCTTGGGCGCGACCGCAGCGCTGCGGACTCACCGCAGACCGCGGCCAGAGCGGATCTCCGCGGTCGCGTCCAAGGGCGCTCCCACAGAAAGACGGTCCACTTGATGGACCGGGGCCAATGCGCACTTCGCGCCCCAAGATCGCAGTGAACGAACGGCCACGGCGCGCCGCGGGGCCGAGCCGCACCCTATTGGTGACGGGGCGCAGCGCCGCGCTCGCGCCAGGCTTCCCAGCCGTCACGGGCCTGCAGCCACCAGTAGGTCAGCTGCGCCGCCCACAGACCGAAGGGCTTGTAGGCGCGGTCCAGGCCGTAGCGGGACAGGGACGGTGGCAGGGGCCGGCCACCTGACATCGCCTCGGCCAGCCATTCGCCGGCGAGCGTGGTGGGGGCGACGCCGTGGCCGCCGAAGGCCTGGGCCACCCACAGGCCCGAATCGATGTTCGCCACCTGGGGCATCTCGTGGCGGGCATAGCTCATGAGGCCCGACCAGGCGTGCTCGATGCGCGCCTCGGCCAGTTCGGGGAAGACCCGAAGCATGTCGCGCCGGAGCAGGGTCCTGACCTCGTCGGCCGAGCGATCGCGCACCGAGATGCGGCCGCCCCAGAGCAGGCGGCGATCCGGGAGTGGACGGTAGTAGTCAAAGGCAAAGCGCGTGTCGTAGACCGCGGCGCCACCGGGAAGGACCTCGGCGAGCCGCTCGCCGAGCGGTTCGGTCACCATGACATAGGTGGCGATCGGCAACACCGAGCGGTCCACCGAGGCCTGCAGGCCAGCCAGGTAGCCACCACAGCAGAGCACGACCTGTTCGGCCTCGACCTCACCCTCGGGTGTGCGAACCCGCCACCCGGCGCCATCGCGCTCGAGTCCTGATGCAGGGCTCTGCTCGAACACGGATACGCCCCGCGTCGCGGCGGCGCGGGCCAGGCCGCGAGCGTACTTCAGCGGGTGGATCGCAGCCGCTTCGGGCTCGAACAGGCCGGCGCTGTATCGCTCGGAGCGGACCTTGGTGCGCAGCGCATCGCGGTCCAGCCACTCCCACTCGACACCGAAACGCGAGCGCAGCAGCGCCTGCCGGCGATGCAGATGACCGGGGTCGCGGAACCAGTTGGCGAGGACCACCCCGTTCTCCTGCAGATCGCAGTCGATCTCCAGGCTGCGGCAGCGGCGGCGGATCAGTGCAACGGCCTCGCGCGTGCCCTGATAGAGATCGCGCGCGGCCGCCTCGCCGAGCTGGGCGGCCAGCGCGGCCTCGCCCAGAGAGAAGCCGCCGAATACGAAGCCACCATTGCGACCCGAGGCGCCGAAGCCGATCCGTCGCGCCTCCAGCAGAACCACCTCCCTGACGCCGCGCTCGGCCAGACCCAGCGCGGTGTTGAGGCCGGCGAAGCCGCCGCCGACCACGCAGACCCGGGCCGAACGACGCCCGGACAGGGCCGGCGCCGCGGCGGGTGCCGGCGCACTGACTTCGTACCAGGTGCTCACGGGGAGTGCGTGGGGTCGTCGTCGCTGGCCGCCATCGCCGGCCAGGCCGCGCGCAGGTAGGCGAAGCCGCTCCACAGGGTCAGCGCAGCAGCCACCGCCAGCAGGCCCTCGCCGACGAGCAGGGTCGGCAGCGGGCCGATCGGCTGGTAGTAGAGCAGCATGACCAGGGCCACCATCTGCACGATGGTCTTGATCTTGCCGATCCCAGCGACCCGCACCCTCGCCTTCTGACCGATCTCGGCCATCCATTCGCGCAGGGCCGAGATGGTGATCTCGCGGCCGATGATGATCGCCGCCAGCACTGCCATGAACATGGTCGGATGTCGCTGCACGATCAGCACCAGGGCCACCGCCACGGCCAGCTTGTCGGCGACCGGGTCGAGAAAGGCGCCAAACGCCGAATACATGCCGAAGCGGCGCGCGACCCAGCCATCCAGCCAGTCGGTCAGGGCGCCAAGGGTGAAGATCGCCGCGGCCGCGAGGTGGGTCCAGTTGTAGGGCAGGAAGAAGACCACGACCAGCACCGGGATCGAGGCGATCCTGAGCAGGGTCAGGGCGGTCGGGATGGTGACCTTGATGCCGCGTCGGCGGGGGGGGGCTCCGGTTGCAGTCATGTTGTCCGTCGCGGACCTCGCTCAGCTATCCGTTTCGTGCAGTGCGGCGTAGATCCGCCGTGCCAGGGCTGCATTGATCCCCTCGACCCGCGAGAGTTCCTCGACACCGGCGGCGCGTACGCCCGCCAGGCCGCCGAAGTGGCGCAGCAGTGCGGCCCGGCGCCGCGCGCCGATGCCTTCGATGTCCTCCAATGTACTCCGCATCCGGGCCTTGGCGCGACGTCCGCGGTGGCCGGTGATGGCAAAGCGGTGCGCCTCGTCACGCACCTGCTGGATCAGGTGCAGGCCGGGAGAGTCCGGACCGGGCCGCAGCCGCTGGCCGTCGGGCAGGACCAGGGTCTCGTGACCCGGGCGCCGCGACTCGCCCTTGGCGACGCCGACCACGGTGATGCCGGACAGCCCGGCCGCGGTCAGCACCTGGGTGGCCATGCCGAGCTGGCCGCTGCTGCCGTCGATCAGCAGCAGGTCGGGCAGCCTGCCCTCGGCGGCGCGGCGGAAGCGGCGCTCCAGCGCCTGCTGCATGGCGGCGTAGTCGTCACCGGGGGTGATGTCCTGGATGTTGAAGCGGCGGTACTCGTTGCGCTGGGCGCCTTGCGGGCCGAACACCACGCAGGAGGCCACGGTGGCCTCGCCCTGGGTATGTGAGATGTCGAAGCACTCGATGCGCTCGGGCGGCGCGTCCAGGGCGAGCAGCCGGACCAGGTCGTCCAGGCGTCGCTGCTGCGCGCCGGCGGTGTCGATCTCGCTGGCCAGGGCCGCCACGGCCGTGCGCTGGGCGATCTGAAGCAGGCGGGCGCGCTCGCTGCGCACCGAGGTGCGGATCGCCAGCTTGCGTCCGATGCGCTCGCCCAGCGCCGCCTCGATCAGGGCGCGGTCCTCGATCTCGCGGTCGAGCACGATCTCCCGCGGCGGCGGGAACTGCAGGTAGTGCTGGGAGAGAAAGGCCGACAGCACCTCGGCCGGGTCGGCCTCGCCCTGCATGCTGGGGAAGTAACTGCGGGTGCCGAGGTTGACGCCGTTGCGGTAGCTGAGCAGGACCACGCAGGCCGAGGGGCCGTCGATGGCGCAGGCCAGCACGTCGATATCGCCGAGGTCACCCTCGACGTGCTGCTCGGCCTGCACCTTGCGCAGGTGGGCGATCAGGTCGCGCAGGCGCGCTGCCTCCTCGAAATCGAGGGCCTCGGCGGCGCGCTCCATGCGCGCCTGCAGGGCCTCGCCGAGCACGTCGCTGCGACCCTCGAGGAACAGGCTGGCCTCGCGCACCGATTCGGCGTAGTCCTCGGCGCTGATCAGGCCGACGCAGGGCGCGGTGCAGCGTGCGATCTGGTACTGCAGGCAGGGCCGGGTACGCCCGGCGAAGATGCTGTCCTCGCAGGAGCGCAGGCGGAACAGCTTGTGCAGTGCGTTGAGCGTCTCGCGCACCGCGCCGGCTCCGGGATAGGGTCCGAACAGCCGACCGCTGGCCTGGCGGCTGCCGCGGTAGAAGGCGACCCGCGGAAAGGCGTGCTCGGTCATCCGCACGTACGGATAACTCTTGTCGTCCCGCATCAGGATGTTGTAACGGGGCCGCAGCGACTTGATCAGCTGGTTCTCGAGCAGCAGGGCCTCGGCCTCGGTACGGGTGAGGGTCACCTCCATCCGCCGCACCCGGCTCAGCATCATCTGGATGCGCGGCGCGTGCTGTCGCCCGCTGAAATAGCTCATGACCCGCTTGTCGAGCGCCGAGGCCTTGCCCACGTAGAGCACCGCATCGTCATCACCGAGCATGCGATACACGCCCGGACTGGAGGGCAGGCTGCGGGCAAAGCGCTTGCCGTCGAACTCCTGCGCTGCGTCGTCTTCCACCGGCCGTCCGCTCATTCCCCGATCGGCAGACGCTGCACCTGGCGCGATTCCATGTCGATCCGCACGACCTCATGCGAGTTGCTGTTGGCCACCCACAACGCACCGGAGCCGGCGGCGATGGCCGAGGGCTCGTGCAGCACGTAGTCGAGCTGCAGGCTGCGTAGGTCTCCGCCGCCAAGACGCAGGTAGCGGATCTGGCTGTTGTAGGTGTCTGCGATCCACAGCTGCGGCGACTTGGGGTCCATCGCCACGTCCAGCGGGTACTGCAGCAGGGCCGACTGCCGCGGGCCATCCTGGCGGCCGAACTCGAACAGTCCGTGCCCGATCAGGCTGTGGATCTGGCCGCCGGAGACGTGCACGCTGCGGATCGCCGAAGCAGCGCTGTCGGCGACGTAGAGCGACTGCTGAACCAGCGCGAGGCCAGCCGGCTGGGCGAGCATGGCGCGGTCGCCGACGCCATCGCCGAAGCCGATCTGGCCGGTGCCGACGAGGCAGCGCAGGCTTCGGCTGACCTGGTCGTACTCCCAGACCTGCTGGGCGGCAGCCTGGGTGAAATAGAGCTTGTCGTTGGAGCCGGTGACCGCCCAGGGCGTGTCCAGCGCAGTGGTGCTGGGTGAGCTGCCCTGCCCTTCGCCGGTCTGGCGCCGCTGGCCTGTCCCGGCGATGGTGTCGGATTCGCCGTTGAGCAGGGCGATGCGGCGCAGGGTGTGGTTGCCGGTGTCGGCGACGAACAGCGCGTCGCGGGTCAGGTGCAGGCCGCGGGGGCCGTTGAAGCTGCACTCCGAGGGGTGCCCGTCGACGTAACCCGGCGTGCCCGAACCGAAGGTGCGCAGGATGCGCCCCTCGTGGCTGCACTCGAGGATACGGTGGTGGGCGGTATCGGCCACGTAGAGGTGGCTGGGCCCTACGGCGAGGCCTGCCGGAAAGGCCAGCGGCATGCGCGGCTCCGGCTTGTAGGCCTGGACCTGGGCACCGAACACGCGCTGCTGCGGACCGGCGCTGTCCAGCAGGCCCTGGACAGCGAGGTCGATGGCGCCACGCTGATGGTCTCCGACGAATCGGTGCTGCACAGCCCCGCTGGCGTCGATCAGGATGACCGTCGGCCAGGCCTTGACCTCGAAGTGCTGCCAGAGCAGGAACAGCTTGTCGTGCGCGGCCGGCAGCCGGCAGCCCAGCCGATTGAGCGCCTTCAGGGCGATGCGCTGGTCGCGCTCGGCCTCGAACTTGGGCGTGTGCACGGCGACCACGGTGAGCCCGTCGGCATGCCGGGTGGCGATACCCCCGAGGTCATCCAGCAGGTTGTGGCAATAGGCCGAGGAGGCGCTCCAGAAGACCAGGGCCACGGCGCGGCCGCGCTGCTCGCTCATCCGCAGGGGATCGCAGTTGATCCATTCGAGGCTGGCCGGAAACTCTGGCGCCTGCGCCGGTACGCTCATGCTGCCTGCCCCGTTCTGCCCACGCGCTGCTTCCCTCCCCGTTTGACCGTCGCATTATGCCGGCTTTGCCGGGGTCGCGGACTCCGGCGGGACCGACCGTCGGGCCGTTGGCGCGGTCACACGGCAACGGGACGAGACGAGCGAGGGTCTCGACGAGCGCAGCGCCCGGCGCCCCCGGGCCATGACAGACTGCCAGCCCTCGCCACGCTCCTTGAGGTAAGGATTGCCATGCCCCTGCGCCTGCTAGCCCTGCTGCTGATCGTTCCTGCCGCGCAGGCGGACGCCCCAGCCGACTCCGCGACCTGGCGCTACGACTGGCTGACGCAGGGTGAGCGCAGCGGCTCGCTGGTCACGCGCATCGAGCCGGACGGGCAGTTGCACAGCGAATTCGAGTTCAACGACCGCGGCCGCGGACCCAAGCTCAGCGAGACCCTGCGCCTCGGCACGAAGGGCCTGCCCGAGTCGATCCGGGTCGAGGGCAAGAGCTACTTGGGCGCAAAGGTCGATGAGCGCTTTGCCATCGAGGACGGCCAGGCGCGCTGGACGACCACCCAGGACCAGGGCAAGCGCGCGGTGGACGGGCCAGTGTTCTACGCCGCGGCCGAGTCGACGCCGCAGCAGCTGGCCGTGATGGCCCGGGCCCTGCTCGCCAGCGAGGGCGGACGCCTGCCCCTGCTGCCCGCCGGCGAAGCCAGCATCGAGACGCTGCGCACTGAGCGCTTCGAAGCGGGCGGCGACACGCTGGAAGCCACCCTGTACGCCATTCACGGGCTGGACTTCACCCCCAATTTCATCTGGCTGGATGCGAAAAAGTCCCTGTTCGCGCTGAGCTTTGGCTGGATGGGCCTGCTGCCCGAGGGCCGGAGCGAGCTGTTCGAGCGCGTGCGGGCGATCCAGGAGGAAGCTGAAGAATCGCTTCTGCGCAAGCGCGCGGTCGCCCTGACCCGTCGCCTGCCCGGGACCTGGTGCCTGGTCAACGCGCGCTGGCTGGACGTCGATCGCGGCGCGCTGCAGCCGGCGTCCACCCTGCGAATCGAGGATGGCCGTATCGCCGCCATCGGCAGCGCCGACGAGATCGGCTGCGAGGGCCACGAGCGCATCGATGCGGGCGGCCGCGTGGTGCTGCCCGGGCTATGGGACATGCACGTGCACGTCTCCGCCGCCGACGGCCTGCTGCACATCGCACATGGCGTCACCGGCGCGCGTGACCTCGCCAACGACCACGACCAGGTCGTGCGGCTGCAGGCCAGCTTCGCCAGCGGCGAGCTGATCGGCCCGCGCCTGCAGCGCGCCGGCTTCATCGACAAGAAGAGCCCCTACACCGCACCCACCGGTACGCCGGTCGACAGCCTGGACGAGGCGCTGGCAGCCATCGACCGCTACGCTGGCCAGGGCTACCCGCAGGTCAAGATCTACTCCTCGGTACCGCCGGACTGGGTGGCGCCGATGGCCCGGCGCCTGCACGGCCACGGCATGCGCCTGTCCGGCCACGTGCCCGCCTTCATGAGTGCCGAGCAAGCCGTGCGCCAGGGCTTCGACGAGATCCAGCACCTGAACATGCTGTTCCTCAACTTCGTCTCCGACGAGAACACCGACAGCCGCACGCCGCAGCGCTTCCTCAAGGTTGCCGAGGAAGCCGCCGGTCTGGACCTCGACGGCCCGGCGGTGCGCGAATTCATCGCCCTGCTGAAGAAGGAGGACGTGGTCGTCGACCCGACGGTCAGCATCTTCGACGACATGTTCCGCCACCGGCCAGGCCAGGTCTCGCCCCTGCTGGCCAGCGTCATCGACCACCTTCCACCCGAGGTCCAGCGCTCGGCGCGGTCCGGTCGCCTCGACATCACCGAGAGTAACGCCGCGCGCTACGCGGCCTCGGCCGATGCCCTGCTCGGCATGATCCGCCGCCTGCACGAGGCCGGCGTGCGCATGGTCCCGGGCACCGACAGCATCGTCGGCTTCACCCTGCACCGCGAGCTGGAGCTGTATGCACAGGCCGGCATCCCCAACGCCGAGGTGATCCGCCTGGCGACCGCTTCGGCCGCGGACATCGCCAACACCGGCGTCCCGGTCGGCCGCATCGCCCCGGGCCAGGCCGCCGACTTGCTGGTGGTCGAGGGCGACCCGCTGCAGGACATCTCCGACCTGCGCCGCGGCGTGCTGGTCGTCCGCGGCGACCGCGCCTACCGCCCGGACGCTTTGTTCCGCAGCCTTGGCATCCGGCCGTTCGCCAAATCCATTCACTGAGTTCGTTTGCGCAGGAACGGTCGCGACGACCGCGAGACCTCTCGGGGATGTCGTCGCGGACAGAACACCCGTTCGCCCTGAGGTGTCGAAGGGCGAACCTCCAACACTGCGGAGCCGTGCTTCGATACCTCAGCACGAACGGCGTTGGGACGTGCCGGATGCCGGAGGCGCAATGACGGCTCGCTCGCGTTGGAACTCGAACCAGCTGCAGACCTTTTCGCCGCCTCGCGCTGCCTATGTCGGGGATGTGGACCCGTCGGATCGAACAAACGCCTTGCCAACGCGACATCTCGGCGAATCCCCATAGGGTGTGCCTCGGCGCACCGACACGGGCGTTCGGACGATACGCCCGGTGCGGCCAGCCGCACCCTATGAGCGCCCGAATGGCACCCGTTCGCCCTGAGGTATCGAATGGCGAAGCCTCATCCCTGCAGAGCCGTTCGTGCTTCGATACCTCAGCACGAGCGGCGTTGGGACGTGCCGGATGCCGGAGGCGCAATGACGGCTCGCTCGCGTTGGGACTCGAACCGGCGGCAGACCTTTTCGCCGCCTTGCGCTGCCTATGTCGGGGATGTGGACCCGTCGGATCGAACAAACGCCTTGCCAACGCGACATCTCGGCGAAGCCCCATAGGGTGGGCCTTGGCGCACCGATACGGGCACTCGGACGGTACGCCCGGTGCGGCCAGCCGCACCCTATGAGCGCCCGAATGGCACCCGTTCGCCCTGAGGTATCGAAGGGCGAACCTCCAACACTGCGGAGCCGTGCGTGCTTCGATACGTCAGCACGAACGGCTTCGGGGTTGGCAGCGCGTTCGCGGCGCACCGCGGCCTCGGGCAGCCTGGAAATCAAAAGGGCCGCTGGCACCTTCGGACACCTTGACCCGCCTGGGCCGGAACGCAGCAGGTCCGCCTGGAAACCTCTACCCCGCCCCGTTCCGCTGCCCTACCCCTTCCTCAGCCGCGTCAACGCGCCGCGTGCGGCGCGGTCAAGCAGTTCGAACACCGACTCGAAGTCGGCGTACTCGCCGTAGTACGGGTCGGGCACCTCGGTCTCCGGCGAGATGCCGCAGAAGGCCAGCAGCAGCTGCGCCCTGTCGGCATGCCGGGGAAACCGCCTGTTCAGTTCGTCGAGGTTCATGCGGTCGGCGACCAGGATATGGTCGAAGCGCTGGAAGTCGGCGGCGACAACCTGCCGCGCGCTGAGCGTGTCGATCGACAGGCCGCGCTCGCGGGCGACACGTCGGGCGCGGGCGTCGGGCGGATGGCCGATGTGGTAGGCATGGGTGCCGGCGGAGTCGAGCTCCAGCTCGAGGCCCGTCTCGGCGGCGCGGTGGCGGAAGATGCCCTCGGCCAGCGGCGAGCGGCAGATGTTGCCCATGCAGACCAGAAGCAGGGATGGCGGGCGCGCGCTCATGCCCTGCCCTCCATCTCGGCGCGCACCCGCTCGAGATCCTCGGGCGTGTCGACGCCGGCGGGAATGCCGACCGGGCTGGTGGCGACGGCGATACGCCAGCCGGCCTCCAGCGCGCGCAGCTGCTCGAGGCTCTCGACCTGCTCCAGCATGCCGGGGGGCAGGCGGGTGAACTCGGCCAGTGCGCCGCAGCGATAGCCGTAGAGGCCGACATGGCGCCACCAGCGGCCGCTCTGTGGTAGGCCCAAGCGGTCATGGACAAAGGCATCGCGGGCCCATGGGATGGGTGCACGCGAGAAATACAGTGCGTTCCCCGCGGCGTCCCGCACTAGCTTCACGCAGTTCGGATCAAACAGCTGGGCGGCATCGACGATGGGCACGGCCAGGGTGGCGATCGGCGCATCGGTGCGGGCCAGGGCCTCGGCGCAGGCGCGGATGGCGGCGGGCGGGGCCTGCGGCTCGTCACCCTGCAGGTTGACCAGGATCCGCGAGTCGGCCCAGCCACGCTGGGCGGCGACCTCGGCCAGCCGGTCGGTGCCCGAGGCATGCGCCGGCGAGGTCATCGCCACCTCGATCCCGAGCGGTGCCACGGCATTTCGTACGCGCTCGTCGTCCGTGGCGACCACCACCTCCATCGCGCCGGACTCCCGGGCCCTGTCAACCACGTGGGCGATCATCGGCCGCCCGGCGATTCCGGCCAGCGGCTTGCCCGGCAGACGGGTCGACGCATAGCGCGCGGGAATCACCACCACGAATTCCAGCGGTTCAGCCATCAAGGCGCTCCTTGGCCTGCAGCAATAGGGCGTTCAGGGTATCGAAGAAGTCAGCGGGCAGGTTCGCGGTCGCCCCGACCGAATACCAGTGCGGGCGGGCGAATCCGCGGCACTTGGCAGCATCCTTCTCGGTCATCAGCAGCGGCCGACCGTCGTCGAAGGCGAAATCGGATTCGCTGAAGGCGTGATGGTCGTCGAAGGCATGCGCCTCGACCTCGAGCCCGGCCTCGCGGAGCGCGCGGAAGAAGCGCGGCGGATGGCCGATGCCGGCCACCGCCTGCACCGACCTGCCGCGCAGCGCGTCCAGAGGCAGCAGCTCACCGCCGGCCAGCGGCCTGGCCTCGCCAAGCTCAAGCCGCATCGGCACCTCGTTGTCGCCCGCCAGACCGCCGTTGACCACCCTCGCGGTGCATCGTGCGGCCCGCCAGGGCGGCTCGCGCAGCGGTCCGGCCGGGAGCAGCCGGCCATTGCCGAAGCGGCGCTCGCCATCGATCACCAGCACCTCGACATCGCGTTCCAGCGCGTAGTGCTGCAGGCCGTCGTCGGCGATCAGCAGGTCGACCTCCCCGCCGGCGAGCAGCAGGCGCCCGGCCTCGGCGCGGCGGGCCGACACGGCGACGGGGCAGCCGCTGCGCTGGGCGATCAGCAAGGGCTCGTCGCCGACGGTTTCGGCCGTGCTGTCGACCGATACCCTGAGCGTGCCCGCCTGCTTGCGGCCGTAGCCACGCGAGACCACCCCGGGCCGCCAGCCGCGCTCCTGCAGCGCTGCGCAGAGAGCGATCACCAGCGGTGTCTTGCCGCTGCCGCCGACGGTCAGGTTGCCCACCACCAGCACCGGCACCGGAAGACGCGCGCTGCGCCACCAGCCAAGTCGGTAGAGCCCTCGGCGGGCTGCGGTGAGCGTGGAGTACAACACCTCCAGCAGGCCAAGGCCGAGACCGGGTCGGCGGCCGCCATACCAGCGCGCCTCAAGCCAGGGGGGCAGCCGGGCCATGCGCTAGGCGGCGCTCAGGCCGCCGCGCCCGGTTCGCGGAACTGCATGCGGTGCAGGGCGGCGTAGAGTCCGCCGCGGGCCAGCAGTTCGGCATGGCTGCCCTGCTCCACCAACCGACCCTGGTCCAGCACCAGAACCTGGTCGGCGTGCTCGACGGTGGACAGGCGATGGGCGATGACGAAGGTGGTGCGATCGGGAATGAGCTTCTCCAGCGCCGCCTGAACCAGCTGCTCCGAGGCGCTGTCCAGCGCCGCGGTGGCCTCGTCGAGGATCAGGATCGGCGCGTCCTTGAAGACCGCTCGGGCGATGGCCAGGCGCTGACGCTGGCCGCCGGACAGCCGGCCACCCTTGTCGCCGATCTCCGAGTCGAGGCCCTCGGGCAGCTTGTCGATGAACTCGGCGGCGTTGGCGATCTGCGCCGCGCGACGCACGGCCTCGGCATCGAACTCATCGCGGCCCATGGCGATATTGGCCGCCACGCTGTCATCGAACAGCACCACCTGCTGCCCGACCAGGGCGATCTGCCGGCGCAGGTCAGCCAGCGGATAGGCCGACAAGGGCTGGCCGTCCAGCAGCACCTCGCCGCTGGAGGGCGTGTAGAAGCGCGGCAGCAGGCGGACCAGGGTGGTCTTGCCCGAGCCGGAGCGACCGACGATGGCGGTGACCGTGCCCGGCCGCGCGCTGAAGCTGATGTCCTGCAGCGCCGACGGGCCTTCTTCCGCGTAGCGCACGCTGACCCGGCGGAACTCGATCTCGCCGCGGGCGCGTCCGAGCGGCTGGCGGCCGGAGTCGTCCTCCTCGTCGGCGTCGAGCACGGCGAAGATCTTCTGCGCCGCGGCGATGCCCCGGGAGAGCTGACTCTGCACCGTGGTGATGCGCTTGAGGGAGGGCAGCAGGGCCATCATCGAGGTCATCAGGGCGACGAACTGACCCGGCGTCAAGCGACCGGCCGCGGCCTCGATGCCGGCGACGAAGATGATCACCGCCAGCGCCGTCGCGCCGAGCAGCTGCACCGTCGAGGAGGAGATGGCCCGTGTCGATTCAACCTTGGTGTTCAGGCCGAGCAGGCGGTCGGCCAAGCTGCGGTAGCGGCCCAGCTCGTGTTCCTGCGCACCGTAGACCTTGACCTCCTGCTGCGCCTGCAGGATCTGCTCGGCGCGGTGGGCGAGCTGGCCGACGTTCTCCTGGATTCGGGTGTTGAGCCGGCGATAGCGCTTGCCGACCGTGGCCACGATGCCGGCGATCAGCGGCGCCACCACCAGCATGGTCACGGTAACCACCGGACTCTTGCTGAACATCACCGCCAGCAGGAAGACGATCAGCAGGGTGTCGGTGATGATCGTCTTCAGCGCCTCGCTGCTGGCCTGGGCGACCTGCTCGGTGTCGTAGTTCAGGCGCGAGACCATGACCGGCACCGGCTCGGCGTCGAAGCGCGCGGTCGGCAGCTTCAGGTACTTGCCCATCAGCGACATGCGCAAGTCGCGCACCACGCTGCGCCCGGCCCGGGCCATGCCGTAGTCGGTGACGTAGGTGGCGATGCCGCGCAGCACGAACAGGCCGACGATCAGCAGCGGATAGAACCAGCTGGCCTCGGGGTTCTTCTCCACGAAGCCCTCGTCGACCAGCGGCTCCATGAGGCTCATGAAGGCAGCGCCGCTGGCTGCCTCGACCACCATGGCCAGCATGGCGACCACGATCAGGGCGCGGTAGCGATGGGCGATGCCCAGCAGACGCCGGTAGCTGGCCCAGGCGTCGGAGTGGCTCTTCTCCGTGCTCACGGCCCGGCTTCGTCCGCGGCGCCGACTGTGGCGATGGAGATGCGCGAGAAGCCGAGCTGACCGAGCACGTCGAGCGCGGTGATCACGGCCTGGTGCGGAGTGCGCGCATCGGCGCGGACCACCACCGGCTGTTCACGCGACTCGCCGGCCACCTGCTGGATGGCCTGGCGCAGCGAATCCGCATCGCGCTTGAGCACCTCCTCGTTACCGAGGTAGTAGCGCCCCTGGGGATCGATTGCCAGGGTCAGCGGCTGGGGCGCCTGGGCGCTGGCCTCGGTGCTGGCCTTGGGCAGGTCGATCTGGATCGAGCTGCGCTCGTCGAAGGTGGTCGTGACCACGAAGAAGATGATCAGGGTGAACACCACGTCGATCAGCGAGGTCAGGCTGATCTCCGGCTCGTCGGCCAGGCGACCGGTACGGAAATTCATCAGCGCGCCTTGCGTGATCCGCCGCGCGCGGCCGGAACCTTGGCCGTGCCGGTTTCCAGCGTATCGAGGAGCAGGATCGCCTGCTTCTCCATCTCGACCACGTACTCGTTCACCCGGCCGCGGAAGTAGCGGTAAAGCATCAGCGCGGGAATGGCCACGCAAAGACCGGCGGCCGTGGTCACCAGGGCCTCGCCGATGCCGCCGGCAAGGCGGCTGGCGTCGCCGACGCCGGAATTCAGGATGCCGAGGAACATCCGGATCATGCCGAAGACCGTGCCGAGCAGGCCGAGCAGCGGGGCCACCCCGGCGATGGTGCCGAGGGTGTTGAGGAAGCGTTCCATCTCGTGGGCGATGTGCCGACCGACGTCCTCGACGCGGTCCTTGATCTGCTCGCGTGGCTTGTCCCGCGCCTCGAGCGCCGTCGCCAGCAGTTCACCCAGCGGGGAGTTCTCGCGCAGGGCCTCGAGATGGGCAGGATCAAGCTTGCCGCGGGCCGCCCACTCGCGCACCTCGGGGCCGAGATCGGCGGGAATGACGCTGCGGCGGCGAAGGGTCCAGAATCGCTCCAGCACGATGGCCAGTGTCAGCACTGCGCAGACCATGATGGGCCACATCACCCAGCCGCCTGCCTTGATCAACTCCCACACGCGCAGCAACTCCTTGCTCGCGGCTCGGCGCCGCGGCGGAAGTGTAGCCTGAGAGCCCCCCGGCCGGCATTCGCGGCGCTCAGGGCCCGGCCGGCGGCTGCTGCCAGAAGCGCGGCGCGTCGCGGCGCTCGACGCGCTCAAGGCGCGCGCCGTAGGCCTCGAACAGGAAACCGATGCGGCCGCTTGCGGCGGTCGACAGCACCGCGCTGCCCGACTGCGCGTAGCGCTCTACGACCTCCGGATGCGGGTGGCCGAAGCGGTTGCCGGCCGAGGCCGAAACCACCGCCCAGCGTGCCGCGACCGCGTCGACGAAGGCCGGGCTCGATGAGCCGCGGCTGCCATGGTGCGGCACCACCAGCAGTTCCGCTCGCAGCGCCGCGCCCTGTTCGCGCAGCAGGCGCTGCTCGATCACGCTGCCGATGTCGCCCGGCAACAGGGTGACCCCGCCGCGGCCCGCGATGCGCAGCACGCAGCTGCTTTCGTTGCCAAGCTCGGGGAAGTGCTCGGGAGGATGCAGCCAGGCGAATTCGACGCCGTCCCAGTTCCAGCGCTCCCCGGCCTGGCAAGGTCCGCCGCCGCTGCGCCCCGGCTCGCCGGACTGCAAGGATGCGTCCGGGAAGGCCGCCCGCACCGCCTCCAGTCCGCCCGCATGATCAACGTCTCCGTGGCTGACCACCAGCCGATCGATCCGCCTGACGCCAAGGGCCCGCAGCGCCGGTACGACCACCGCATCGCCGAGGTCGAAGCCGCCACGCGCGCGGGCGGCGGTGTCGAACAGCAGCGCGTGGTCGGCGGTGCGGACCAGCACCGACAGGCCCTGGCCCACATCCAGCACGTCGACCCGGTACCCGCCCGGCCCGGGCGCGTCGCGCGGCGGCCAGAGCAGGGGCAGCAGAAGCAGGGCTGCCAGCCCCCGGCCCGGAACGCCGCGCGGGGCAAACAGCCAGAGCAGGCCGGCCAGGGACAGACCCAGCGCCAGCGGACCGGGCTCGGGGAGATGCAGGTAGGCAGCGGGCAGTCCGGCCGCCCAGCCGGCCAGGGCCCAGAGTTCCTGCATCGCCAAGCCGGCCAGCTGCAGGAGCGGCAGCGAGAGCAGGGGCCAGGGCAGGCAGAGCACGGATAGCAGCAGCACCGGCACAACCAGCAGGGTGACCCAGGGCACGGCCAGCAGATTCAGCGGGAGGCCGACCAGGGAGCCGCCGCCAAAGAAGGCCACCGACAGCGGCAGCAGGGCCAGTCCCAGCACCAGTTGGGCACGGACCAGGCCGACCAGCGCCGCCCTCCAGCCCTCACCCCGTGGCACGCAGGCCAGCAGCCAGAACACGCCACCGAGGCTCAGCCAGAAGCCGGGCGTGAGCAGAGCGAGAGGGTCCAGCAGCCACAGCGCCGCAGCGGCCAGGCCGAGCGAGTGGCCAAAGGGCACCTCGCGGCGCAGCAGCACCGCCGCCAGCGCCACCCCCAGCATCAGCAGGGTGCGCAGGGTGGGTAGCGAGAGCCCGGCCAGCAGCGCATAGGCTATGGCAGCGGCGAGCGCTGCGAGCGCCGCGGCCTGCGGAAGCGGCACGCGCAGACCGAGAGTCGGAGCGACCAGGTAGAGCAGCCGCGCCAGCAAGGCGGCAAACCCCGCCACGAGACCGATATGCAGTCCGGAGATCGCCAGCAGGTGGCTGAGCCCGGTCTGCCGCAGGCGGTCCCAGTCGGCATCGTCGAGGCCCCGCGTATCGCCGACCACCAGGCCGCGCAGCAGGGCCGGTGCAGCCACGCCGCTGTCTTCGATGTGCCCAGCGATCATCGCGCGCAGGGCGTCGACGCCAGCGCCGCTCTCGAGACGCTCGCCGGGGCCGGCCACGCTGCCGAGCGCGGCGATGCGCGAGACCAGGGCGTGACGCTCGAAGTCGAAGCCGCCCGGGTTGCGCAGCCCGCGCGGCGGTCGCAGGCGGACTGGCAGGCGCCACAGCTCCCCGGGGAAGACCTCGGGCGGCGGCTCGGCGAACCAGCTGAGCTGCAGCCGGCGGCCGATCAGCGATCCCTGCCCTTCCGGTGCCGCTTCGACGATTGCGGCGAAGCGTGCCGACAGCGCATCGCCGCGCGGCAGGCCGTCGACGCGAAGGACCAGCTCAAGCGGCGCGTCCGGCGCTGGGTCGATACGCTCAGAGAGCGCCAGCTGGCCCGCCGTGCCTGTCCAGCCAAGCGCCACGAGCCCCAGGGCCAGCAACCGGGGCATGACGCCACGCGCAGCAAACAGACCCAACCCCAGGGCGAGCAGCAGCCAGCAGGCCCAGGCAGGGGGCAGCCCGGGCAGGCGCAGCACGCCCAGTGAGACCACCAGCAGCCACGCTACTTGCAGCGGGCCGAAGCCCGGATGCGCGCGCGACCCGGCGGCCGCGCTGGTCAATCGGGGCTGGCGTCCAGTGGACGCAGGCTGCCGTCGACCAGCTCCAGCGTGCGGTCAAGCTGGGCGGCGAGGCCCCGGTCGTGGGTGACCAGGACGAAGCTGGTGCCGACCTCGCGATTGAGCTCGCGCATCAGGGCGAACACCGAGGCCGCAGTGCGCGCGTCCAGGTTGCCGGTCGGCTCGTCGCCCAGCACGCAGGCCGGACGCGTCACCAGGGCCCGGGCCACCGCGCAGCGCTGGCGTTCGCCGCCGGACAGCTCACCCGGCTTGTGCTGCAGGCGCTGGCCAAGGCCGACCCGCTCCAGCAGGGCCACCGCGCGATCCGCCGCGGACTCCCTGTCGGCGCCACCGATCATCAGCGGCATCATGACGTTCTCCTGAGCGGTGAACTCCGGCAGCAGGTGGTGGAACTGGTAGATAAAGCCCAGCGCGCGATTGCGCAGCCGGCCGCGGGCGGCATCGGAGAGCGAGGACATGCGCTCGCCGGCCACCCAGACCTCGCCGGCGCTGGCGCTGTCGAGGCCGCCGAGGATGTGCAGCAGGGTGCTCTTGCCGGCGCCCGAGGCGCCGACGATGGCAACGGTCTCCCCTGCCCTCACCTCCAACGACAGCCCGTCGAACACCCGGGTATTGAGACCGCCCTCGGTGTAGGTCTTCGCCAGCCCGGCGCAGCGCAGCACCACCGGCGCCTCAGCCTGCGGATCCCGAATACCCGGTGCCGAATCCCTACTCATAGCGCAGCGCCGCAGCAGGATCGACGCGCGAGGCGCGCCAGGCGGGATAGATCGTGGCCAGCGTGCAGAGGACAAAGGCCACGACCGCGATGGCCGCGACGTCCTCGCGCTGCAGCAGCGTCGGAATGCCGCCGCTGATGTAGTAGACGTCCGAGGGCAGCGCCTCGAAGCCGAAGGTGCGCTCCAGCACGTGGACAACCTTCTGCAGATTCAGGGTCAGCAGCACGCCACCGACGAGGCCGCTGACGATGCCGATGAAGCCGATCAGCGAGCCCTGGACGATGAAGGTGCTCATCACCTGCCGTGGCGTGAGGCCAAGGGTGCGCAGGATGGCGATATCGGCCTGCTTGTCGGTGACCAGCATGACCAGTGAGGACACCAGGTTGAAGGCCGCCACCGCGACGATCAGCGAGAGGATGATGAACATCACCATCTTCTCGGTGCGGATGGCGCGGAAGAAGTTGCTGTGCTCGCGGCTCCAGTCCCGGACCCGGTAGTAGTCACCGAGCTCGGCGGAGAAGCGGTCACCGAGGTCGCGGGCGACCTGCCAGGCAGTGAACATGTCGACCAGCCTGAGGCGGATGCCGCTCACGCCCTGGCCCAGGCGCAACAGCCGCTGGGCATCGTCCATGTGGATCAGGGCCATGCCCAGGTCGTATTGCTGGGCGCCGACCTCGAAGATGCCGACCACGGTGAAGCGGCGCACCTGGGGCAGCGATCCGATCGGCGTGCTGCGGAACTCGGGCACGTAGACGGTGACCTTGTCGCCCAGCTCCACGCCCAGCCACATCGCCAGCTCGCTGCCGAGGACGATGTTGAAGGCGCCGCCCTCGAGTTCGTCGAGGCTGCCACGCTTCATTTTCTCGGCGACCTCGGAGACCTGCGCTTCGCGCTCGGGCAGCACGCCGCGCAGCACGGCGCCCTGCACGCTGGCGCCCTGCAGCATCGCCTCGCCCTCGACGTAGGGCGCTGCGCCCAGCACGCGCGGATCGCTGCGGGCGAGGTCAACGGCCGCCGGCCAGTCGGTGATCGGTGTGCCGGCGCCGGAGATCGTGGCGTGGGCGACCATGCCGAGGATCCGCGTGCGCAGCTCCTGCTCGAAACCGTTCATCACCGAGATGACCGTGATCAGCACGGTCACCCCGAGCGCGATGCCAAGCATCGACACGGCCGAGATGAAGGAGATGAAGTGATTGCGCCGCTTGGCCCGGGTGTAGCGCAGGCCGAGCGCGAGCGGCAGGGGGTGGAACATGCGGCAACCGGTCGCGAGGGAAGCGGAAGCTTACACGCTCGCCGCGGGCGCCGGGGCGCTGGCCGCAAGCATGCGGCCGAGGCTGCGGCGCTGTTCAGCTGAGAGCAGGGACAGCCACAGGACCGCCCTGCGCCGGCGCTCGGCCGCGCCCTCCAGCGCCAGCACCTGCCAGGGCCCGTAACGCTGCACCCCGGTGACGGCGCAGGCCTCGCGCCGATCCGGGTCCTGCCACCACAGCCCACCGTCACTGCCAGCGCTGAGCGTCGCCGCGCCGGGCAGCGTGCGCAGTCCGAGCCCGCCAGGCGCGGCGGCAAGCACCCACAGGCCAAGGCCGATCAGCGTCGGGGCGCCGCTGGCAAGCACCGACAGCAGGCCGAGGCCCGACAGCAGTGTCAGCGCGAGCCCGTGGGCCCGGCGCTGATCGGGCAGCTCAAGCCGGGAGTGAAGCGATGCGTTCAAGGAGCGCGGCAAGGCCGGCATCGTCACAGGCCTCGCGGCCCATCACCCAGCGCCAGAGCCGATCGTCCTCGACGCCAAGCAGGCGCTCGAACTCGGCGCGCTCGGCGGCATCGGCCTCGGGCCAGCGATGGTCGAGGTAGCGCAGCATCAGCTGATCCAGTTCACGCATGCCGCGCCGGCAGCGCCAGCGCAGGCGGCGAAGCTCGGCCTGATCCGCGGCGTGGGCCGAATCGTCCATCGACGGGGCAGGCCGACCCGGCGCGCGCGAGGCCTCAGGCCCCGCGTCGCTGCATCATGAGCTTCTTGATCTCGCCGATCGCCTGCGCCGGGTTCAGGCCCTTCGGGCAGGTGCGGGCGCAGTTCATGATGGTGTGGCAGCGATACAGGCGGAACGGATCCTCGAGGTCGTCCAGACGCGCGCCAGTGTCCTCGTCGCGCGAGTCGACAATCCAGCGGTAGGCCTGGAGCAGGATCGCCGGGCCCAGGTAGCGGTCCCCGTTCCACCAGTAGCTCGGGCAGCTGGTCGAGCAGCAGGCGCAGAGGATGCACTCGTAAAGGCCGTCGAGCTTCTTTCGGTCGGCCGGCGACTGCAGGCGCTCGCGGTCCGGCGGCGCCGCGCTCTGGGTGCGCATCCACGGGCGGATCGAGGCGTACTGCGCGTAGAAATGGGTGAGGTCCGGCACCAGGTCCTTGACCACGTCCATGTGCGGCAGCGGATAGATCGGCACCGTCCCGCCGCGGCAGTCGTCGATGGCCTTGGTGCAGGCCAGCGTATTCGTGCCGTCGATGTTCATGGCGCAGCTGCCGCAGATGCCCTCGCGGCAGGAGCGGCGGAAGGTCAGGGTCGGGTCGATCTCGTTCTTGATCTTGATCAGCGCGTCCAGAACCATCGGGCCGCAGCTGCCCATGTCGACCTCATAGGTGTCGACACGCGGATTCTGACCGTCATCCGGGTTCCAGCGGTAGACCTTGAAGGTGCGCACCTTGCCCTTGGCATCCTTCGCCGGGAAGTGCTTGCCCTTCTGGATCTTCGAGTTCTTCGGGAGGGTGAATTCGGCCATTTTTTAGAGCCCGGGATTCGTGATTCGGGATTGGTCAGAAGCAGGGTTCGCGCGCGTGATTGGCTGTTGCTTGAACGAATCATCAATCACGAATCACGAATCACGGCTCCATCAGTACGTCCGCGCCTTGGGCGGGACGACTTCCACGTCCTTGCTGAGGGTGTACATGTGCACCGGTCGGTAGTCGATGCGCGTGCCGCCCTTCTCGTCGATCCAGCACAGGCTGTGCTTGTGCCAGTTGTTGTCGTCGCGGTCGGGGAAGTCCTCGTGGGCGTGGGCGCCGCGGGACTCCTTGCGGTTCTCCGCCGAAACCATGGTCACCACCGCCTGCGAGAGCAGGTTCTGCAGCTCCAGCGTCTCGATCAGGTCGGAGTTCCAGATCAGCGAGCGGTCCTGCACCGAGACGTCCTCGAAGCCGGCGTGGATCTTGCGGATCTTCTCGACGCCCTCGGACAGGGACTGGCTGGTGCGGAACACCGCTGCGTGGTTCTGCATGGTGCGCTGCATCTGGTTGCGCAGCTCGGCTGTCGAGGTGCCACCCTTGGCGAAGCGGACCTTGTCGAGGTTGGCCAGGGCCTTGTCGCAGGCCGAAGCCGGCAGCGTCTTGTGCGACTGGTTCGGCTTGATGGTCTCCGCGCAGCGGTTGGCCACCGCGCGACCGAACACGACGAGGTCGAGCAGCGAGTTGGAACCGAGGCGGTTGGCGCCGTGCACCGAGACGCAGGCGGCCTCGCCGATCGAATACAGGCCCGGCACCACATGGTCGGGGTTGCCGTCCTTCAGGGTGACGACCTCGCCGTGGTAGTTGGTCTGCAGTCCGCCCATGTTGTAGTGCACGGTCGGCAGCACCGGGATCGGCTGCTTGGTCACGTCTACGCCGGCGAAGATCTTTGCGGTCTCGGCGATGCCCGGCAGCTTCTCGTTGATGACCTCGGGTCCGAGGTGCATCAGGTTCAGGTGGATGTGGTCATTGTCCGAACCGACACCGCGGCCCTCGCGGATCTCGATGGTCATCGAGCGCGAGACGACATCGCGCGAGGCAAGATCCTTGGCGTTGGGCGCGTAGCGCTCCATGAAGCGCTCGCCCTTGGAGTTGGTGAGGTATCCGCCCTCGCCGCGCACGCCCTCGGTGATCAGGCAGCCGGCACCGTAGATGCCGGTCGGGTGGAACTGGACGAACTCCATGTCCTGCATCGGCAGGCCAGCGCGCAGCGCCATCCCGCCGCCGTCGCCGGTGCAGGTATGCGCCGAGGTGGCGGAGAAGTAGGCGCGGCCATAGCCGCCGGTCGCCAGCACGGTGCCCTGGGCGCGGAACAGGTGCAGCTCGCCGGTCGACATGTCCATGGCCAGCACGCCTCGGCAGGCGCCTTCCTCGTCCATGATCAGGTCGAGCGCGAAGTACTCGATGAAGAAGCGTGCGTCATGCGCCAGCGACTGCTGGTACAGCGTGTGCAGGATGGCGTGGCCGGTGCGGTCGGCGGCGGCGCAGGTGCGCTGCGCGGTGCCCTTGCCGTAGTGCGTGGTCATGCCGCCGAACGGACGCTGGTAGATCTTGCCGTCCTCGGTGCGCGAGAACGGAACGCCGTAGTGCTCGAGCTCGATGATCGCGGGGATCGCCTCGCGGCACATGTACTCGATGGCGTCCTGGTCGCCGAGCCAGTCCGAGCCCTTGATGGTGTCGTAGAAGTGGAACCGCCAGTCGTCCTCGCCCATGTTGCCGAGCGCGGCGGAGACGCCACCCTGGGCGGCCACGGTGTGTGAACGGGTCGGGAAGACCTTGGTGATGCAGGCCGTGTTCAATCCCTTCGCGGCAAGCCCGAAGGTCGCCCGGAGGCCGGCGCCACCGGCGCCGACGACGACCATGTCGTACTTGTGTTCGGTGATCTTGTAGGCGGTCATTTCAGGCGCTCATCCGGTGAACACGATGCGACCGATGGCGATCGCGGAAGCCAGGGCGGCCAGGGCGCAGGCGAACATCACGAAGACCTGCAAGGTCACCTCGAGCCATGGGGTGTGAATGTAGTCCTCGATCACCACCTGCAGGCCGAGCCGCGCATGCCAGAACAGCGAGAATACGAAAGCGAGCATCAGCACCGCGTTGAGGGGCTGGGCCAGGGTGGCGCGGACGGTGAAGGCATCTGCCCCCACCATGCAGAGGGCCAGCCAGATGAACCACGGCGTGAGCAGGGCGAGCGCCACGGCGGTGAGTCGCTGGACCCACCAGTGATGGGTGCCGTTCTTGGCCGAGCCGAGGCCGCGGACGCGGGCGATGGGATGCTGGAGACTCATGCTGCACCTCCGTCACGCAGGGCGACCACCCAGATGCCCGCAGTGATCAGCACCGCCAGCACGGCAACGGTCCAGCCGGTGGCATAGACCTTGGGAATCTCGTAACCGTAGCCGACATCCCAGAGCAGATGGCGAATACCGTTCAGCAGGTGGTAGATCAGGCAGGCACTGAAAGCCGCCATCACCAGCTGGCCAAGCGGACTTGCGATCAGTGCGGCGATGCTGGCGTAGCTGTCACCACCCGCCGCCACCGCAACCAGCCACCAGGCCACGCCGAAGGCGCCGACCGCCAGCGCCACGCCGGTGGCGCGGTGCAGGATCGACATCACCATGGTGATCTGCCAGCGGTAGACCTGCAGGTGGGGGGACAAGGGACGAACGCGTTTGTTCGAGGTCACTGTGTGGCTCGCTCTGGTCAGGGTGAAAAGGGGAAGCAGGGGAAACGCCGATCAGAAATCGATGCAGCGGCCGTTCTTCTCCCAGTCGCCGTAGCGGGTCGGATCCGGACCATCCCGGCCACCCACCTCCGTTGGCTTGCGTTCCTGCTCGGTGCCCTGATCCGCGGACTGGTGCTCGCCCTCCCCCGAAGACGCCACGTTTTGGTCCTGGCCTGTCATCATTTGCACCTGAACAGATCGCGCAAGGTTAATACGCACCCCCATGTCGAGCAAGCAAAACGGACCGTTCGATCCTCCGCTGCCGGAGGTGGCAACCGGAAAACTGGAAGCCGTCGACCAACTGCTCGTCGACGGGCCGGAGGCCCAGGCTTTCCTTCAGCGTCAGTGTACGAGCGACCTGCGTGTGCTGGACGTCGACGGCGCAGCGCAATGGTCGGCCCTGCTCAGCGCCAAGGGTCGCGTGCTGTTCCTGTTCCGCCTGCTGCGCCAGGCCGCCGACCGTTTCCTGCTCATCGCTCCCGGGGCCCTTCGCGGCGAGCTCGAGGCCGAACTGCGGCGCTACGTATTCCGCAGCAAGCTCGTGCTGCGCAGCCCCAAAGAGCCGCTGGCCGTTGCCCTGTCGCCCGAGTCACCGGCCTCGGCGCAGGCCTGGGATGCAGACCGCTGGATCCTGCCCGGGTCCATCCCCGACGAGGGGGCCGCTGCGCTCGATGCCGACTGGCAGCATCTCGACACCCTGCGCGGTATCCCGCGCATCGACGTCGCCCTGCGCGACCGCTTCACCCCCCACATGCTGAGTCTGCAGAGGCTGCAGGCGTTCAGCCTGAAGAAGGGTTGCTATCCCGGCCAGGAAATCGTCGCCCGCACCCACTACCTGGGCCAGCAGAAGCGCGAGCTGCTGCGCCTGGTGGGTGATCGCCCGCTTGCGGTCGGAGAGGCGCTGAAGCTTGACGGGCGCGCCGCCGGCGAGGTGATACAGATATCACCGCGCGATCCGCGCCGGGCGCTGGCGGTCGCCTCCCAGGCGGGCGACGCAGCGTCCTTCACGCTCGAGGACGCCGGCGCGGCACGGCGTCTCCCCGCCGAGGACAGGGACTGATGCCAATTGGAATACGAAAGGCTTTCTGCTATAGCCGGGGGCAGGATCAGGGAGGAATCACCATGTTGCGCACGATCGTAATCGCCGCAGCGGCCTTCGCCGCCTGCATGCCAGGCGCCAGCCAGGCGCAGGCCCCCGCCGAGCGGGGCAGCTACCAGCTCGCTGTCGAGCCCTCCTACCCGCCCGAGCAGGCGCGGGAGGTTTACAAGCCGCTGCTCGAGTACCTCGAGAAGGAGACCGGACAGAAGTTCGAACTGGTCGCGGTGCGCAACTACCATTTCTACTGGCGCGACCTGCGTGGCGAAGCGGACATCGATTTCGCCTTCGAGGACGCCCACTTCACCGACTACCGTATGAAGCGCGACGGCTTCGTGCCGCTGGCGCGCAAGGCCGAACCTTCGGTGTTCGTGCTCATGGCCTCCCCGGAGACCGCCGACCAGGGCCTGTCCGGACTCATCGGACGCAGCGTCGTGTCGATGCCATCCCCCAGCCTCGGCTTCGCGACCCTGGCCGAGCTGTTCACCAATCCGGTTTCGCAGCCGGAGATCCGCTCCGAGGCCAGCACCTGGCGCGACGGCGTCGAGATGGTGTTCTCCGGCGATGCGGTGGCCGCGATGGTTCCGGAATTCATCGCCCAGCAGTATCCGAACCTGGTCGAGGTGGCGCGCTCCAAGGCCTTCCCGGGCGCCGCGTTCTCGGCATCGCCCGAGGTGCCGGAGGACGTCCGTCAGTCGGTGCGGGATGCGCTGCTGAAGCTCACCGAGGATCCCGCCTCCTTCGACATCCTCGCCGAACTCGGCATGAGCGCCTTCGTCGCCGCCGAGCCGGACGAGTACGACGGAAGCGAGTCGATCCTCTCCGCATTCTTCGGCTACACCCCGCCGAACTGAGGCCCGCAGCCCCCAGGGCGCGCGGGAATGCCGGGGCCGCGGCAGAACGGATCTCCGCGGTCGCGCCCAAGGGCACTCCCACAGGCTCCATCAAGCAGCCTCGGGAACCCCTATAGGTGCGCCCTGGGCGCGAGCGCAGCGCCATCGCCTGCTCCGGTCCACGGCACGACCTGATCATCTCTGAGGCCACCCCCTTCGTAACCAGCAGCGTCGCCCCTCCTGTGGGAGCGCCCTCGGGCGCGACCGAAGCGCAATGGCCTGCCCCGGTTTACGGACTGACCTGACGGCCCGCCCCTGACGCCTCAGTTGAACGCCTGGCGAAGTTTCTCGTAGGCCTGTTTCTGCGCCTCGGACTCGGGCGCGGGGGCGCGCACCTCGATGACGACGATCTGGTCTCCCGCAGGATCGCCCGGCAGGGTCGAGGGCAGGCCGCGTCCGCGCAGCCGCAGGCGCTTGCCGGCGTCGGAACCCGCCGGCACCTTGAGCTGCACCGGACCGCCCAGCGTAGGCACGCTGATCTCCGCCCCCAGGGCCGCCTCCCAGGGCTTGAGCGGCACGGTCACCCGCACCTCCCGGCCCTCGGTCTGGAACTGGTAGTGCGGTCGATAGACGACCTCGAGCAGCAGGTCACCGCCGCCGCTGGCCTGCCCGGCCAGACGGATCTGCTGGCCGGGAAGGATGCCCTTGGGAATCCGCACCTCGAGCACCCGACCGTGCACGGAGATGCGCTGCTTGCCGCCGCTGTAGATGGTTTCGAGGTCGACCTCGATACGTGCCGTCTCGTTGCCGGGACGCGGCCCCGGACCCGCACCCGGGCCGGGGCCTGCCGAGGTAAAGGGATCCTCTCGGCGTCCACGGCCGAACAGCGACTCGAAGAAGTCGCTGAATCCGCCGCGCGGGCCACCGGGACCGCCATCGCCGAAATCGAACCCGAAGCCCTGACCGAAGTCCGGCGGCGGGCGGAATTCCTCGCCGGCGCGGAAGCCGCGCGAGCGCAGCTGGTCATAGGTGGCGCGCTTGCCCTTGTCGCGCAGCGCCTCATAGGCCTCGTTGACGGCCTTGAACTTGTCCTCGGCCCCGGCCTCCTTGCTGACGTCCGGGTGATAGCGTCGCGCGAGGCGACGGTAGGCCGACTTGATCTCGGCCTCGGTCGCGTCGGGTTTGACGCCCAGGGTCTCGTAGTAATCCTTGAACTGCATGCTGGAACCCGCGCGGCGCCATCCGTGGAAACGGGCTACAGGTTACTTCAGGCGCCGCCTTGACAGGCAGCGGACCGCCCGCACCCCCAGGGGCGCGGGCCGGCCGCCTACCGATCTGGTGGATCAATGCGCCGAGCGGCTCACCTCGATGCGACGCGGAGTGCTCTCCGGACGCTTCGGGATCGAGATCTCCAGCACGCCATGCGCACCGGAGGCGGTGATGCCGTCGGGATTGGCGCTGTCGGGCAGGGCAAAGCGGCGATAGAAGGTGCCGTGGCTGCGCTCGACGCGCGAGTAGCGCTCGGTCTTCTCACGGGCCTCGGTCTTGCGCTCGCCCTTGATCGACAGGATGCCCTTGTCCATGTGGATCTCGATATCAGCCGGATCGACGCCCGGAATATCGGCCAGGATGACGAAGCGATCGCTGTCCTCGCGGATATCGACGCGCGGCGCCCACTGGCTGGTCACCACATTGGACTGGTCACTCTCGGTTTCACCGAAGAACTTGTCGAACACCTGCTTCAGTTCATCCTGCAGGCCATTGTGGCTCTGCCACGGGGAGTAGCGGGTCATGCTCATGGTCTTTCCTCCAGCTCGTCACGAAAGGGCGGCTCGCCGCCCGGATGACTGCAATCTGGGATCGCGCAGAAAAAGTTCAAGAGCGGGTGACGACGCGGGATGGGGGCTATGGGCGCAAGTCGGACATTCGTAAAGAAGACATTCATAGGGTGCGGCTGGCCGCACCGGGCGTACCGTCCGAACGCCCGTATCGGTGCGTCCAAGACGCACCCAATGGGGCTTCGCTGACGCCCAACGAAGCCCGACTGTGGGAGCGCACATGGGCGCGACCGCGGCGCGGCGTATTCACCACAGACCGCGGCCGGAGCGAATCTCCGCGGTCGCGGCCATGTCCGCTCCTACGAAGAGCCCGCCCGATCCGGGGCGGTGGCGAACGTCTGCTTCGCGCCCCAAGCAGACCCCCACCGATCATCAAACCCGCGCATCCCGCCCCCTCGCCCCCTCCACACATTGCGACGCGCTAACATCGGCGCCCCCCCAACCGGAGTCCTGCCCCATGCCCATCCAGATCGGCGAGCGTCTGCCCGAAGCCACCTTCAATGTCGTCAAGGACGGCGTCCAGGCGCTGAGCACCGCGGATGTCTTCGGCGGCCGCAAGGTCGTGCTGTTCGCCGTGCCGGGGGCATTCACGCCGACCTGCTCGGCCAAGCACCTGCCCGGCTATGTCGAACAGATCGGACAGTTCAAGGAACGCGATATCCAGCCGGTGTGCATGGCGGTGAACGACGCCTTCGTGATGGATGCCTGGGGCAAGTCGCAGAGCGTGCCGGAGGGCATGCTGATGCTGGCCGATGGTAATGGCGCCTTCGCCCAGGCCCTGGGTCTCGAGATGGACGCCACCGCGTTCGGCATGGGCGTGCGCAGCAAGCGTTTTGCGCTGTACGCCGACGACGGCGTGGTCAAGGGCCTGTGGGTCGAGGCGCCGGGCGAGTTCAAGGTGTCCTCGGCCGAGCACGTGCTGGCCAACCTGCCGGCATGATCGGGATCAGGTGGCGCCGGCGCCCAGCCAGCGCGCCACCTGGATGCCCAGCAGCAGGGCGGCCACGCCGCCGGCCAGGCTGAACCCGAGGTAGAGCGCGACGTGGCCCCAGCCGGGGCCGCGCTGCAGCAGGTAGAGCTCGATCATCAACGCCGACCAGGTGGTCAGGGCGCCGAGCACGCCGACCATCAGGAAGGCGCGCCAGAGCAGGCCGGCCGGGCCGCGGCCCTCCAGCCAGATCAGCAGGAAGCCTGCCAGCAGGCTGCCCAGCAGATTGGCAGCCAGGGTGCCCCAGGGCAGGCCGTTGCCGGCATGACGCAGCATCCAGCCGCCGATCAGGTAGCGCCCGGCCGCGCCCACCGCGCCGCCGGCCATCACCAGCACCAGCTGCTGCCACCACAGGCTCATTCTCCGCCCTCACGCGCCGCCGCGCGGTCCGCGCGCAGGCGCTCGAGCTTTTCGCGCAGCCTGATCTCGAGGCCGCGGTCGGTGGGCTGGTAGTACACCCGCTCGCCCAGCTCGTCGGGAAACCCGGTCTGGCCAAGCGCGACGCCGTCCTCGCTGTCGTGGTCGTACTGGTAGCCCTCGCCGTAGCCGAGCGACTTCATCAGTTTGGTGGGCGCATTGCGCAGATGCATCGGCACCGGCGTCGTGCCGCCCTCGCGCACATCCGCGCTGGCCGCCTTGTAGGCGACATAGGCCGCGTTCGACTTGGCCGTGCTGGCAAGGTAGATGACCACCTGGGCCAGGGCCAGCTCGCCTTCGGGCGAGCCGATCCGGTCGTAGGCCTCCCAGGCCTGCATCGCCATGGCCAGGGCGCGCGGATCGGCCAGCCCGATGTCCTCGACCGCCATGCGGGTGATCCTTCTCGCCAGATAGGCCGGATCGACGCCGCCATCGAGCATCCGCACCAGCCAGTACAGGGCGGCGTCGGGATTGGAGCTTCGCACGCACTTGTGCAGGGCCGAGATCTGGTCGTAGAACTGCTCGCCACCCTTGTCGAAACGGCGTGTTCGGTCGGCCAGCACCGGGGCCAGCGCATCGATCCCGATGCGCGCACCGGGCTCGGCCTGTTCGGCGGCGATCTCCAGCAGGGTCAGGGCGCGGCGCACGTCGCCGTCGGCGGCCCGGGCCAGCGTCTGCAGCGCCTCATCCTCGATCGTCAGGCCGCGCTCGCCAAGCCCGTCTGAGGCCGACAGCGCACGCTGCAGCGCGGCGACGATGGCGACCTCATCCAGCGCGTCCAGCACGTGCACCCGGCAGCGCGAGAGCAGCGCCGCATTGAGCTCGAAGCTCGGATTCTCGGTGGTCGCGCCGACGAAGATCACCGTGCCGTTCTCGATCCAGGGCAGGAAGGCGTCCTGCTGCAGCTTGTTGAAGCGGTGGACCTCATCGATGAACAGAACGGTCGGCCCCTCGACCGCGGCGCGCGCCTCGGCCTCGGACAGCACCTTGCGCACCTCGGGCAGACCGGACATCACCGCCGACAGCGCGCGGAACGGATACTTCGCGTAGTCGGCCAGCATCCGCGCCAGAGTCGTCTTGCCGCAGCCCGGTGGCCCCCAGAGGATCATCGAATAGGGCTTGCCCGCCTCGATCGCCCGCCGCAGCGGGGCCGACGAATCCAGCAGCCGCCCCTGCCCCACCACGTCATCCAGCCGGCGCGGCCGCATGCGCTCGGCCAGCGGCGCGTGCACATCGGAGGCGAACAGATCGGGCGAGGTGGCGCGAGGCATCGGCGGATTGTAGTGCCAGCCCCTGGCAAGACCCCAACGCCCCTCGCCGGGGTCGCGCTAAACCTATCGCGCACCTGTCGCGGGCAAGCCCGCTTCCACAGGAGAAGCCGGAGCGCCCACCCCCAACCCAAGCGCCGCAGCCCTCCGAATGCAGGAGCGCACATGGGCGCGACCGCAGCGTGTCGTTGTGCCTCAGACCGGGGCAGATCCGCGGCCCCGCGGTCGCGGCCGTGTCCACTCCTACAACAAAGCCCGTCTCACCGGATGAATCGGAGTGCCGCGCCTGTGTGGGAGCGTCCTTGGGCGCGACCGCAGCGTGTCGTTGTGCCTCAGACCGGGGCAGATCCGCGGCTCCGCGGTCGCGGCCGTGTCCGCTCCTACAACGAAGCCCGTCTCACCGGATGAATCGGAGTGCCGCAACCCCGCTTCTAGCCCGCCGGATCCCCCAACGGCATCACCTCGGCATCGGTGCCGGGGTCACCTACGACGTCGACGCCTTCGGGCGGAATAAAGCGGAACAGCTTGGCGTCGAGGCCGGTATTGCGCTTCCAGCCGGAGAAGCGCAGCTCGCTGCGCTGCTGCAGCGAATCCAGCAGGTACATGGCACGTAGCTCACCTTCGGCAAAGGCCAGCCTTGCCTCGGTGATCTGCGCGTCCTCGGTCTTGCGCGGCACCAGCCGCACCCAGGTCAGCCCGTCGCGCTCGCCTTCCTCGGTCACCTCGAACTGGCGCTCCAGCTCGGCCGGATCGATCAGCGCGGCGAGCGGGCTGCTCTGCTCCTCGTGGGCCTGCATGCGTACGCTGGCCTGCTCCAGCTCCGGGTCATAGACCCAGACCCGGGTGCCATCGGCGACGATGGTCTGCGGATAGGGATCCTCATAGTCCCAGCGGAACTGCCGCGGCGCCGCCAGCGCCACCCGGCCCTCGGACTGCTCGCGCAGCTGGCCGTTGGCATCGAAAGCGCGCTGTTCGAAGCGGCCGTCCAGCGTTTCCAGCCCGTCGGCAAAGCGCTGCACCGCCGCCGGCGGCGCGGCGAACAGCGGGGCGGAGAGCAGGATCAGGCACAGCGGAAGCAGGCGTTGGGTCATCAATGTCACCAGAAGACGGGCTGCCCGGAAGTCTGCAGCAGGAAGGATGAACGGATTCTACGGCCTTGCCGGGATCAAGCCGCGCCGTGACCTCCACGGCCGGGGCGCGTCCTCCAGTTGCCCCACCTCTGCCCGCCCACCGCGGGCGCCCTATTGCATTTCCGTCATCCCGGATCGAGTCAATGATCAGGACAGTCTCGGCACAAACGGCACACTACGGTTTCGCACACACTCAGGCACGTGCGGCAAATCAGCGCGAACCCGGGGTGAAACGAGTAGTTCTGGCGGACGAGGCTGCCAAGCTGAGGGCCCCGATCCGGTGACCTTTCACAAGGCGCCGAGCAGACGAGCCCACTCACCCCGGAGAAGTCCGATGACCCGATTGCCGCCACGACTGCTGATTGCCGTCACCCTCCCGCTCACAGCTGGCAGCGGCATCGCTGCCGAATCGCTGCCGATTGGTGCGACTTCCGTTGCGCCCCTCTTTGACGGGCGCTGTGACCAGGAGGAGTGGCGTCCAGCCACCGTCATCGACCTGCCGGCCGGGGTTTCCCTGAGATTCATGCACGACAGGCATTCGCTGTTCGTGTGCGCCGAAGGCAAGGCACAGGACCACACCGTCATCGACATCTACATCGAGGATGCCGCCACAGGGCGCCTGCACAATCTCCACGCCTCGGCCCAGCTCGGCGAGCGCGTGTTCAACGGCGACTCGTGGAGCGAATCCGAGTTCTGGAACAACAGGGATTGGGGCGGGTTCTGGGTGCCGTACGCAGGCCAGGAAGAAACGGACAGCGGTCCGCGCACGCAGTTCCTCAAAGGATCCCATCGGGAAATCCAGATTCTGCGCAGGCGGTTTGCCGGCGAATCGTGGAACCTGATGGTCGTCATCGGGGCCGTGTTCCGTGAAGACGGAAGTGCCGTCAGGCTCTCCTTCCCCGACGACGGCGTCGCGACCGACGCATCGACATGGCGGCGCATCGCCTTCTCCAATCGGGGGCACGTCGCAGCGCAGATCGGGGCCAAGCATCGATCCGTAGCGCAGCTCTCGCTGCCCGGTGGCGAAGATTCCTACGGCGACACTGCGCCTCGCCCTTCCCGCTGAGATTCACCGTCCAGCCCATCAACCGAAGGAGGTCGGGCATCCAGGTCCTGCGGCCACCAGCGCCGGCGCAGCCAGAGCGCAACGCCGACCAGGGCGATCAGCACCGGCACCTCGACCAGCGGGCCGATCACCGTCGCGAAGGCGATCGGCGAGGACAGGCCGAAAGCGGCGATGGCGACGGCGATCGCCAGCTCGAAGTTGTTCGAGGCCGCGGTGAAACTGAGGGCGGTGGCCCGCGGGTAATCGGTGCCGAAGCGCCTGGACAGCCAGAAACTGACGAAGAACATGATCACGAAGTACAGCGAGAGCGGGATGGCGATGCGCAACGCATCCATCGGCAAGGCCAGCACGCTGGCGCCTTTCATCACGAACATTGCGGCAATCGTAAACAGCAGGGCGATCAGGGTGATCGGCGCGGTGCGGGCGACGAACACCTGCTGGTACCAGCGCTCGCCGCGGCGTGCGACCAGCAGCCGGCGACTGAGATAGCCGGCCAGGAACGGGATGCCGAGATAGATCGCCACCGCCTGGGCTATGGTCCAGAACGACACGTCCACCGTGAAGCCGGTGAGGCCCAGCGCCTGCGGCAGCACCGCCATGAACAACCAGGCGTAGGCGCTGAAGAAGAGCAGCTGGAACACGCTGTTGAAGGCCACCAGGCCCGCTGCATACTCGTTCGAGCCGCAGGCCAGCTGGTTCCAGACGATGACCATCGCGATGCAGCGCGCAAGGCCGATCAGGATCAACCCGGCCATGTAGGCGGGCTCATCGTGCAGGAACAGCACCGCCAGACCGAACATCAGCAGCGGGCCGATCAGCCAGTTCTGCAGCAGGGAGAGCAGCAGCACGCGACGGTCCGAGAAGACGCTGGGCAGCGCTTCGTAGCGCACCCGGGCCAGTGGCGGATACATCATCAGGATCAGGCCGAGGGCGATCGGCAGGTTGGTGTCGCCGACCCGGGCGGCCTCAAGGGCGGACGGCAGGGACGGAAACAGCGCGCCGAGCGCCGCGCCAAGGGCCATCGCGGCGAAGATCCACAGGGTCAGCCAGCGGTCGAGAAAGGCCAGGCGGCCCGGTGTTGGCGTGGTCATCGAGCTTTCCAGGATCAAGGTGAATCAGGCGGTGCCGGGAGGCGCCATCCGGCGCGGGTCGCCTCAGGCGCACGCTGCGCTGTGTGCTCCGGCATCCCACCGGCAATCACGAAGCAGATGGCTTCGTCGATGGCTTGCACGGGACCGACGTGTCGGGCGGCAGCCGGACCCGTCGAGAGGCCCCGGCAGCGCCAACAATTCTATATTTCTACGATCATGGAAGCATAGCCCGGCTGTCAATACCGAGCTGCATCCTCAGGCGATCAGCGTCCCCCGCGGCCACCGTTCGGGCCGCAGACGCCGGCCACCGAGGGCTCGGCGCCGCCGCAGCAGTTCTCGGTCAGGAAGGCCAGCAGCGCGTTCATCCGCGGATAGTCGGCGCGAACGCGGATCGACCGCCCCTCTCGCTCATCGCCTACCAGCCCCGAGGCGCGCAGCACGTTGAGGTGCGCAGTCAGGGTCGCCGGCGGAATCCCGAGTAGTTCGCGCAGTTCGCCCACCGCCAGCCCCTCCGGTCCGGCCTGCACCAGCGCACGAAAGGCAGCGAGACGCGAGGCATGACTCAGCGCGGACAGTAGACGGACGGCATCATCGGTGCTCATATTTCGATGCTAGTGGAACAGTCCGGGCCGATCAATCTCCCCGCGGCCACGCATCGGGCCATCGGCCACATTGCCTTGGCCGGCAATCGGTCATGTGGGCGGAACGGATTTCTCGCTGCGCGAAACGCACGCGAAGATGACCTTCCGCAAAACCCGAATGTAGGAGCCAGCTTGCTGGCGATAGGCGCCCCGGACGGGACGATCGCCAGCAAGCTGGCTCCTACACGCAACGGCGCTGCCAGGTCCGGTTTGCGCCCTTCTGGCGCGTCTAGAGCCCGCCCTTCTCGACCGCATTCTCGCAATTGAATGAGGCCCGGCTGTGGGAGTGCCCATGGGCGCGAGCGCGGCGAATCGGATTCACCGCAGACCGAGGTCAGCGCGCGGCTCCGCGGTCGCGCCCAAGGGCACTCCCACAGAACATTGACCCAATTGATGCACCGGGGCGAATGCGAACTCTGCGCCCTTTTCCTCGTCTTTGAGCGCGAGATCCTTTCAAGATGTAGAGGCGCGCTCCTCCCGGAGGAGACGGAGCATCGCAACATGGCGCGCGGCGCCGACGCGCTCTGCGGCGCTTGTGCCTCCAGCTTGACTGGGTCATTCTCCGCCGGGGCTACGGGAGACCTCGATGAAACAGCTTGCCTATGCGACGCTGGGCGCCCTCCTCCTTAACATGCTGGTTCATGTCACCCACGCCCAGCCGGCGGGTCCAATGGCCGGCCCGGCCCCGGCGCAGGAGCGTTCCCTGCCCAGCGAGCGCCTGTCCGCGCCGCTGACCTACCACCTCTACCTGCCGACGCAGTACGCGAACGAGCCCGGGCGCCGCTTTCCGGTGGTCTACTGGCTCCACGGCTCGCGCGGCAGTTCCGCACAGGCGAGCCGCGGCATCGCGCCGATGTTCGACGCCGCGATCCGCTCCGGGAAAACCCCGCCGGTCATCGTCGTCTTCCCCGACGGCCTCGGGCAAAGCATGTGAGTCGACTCGAAGGACGGCACGCTGCCGATGGAGACTGTGCTGGTCCGCGAGCTGATCCCGCATATCGATGCCGAGCTGCGCACCCAGGCCACGCCCTCGGCGCGCATCGTCGAGGGCGCCAGCATGGGCGGCTATGGTGCCGCGCGGCTGGGCCTCAAGTATCCCGAGCTGTTCGGCGCGGCCTCGCTGCTCAGCGCCGGCCCGATCCAGGAGATCCTCGACCCGCAGCATGCCCCCATTGTCGGCGCCGCCACCGCCGAGGCCACCCTCGACCGCGTCTACGGTGGCGACCCCATGCACTTCCGTGCGCAAAGCCCCTGGGCGCTGGCCGAGGCCACGACCGAATCCATGCGCAGTGCCCTGAAACTGCGCATCGTGGTCGGCGCCGAGGACGGCGTGCTGCCGGACAACCGCAAGTTCTCCCGGCACCTCACCGCCCTCGGCATCGAGCACGAGTTCATCCTGCTGCCCGACACCGGCCATGAGCCCGCGGCGCTGTTCGCCGCGCTGCGCAAGAACCCCGAATACTGGGCCTTCTTTGGACGGGTGCTCGGAGAACCCGCGGCGGCGAATCCGACGCCATAGTCGACGTGAGCAGGAAAAGCACTCTGCCAGCCCCCGGGCAGACCAGTGGGCGCGGGCGCAGCGCCCTGCCCCATGCCCCGCCAACTCACGTCCCGCGAGGCGGGTGCCGGCAGTAAGCCGTTGAGGCGTTCTCCCGGGTCGTGTCTCAGCCGTCGCCCAGAGACTTCCGCAGAAGCTGCGAGGCTCGAGTCCTGGGATGCTCACCGCCAAGACGGGCCAGTCGCCACTGCAAGGCCTGGTCCGCCAGATCCCGGGCCCGCGAGCGGTCGCCTGCTGCGGCCAGCGCCTGCGCCTGCCAGGCCTTCGCATTGATCACGTTGACGTCCTCGGGGCCGAACGCTGCCGCCAGCGCCTCCGGTGTCCCCTCCAGCAGTTCAAGCGCTGCCTTGGTCTCCCCCTGCGCGGCGCGTACCCCGCCAAGAATGCTGCGCGCAAACGACGTGACGGGATGGGCATCGCCCAGGGCAGCGCGAAGCCCGCTCCAGGCCTGCTCCGCCAGCGCCTCGGCGGCCTGAGGCCGGTCGTCGAAGAGCAGCAATTCGGCGAGATTGGCGACGGCCATGAGCGTGGCAGGCGCCGACGGGCCCAGGGCCTGCGTGAGATCCGATACGACCTCCCGCTGCAGCGGCTCGGCCCGTGCGTACTCACCCGACTCGAGATAGGCCACCGCGAGCCCCTGTGCCGGCGTCATCCGATCATGGGCCCGCAGGCCTGGGACCTGATCGCGCCGCGCCAGCTGCTGCTCATGCAGGCGAATCGCCGCCTCATGGTCACCGGTTTCCTGCAGCAGGTTGGCCAGCGCATTGCGCAGTCCGAATACGGTGGCGTCGTCGTCGCCCAGCCACGCCGAGGCAATCTGCTCACCTTCCCGCGCCAGCGCCAGGGCTTCCTGTTTGCGTCCGCTGCGCGACAGCGCGGTCACGCCCGCCTCGAAGGCGCACAGCGAGTAGCGGTGCCGGCCGCCCCACTGTTCGAGTGCCCGGCTCCGAAGCGCCAGGGCCTGCTCGGCGGCAAGGTCGAAGCGCCCCCGGTCGACCAGGGCCTGCAGCGTGCCGCAGCGATACTGGCCTTCCGCATCCGACCCGGTCCAGCGGATGCGGCTGCCGATGGCCAGGAGCGCATCCAGCGCCTCGGCGGCGGGCACCGCGCCCTGGTGCCGCTGCGCCAGATAACGGTGCAGCGCAATGCCCGCGTGGATCGGATGATCGGCGGCCAGCGACTGCTCGGCCTGACGTTCCACCACGTCGAGAACCTGCTCGCCGGCAGGCACATCGCCACGCTCGATCAGGGCGGCGGCGTGTCCGAGGCGCGCGGACAGGGCGGCCACGTCATGTTCAAGGCCCAGCTGCTGATAGTCGGCCACGGCCCGGGCGAAGAGATCAGCCGCGAGCGACGCCGAACCGATCTGGTTGAGGGTCTTGCCCAGGGTGGACAGCAGGCTTGCACGCTCGACGGAGGCCCGCGGCATCTCCCGGTCGATCAGCGCCGGCGCATCCGCCAGGACATCGACCACGGTGACCAGCCGCCCCTTGGATACCGTCTGCGGCGAGGCAAGCAGGCTCGTCAGCACGCGGTTCTGCGCAGCGACCGTGCGCGCCTGCAACGCAGCCTCGCGGGCCTGCCAGGCGGTGGCCGCCGCGCCCGCGAGCAGGACCACGACCAGGGAGATCCCGGCAGCGGCCGTGCCGCGGTTGCGCCGCAGCCACTTGCGCAGCCGGTAGCGACGGTTGTCGGGCGTTGCCGCCACCGGGCGGTCCTCAAGCCATCGCTGCAGGTCAGCCGCCAGCGCCTCGGCCGTCGGGTAGCGATCGCCCGGCCGCTCGCGCAGCGACTTGTCGACGATATTGCGCAGGTCGCGGTTGGCAATCCCGGACAGCGCAGTGTGCTGGCGTTCGCCCGCATGGTTCCTCGGCGCCTTGCCGGTCAGCAGGTGGTGCACGAGACCGCCCAGCCCGCAGACATCCGTCGCCGTGCTGATCGGCTCGCCGCGCAGCTGCTCGGGCGCCGCGTACTCGGGAGTGAACAGCCGGGTCGGGGTTTGCTCGGCGCTGTCCGAGAGCAGCTTGGCGATGCCGAAGTCGAGCAGACGCGGCCTGCCCGAGGCATCGACGATCACGTTGCCGGGCTTCAGATCACGATGGATGATCAGATGACGATGGGCCAGGGCCACGGCGTCGATGATCGGCAGCGCCATGCGGATGATCTGACGCGGCGACTGCCCCTGCAAGGCGCGGTCCAGGCGCTGCCCGTCGATCCGCTCCATCGCCAGCCAGGGTGAGCCGTCCTCACGGATGCCGGCATCCAGGAAGCGGGCGATGTTCGGATGTTCGAGCCTGGCCAGCGCCGCCTGCTCGCGGCGGAACTGTTCGTTCCAGACCGAGCCAGGCGGCAGCAGCTTCAGCGCAGCCATCTGTTCAGCCCCCCCGACCGAGCGCCGCGCCGCGTAGACCACGGCCATGCCGCCCCGGCCGAGCTCATGCTCGAGCGTCCAGTCCCCGCAGCGGCCTCCGGTCAGGGCGCCGGGCTCAGGTGCCTGGTCCACCCGCAGCACCCCGTCCACCGGGCCGCTGCCCTCGCTGGCATCGATCAGCTGCTCAAGACAGCGACGCACCGCCTCATCGAGCTCCAGCGCGCTGATCGCCGTCGTCCACTGCTCACGCGGCAGGTCCTGCAGGGTGCGGAAGTGACCGCTGGCCAGCCGCCAGTGCTCGGCCTGGAGGGCATCGAGGCTCAAGGCTGGGCCACCTGGGCGTGCAGAAAGGCGCGGGCCGTAGCCCAGTCGCGCTCCAGACTGCGCAGCGAGGTCTGCCGCAGGCGGGCGATCTCTTCCATGGTCAACCCGGCAAAGAAGCGCATCTCGACCAGCGCGTGCAGCGACGGGTCCACCGCCTTGAGCGACACCATGGCGTCATCCAGGGCGACCAGATCGGCATCCGAGGTGCCCGCCGCGGAATCGGTCAAGGTCACCTGCAGCCGGTCGCCGCCGCGCTTGCCCGCGAGCGATGCGCGCGCGGCATCGACCACGATCTGGCGCATGGCGCGCGCGGCGCAGGCGAAGAAGTGCTGCTGGTCGCCAAGGCTGAGCGAACGGGCTGCGGACAGCTTCAGGTAAAGCTCGTTGACCAGGACCGTTGGCGTCAGCGTCTGGCCGGGTTGCCCGCCCAGACAGTGTCGGGCGAGCTGGCGCAACTCTGCGTGGAGGGCCGCGAACAGCTCATCGAGGTCACCGGCCTGCCGCCCCGCGAGCTTGCTGAAGATGGCATCCATCGCCTCCATCGCGCCCCTCTCTGGACCCTTCGAACGGAAATCGGACTGCCCCGTGGCGGGTTTCGCCGCGCCTTCCCGATTCTTACAACAAGCCCGTCCGATTGCCACCGACCATGACCAGGATCCGGACCTTGCTCTTTCTCAGCCTGCTCGGCCTTGCCCTTCCCGGCAGCCAGGCCCAGGACCCTGTACTGGGTTCGGCCACGATCGGCCCGGGCGGTGGCTGGGCCGGCGCCAATGGGCGCGAAGCGCTGATCACGCTGGGCCAGCCCGCCGGTGGATCAAGCAGCGGTGGTCGCTACCGGATGGATTCCGGCGCCGTCGTGCAGAACGCGGCCCCCGCGGGCAGCAGCATTTTCCAAGACGGATTCGAGGAGTGACCCCATGAGAGCCCCCATCCCTTGCGCCCTGTTCCTTGCCTGCCTGCTCGCCGGCAGCACCGACGCTGCGCCGATCGGTTCGGCGTTCACCTTCCAGGCCCGGCTCAGCGAGGACGGGCAGCCAGCGAGCGGCCAATACGATCTGGAGTTCGAGCTGTTCGATGCCGAACAGGGCGGGTCCCCGATCGGCCTGATCCCGATCAGCGGGCTGATCGGCACAGACGGCGCCGTCGGCGAAGAGGGCCGCATCGGCCGGGAAGGACTGATCAGCGTCATGCTCGACTTCGGCGACGGCGCCTTCGTAGGCGACGCGCGCTGGTTGGAAGTGCGCGTGCGCAAGCAGGGAGAGTCGGAGTTCACCACCCTCCAGCCGCGCCAACCGATCCTCTCGACGCCCTACGCGCTGCACGCACAGTTCGTCGGACGCGGCGTGGTGGGCAGCACGGAGATCGATGCCAGCCAGGTGCAGGCGCGGGTACTCAGCGCCTGCGCGGCCGGTTCCTCGATCCGCGCCATTGCCCAGGACGGCAGCGTCACCTGCGAGCTCGACAACTCGGAAGCAAGCCCCTGGACCACCGAGACCGACGGCAGCCTGTTCTCCGGTGTCAACGCGGTGATCGGGCCGATGTTCTCCCCCGACCCCGCGCTGTCGCTGCGCCAGGCCAGCAACATCACCCGCCCACAGCTGCTGCTGCAGGAAGAAACGCCGAACAACTTCGCCCGGCTCAGCTTCGCCAACCTCGCCCAGAGCACAAGCTACTGGACCATCGCCGCGCGCAACCAGAGCGATGGCAACGCCGACCTGATGAACTTCTACCTCGCCAATGCGAACGGTGGCGCCGACATCCTGTCCCTGCGCGGCAATCGCCATGTCGGCATCAACACCACCAACCCTGCGGCGCCTCTGTCCGTGCAGGCGCGCGACAACTGGCGCCCGGGCGTCGGCGCTGGACGCGGTGACTTCTACGTCGGCGACGGCCAGGTCGGACTGTCGATCGGCGTGTCGCTGGGCGGCGGCGGTCGCGGCGTCACCCGGCTGTGGACCAACAACTCCACCCCGATGTACTTCGGCAATGAGAACGACGTCTCGATGACCGTTGGCGCCTCCGGCGACCGGGTCGGCATCGGCACCACCGATCCCCAGCAGCGGCTCGATGTCCAGGGCGGCGGCGTGCGCATCGGTACCCTCGGCGGCGGCGCGGCCAATCGCGCCGTGCTGGTCGAACCGGATGGCGATCTGGTTGCCGGTCCCGCAGCCACCGGCGGTCCCGCCAGCCTGTTCGGCAGCTTTGGCGGGGATGGGCGCGATGGCGCCTTCAACGCCAGCGGCACGACCAGTCTCGGCTCGGGCTCTCCCTCCGAGGTGCTGGTCCGCCAATACACCTCGTTCAGCCTCAGCGGCACCCTCAATATCCGGGCGCCCTTCGCCTATATCGCCGTGTCCGGGCGCTGCGAGGGCCTGACGGCAGGGTCCGTCATCAACGCCCGTGAGGGCGCCCTGGGTGGGATTCAGGGAGATTCAGGACCCGGCTTCCCGGGATCAAGCGGCCGCCTGGTCACCGACCAGTGCGTGAGCGGCGCTGGCGCCACCGGCGGTTCCACCGCGCAGGACTCCGGCGGCGCGGGTGGCGCGGCGGAAGGCGGCAGCGACGGAACCAACACCCTGAAACGCCTGCTCCTGTCCGGTGGCGCCAACCCCGGCGCCGATGTGCAGCTCAGAGGCTTCGGCAGCAATGTGACCCGCACCGACGCCTTCGCCGACCTGCTGCGCTGCGTGGGCGGCGGCGGCGGCGCGGGCGCACCCTCCACGGGCGGCGCACTGGGTGGCGCCGGCGGACGCGGCGGCGGCGTGATCTACCTCGAATGTGGCGAACTGGCCGGCAGCCTCACCGTCAATGCCAGCGGCAACCCGGCTCCCAGTGCCGGCGCAGGCAGGGACGGCGGCGGCGGCGGCGGCGGCGTCGCCCTCATCCGTGCGCGCAGCGCACAGGGCACCGCGCAGTGGGGCGCAAGGGCCGAGGGCGGGTTGTCGACAGAAGGCGGCGATGGGCAGCATGGCTATGCCGACATCGTGGTGTTCGAAGAATAGGCGTCGGATGCGCCAGGCGCCGGGTTCGCGACGTCCATCACGCGTTCGCGGAAGCATCCGACGTGGCATCGTCAGGGTCGCGGTACCTTGCGAACCTCCGCGATGTTGTTAGGCGCGACTCGCCCCGGCGTGTCCAAGGGGGACAGGAGGAACCCATGAATCGATTGTTCCAGCATCTATCGCCTGCTCTGCTTCTCGCGCTCACCTTGGCCGCCGGCAACGCGGCGAGGGCGGCTTCGGGACCGGACCCCGACTGCGACCCGCTGCGCGCGGCTGTGCTGGTGAATGCGCTTCGCGCGGAAACCGCAGCGCTGCCCATGGCCGGCCGGCTGGCCGCCGAGGCCAAACACGGAGAGGCGTTCGATGCCCTGCGTTCCGATGCTGGCAGCGTCGAGCGGCTTGCCGAGGCGGTGCGGGAATTCGCCCGGCAGGGTTGCCCGGGGCTGCCATCGAAGGAGCTCCTGCGACTGGCGGACGAAAGTCCCGATTTGCTCGACGATGTAGCGCAGCTTGAGAGGGCCCAGCAGTCCGTGCTGGATGCGGCTGAGGCCGCCGACACCCTGGCCGCCCAGGTGCCTGCGCTGCAGGCAGCAACCGATCAGGCATCGCGGGCCCTGGTCGAGTCCGGCGCCGAGGCGGCGCAGGTGTATCTGGCGACGCGCATGCTGTCCATACTGGAACGCCTGCGCAGCGGCTCGTCCAGGGTGATCAAGGGCGGCGTAGGCGCGGTGTCGGCCGCTGACACATTGGGCCGCGACGTGGCGATGCTCCGCCAGACTGCCGAGGGATTTGTCGACGGATCGGCCGCACTCGGGATAAAGGCTGTCGAAAACGCCACCGCCCGCAGCCAGTTCGAAGCACTGCGGTCGAGGCTCACCACGACGCAGCAAGTGGTCGACACCCTGCTGCGGCAATCAAGCGGCCTGTTCGAGGTGCAGGACGCCGCCGACTCGCTGTGGCTATCGGCCCCGGCGTTCGACAGCGCTGCCGTCGACGTGCTGCGCCTGCTGGATGCCGCGTTGGCCGCGCGCGCGGCGTCGGCCGCCGAGCAGGCCGCCGCCTGCCCGGGGCCCTGACCGGCAGCAAGCACGACGGCTTGGCCGCGAGCGACTGCTAGCATGTCCGGATGCACGTCAAGCAACCCATCCTCCTGGCCTGGAGCGGCGGCAAGGACGCCGCCTGGACACTGGAGCGGCTGCGTAGCGACCCGCGCTGGCATGTCGCTGCCCTGCTCTGCACCTTCGACCCTGATCGGGCGATCAGCAGCCGCCAGGGGGTCGCGCTGGACGTGCTGCGTGCCCAGGCCCGCGCCGCCAGACTGCCGTTGCGGCTGATGCCGCTCGCTACGGGCGCCTCGAACAACGCCTACCGGGCCGCCTTCTCCGATGCGCTGGAGTCCGCCCAGCTGCTGGCGCCCGGGCTGACCGACATCGCGTTCGGCGACGTGCACCTCAGCGACATCCGCGACTGGCGTGAGCAGCTGTGCCGGTCATTGGGCTTCACCGCGCACTTCCCGCTGTTCGGATCCGAGCCCGAGGCGCTGGCCCGCGAGATGATCGACGGCGGCCTGCGCGGCTGGCTGTGCCAGGTCGACAGCAGGCAGCTCGACCCCGGCTTTCTCGGCCGCGACTTCGACCACGACCTGCTCGACGCCCTGCCCGCCGGCGTCGACCGCTGCGGCGAGCGCGGCGAGTTCCACACCGTGGTCACGCACGGTCCGATGTTCGACGAGCCGCTGACCGTGCGCCGCGGCGAGCGCTGGGTCGAGGACGAGCGCTTCCACCTGATGGCCACGCTGCTGGATTGAACAGGGCTCGCCGCCGCCCCATAGGGTGCGGCTGGCCGCACCGAACACGCCGTTCGAACGCCAGTTTCGGTGCGCCAAGGCACACCCCATGAACAGTGACAGTCCCGCCCACCCCCGCACAGCCACGCGCCTCCCTGTGGGCGACGTCCTTGCGCGCGACCTTGCGAGCGCGGACTGACCCCTGACTGCGGAAGGTCGAATCTCTGCGGTCGCGGCCATGTCCGCTCCTACACAAGCAGCGCTCCGTCGCCGTTGCAGGAGCGCACATGGGCGCGACCGCGGACCTTTGCTCCAACCTCGGTCCGTGGAATTTCCGTGACGCTCCGGCCGCGCCCAAGGACGCTCCCACAAGAGAAGCGAACAGCAACATAGGGTGCGGCTGGCCGCACCGGACACGCCGTTCGAACGCCCATATCGGTGCGCCAAGGCACACCCTATAAAGAGTTGCCGCCCAAACGACACGGCCACGCGCTGCCCTGTGGGAGCGCCCTCGGGCGCGACCGCGGACTTTCGCTCCAATCGCGGTCCGGGGCAGATCCGCAGCGCCGCGGTCGCGCCCAAGGGCGCTCCCACAAGAGAAGCGATCAGCGCCGCAGTGGGTGCGGCTCGCCGCACCTGACATGCCGTTCAACTTAGCGGCTCGATGCGCCAAGGCACACCCCATGAAGATTTGCCGTCCCGCCCCACTGGCGAACCCCCAAAACGAACGGCCGGGACATGCCCGGCCGTTTGCTGTTGCCTTCAAACCCCCGAAACGCTTACTGCTCGTAAGCTCCCAGGAAGCGCGTGGCGGCGGCAGCGTAGTCGCCGCGGGTGACGTGGGTGGCCGGGTCGAAGTGGGCCTTGAGCGTCGGCTGCAGGTCGAACGGGCCCTGACTGATGCTGAAGCGGGCCGGCAACAGGTTGAGGTCCAGCGCGTACTGCACGTAGCCGCGCAGGCTCGGGTCGATGCCGGCCTGGTCCTCGATCACGATGCGCTTGCCGTCATGGGCCACGGTGATATCGCCCGCATGGCTGCGCGCCTCCCCCTGCAATCCCAGCGACTGGACCAGGGCGTAGGCCAGCTCCTGCCTGCTCACCTTGGCCGTTGGCTGGAACTGGCTGCCGCTGCTGCGCAGCACCCGGTCCTGCTGATGGAAGGTGTCGCGCAGGGTCGCGCCCCTGGCGCTGACGCCCTCGACGAAGGGGAACAGGCTGTTGGTGGCCGACACGTCGCCAAAGCTCGGGCCCGCGAACGGATCCATCTGCCGCACCGCCATGCCCATCAGCATGAACTCCGCCAGCTCGCGCTTCTTGAGCAGGTCATTGGGACGGAAGCGGCCGTCGGTGCCGGTATCCAGCAGGCGCTTGCTGACGCCGAACTCGACGAAGCCCTGGGCCGGATGGCCGGCGACGTCATTGAGCCCGGTATAGCCGTCGGTGCGCAGCTGCTTGAGGTTGACCCGCACCGCGCCCGGCGCGCCGTAACCGTTGGTGACCTGGGCCGGATCGAGGTTGTTGCCCGAGACCGAGCCGATGCCGCGCACGGTCAGGGTCCAGGTGCCCGGAACGCCCGGCGCCGAGGCGGCGATGTTCTGGCCCAGCACCGGCAGCGAAATCGAAGACCCATAGCGCTTGCCGTTCGGATCGATCAGGACCAGGGCGACGGTGTTGCTGCCGACGTTGGCGCGGGCATTGACCATCGAGATGCCGGGTGCGACCTGGAACTGCACCTCACCGGTCGGGCCGACCGGGCTGAAATTGATCGTGTGGTCGACGCTGCTGGCCACCGAGACCTGGGCATTGGCATTGAACTGGCGCTTGGCGTTCACCGTGCTGCCGAACTGCCCGGCCCCCAGCGCCGCCTGCACGGCGGCATAGGTGTTGACGTAGCCGGCGCCCACTTCCCAGGCCTCGCGACCGGGGATGTTGGTCGCGGTGTCCTGAAGGATCTGCTTGACCTCGCGCCAGCTCAGCGACGGGTTGGCCTCCAGCATCAGGGCCACCACGCCGGAGATATGCGGCGCGGCCATCGAGGTGCCGGACTTCTTGCTGTAGTACGGCGCATAGGCCGGGCCGATCTCGTTCACCTCGTCATCGATAGCCAGCAGGTCCAGCGGGCCGCTGGTCGAGGCGCGGGCCGAGTAGATGTCCACGCCCGGCGCGGTGACCGTCGGCCGGTCCTCCCAACTGAAGGTTTCACCGTCGACCACCACGCTGCCACCGCGACCCTTCTCGCCGCGCGAGGAGAAGCCCGCAAGACGGCCCTTCTTGTCGCCCGCGGCCACGGTAATCACCCACGGCGCCTTCTTGAAGTTGCCGGTGATGGTGCCCTCACCGGCGCCCGAGTTGCCGGCGGAGAAGACCACGATCACGCCACGGTCGGCCAGCGCCTTGGTGGCGATATTGGTCGGGTTGTCCGGATTGAACGCGGTGCCGGTGTCGCTGGTCTGGCCGAAGGAGTTCGAGACCACACGGATGTTGTAGTCGGCCTGGTGGGTCAGCGCGTAGTCGAAGCCGCCGATGGTGTCGAGAATGAACAGGGCCGCGCCCGAGCCGTAGCCGACGATGCCCGCGCCCGGGGCCACGCCTTCCATCTCGCCGCGTGACTGCGCACCGTTGGCGCCGATGATGCCGGCGACGTGCGTGCCGTGACCGCCGGCAATGTCGGTGTTGGGGATGTTCTCCTGGTAGGTGATCGGCAGCATGTCGTCGAACGAGCGCAGGTTGGTCTGCGCCAGCACGTTCTGCTTCACATGCTGCGGATACTTCAGGTCGTTGTGCGTGCCATCGACACCCGAGTCGTTGACCAGCACGCCGACGCCCTTGCCGCTGAACGGAACGCCCCGGCTGCGCAGGTTGGGATCGACCCGCAGGCGGTCGACGCCGGTCAGGGCGGTGGCCTCGCGGTTGTCGTAGTCCAGCGGATGGTTCAGCCACACCGAACGCACGTCGTCCATGCCCATCAGCGCCTGGATCTGCGCCGGGGTCGCCATCACGCCCGCAATCGGCAGCGAGCGCATGCCGACACCGGTGAGGCCAAGGTCGGCCAGCCGCTGGTACTGTTCGGCCGTCACCGGGCCCTCGCCATCAAAGCTGACGATCACCTCGAGCGGTTCGCCCACCGGCGTCGCAGGCAGCAGGGATTCCAGCGCAGGATCCATCTGGCGCGCCCCGGCCAGCATCGGGGAAGCAAGCATCGCAGCGGCAAGCAGGCTGGCGCGCCAGCAGAAGGTACGACGGTGCATGAAACGGCCCTCGGCAGAGATTCAGGTGGCCGACACCATGCGAGGTTCGGGCGCCTTCAAATATCCGGTGGGGCCCCCATCGGGCCTGGTGGGATTCCCTCAGGGCCGGGCGCGGGTGCGCGCCAGCGGACCACGGCAGAGTCCTGCTGCGCCTTGCACCGGACAGTTGTTCCGGCCGAATCGGTAACGTCAAGGCCGGGCGACGGCCGGACCTCATAGGGTGCGGCCTGACCGCACCGTGCATACCGTCCGCAGGCCCGTATCGGTGCGTCAAGGCACACCCTTTGGGGCTGCTCCTACCTGACGCCGCTCCCTCCACCACACCGCGATGCCATTCGTGCCGAGGTACCGAAACACGAACGGCGCCGACAACGTGATGGTTCGCCCTTCGATACCTCAGGGCGAACGGATACCTCTCAGCCCGCGGATCTGACGCCCCGCCCCTCCGCCACGGCGCGATGCCGTTCGTGCTGAGGTATCGAGGCACGAACGGCCTCGGCAGCGTGAGGCTTCGTCTTTCGAAACCTGAGGGCGAACGGCTCCATTCAAGGCCGGCACCCGGACTGAGCATCCAGTTCCGGCGTACAGAGATCCAGGATGGTGACCGGCTTTCCGCAAAGCGCCGCCGCCCCCCGACCACAGCGAACTCAACCCCGCCAACTGGGCCGCTTCTGCGCGAGCGCCGGGAGTCTGGGCCAGGAAAGCGCACTCCGACCGCTTTCCCAGCTGACCCCTTTCCCCGCATGGCCTCGTGATGCGCTGGGCTTGGTGCTATGTTTCGCTGGCAACCTGCGGGGAGCGACTGATGAAGCGAATCGTGCTGATGCTCTTGTGGGCAACGCTAGCGGCCTGCGCGACGCCTTCCAGAGAACCCGCTTCCGCCGCGTATCGTGCCCTCGCACGGCTGCCGTTGGAGATCTGTCAGCGCGAGGGCATCAGGGAGCCCCTGCTCTGCGGCGAACTGATGGTCTTCGAGAACCGCGCTGCAAAGAGGGGGCGGAAGATCCCCATCAGCATCGTCGTGGTCCCGGCCAAATCGCCCAGCAACTCTCGGACGGCCTGGATCGAGCATATCGGTGGGCCGCGCTTCTCGATGATCGCCAACGCCGTCGAGTTCGCCGAAGGCGGCTCGCTGGAATGGTTCCGGGAGACTCGCGACGTTGTGCTGATCGACCCGCGCGGCCTGCATGAGTCCCATCCGCTTTTCTGCAAGGCGCTGGCGCTGCCGAGGATTCTCGAACGCTACTACCCCGCCGATCGGGTCGCCGCCTGTCGCGAGGAGATCGACCGTATCGCGGATGCCCGTCACTACACGACGCTCAACGCGATCGACGACTTCGAGGACATCCGACGCTGGCTGGGCTATGAGCAGTGGGACGTCGGCGGCTGGTCGTTCGGCGGTCGATTCATGCTGACCTATCTGCACCGGCATCCGGAATCGATCCGCTCCATCTTCCTCTCATTTCCCGCCGATCTTCAGTTTCTGCGCCCACTGCACTACGCGCGCTTCGGCCAGATGGGCTTCGATCACCTGGCCGGCTACTGCGCACGGGATGCCGAATGCCAGGCCGCCTTCCCCTCACCCGCAACCGATCTCGCCAGCGTCCTCGACCGACTGCGCCGCGCACCGCTGCAGGTCAAGTTTGTGGACCCGGACACCGGACTGCCCGTCACCCGCACGCTGACCCACGAGATCCTCGCCGACGAACTGTGGAGCTGGCTGCTGGAGAACGGTCGCGCGCGACAGATTCCCTATGTGCTACGGCGCGCAGCAGAAGGCGACTTTGCGCCATTCCTGGAGATCGCCGTACCCGACGCGCCGCAATCGGCCGAACCCGAAGGCCACTATTTCGCCGTGGTCTGTGCTGAGGAAACCCTGCACATCCCCCGCGACCAGATCGCAGCACTCACACGCGAGACCTTTCCCGGAGACTATATGGTGAAGGAGTATCTTGAAGCCTGCGAAGCCTGGGGCGAACCGCCGCATCCCGAGATGCCACTGCAGCCCAGGCCCACGGACGTCCCACTCCTGGTCTTCACCGGCGATATCGACCCGGTGGCCCAGCCCGAAGTCGGCGAGCAGATCGTTCGCGGTTTCAGTGACGCGCGGCATATCTCCCTGCCCGGCATCGCACACGGACTGGACGGCGTCGAGAACTCCGGATGCTACGACCGCATCCTCACCCAGTTTCTCGAACAGGCCAGCACCCGTCATCTCGACACCAGCTGCCTTGGTTCGATGAAACCGCCCCCGTTCCGACTGCGCTAGCCCCATCCGCTTCGAGCCGGAAAAGAATCATGGAGCGGATCCAAACCCACTCCGCTTCATCGACGTCGAAAGGTCGGCGCCGTTGCCCAGATGTGTGGTGCAGCGCGAGAGCGTCGCTCCGCCCGCTACATTCCGACTTCCTGACGAGTTCGACCAGGCCACCGTCTGCGCCCCCGACCGGCGAAGCTGCGCCTCACTCCGAAGGTGCCACGGGTTTCCTCTCGTCCGCAGATTCGCGAACTTCGGCAGCGGGATCAGCCGCGCCCCGTCGCTGCACCCGTCGGACGTTGTCAGCGAGCGGCACGATGCTGAGCTCGGTCTCGCCGGGGATGAAATAGAACAGGAAGCCGGTGTTCTTGCCGACCAACTCCGCCTCGATGACCGAGCCGTCCTGAAACTCGATGCGGTGGTCGACCTCGGCCTTGCCCTCCGCCAGGCGCTTGCGCACTTCCGATCCGCTGCCGGCGGCGAAACCGATGTAACCGAAGACCAGCACACAGGCCGAGTACGCCAGCCAGGCATTCACCAGCGGCGTGTCCTTCCGAAGTGCCTGCTCACCGCCCTGGGCGAGACGACGTTTGCGTGCAAGGCGCTGGATCCACATGGTGTAGGGATAGAGCAGGGCCACCAGCAGCACGAGCACGGCGAGGCGTCCGGGGCGCTCGGTCAACAGCGCGATCGGGCTGATCAGCACGTCCAGCGCATCGGACCAGGCGAGAAAGTTGACCCCGAGCAGGCCGTAGAACAGCGACTGGTTGGCGATGCCGAGGATCAGCAGGTAGACATAGCCCAGGGCCAGCAGCTCCGATACGGCGGGCGTGGTGGAGCGGGCGCTGGTCGCAGGCGGTGCTGTGGGCTGGTCTGTCGACACGTTCTGCCCTTCCGGTGGCGGAGGGCGCAGCCTATCGGCCCCGATGCGCAAGGTCCATCAATGCGCGGCGGCCGGCATGGCACTCGATCGATCAGCCCGACTCCCGAGCGTCCGGCGCAGCCGGCGCTGAAAGAGGCAAGTCATCAAGAAAGGACTGCAGCGCCGCCACCGTCTCCGCGGCGCCCTCCTCCTGCGGCACGTGGCCAAGATCCTCGAACACCACCAGCTTGCTGTTCGGCACCGCAGCGTGGAAGCGCTGCCCTGCCGCCGGTGGGATCAACCGGTCGCGGCCGCCCCAGAGGATCAGGGTCGGCTGGGTGATGGCGGACACGGGCAGTTCACTGGCACGGGGTCCGGATCGGCCGAAACGTGCCTGCAGCGCCGCGCGATTGCCGGAACGCGTCGCAAGGTCGAAGTAGCGATCGACCAGTTCCGGCGTGACCCGCGAAGGGTCCCCGTAGACATTGCGCAGGCTCGATTCGATCACGCCGCGAGGCAGCACCCGCTGCAGGATCGGCGCCGCCCATTTCATCCGCGCCAGGCGGAAGCCGATCGGCACCGAGCGCGGCGCGGACGCTGCAGCCGCCGCGGCGTCCGCAGCCGGCGCGCCCGAGGCATCGACCAGCACCAGGGCCGCGACGCGATCGGGATGCGCCAGGGCCGCCTGCCAGGCGATGCCGCCCCCATAGGAGTTGCCGCCCAGCACCACCCGTTCCACCCCCAGCCGCTCGAGCACCGCCATCAGCACCTGAACCTGCCGCTTCATCGAGTAGTCGTGCGCGGGATCCGGCCCGGTCAGCCCGAACCCGGGCAGATCGTAGCGGATCACGCGACGCGTCGGCCTCAGCGCCTCGGTCCACCCCTGCCAGGTATGCAGCGAGTCGCCCGTTCCGTGCAGCAGCACGATCGGCTGCGGATCATCGCGCGGCCCCTCGTCGCGCAGGTGGACAGGCAACCCCATCACCGCCTCGATCCGCGAAGGCGGCGCTCCCCAGCGGTCGATCAGCGCTTCCACGGGCTGATCCGGCGCCCAGGCCCAGACAATGAAACCGCCCACCAGCATGAGGACGACGAGCGACGAGGCGAGCGCAGCGCGGAGCAGCCGGCGAAACAAGCTTCGGGCCATGTTCTCTCCGTGGGCAGAACGACTGCCACACTCTAGTCGTTCGGGGGCGGTATAGCCCTACTCGCCTTCCCTCTCTCGCTTCACCGCCTCCAGCAGGCGCAGTGCGATGAGATCCTTCTCTCGTCCCATCGCCCGCTTCTGGCGGATCAATTCGTCCAGACCAAGGATGGAGAAGTCCACCCCTTCAAGACGGACGGTCTCGAAGCGCGTGCACAGATCCTCGTAGCGATCGTCCCTGCCGATGAAGCCCAGCACATCGAGCGGCCCCGCGTCGGTCATCAGCAGCAGATGCTTCCCGGCGAGGATGTCCTCGCGGACCGGCTTCAGCGGAGGAGCATGACCGCGGTAGCGGGCGTTGATCTCGTCGAACGCGGCAAGCAGCCGGTCTGCGTTCTTTTCGTCTACCCGGACAAGCGTGTCGAGATCGAACGTGGTGACCGGCGCGCCGTGCAGCACGGCCGCCACGCCCCCCACCACGGCGAACTCAACCCCGTGGCGCTGCAGCGCTGCCAGGATCGTCTGAAAGCTGGGTGACATGGCGGCGCGCTGCGTGGATAAAGGCGAGGCGAGACTCCAGCTCGGCAAGGCGCTGCGCCGGCGTCAGGGACAGCATCCAGCGCACCAGGCTGAGGTCGTGCTGATCGGCGTCTTCCGGATGTGGCGGAGCTTGCTGCGGGTCCATGCCGCGATGATAGGCCGGTCGACCGGGTGGGGACAGGGCTCAGGCGATACAGGCCGGGCACGACCCCGACTACCTGGCGGCGCCCGCCCCACCCCAAGCCGTTCGTGCTGAGGTATCGAAGCACGCACGGCCGTCGCAACCTGAGGCTTCGCCCTTCGATACCTCAGGGCGAACCAGCGTCATAGGGTGCGGCTCGCCGCACCGTGCGTACCGTCCGAATGCGCGTATCGGCGCGCCAAGGCACACCCTATGGGCTGCTGCTCGGACACCCCGCCCTAACCGCCACGCCCGACGCCGATCGTGCTGAGGTATCGAAGCACCAAGGGCCGCCGCAGAATGGGGGTTCGCCCTTCGATACCTCAGGGCGAACCCGCGTCATAGGGTGCGGCTCGCCGCACCGTGCTTGCCGTCGGAAGGGCCGTATCGGTGCGCCCAGGACACACCCTATGGGCTACCGCTCTGTCGCCCCGCCCTCCCCGCCACGCCCAATGCCGTTCGTGCTGAGGTATCGAAGCACGAACGGCCTCGGCGACCTGACGCTTCGCCCTTCGATACCTCAGGGCGAACGAGTCCAGCGTCATAGGGTGCGGCTCGCCGCACCGTGCGTACCGTCAAGCGGCCCTTCCCGGCGCGCCAAGGCACACCCGATGGCGCTGCGCCTGACCTGTCATCATGCCCGCCCCGCTCCGGCGTTCAACCGCCAGTGGGAACAAACCGATTCGACTCGTAGTAGAAGCCCTCAACACCGTTGTCGCCGATCATCTTCACCGAGGTCATCGGCCAGCCGCCCTCTGCGGAGTCGTGCCCGACACCGGTTCCAATGAACGGCGGCTGCCCCCTGCCGGTCTCCTGCAGCTCGAAACGGAAGCTGGCCTCGCCCTGGCTGAGCATCCGTCCGCTGAAACGGCAGGTCGTGGAAGGCGGGTCGCCGAGGATGCGGAGACACAGCGTGCCGTCGCTGCGGATCTGCAGTTCGCCATTGGCGGGGTCACCGTAGATGCCGAACCTGACGCGCTCTCGCGACCAGGGCTCGACACGGATGTCGATCTCGTCGACGCCGTGCACGCGACCGGTGTAGTCGTAAGCCGCGGCACCGCGCGGCTCGCTGCGGGTCTTCAGCTGCAGCGGGAACGCGCCGCCTTCGACCGTCGAGACCGGGTCGCCAAAGGCCTGATCCAGCAGGTCGCCCAGCCGATTGCGCAGGTAGCGCACCTGCAGCTCTGCGCGGCCCGAAGCGGACGGCAGGGGCTCGCCGATCAGCACTGGAGTATCGGACAAATGGGCGCCGGGAAAGGGTTCCACCGTGGCGCGCAGGACGCCCTCCGGATCGACATGCCCGCTGACCCAAAGGCTTCGCTTCGGGCCGCCCTGCCCCTCGACGGTGAAGTCCCCATTCAGATAGCCGCTGACCCGATAGCCATCCATGCCGGGCAACCCCGCCGGCGCAGCCAGGCTGCACGCCGAGTCGCTGAGCGGCAGCAGCCGCTGCAGCGTTGCCTGGCCTTCTCCGTATTCGGAATCCAGCCCGCGCCAGCGCAGCAGCGCAGTGCGGCAGTCACTGAACTGCAGGTTGACCTCGCCCCACTCCGGCAGCTGCAGCGTTTGCGGGTCGAACACGCCAAAACGCATGCCCTGCGGTGCCAAAGCCTCGCCGCGCAGTGTGTCGCCCTCGACCCTGGCTTCGATGTACAGGGTGAGCGGCCGGCCGTGGGTGTCGAAGGCGTGCCAGAAGACCAGCGCGCGTCCGGCGTCGATCCGTTCGACGGTCAGACCGTGGCCGGGGTGCGCCGGATCAAACCAGCTGCCGTCGAGTCCAGGAGGCAGCGCATGCGCCGGCCCCTGCGCCAGCAAGCCACCGAGCGCACAGGCCAGGGCCAGCCAGCGCCCCCGTGATGCGGTCATCGTGGCCAGGCTCATGGCTGATCCTCCTGCAGTACCGCCCTCATCGACAGCCCTCGGCTGCCGTTGCTTGCCATCAGCTCGACGTAGAAGCGGCGGATGATCACCAGGTAGTAGACACCGAAGCGCGCCAACCCCTGATAGGACGGCTCGTCAGGATCAAGCGAACTCAGCTCGAGGTCGTAGAGGTCCTCGCCCACCGGGGTCACCCGACCCTGCATCAGGCAGTCGGTCGAGACATCGGCCTCCAGCCGCAGGCAGATCGCGCCATCGTCCTCGACACGCACCTCCAGAGTCGGCAGATCTGCCGCCGCCTCCCCGGGCCGGGTGGGGTCGGCAATCGTCGTGACGTAGCGCCCGGCAAGCAGATCGCCGCGCGGCCAGCCCGGCGACTCGACTCCCAGGCGAAACTCGGTGGGCGCCTCGGCCGAAGCATCCGCGAAATGCAGCCCGGATGCCCGGCTGCCGTCCTCGTTCAACTGCAGCGTGGAGGAGAATTGCAGGACCGGCTGCGTCGGACGCAGCTGCTCGGCCTGCTGGCCGAACAGGGCGTTCGACCAGGTGTTGTCCAGTACCTGCCAATCCAGCTCGACCTCCCCGGGCGCCGACCCGGCAGGCCTGCCCTCCAGGAGCAGAGGCCAGTGCCCCGGACGGGCAACCAGGACATGGCCGTTTGCGGCGACCCCTCCGGTCAGCCGCACCGGATCACGGTACTGGATGAGAAGGTCATTCGAGAGCTGGATCTCCGCCTGCAGAGCGCTGCCGCGCAGGCCTGCCAGGTCCGACGCGGCGGTAAGAGAACAGTGCGGATCCCGCGGCGGCAGCAGTCGGGTCAGCGGGATCTCGCCCTGGCCGTAGCCCGCCTCAACTGAGTCGTAGCGCAGCACTGCCTGGTTGCAGTCGAGAATCTCCAGGCTCACCTCGCCCCAGACCGGCAGCTCCAGCTCGTCCGGATCGAAGCTGCCAAAGCGCATGCCCATCGGCGCCAGCGCCGTGCCCACCAGCCGGTCGCCTTCCAGCGCGGCCTCGATATACAGCGTCAGCGGCCGGCCCTCGGGGTCGAAAACGTGCCAGAACAGCAGCGCCCGCTCGGTGTCGATCCGCTCGAACGTCAATCCATGCCCCGACTGAGGCGGGCTGTACCAGCTGCCCTCCAGACCCGATGGCAACCCCGCCTGCGCCGACCCGGCCAGGCAAGCCGCCAGGGCCGCGACCCTGCATAGTGGTTTCATCACTCGCTCCGTATGTCGTTGTTATTCCGCCCGCCGATCTGCGTCGGCGCAGGAGGAATGACAGTGGTTCGGGAGGCTAAGTTCAATTCCGTCCATGCAACACTGTGTGTTGAAAACGGACTGCGCCAGGACAAAGGGCGCGCGCGGCGCGGCGGGCTGCCGCGTGACAACCAGGAACCCGGCGGCCCAGCATACCGAGACTCGCCCGCGTGACCCGCGCAGCTAGCGAACCTTCTCCGCGAATCGCTGTCTGTGGTGGGCGAGAAACGCGGCCTGCTCCGGCCGAAAGCGCTCGACTTTCCTCGCGGGATCGAGATGCCATCGTTCCATCACGTCAGCCGGGAGCGACGGATGCACGTGCATCCTGCCGTCGTCTTCGAAAGTGATGAGTTTGCTATCGAATAGGACATCCACGTGCGGCGAGAGCAGGAGGCCATTGTGAGGACTCAGTCGCTCGGCATTGCTGGAGTCGCGCCAGGCTTTGATATGACTGGCCCGAAGCACGCGTTGGTCGGTCACCCCAGTGACGCGACAAGCTTCGTCAGAGAGGATGACCCGGGTGCGGAATAGGCCCTGGCCAATGCGCGCCCTGGACAACTGGAGGCGCATCGTTTCGCTGAGGGTGTGGTCGGCCTCAATCAATCGCACATCTTCGAGCACTGCCTGAGAAGGCTCCTCCCTCTCGACCATAAAGGGTTCGGGCTCGGGAATCTGATACAAGTCCTCTCGAAGCAGCGCCAATAGCAGCTGACCGAGCGCATCGGAGATCGCGGCAAGGTAGCAGCCCTGGTTGCCGTGACCATTGGTCTGAATCGGCGAATGTCGAGCTGGCAGATGTGGCCCGATCACTGCAGCATGTTCCGTGGGTCGGATCGGCCTGGCGACCTGCCGAAACTGCACGGCGACGAGCCATCCTTCATCCGCCCAGTAGTCGCCAACGCTACCGAACTCAGTAGGCTTGGGAGCGCCGACCGCGGCCTCGACAACCCGCCCAATAGCTCCGATCTGGCCATGCGCGAACGAGAAGACGGTGTCGCCTACTCGCACGTGGCGCATGTTTTCGTAGGTCTGATTGAACGCCCCGTTCCGATTTCGGTAAGGCGACCAAAGATAGCCCCCGCGGACTTCGTGGTCTCGGGTCTGCTTATGGTTGACCCACCAGAACGCCATTCGCGGCCTCTCGTAATCAGCCCACCCTTCTTGGACCGGCGCGAGGCGACAGTCCCGGCAGACCCTACACCCTATCGCCTACCTAATACTTCCTTGCAACACTACGGAAGCCGACAAAACCACAAGCTTTAGAAAGGGACGACCAAGCTGCTGATCCCAACTTTATGGGCGCCACTATCGTCAATCGGAACCGAATCGGTCGCCGTCGTCAAGTACCGGATAAGCGAGCTCAACGGACTACACAATCTGCGCTTGTTTCGAGCTGGATCTGTGGAGGCCCAGAGCAACCGGCCCCTCAGAATCACGCCCCGCCGAGCTTGGATCTTCGCGACCATACCCTCTTGCCGGGACACAAGGATCTTTGTCATTCTCGCTCGGCTCCTAGGTTGGCGGGGACAGATCTTGGCCGGTGTGTGGATCGTAATTCTGATGTTCCTACCCATGCTCTCTGCGGCAGGCTTTGCGCTGCTATGGATGAGGGTGATTGGGCGCGACCGACGTCGTTCCCCGCTCAATGTCCAGCCCTTCCATTTTCCCGGTGAGAGCCTGAGGGCGCGGTTGGATGACCTGAGCGAAAAGTTTAACGAAGCGACTCTGATTATCGTTGTCACCGGACCGGTCACCATTGGCGCCTGGCTCGCGCTGCGTACCCAAGACTCTGGATGGGCGCAAACGGAGCTGCGCCTCCTTGACCTGATCATCTGGCTCTGCGCCTTTGCATTCCTTTGCTGGCACGTGGTCAAGCTGTTTCGGACAGGGCGAACGATGCGCCAGTACCGCGAGGGCTTGGCAGCGGAACTTGCGGTCGCGCAGTACCTACAGGTCCTACCCGAGCAGGGGTACCGAGTCCTGCATGACATCCCGGGCCAAGGCTTCAACATCGATCACGTCGTAATCGGGCGCAGCGCGGTGTTCGCCATCGAAACCAAGTCGCGCAAGAAGCCTCATGCCAAGGGCAAGGCATCAGCCCAAGTCGAGTTCAACGGCGCGCGCTTAGCCTTTCCCGACCACGTCGAGACGAAACCGCTGGATCAAGCTCGCGGCAACGCGCGCTGGCTGGAAGATCTGCTGCGCCGGGAACTTGGCGCGCCAATTCGTGTGGTTCCGGTGCTTGCCCTACCCGGCTGGTACGTCAACCTCACCCGCGAGGGTGCCATGAGCGATGTCCTGGTCAACAACTGCAAGGTGCCGAACTTCGTGAAGCAAGATCGTTTCGGGCCGCCCCTCACCGCTGGACAGGCTTCGGGTGTGCGGGCGGCGCTGCTGCGTCGCTATGAAATCGCTGCGGCAGAGGCGGCAGGGCGGAAGGCAGCGATCGGAGGTGAGCAGCATGTCGCCTAGCGCTTCCATTGGCGCACAGGCGCAGGCCACCTAGAGAAGAAACGCTACGTTAACACTTATTCTTGTTCTTGTTCTGATCCCTCCTTCTCGGGCTCCTTTCGGGATAAACCAAGCGTTGAAAGCCTTCCTTGGTCGGGAACTAAACTGGCGGGTCTAACCAATGAAAATTGAAGCAATTCGAATCCGCAACTTTCGCACGATCGAAGATCTATCCCTTAAGTTCCCGGATTCCTACACTGCCATTTGTGGCCCCAACGACTCGGGAAAGACAAACGTGCTGCGCGCGCTCCGCGCGATCATGCGGGACAACGACGACGCTCACTATTACCCCGGCGAGGAAGACGGAATATCGGTTAAAGACGACTACCCAAAGTGGCTTGAGACCCCATCAGAGGAGAGAGAAACTGAGATCTCTATCGAACTGCTGGTTCATCACGAGAGCGATGCCGGCTTGTATCAATTTCTGGTGCGACAGCTACAGCTGGAAACGAATTCGACTCCGCTAGCGCTTTCCCTGAAAGCTTCCTACAGAACAGAAAGATCCACTCCCTCAGTCTCAGTGATCTGCCGGTCAAGCACCTACGAAGGCATCGAAGCGCAAGAGGTCTTTAAAAGGCTTCAAACTTCTCGCAGCATTCTATTTCACGATTCGCCTCAGAACGAGCTAACGCGTTTTCGCTACAAGGAGGGACTCGGCTCGCTTCGCGACCTCTCGGGTGAGGGCGCCAAGAATCTAGAGAAACTCAAGAAGCAGCTGGAGAAAGGCCTCGGGAAAATTGCGCGAGGTCATCAACAGGAACTGGAGCGTCTGCTCGGAAGGCTAGAAAACAAATACAAGGTTGGCCTGACTATTCCGCCTATGGAGCTAGGGTGGCTACCGCTAAATCTAACCCTCGGCGACAGCAAGCACGATGTTCCGCTCGACAACTGGGGAAGCGGTACACAGAATCGGACGCTTATCCTCCACAGGCTGTTCCGCGCAAAGCAAATAAGTGAACTCGAAGCCTCCGCATCGAAACTTACTCCACTCATCGTAATCGAAGAGCCTGAGAGCTTCTTGCACCCCTACGCTCAGGCGGAATTTGGTCGAGTGCTTCAAGACCTTTCAGAAGAGTTCCAGATTCAGGTCCTCGTTACTACCCATAGCCCTTACCTTTTAAGCCAGACGAATCCTTCTTCAAATGCTCTCCTATCTCGAAAGACCCACTATGGCGCGCTTCGCGCGACACAACGCGTTGACAGTTCTGGAGACAACTGGATGGCCCCGTTTGGCCAAGCGCTGGGCATGAGCTCTGACGAGTTCAAGCCATGGAAGGCGCTTTTTGGCAGCCAAAGCGAATCAGTCCTGCTGGTGGAAGGAGAAACCGATCGCGAGTACTTCGAGATGCTAAGGGATCCCGCTCATGCAAACAACTCACTCCAGTTCGTGGGAGACATAATCCCCTACGACGGAGTAGGGACGCTGAAGAATACGATATTGCTTAGGTTCATTCGGAGCCGGTACGAGCGGCTTTTCATAACTTTCGACTTAGATATGCGAAGCGATGTAGAACGTTCGCTTTCATCCCTGGGCCTAAAGAAGGATGTCGACTTTCTGCCCATCGGAACTGACTCCGCCGGGAAGCGAGCCATTGAGGGGCTACTGCCCGAGTCTGTGCATCGCACTGTTTTTTCAGAGAATCCAAGCATCGTAATGGCAGCTACCAGCGGGACGCGGGAGGAAAGAGAGTCCGCGCGAAACCAATTGAAGAGGAAATGCTTGGAGGCCTTCAAATTGACAGCGAAGCCTGGTCCCGAGCACTTCGGAGGCTTCTACAAAGTAGTCAAGACAATAAATGCGGCATTAAAACGTCCACCACAGCAGTGACGACTTCGAATATCGAGGACCATAGGGAAATCAGAAAGCATTGAGAAACAGGGGTCAGAATGCACTTTTCATCGGTCCCCAGCCAACCGACCGGCCGGCTGCCTCGAACGTCACGTGCCACCCGTCCCGCTTGGAGAAGTCAAGCCGCAATCCGCTCAATTCTTCCGAGCTTGGCACCTAGCACCCGCCGTGCCTCTTCCAGGTCGAAGTCAGCCTGCAGTCCGAGCCAGAATCGCTCGCTCGTACCGAGGGCGGCGGCTAGGCGGACGGCGGTGTCGGCGGTGATGCTGCGCTTGCCGAGCACGATCTCGTTGATGCGGCGAGGGGGCACGCCCACGGCGCGGGCCAGGGCGTTCTGGCTGAGACCGAGCGGCTGCAGGAACTCTTCCAGAAGCACTTCGCCGGGGTGGATGTTGGGGAGGGTTTTCATCACGGCACCTGCGTATCAGTGGTAGTCGACGATTTCGACGTCGAAGGCGTCACCGCCCTTCCAGCGGAAACAGATTCGCCATTGATCATTGATCCGGATGCTGTGCTGGCCGCGCCGGTCGCCTTTCAGGGCCTCCAGCCGGTTTGCCGGCGCCACGCGCAAGTCTTCAAGGCTGGCAGCATTGTTGAGCATGCGGAGCTTTCGACGGGCGACCTGCTGAATGTCTGCGGGCAGGCGCTTCGAGGCAGTTCCGCCCCAGATCTTCTCGGCTTCCCTGTCGTTGAAGGTCCGGATCACCGCCCGATCATAACGCCATGCGTTATATAACGCAAAGCGTCATGCCCGCGATGGGCGGTTGACAGGGATGAACGGAGCGGGAGCTACGGTTGGGTGTGGCAGAGTCAGGGCTGATCGCCAGCAAGCTGGCTCCTACACGGGTTTATGCGGTGCGGTGGGCGAAGGCGATGGAGTCGCCGATGGTGGGCTCGCCTGTGAGCCGCCCCACCAGTCGATCCACGCCCAGGGCGACGCCGGAGCAGGCCGGCATGCCGGCGCTTAGCGCTTCCACCAGCCTTGCATCAAACGGCGGCACTACCCTGCCCGTCTCCTGCCTTGCCTGCTGTTCGGCCTTGAAGCGGCGTTCCTGTTCCTCGGCATCCAGCAACTCGTGGTAGCCGTTGGCGAGTTCGATAGGGCCTAGGTAGGCCTCGAAGCGTTCGGCAACCTGGATGCCGTCGACCTCGCGGAGCTGGGCCAGGGCGGCCTGGGTGGCGGGGTAGTCGTGGAGGAGGAGCAGCTCGTCGGGTTTGAAACTCGGCTGGAGGCGGTGGGTGATCAGCAGGTCGAGCCAGTCGTCGCGGGTCAAACCGCTGGGGTCGATGTTGAGCTCGCCGGCGGCCTGGATCAGGGTGTCGAGGGGGGCGCGGTGGGGGTCGATGCCGAGGCCCCGCTGGAACAGCTCGGCGTAGCTGACGCGGCGGACGCGGCAGGTCTGGCCGACCAGGGCCAGCGCGGCCTGGATCAGGTCGGCGACTTCGCTCATCAGGGTGTCGAGGCTGAAGCCGACGCGGTACCACTCGAGCAGGGTGAACTCGGGGTTATGGCGGGCGCCGGCTTCGCCATTGCGGAAGACGCGGCCGAGCTCGTAGCAGTCGCCGTAGCCGGCGGCGAGCAGGCGCTTCATCGCGAACTCGGGCGAGGTGCGCAGCCAGCGCTGGCGGGAGCCGGCGTGGGCGGGGCCGTGGAACTCGGTGCTGAAGCTCTCGATATGCCGGTCGACGGTGGCGTGGGCGGAGAGGATCGGGGTTTCTACCTCCAGCACGCCGCGCTGCTCGAAGAAGTCACGGATCAGCCTGTTCAGCCTTGCGCGCAGGCGCAGGGCTTCAAGCGTTGCGCTGGGCATCCAGAGCGGGCGGTCCTCGCTCATGGGGCGAGGTCGTGTTCGGCCAGCAGCTGGAGCAGCCGGGCTTCGTCCCAGACTTCCACACCGAGCTGGCGCGCCTTGTCGAGCTTGGAGCCGGCGGCCTCGCCGGCGACGACCAGGGCGGTCTTCTTCGACACGCTGCCGCTGACCTTAGCGCCGAGCTGCTCCAGCCGCGCACCGGCCTCGTCACGGGTCAGCGCGGACAGGCTGCCGGTAAGGACCACGGTCTTGCCGGTAAGTGGACCGCCCTCGCCCGCCGTCTGGCGGACGCGGCCGCGCAGTTCGCTGACCTGGCGTTCGGCAGTTTCAAGGCGTGGGGCCCAGTGGTCGTCGTCCAGCAGCGCGAACAGCGATGCGGCGGGGCCGGCCGGCACGCCGAGGGCGACCAGGCGCGGCTCGCCGGCCTCGCGCAGGGCGGCCAGTGAATCGATCTGTTCTGCGACGCGCTCGATGGAGGTGTCGCCGAGACCTTCCAGCGGCGCGCCGAGGCGCTTGGCGCCGAGGATCAGGCCGCCCAGGCCCAGCGACTTGACCAGGGCCGGGTCGACCTCGCCGCTGCTGGCGGGCTGCACGCCGGCGGCGAGCAGCTCGTCGATGATCTGCTGGTTATGCGCCTCGGCGAAGAAGGCGGCGATGGACTGGGCCACCTTGGGGCCGACATCGGGCACGGCCAGCAGGATCAGGGCGTCGGCGCGGCGGATGGCGTCGAGGTCACCGAAGCTGCGCGCCAGGGCCTTGGCGGTCTCCTCGCCGATCTGCAGGATGCCGAGCGCGAACAGCAGGCGCTCCAGCGTGCTGCGGCGGCTGGCCTCGATGGCCTCGATCAGGTTCTCGGCCCAGCGGGTGGCGATCTTGCCGGCCTTGACCGTCTCCGGCACGGCGCCGTCGCGCTCCTCGGCGCGGCGCTTCATCGCCAGCAGGTCATCGAGGCTGAGGCGGTAGAGGTCGGCCACCGATTTGACCAGGTCGAACTCGACCAGGTCGTCGATGATCTTCTCGCCCAGACCTTCGATGTCCATGGCGCGGCGCGAGGCGAAGTGGATCAGGGCCTGCTTGCGCTGGGCGGCGCAGTAGAGGCCGCCGCTGCAGCGGCTGGCGACCTCGCCCTCCTCGCGGACCACGGCCGAGCCGCAGACCGGGCAGGCGTCGGGCATGACATAGGCGGGGCCGCGCTTCGCGGGATCGATCTGCTCTGCGACCACGCGCACGACCTCGGGGATCACGTCGCCGGCGCGGCGGACGACCACATGGTCGCCGACACGCACGTCGAGGCGGGCGATCTGGTCGGCGTTGTGCAGGGTGGCATTGGTGACCACGACGCCGGCGACATTGACCGGGGCCAGGCGCGCCACCGGGGTCAGCGCGCCGGTGCGGCCGACCTGCACCTCGATCGCCTCGACCGTGGTGGTCTGCTCCTGCGCCGGATACTTGTGGGCAATGGCCCAGCGCGGGGCGCGCGAGACGAAGCCGAGCTGGCGCTGCTGGTCGTAGCGGTCGAGCTTGTAGACCACGCCGTCGATGTCATACGCCAGCACGTCGCGCTTCTCGCCGATGCGCCGGTAGTAGGCGAGCAGGCCGTCGAGGCCCTTTGCGGTGTCGACCTCGGGGCAGACCGGCAGGCCCAGCTCTCGCAGCCAGCGCAGGGTCTGCGAGTGGTTGGCAGGCAGTTCGACGCCTTCGACCACGCCGAGGCCATAGGCGTAGAAGGCCAGTGGGCGCGTGGCGGTGATCCGTGGGTCGAGCTGGCGCAGCGAGCCGGCGGCGCCGTTGCGCGGGTTGGCCAGGGTGCGCTCGCCCTTTTCACGGGCGCGGGCGTTGAAGGCCTCGAAGGCAGCACGCGGCATGTACACCTCGCCGCGCACCTCGAGCACGGCCGGCGGCGCCTCGCCGCGCAGGCGCAGCGGGATGGCGCGGATGGTGCGCAGGTTGGCCGAGACGTCCTCACCCGTGGCGCCATCACCGCGCGTCGCGCCGCGGACGAACAGGCCGTTCTCGTAGCGCAGGGAGATCGCCAGGCCGTCGAGCTTGGGTTCGACGGAGAAGGTCGGTTCGGCCTCCTCGACCTCGTCAACGATGCGGCGGACGAAATCGGCCACCTCGCGGAAGCGCTCCTCGTCGCTCTCGGCGCCCTCGACCTCGAAGGCGTTGTTCAGCGAGAGCATCGGGATGGCGTGCTGGACCTCCTCGAAGGCCGAGGACGGCGTCGCCCCGACCCGGGTGGTGGGCGAGTTGGGGTCGGCGAGCTCGGGGTGCTCGGCCTCCAGGTCCTCCAACTCGCGCACCAGGCGGTCGTAGTCGGCGTCGGTGATCGTCGGCTCGTCGAGCACATGGTAGCGGTGGTTGGCGTCGTCGATCTGCCGGCGCAGTTCGGCGACACGCTGGGCGGCGTCGGTCATGGGGTCCGGGAACGGCGGGGATGGGGGGGAGTTTAATGGGTGGGTGGGATGTCGAGGGGGGATGGCCGGGGTGAGGCGGGCGTGGATGGCTTGGGGTGGGCGGTGGGGTTGGGACGGTGGCATGGGGTCGCAGTTGTAGATGCTATGCGGGCCGTCCGCAGTTAAACCTCTAATTGGGACCAACCAACGGAGGCGAACATGCGAACGGCCCGCGAGTGGGAAGTGTATGTCGGAGAGGTGGTGTTGTTGGTGGCGCT
>NZ_JALNMH010000029.1 GCF_023156535.1 Pseudomarimonas salicorniae | reverse complement strand
GCCAGAAGACGAAACCGGAAAGAACAGAAGCGACCGCAACAAATGCTGCCATTGCCGCGGCAGAGAAGGAACGCATCACCATGCCGCCCAACGCCGCATTGAGCGGCCGATGGCCGACATCATGTCAGGAAACTCGAAGGCCAGCCCCATCGGTCCGCTCGAATGCCGAGTTAGGGCGCGGCTACGCGCGATCTACGCGCCATCGGCGACGCAACCGTGCCGGCTGCCAGCAAAGACAGTGACAGCGGCGAGAGCCACCAATGGGTGTACGAGTTCAGCCCCCATGCACCCGCAGCGACCAGCCCCCAAACAAGACAGGCCGCTCCGAGTACGGACCAACCCACCCGCTTCCCCGAAGCCAGCAAGGCGCCTGAGATCGCGAATGTGAGCCACATGAGGGCACAGAAGGCCTGGTAGCGCTCGAACGAATCAACGTAGCCGGGAAGGCTCGAAAGCCCCGTATGAGTTGAGATCTCCATTTCCAGGAGCTGAGCCTGAGTTACCCACAGCCCCAGCAGAGTGACCATGGAGATTGTCAGGATTGCTCCGAGCACGCGACCAAGCATCCAGAGCACCCTAACGCCGCGTTAAGCGGCCGCCGGCCGAAAACATATCAGTAAACATCGAAGCACCTCCCGGCGGTCCGCTTGAACGCATAGTTGTATTGCACGCTAAGGCACATAGACAGCACTGACCTGGAGGCTCAAGGAGTCGATCGCCTCATTCTCTCGGACACGAGCGCTCAGAACCATGTCGCTTCTACCCTCTGCCTCAGTGTTCAGGTCGACCAGAAGATCCCAGTAGCCCTCCATCCATTGGCAGACAGATGACTCCCACGTTTCATCGGACAGAGGCGCTAGCTTCTCGCCGTAGTCTCGGATGCACTGCTCGATCTGAATTGCAACGCTTTCCTCTAACGGAACGACTCCCGCAATAGGTTCTCTCAGGCCGTAGTCGCCACCAACAAACGCGTCGACGATGGCTTCGAAGGACGACCTCCATGCGGAAGGGACACGATACTGTCGCTCAGGATCTTTCAGAGCAGCAACAATGTTTCCCTCAGCGAGATGCATCACGGCTGCGAGAACCTATCAGGTGCAGTACAACGCCGCGTTAAGCGGCCGCCGGCCGAGAACGTATCAGTAAACATCGAAGCACCTCCCGGCGGTCCGCTTGAACGCATAGTTGGGCAGCAAGGGAGGGTGCCGGAGCGAGGCGCCTCGGGATGGAAAGCCTGGCCCTGTCGCCCGCCACCTGAAATCCTCCGAGCCGCTGACCAGATGCTAGCGGAACCAGGCACCGGAATGGCGACTTGCTGCACGACTCAGCACCCCTGGCGTGCGAAAGCGGGCCCGCCTGCGAAACCGCTCGGGAGCCAACGAAAGCCGACCCCAAGCGCCCGACGCCACCGTGATTCGAAGCGTGAGCTGCATCACCGCGCGAAGACTGGGAGGAACCCCACTCCCTTGCGGCCCAACGCCGTGTTAACCGGCCTGCGGCCGACAGTGCTCGGTTGATGCGAACTACCTCCCCGCAGGTCCGGTTGAACACATAGTTGGGCGGCATCACAGGGAACCCCACAAATACATTCCCTTTCCAGACTCCCGAGAACGGATTGCGAGGCGTCGCAGCTCACGAATTATTGGCTCTACATCTTCCGGCTGAGCGCCCACTTCCTCGTGCTGAGCCCACCTGCTAGCAACACCAGAGAGGGCCTCATCGGAAAGTTGAGATAGCAAGGATACGAGCGGCGGCGGAAACTCCATTAGCCATCGATGGTACGGGGGCTCAAACCGAACATGGCGAAGTTGGTGGGTGCTTGGCGCCCAATCACGGCCCTCGAGGTCAGCCCAGAGCAGTTCAAACTCGAGGCTCGTAAGACCGTTCCACTCAGCACCGTCGGACACCTGGCTACTCGAAATGGCAGCCTGAAGCTGGCCCTCGTATCCCAGAGCTTGATCTGGGCTGGCGATGACAACGTCAGCAAGGATGCCCACAACCCCTCCTATGCAGCCCAACGCCGCGTTAAGCGGCCGCGGGCCGATGAAACTTCAGGAAATAGCGAAACACCACCCCGCGGTCCGCTTGAACGCATAGTTAGCTCTCGTCGCCGAGCATAATGGCCCTTATTCTGGGGCCAACGACCTTGTAGCGCCAGAGCTTCGGGTGTTCACCAGAGCGGAAGATGATAACCGCCAATTCACCTGGAACCCATGGCGGAGGACAGCCTCCGACTTGCGTCTCAATGACGCCCGATGCTTTCCCGATGAGGACCTCCGTTACGACAAGTCTGACTTTGTATGGGTCTAGGGCATAACTCGGCCAAACTTGCGCCGAGCCGCTCAGGAGCTGGGCCTCGAACTCTGGGTGGGCGACACTTGTTATCGTGCCGATAGCGATTGCCTCGGCGCCATGGATCGCGCTCTCAGAAAACGGCATCGGACGACAAGCAAATGTTGTGCTGGACGCGACCAAAATCGAAAAGAAGGCGAGTGAGCGACAAGCCATAAATCGAGAGCTAACGCCGCGTTGAGCGGCCTGCGGCCGACAGCAATGAGTTCATTCGAAGTAGCTCCCCGCAGGTCCGCTCTAACGCACAGTTATGCGTCTGTATCGCCATTGGAAAAGATCTCCATCTCCAACCCGACACCTAGAAGGTTCAGCCAAGCAACCAAGTCTGGGGAAAGACTGAACCCGGAACTCCACTCTTCCAAGTGGAGCGTCAGACGCACTTGAACCGAATAGCGCGCCCGCAACTGCTCCCAAAATTGAGCTGAATCAGGCACTCTCAAGCGAAGCCGTCGAAGCGCCGCGGTCGGTCCTTCAGGGAGTATGCCTCGCTCCTCAAGGAACCACGCCCCATGCTTCATGGCCGGAGAGCGCGGACCCCGTCTGAACCCCGCACGAAAGCTCTCCGTTGGCTCGACCCCGATGAGAGTGGTCACTTGCTTAGGATCAAGGCTCGACCCGAAAACCCCCAATGTGGCTGAGGACTCGCCGATGGGACCGCCGACCCCGACCAGGTCGCGAGCGCTCTTGAAGGCGGTAACGGTGCCTAGGGCCATAGTCAAGACGCATAACGCCGCGTTGAGCGGCCTGCGGCCGACAGTGATTGGTTCATTCGAAGTAGCTCCCCGCAGGTCCGCTCTAACGCACAGTTATGCCACATCTCCGAGCGACTTCACATCAGATAACCTTGGGTCACCGAGCCAAATCGCGTCGACAATTGAGAACACTTTAGAAGCGAGCGCCGTGCCAACGACTTCAGACCTGTCGAAGGCCTTCTCGCACAGTGCTAGATAGTTGGCATAGCGTCCCTCGGCATCGACCACCATGAAACCACCTTGCGCCGAATCAGGGCGGTAGAGTAGCGACACCAAGAACCGATCAGCTGGACCAAACCCTTCACCCCATGGACCTATCACGAGGTCCAAGTTGGGGAAATGATTCGGTGAACCGACTGTCCATTGAATGTAGTAGAGCGCAGCTGTGGCCTGACCATCGAGAACTTCGCCCCAGAGCTTTCGAGATTCGGCACCGCAGCAATCACAGAACGACTCTGAGCTACCCGAAACTTCAACTGACAGCGCCGCTTCGATCATGGGGCATAACGCCGCGTTAAGCGGCCGCCGGCCGAAAGCGTATCAGTAAACATCGAAGCACCTCCCGGCGGTCCGCTTGAACGCATAGTTGGGCAGCAAGGGAGGGTGCCGGAGCGAGGCGCCTCGGGACGGAAAGCCTGCCCCTGTCGCCCGCCACCTGAAATCCGCCGAGCCGCTGACCAGATGCTAGCGGAACCAGGCACCGGAATGGCGACTTGCTGCACGACTCAGCACCCCTGGCGTGCGAAAGCGGTGCCCGCCTGCGAAACCGCTCGGGAACCAACGAAAGCCGACCCCAAGCGCCCGACGCCACGGTGATTCGGAGCGAGGGCTACATGACCGCCCGAGCACTGCAAGGAACCCGACTCCCTTGCGGCTCAACGCCGCGTTAAGCGGCCGCCGGCCGACAACGTATCAGTAAACATCAAAGCACCTCCCGGCGGTCCGCTTGAACGCACAGTTGGACGGCATGCCCAGAAACCTAGATGAAAGGCTTGGTAAG
>NZ_JALNMH010000028.1 GCF_023156535.1 Pseudomarimonas salicorniae | reverse complement strand
GGACTGGCTGTCCGGATAGGCCGAGAGACGCTGCGCGATCGGATTAATTGCAGGGCGCAGAACGACGAAACCTCCAGCGTGAGCCGGGGGTTGGACGTTTGAAACCTGAAAAGGGAAAGGGCCAGTCCATACGGACTGGCCCTTTGGATAAAGCCCCTGGCGATGACCTACTCTTGCATGGACCAGTGCCACACTACCATCGGCGTATGAGCGTTTCACTTCCGAGTTCGGGATGGGATCGGGTGGTTCCACTCAGCTATTGTCACCAGGGAGAGGGTGGAGGGTCGCCGGATGGATTGCTCCAACAGCGCACACGCTCTCATGGGGGACTTGGGACGTAACAGAGTTTGTGCTGTCTCAACGTGTGGTTGAGGAAGCAACTTGAGGTTATATGATCAAGCCGCACGGATCATTAGTATCAGTTAGCTCAACGCATTGCTGCGCTTACACACCTGACCTATCAACCAGGTAGTCTTCCTGGTTCCTTTAGGGGAGTCGAGCTCCCGGGAGGTCTCATCTTGAGGCGCGCTTCCCGCTTAGATGCTTTCAGCGGTTATCGCTTCCGTATATAGCTACCCGGCAGTGCCACTGGCGTGACAACCGGAACACCAGAGATACGTCCACTCCGGTCCTCTCGTACTAGGAGCAGCCCCTCTCAAACCTCCAACGCCCACGACAGATAGGGACCGAACTGTCTCACGACGTTCTGAACCCAGCTCGCGTACCACTTTAAATGGCGAACAGCCATACCCTTGGGACCGACTACAGCCCCAGGATGTGATGAGCCGACATCGAGGTGCCAAACACCGCCGTCGATATGAACTCTTGGGCGGTATCAGCCTGTTATCCCCGGAGTACCTTTTATCCGTTGAGCGATGGCCCTTCCATACAGAACCACCGGATCACTAAGACCTACTTTCGTACCTGCTTGATCCGTCGATCTTGCAGTCAAGCACGTTTATGCCTTTGCACTCATTGCACGATGTCCGACCGTGCTGAACGTACCTTCGTGCTCCTCCGTTACTCTTTGGGAGGAGACCGCCCCAGTCAAACTACCCACCATACACGGTCCCTGACCCGGATAACGGGCCGAGGTTAGAACGTCAAGCACATCAGGGTGGTATTTCAAGGCTGGCTCCATGCAATCTGGCGATCACACTTCAAAGCCTCCCACCTATCCTACACAGACGAACTCAACGTTCAGTGTAAAGCTGTAGTAAAGGTTCACGGGGTCTTTCCGTCTTGCCGCGGGAACGCTGCATCTTCACAGCGATTTCAATTTCACTGAGTCTCGGGTGGAGACAGCGCCGCTGTCGTTACGCCATTCGTGCAGGTCGGAACTTACCCGACAAGGAATTTCGCTACCTTAGGACCGTTATAGTTACGGCCGCCGTTTACCGGGGCTTCGATCAAGAGCTTCGCTTGCGCTAACCCCATCAATTAACCTTCCGGCACCGGGCAGGCGTCACACCCTATACGTCCACTTTCGTGTTTGCAGAGTGCTGTGTTTTTGATAAACAGTCGCAGCGGCCTGGTCACTGCGACCCCGGGGTGCTCAGCTACGCATGTAGCCACACCCTGGGGTGCACCTTCTCCCGAAGTTACGGTGCTATGTTGCCTAGTTCCTTCACCCGAGTTCTCTCAAGCGCCTGAGGATTCTCACCCTGCCTACCTGTGTCGGTTTACGGTACGGTCGTTGTAATCTGAAGCTTAGAGGTTTTTCCTGGAAGCGTGGCATCAGTGACTTCAGGTCCTAAGACCCTGGTCTCGGTGCTCGGTGTATGTGATCCCGGATTTGCCTAAGATCACCACCTACCGCCTTTCCCCGGGACAACCAACGCCCGGTACACCTAGCCTTCTCCGTCACCCCATCGCAATTACAAGCGGTGCTGGAATATTAACCAGCTTCCCATCGACTACGGCTTTCGCCCTCGCCTTAGGGGCCGACTCACCCTGCGTCGATTAACGTTGCGCAAGGAAACCTTGGGCTTTCGGCGTGCGGGTCTTTCACCCGCATTATCGTTACTCATGTCAGCATTCGCACTTCCGATACCTCCAGCAGACCTTACGATCCACCTTCGCAGGCTTACGGAACGCTCCTCTACCACTCAATCTTGCGATTGAATCCCTAGCTTCGGTACACAGCTTAGCCCCGTTAAATCTTCCGCGCAGGCCGACTCGACCAGTGAGCTATTACGCTTTCTTTAAAGGGTGGCTGCTTCTAAGCCAACCTCCTGGCTGTCTATGCCTTCCCACATCGTTTCCCACTGAGCTGTGATTTGGGGACCTTAGCTGAGGGTCTGGGTTGTTTCCCTTTTCACGACGGACGTTAGCACCCGCCGTGTGTCTCCCGGATAGTACGTGCTGGTATTCGGAGTTTGCCATGGTTTGCTAAGTCGCGATGACCCGCTAGCCATAACAGTGCTCTACCCCCAGCAGTATTCGTCCGAGGCGCTACCTAAATAGCTTTCGAGGAGAACCAGCTATCTCCGAGTTTGTTTAGCCTTTCACTCCTATCCACAACTCATCCCCGACCTTTTCAACGGGCGTGGGTTCGGGCCTCCAGTAAGTGTTACCTCACCTTCACCCTGGTCATGGATAGATCACTCGGTTTCGGGTCTACACCACGCGACTATTCGCCCTATTCAGACTCGGTTTCCCTTCGCCTCCCCTATACGGTTAAGCTCGCCACGTAATGTAAGTCGCTGACCCATTATACAAAAGGTACGCAGTCACCCCTTGCGGGGCTCCCACTGCTTGTACGCATACGGTTTCAGGTTCTATTTCACTCCCCTCACCGGGGTTCTTTTCGCCTTTCCCTCACGGTACTGGTTCACTATCGGTCGGTCAGTAGTATTTAGCCTTGGAGGATGGTCCCCCCATGTTCAGACAGGGTTTCACGTGCCCCGCCCTACTCAATTTCATCGACTGTGCCCTTTCGAATACAGGGCTATCACCTTCTATGGCCGGACTTTCCAGACCGTTTTCCTAAAACACAATCGACTTTTGGGCTGTTCCCCGTTCGCTCGTCACTACTCAGGGAATCTCGGTTGATTTCTTTTCCTCCGGGTACTTAGATATTTCAGTTCCCCGGGTTCGCCTCGTACACCTATGTATTCAGTGCACGATACCCTTGCGGGTGGGTTTCCCCATTCGGACATCGCCGGATCAAAGCTTGTTGCCAGCTCCCCGACGCTTTTCGCAGGCTGCCACGTCCTTCATCGCCTCTGACCGCCAAGGCATCCACCGTATGCGCTTAGTCGCTTGATCATATAACCCCAAGTCGCCTCAGGGTCGATCTCACTCTTCGCTTACTTGCCTCAACGACACGTTCGACAGCGACCTCCTGAACTCATGGAGGCCACTCAAACGCTGTTACGTCCCAAGTTGTCAAAGAACGCGACCAGGCCTCAACGCCCAGCCGCTTCAATTCTTCGTGTGCGCTATCCAGAGTTGTCGCTCAGCGTGGTGGGTCTGGGAGGACTCGAACCACCGACCTCACCCTTATCAGGGGTGCGCTCTAACCACCTGAGCTACAGACCCAAGGCTGTTTCTCGCCATCTCACAGTGGTGGAGCCAGTCGGGATCGAACCGACGACCCCCTGCTTGCAAAGCAGGTGCTCTCCCAGCTGAGCTATGGCCCCGTCTTACCTTTTAACGTTGCCGAGGCTCAGCTGCTCGACCCCGGCCCTTCGGCTGGTGCCTGCGGGCGCTCAACCTTCATGAAGCTTCGCTTCATGTGGCGCTATGCGCCACCAGGTCTTGCCCCAGCTGAGCTATGGCCCCGTCAATGGACGGAGGACAACGACGCGCCTTGCGCGGTCGCCGTCTTACTCTGGATGCAGGTTACTTGTGCGGGCGCCTGACGGATGAACGATCCGTCGTGCTCAAAAGGAGGTGATCCAGCCGCACCTTCCGATACGGCTACCTTGTTACGACTTCACCCCAGTCATCGGCCACACCGTGGCAAGCGCCCTCCCGAAGGTTAAGCTACCTGCTTCTGGTGCAACAAACTCCCATGGTGTGACGGGCGGTGTGTACAAGGCCCGGGAACGTATTCACCGCAGCATTGCTGATCTGCGATTACTAGCGATTCCGACTTCATGCAGTCGAGTTGCAGACTGCAATCCGGACTGGGATAGGGTTTCTGGGATTGGCTCCACCTCGCGGTATTGCAACCCTCTGTCCCTACCATTGTAGTACGTGTGTAGCCCTGGCCGTAAGGGCCATGATGACTTGACGTCATCCCCACCTTCCTCCGGTTTGTCACCGGCAGTCTCCTTAGAGTTCCCACCATTACGTGCTGGCAACTAAGGACAAGGGTTGCGCTCGTTGCGGGACTTAACCCAACATCTCACGACACGAGCTGACGACAGCCATGCAGCACCTGTGTCACGGTTCCCGAAGGCACCAATCCATCTCTGGAAAGTTCCGTGCATGTCAAGGCCAGGTAAGGTTCTTCGCGTTGCATCGAATTAAACCACATACTCCACCGCTTGTGCGGGCCCCCGTCAATTCCTTTGAGTTTCAGTCTTGCGACCGTACTCCCCAGGCGGCGAACTTAACGCGTTAGCTTCGACACTGAGCTCCAAGTTGAGCCCAACGTCCAGTTCGCATCGTTTAGGGCGTGGACTACCAGGGTATCTAATCCTGTTTGCTCCCCACGCTTTCGTGCCTCAGTGTCAGTGCTGGTCCAGGTAGCCGCCTTCGCCACGGATGTTCCTTCCGATCTCTACGCATTTCACCGCTACACCGGAAATTCCGCTACCCTCTACCGCACTCTAGTAAGCCAGTATCCAATGCCATTCCCAGGTTGAGCCCAGGGCTTTCACATCAGACTTAACAAACCACCTACGCACGCTTTACGCCCAGTAATTCCGATTAACGCTTGCACCCTTCGTATTACCGCGGCTGCTGGCACGAAGTTAGCCGGTGCTTATTCTTACGGTACCGTCATCCCCACTCGGTATTAACAAGTGGTATTTCTTCCCGTACAAAAGGGCTTTACAACCCGAAGGCCTTCTTCACCCACGCGGCATTGCTGGATCAGGCTTTCGCCCATTGTCCAATATTCCCCACTGCTGCCTCCCGTAGGAGTCTGGACCGTGTCTCAGTTCCAGTGTGGCTGATCATCCTCTCAGACCAGCTACGGATCGTCGCCTTGGTGGGCTTTTACCCCGCCAACTAGCTAATCCGGCATAGGCTCATCCAATCGCGTGAGGCCCGAAGGTCCCCCACTTTCACCCGAAGGTCGTATGCGGTATTAGCGTAAGTTTCCCTACGTTATCCCCCACAACTGGGCAGATTCCTATGCATTCCTCACCCGTCCGCCACTCGCCGCCAGGAGCAAGCTCCCGCGCTGCCGTTCGACTTGCATGTGTTAGGCATGCCGCCAGCGTTCAATCTGAGCCAGGATCAAACTCTTCAGTTAAAACTTCCGGACACCCGAAGGCATCCAATCTTGTTGCAACTGCAGAAGTCCGACCCAAGCGTCGCTGACTACTAAAATCAATTGACTCTTAGGTGTACAGCCCAAAGGCCATACGTTGGACGTTCTGCAAGATGGACTTCTCACCCATCCGCAGACGCCCGCACAAGTCACCTGCGCACACTGTCAAAGATCTCGCGAATTCGGCCTCAGCGCCTCTTCGCTTGCCGATCGAACGTTTCCGTCCAACCGAGCCGCACATCTTACACCGTTTCCGAAGTCCGTCAATACCCTCAAACGAACTTTTCTACTCCGGTCCCTCCCGCTTCGCCGCCCCGAAAGACCGCCCCGC
>NZ_JALNMH010000027.1 GCF_023156535.1 Pseudomarimonas salicorniae | reverse complement strand
GCTCTACATACGAGGTCAGCCAAAGCTGCCCCAAGGAGCAAGCGGCTTCCCCGGAAATCGACCGGTGGTATAGGCGAATCTGAAGCCGGATCCAAGGTACAAGGAGCCAGCTTGCTGGCGATCATTCCCTCCGGGAGCGGGAATCGCCAGCAAGCTGGCTCCTACAGTCGACGGGTGCGGAAGGCTTCAGCAGACAGGACGACGCAACGCCTGTCACTCGTAGCTGAGCGCCCCGTCGCGGCCCCAGAACACGCGGTAGGCGAACACCGTGTAGCCGATGATCACCGGCAGGGTGATCGCGGCACCGACGAACATGATGAGAAGCGCGTCGGTCGAGGCGGCGGCGGTCCAGACGGTCAGTTCGTCGACCACCAGGTAGGGAAACAGGCTGTAGGCGAGCCCGATGAAGGCCAGCAGGAACAGCGCGACGGCACTGGCAAAAGGCTGCCAGTCCGAAGCCCGCTCGCGACGCGCGAGGCGGCGCAGGCGCGACTCGGCATAGAAGAAGACCAGAGCCGAGAGCAGGGGCAGCTTGAGCAGGAAGAAGAACGCCGGCATCGAGAACCACTTGGCGAAGATCCGCTCGGAGACCAGCGGGGTGACCACCGAGACCGCGGCGATGCCGAGGCCGGTCAGCCACAGCGCGCGCCAGGCCCAGCGGATGCCCTGCTCGCGCAGCGGACCCTCGCTCTTCATGATCAGCCAGCAGGCGCCGAGCAGCACATAGCCCGCGGCGAGGCACACCGCGATCAGGGCGGAGAAGGCAAGACCCGCGGCATCATCGCGGAAGCCGATCACGTAGCTGCCCAGCATCCAGCCCTGGGCCAGGGCCGCCATCAGCGAGCCGGCGAAGAAGGCGCCGTTCCACAGCGGCCGGTGCGCATCGTCAGCCTTGACCCGGAAGTCGAAGGCGACGCCGCGCAGGATCAGCCCGATCAGCATCACCGTCACCGGCAGGTAGAGCGCGCCGAGGATGGCGCCGTGGGCCTTGGGAAAGGCGACCAGCAGCAGGCCGATGCCGAGCACCAGCCAGGTCTCGTTGGCGTCCCAGAACGGCCCGATCGCGGCGATCATGCGGTCCTTGCCGGCGTCGTCGACGTTCGGCAGCAGGATGCCGATGCCGAGGTCGAAGCCATCGAGCACCACGTAGGCCAGCATGGCAAGGCCCATCAGCACGGTGAAGGCGAGCGGCAGCCAGACGTCCATGTCAGGCGCCCTGTACCTGGGCGCCGGCGGCCTCGGCGGCCGCCTGCTGCTTCACAGCGCCAGCCTTCCGCGCCATCAGGAACAGCACCGAGACGTAGGCACCGAGCAGGCCGACGTAGACCGCGAGATAGGCGGTCAGGCTGAGCCCGATCAGCGGCGCGGGCACCGCCGATGCGGCCTCGGCGGTGCGCAGCATGCCGCTGACCAGCCAGGGCTGGCGGCCGATCTCGGTCACGTACCAGCCGGCCAGCGTCGCCAGCCAGCCGGAAAAGCTCATGCCGGCCAGCAGGCGCAGCTGCCATGTGGAGAGACCTCCGCGGCGCCACCAGCTCCAGCCGCACCACCAGGCCGTCGCCAGCATCAGCATGCCGGTGCCGACCATGACCCGGAAGGCGTAGAACACCGGCGCCACCGGCGGGTGCTCGCCCTCGAAGCTGTCCAGCCCCTTGATCTCGCCGTCCAGTTCGTGGGTGAGGATCAGGCTGGCCAGCTTGGGAATGCCGATCGCATAGTCATTGCGCCGCTCGGCCTCGTTGGGCACGGCGAAGATCAGCGCCGGCGCGCCGCGCTCGTCCTGCCAGATGCCTTCCATGGCCGCCACCTTGGCCGGCTGGTGCTCCAGCGTATTGAGACCGTGCAGGTCGCCGACGAAGATCTGTACCGGGATCAGGAAGGCCGCGACCGTCAGCGCCGTGCGCAGGGCGACGCGCACATCGCCCCCGCGCTGGCCGCGCAGCCAGCGGTAGGCCGAGAGCCCGGCAACCAGGAAGGCCGCGGTCAGACCCGAGGCCAGCAGCATGTGGCTGAGCCGGTAGGGGAAGGACGGATTGAACACCACGCTCCACCAGTCGGCGGCGTGGAACTGGCCGTCGATGATCTCGAAGCCGGCCGGCGTCTGCATCCAGCTGTTCAGGGCGAGGATCCAGAACGCCGAGGCGGTGGTGCCGGCGGCGACCAGGAAGGTCGCCAGCGTGTGCACCCGCTCGCCGACGCGCTTGCGGCCGAAGAGCATGATGCCGAGGAAGCTGGCCTCGAGGAAGAAGGCGGTGAGCACCTCGTAGGCCAGCAGCGGGCCGGCGATGTTGCCGACCCGCTCCATGAAGCCCGGCCAGTTGGTGCCGAACTGGAAGCTCATGGTGATGCCGCTGACCACGCCCAGGGCGAAGCTCAGCGCAAACACCTTGACCCAGAAATAGTAGGCATCGAGCCAGGCGCGCTCGCGGCTGCGCAGGAAGCGCAGCTTGAAGTAGAGAAGGAACCAGCCCAGCGCGATGGTGATCGTCGGAAAAAGGATGTGGAAGCTGATGTTGGCGGCGAACTGGATCCGCGCCAGCACCACGGGATCGACCATCTCGGCGCTCATGCCGCGCCCTCCTTGTCCTCCTGGCGTGCGCCGCGGCGCAGCAGGCGATCCTTGAAGTCGAGCAGCTTGACCGCGCCGGCGCCGAGCCCCATCAGCTGCTCAAGGGTTTCCGGCGCCAGCCGGCGCACCTCGGCGAACCAGTCGGTGAGCTGCTCGATCAGCTCGTGCATCTGCCGCATGCGCTCCTGCGCGTGGCGGTCCTCTTCATTGCCGGGCGACTCCAGCATGGCATCGCGGAGCATCGACAGGGTCGGGTCGATCTCGCGCCGCTGACGCTCCTCGGCAAGGATCTTGAAGATCTGCCAGACGTCGTCGGGGGCCGAGTAGTAGTCGCGGCGGTCACCCGGCAGGTGCGACAGGCGGACCAGGCGCCAGCTCTGCAACTCCTTGATGCCCATGCTGACATTGCTGCGACTGACCTGCAGCGCCTCGGTGATCTCGTCGGCATTCAGCGGCCGGGCGGAGACGAAGAGCAGGGCGTAGATCTGCCCCACCGTGCGGTTGATGCCCCAGCGCGAGCCCATCTCACCAAAGTGGAGGACGAAGCGCTGGGTGAGCGGAGGCATGTTCATATCTGTTCTTTCAGAAATTTCTGAAAGAATGATATCCGTAAAGGATGAGCCGCGGGTGAAGGCGGCTGAGGCCCTTTTCGCCAGCAAGCTGGCTCCTACAACGGGGTCACTCGGCTTGGCGGTGATTCGAACCCGCAAAGGTGCTGTGGTGTAGGAGCCAGCTTGCTGGCGATCCAACGCCCGACCACCCGGACGCATTCAGACAACGCCTACGCCGCGACGGGTCCGCCACCGATACCTGGAAGGCCGGACAACGGGTCAACTTGACCCATGAACGCGAGGCCCAACCCATCCGGCCACGCCCGACTCCGCGCAGGCCGCCGCTCGATTCCCGGACAGGTGTACCTCCTGACCACCTGCTGCGCCGGCGGCTGGAAGCGCTTCGCCGAGCATCCCGCCGCCCATGAGGCAGCGCGCACTCTTGCCCAGCCCTGTGCCTGGGGCGATGCGGGGCTGCTGGCCTGGGTGCTGATGCCGGATCATCTGCACCTCCTGATTCAACTGGAGGAGCAGCCGCTGGGCCGGGTGATGCAGCAGGGCAAATCGCGGATTGCGGTGGCAGTGCAGCGCATCGAGCAGGCCCCGCCACCGTTCTGGCAGCCGGCGTTTCATGATCGGGCGCTTCGGAGCGAGGAGGACATCAGGCGCGCCGCGCGATATCTCGTGGCGAATCCATTGCGGGCGGGGCTGGTGGACGAGATCGGGGCGTATCCGTACTGGGATGCGGTGTGGTTGTGATGGGGCCGTTTTCGCCAGCAAGCTGGCTCCTACAAGGGTGTTATTCGGCTTGGCGGTGATTCGAACCCGCAAAACTGCTCTGGTGTAGGAGCCAGCTTGCTGGCGATACCGGCGTCGGGTCGGGCCCATCGCCAGCAAGCTGGCTCCTACAGTGCGGCGAGTTCCGCCACCGCCTTGCGGTAGTCCGATTCCACCCTCTCGCGCAGGCGATGACGGCCTGCGCGGACCTGCCAGCGGCCGCCGACCATCACGGCCTCGACCATCGACCGGTTGCCGGCAAACAGCCAGCGATCGATTACATCGGCCTCGCTCGCGCCTGCCAGGGCCACGGCCCGCGGATCGAGCACGATCAGGTCGGCACGCCACGGCCCCTCGTTATCGGGTCCGGCCAGGCGTCCGATTCGCACGCCGGCTGCCTGGGCGCCGCCGGCCAGGGCGCCGGCCAGCAGCACCTCGCCACAGCTCTCACCCTGCCCTGCCACCACGTTGCGGCGCAGGGCGCGCAGGCGCTGGCCGTACTCCAGCCAGCGCAGCTCCTCGACCGGCGAGACCGAGACATGACTGTCCGAGCCGATGCCCCAGCGGCCGCCGGCCTCGAGATAGCTGCGCAGCGGGAACAGACCGTCGCCGAGGTTGGCCTCGGTGGTCGGGCAGAGGCCTGCCACCGCACCGCTGGCGGCAAGCTCCACGCACTCGGCTTCATCGAGATGGGTGGCATGGACCAGGCACCAGCGCGCATCGACGCCAATCCGGTCGAGCAGCCAACGCACCGGTCGCGCACCGCGGATGGCCAGGCAGTCCTCGACCTCGGCGACCTGCTCGGCGATGTGGATATGGATCGGCTGGTTGGGGTCCGCCGCCGACAGCACCTCGCGGATCGCCGCCTCGGGCGCCGCCCTCAGGCTGTGGAAGCACAGCCCGCCGCGCTGCAGCGGATGCGCCGGCCCCGACGCCGCTCCGACCAGCTCGAGATACTGCGCGGTGTCGCAGCCAAAGCGCCGCTGCCGCTCGGACAGGGGACGGCCATCGAACCCGCCGGTCTGGTAGAGCACCGGCAACAGGGTCAGGCCGATGCCGACCTGGTCGGCGGCGGCGCGGATCGCCTCGGCCATGGCCGAAGGCGGCGCGTAGGCGTGCCCGTCGTGGTCGTGGTGCAGGTAGTGGAATTCGCAGACGTGGCCGTAGCCGGCCTCCAGCATCTCAACATACAGCTGCGCCGCCACCGCCTGCAGCTGCGCCGGCTGCAGGCGCTGGGCGAAGCGGTACATCAGCTCGCGCCAGGTCCAGAAGCTGTCCTGCGGATCGCCCTGACGCTCGGCCATCCCGGCCATGGCCCGCTGGAAGGCGTGCGAATGCAGGTTGGGCACCGCCGGCAGCACCCAGCCGGCGAGGCGCTCGCGGTCCTCCGCGTCGGAACCGGGGGCGACCCGCGCGATGAATCCGTCGGAATCGATATCAAGGGCGACCTGCCGCTGCCAGCGGCCGTCGATCAGGGCGTTGTCGGCGAGATAGCGTTGCATCCGCGGATTCTCGCCCGAGCCGCCCCTCTCTGTCTGGCCCGGCGCTCTGAACCTCCCCAGCTTCGCTGCTCTGCCCCTCCCATTGCCGCGCTTCGTGCGGAACGGGGAGGCTGGGAGGAGGTGGCACGGAATCCAGCGCACGCCCTCTCCGGAGCCGGAGCCCGAACATCCGGGCTAGACTCGACCCCCACCCGCGCAGGAGCCCGTTTCGATGCCAGCCACCGACCGTCTCGCCCTCCACGGCGCCCGCGTCGCCACACTGGAAGGCAGCGAGGGCTACGGCCTGGTCGAGAACGCCAGCGTGGTCTGGCGCGGTGAGCGCATCGAATACGTCGGGCCGCGCGGGGCCGCGCCGCCGGCCGAACGCGAATGGGAGGCCGGCGGCGCCCTGCTCACGCCGGGACTGATCGACTGCCACACCCATCTGGTGTTCGCCGGCAATCGCGCCGGCGAGTTCGAGCAGCGCCTCAAGGGCGTTTCCTACGCCGAAATCGCCCGCGCCGGCGGTGGCATCGCCGCCAGCGTACGTGCCACCCGTGAGGCCGACGAGGACGCCCTGCTGGCGGCCTCCCTCCCCCGCGCCCTGGCCCTCCGCGACGACGGCGTCACCACGGTCGAGATCAAGTCCGGCTACGGGCTCGATCTCGACAGCGAGCTGCGCATGCTGCGCGCCGCGCGGCGCATCGGTGAAGCCAGCGGGCAGTCGGTGCGCACGAGCTTCCTCGGCGCCCACGCCCTGCCTCCGGAATTCGCCGGCCGCGCCGACGATTACATCGCGCGGATCTGCGAGGACTGGCTGCCGCAGATCGCCGAGTCGGGCCTTGCCGATGCGGTCGATGCCTACTGCGAGGGCATCGGATTCTCGCCCGATCAGGTCGACCGGCTGTTCAGCGCCGCGCGGCGGCACGGCCTGCCGGTGAAACTGCATGCCGACCAGCTCAGCGACCTCGGCGGCGCCGCCCTGCTGGCGCACCACGGGGGACTCTCGGCCGACCATGTCGAGTACACCAGCGCCGAGGGCGTGGCGGCGATGGCCACTGCCGGCAGCGTGGCCGTGCTGCTGCCCGGCGCCTTCTACGCCCTGCGCGAGACCACCTTGCCGCCGATCGCCGCGTTCCGCGAGCACGGCGTCGCCATGGCGGTCGCGACCGACCTCAATCCGGGGACCTCGCCGCTGGCCTCGCTGCGCACGGCGATGAACATGGCCTGCGTGCTGTTCCGGCTGACCCCGGAGGAGGCCCTGCGCGGCGCCACGGTGCACGCCGCCCGGGCGCTCGGTCTCTCTGATCGCGGACGCATCGCCCCGGGCCAACGCGCCGACCTCGTGCTCTGGCAGGCCGAGCAGCCGGCCGAACTCGCCTACTGGACCGCGGGCGCCGCCCCGCTGCGGGTGATCGCCGGGGGCCGGCAGATCTCCTGCGTCGCCCCCTGAACAAGGAGCCCCCATGGACATCCTGCGCACGCCCGATGAACGCTTTGCCGGCCTGCCCGGCTACGACTTCGCCCCGCACTACGTCGATGACCTGCCGGGCTATGCCGGCCTGCGCGTCCACTACCTCGACGAAGGCCCGAAGGATGCCGCCGTCAACTGGCTCTGCCTGCACGGCCAGCCGACCTGGAGCTACCTGTACCGGAAGATGATTCCGGTCTTCAGCGCCGCCGGGCACCGGGTCATCGCCCCCGACCTGCTCGGCTTCGGCCGCTCCGACAAGCCGGTCGACGAGGCCGTCTACGGCTTCGACTTCCACCGCGGCATGCTCATGGCGCTGATCGAACGCCTCGATCTGCGCGGCATACGCCTGGCCTGCCAGGACTGGGGCGGCCTGCTCGGCCTCACCCTGCCGATGGACCTGCCCGGTCGCTTTGCCGGCCTGCTGGTGATGAACACTGCCCTGGCCACCGGCGACGTGCCGCTCGGCGAGGGCTTTATCGCCTGGCGCGCCTACAATCGCGGCCAGCCGGACCTCGACATTGCCGGGCTGATGCAGCGGAGTACCCCGATCCTGACCGGGAGCGAGGCCGCCGCCTACGCCGCGCCCTTCCCCGACGCCCGGCACAAGGCGGGCGTGCGCCGCTTCCCCGAGCTGGTGCCCGACCACCCCGACGCCGAAGGCGCCGCGCTCTCCCGCCGCGCCCGACAATGGTGGAACGAGGAGTGGAGGGGCCCGTCGCTGATGGCCATCGGCATGCAGGATCCCGTCCTCGGCCCACCCGCCATGCGCTACCTGCGCCGGCAGATTCACGGCTGCCCGGAACCCATCGAACTGGCCGAGGCCGGCCACTTCGTCCAGGAATGGGGCGCCCCGATCGCCGAAGCCGCCATCACCAGGCTGGTCTGACCTCAAGGCAGGCCGATCGCGATGCCCGGTTCGGGCGCGAAGCAGACCTTCCACAACACCCGAATGTAGGAGCCAGCTTGCTGGCGATCGTCCCATCCGGGGCGACTATCGCCAGCAAGCTGGCTCCTACAGCGGGACCGGGGCGAATGCGAACTTCGCGCCCAATCCACGCATCGCTCCCGAACCCGAGCACAAAAAACCCCGGCATTGCCGGGGTTCTTGTCGAAGCGCGTTGCGCTCAGCCCTTCTTCGCGGCGGCCTTCTTGGCCGGCGCCTTCTTCACCGCGACCGGCGCCTTCGGCTGGGTCGAGGTCTTGGCCCCCGCGCCGTGCGGACGCGAATTGCCGTAGCTGCCGGCAAACGTCTTGCCGCGAGTCGTACGCTTGTCACCCTTGCCCATCTGTCGGATCTCCGTTTGCTGGTCCGGCACCTGCCGGATTGAAGACCGCGCAGGATACCAGCAGCGCGGTGGCCGTGGAACCTGCCGCTCAGCGGCTCGCGCGGTGGCCCAGGCGCAGGTTGTAGAGGTGGGCCAGGCCCAGCAGGCCGCCGCCCAGGGTCATCACCAGGGCATGGCCCAGGCCGTGATCATGCAGCGGGGTGAACGAACCCGACCAGAGCAGGGCCAGGCCGGCAACCAGCAGCCAGGCGGCCTTCAGCACCCGGTGCCGGCGGTAGCCCACCGCCACCGTACTGATCCCGAGCACGCTGGCAAACATGACGAAGGCCTGGTCGATGTCCGCCCAGCCACCCGCGCTGAAACCCACCGCCGGCAGGAGCCCGGCGAGCAGGGGAAGCATCGCGCAATGCACGGCGCAGAGCGTCGCCGCGACAAAACCGAGACGGTCGCCGGCTGCAAGCGCATCGACGGAGGGGGAACTGGCGGCTTCGAGCACGGGATCCTTGTCCACGGGTGACCAATGGGGGACTTGCGGTCTGAGTGAAACACTATAACATTCGGCCGCAATTTACCATCCCGAGTCGCCCCGAGGAAGCCCATGAGACAGCAATCGCTTTCCCGCGCCCTTCGCCTTGCCCTGCCGATGCTTGGCGGCCTGAGCATCGCCCCGGTCGTCGTCGCCCAGGGCGAACTGCCCCACGATGCCGAGCGTGCCGAGGCGCTGGACGCCGTGGTGGTCACCGCCACCCCGCTCAGGCAATCCGCCGAAGAGCTCACCCGTCCGGTCAGCGTGCTTGCCGGACAAGCACTGGATGAGCAGCGCGCGGGCACGCTGGGCGACACGGTGTCGTCCCTGCCGGGCGTCCAGTCTTCCGGATTCGGCCCTGGCGTCGGCCGACCGGTGATTCGCGGTCTCGATGGCGCACGCGTGCAGACCCTGTCCGACGGGCTCTCATCGCTGGACGCCTCCACGGTCAGTGCCGACCACGCGATCAGCATCGAGCCCTTTCTCGCCCGCCAGATCGAGGTACTGAAGGGACCCGCCACCCTGCTCTACGGCACCGGCGCCATCGGCGGCGCGGTCAACGTGGTCGACGGCCGCATCCCCGATGCAGCGCCGCTGGGCGGACAGCCGATGAGCGGCCGCGCCGAACTGCGCGGCGACACCGCCACCGACCAGCGCACCGCCATGTTCAAGATCCAGGGGGGCAGTGACCGCTTCCAGCTGACCGCCGACGCCCTGCACCGCGAAACCGACGACATCGAGATTCCGGGCTTCTCGGAAAGCGCCGCGCTGCTGGCCGAGGAAGGCGAGACACCCGACCCCGAGACCCGCGGCCTGCTGGAGAACTCGGCCACCCGCACCACCGCCGGTGGCATCGGCGCCAGCTGGCTCGGCGAGCGCGGCTTCCTCGGCTTCGCGGTCAGCGGCTTCGACAGCCTCTACGGCGTCCCTGGCCACGGCCATGCCCACGAGGAAGACCACGAGGACAAGGGTTCGATCACCCTGGACGAGGGCGATGAGGAAGAGGAAAGCGTGCGCATCGATCTCGAGCAGCGTCGCTTCGAAGCCCGCGGCGGCCTGCTGCAGCCCTTCGCCCTGCACGACTCGATCAGCTTCAAGCTGGCCCGCACCGACTACGAGCACCTCGAGCTCGAAGGGGACGAGATCGGCACCCGTTTCGAGAACGACGGGGTCGAGGGCCGCATCGAGGCGGTCCACGCCGAACTGAACGGATGGCGCGGCGCCTGGGGCCTGCAGTATGGCCGGCGCGACTTCAGCGCCATCGGCGAGGAGGCCTTCGTGCCGCCCTCGCTGTCGCGCGACCTGGGCCTGTTCCTGATCGAGCAGAAGCAGCTGAACCCCGACTTCCGCCTTGAGCTTGGCGCCCGTATCGACGAGGTCGAGATCGACCCCGAGGGCGCCCCCGCGGCCGATTTCAGCCCGTTCAGCGCCTCGGCCAGCCTGCGCTGGGAACTCAACGAGACCTTCCACCTCGACTTCGGCCTCGACCGCGCCGAACGCGCCCCGACCGCGGAGGAGCTGTTCTCCGACGGCCCGCACATCGCCACCCAGAGCTTCGAGATCGGCGATGCCGCGCTCGACACCGAGGTCGCCAATCGCCTGGAGGTCGGCAGCCATTGGCATATCGAGGGCTTCAGCGTGAAGGCGGCGCTCTACACCACTCGTTTCGACGACTTCATCTACCTTGCCGACACCGGCCTCGAGGAAGACGAGCTGCCGGTCCGCGCCTGGACCCAGGGGGATGCCCGTTTCAACGGCTTCGAGCTCGAGGTCGACAAGACCCTCGGCGAATGGGAAAGCGGCCTGTGGTCGCTGCGCATGACCGCCGACGCCGTGCGCGCCCGCCTCACCGACGGCGACGACCTGCCGCGGATCCCCGCCGCCCGCCTCGGCGCCCAGCTGCGCTGGGAAAAGGACGGCTGGCGCGCCCACTTGGGCGCCATGCGCTACGACGACCAGGACCGCGTCGCCGAATTCGAGCGTCCCAGTGAGGGCTACACCCTGGTCGACGCCCAGCTGGCCTATCACTTCGACCTGCAGGACGCCGGCTGGGAGGTCTTCCTCGACGCCCGCAACCTCACCGACCGCGAAGCCCGCCCGCACACGTCCTTCCTCAAGGACCTCGCCCCCCTGCCCGGGCGCAACCTGCAGTTTGGCGTGAGGGTGTTCTTCTAGCCGAAGGAATCGGGGCGGCGTCGCAGAACGCCGTCCCGCAACTCGGGCAGTCGCTCGCCCGCGCATGAGACGTCCGTCAGCTTCTGAACGTAGGAGCCAGCTTGCTGGCGATAGGTGCCTCGTGCGGGCTGCTCGCCAGCAAGCTGGCTCCTTGTACCTTGGATCCGGCTTCAGATTCGCCTATACCACCGGTCGATTTCCGGGGAAGCCGCTTGCTCCTTGGGGCAGCTTTGGCTGACCTCGTATGTAGAGCGG
>NZ_JALNMH010000026.1 GCF_023156535.1 Pseudomarimonas salicorniae | reverse complement strand
CCCAGCACGCCAAGCCCTTCGTCCGCGGCAACAAGACCGATCGCTCTGACGTCGCCGGCCTGCTGACCGCCTTCACCGTGGGTGACATTCGGCCCGTTCCGATCAAGACCGCAGAACAACAGGACATCCAGGGCCTGCATCGCATCCGCGAGCACCATAAGCACCAGCGCACGGCCTCGATCAACATCCTTCGTGGACTGCTGCGCGAGTTCGGCCTGGTGATCGCGGCCGGTTCCCACAAGGTCCGCTCGGCGGCGCTGGCCGCCCTGGAGGACGACGACAACGACCTGCCCATGGCCCTGCGCCACGCGCTCCACGAACTGCTGCAGCAGATCGACACCCACTCAGCCGCCATGGCCCGCGTCGAGGGCGCGCTCGCCGAGTTCGCCGAGCGCGACGTAAGCAGCCAGCGCTACCAGACCGCGACCGGCGTGGGCCTGATCACCGCCACCGCGCTCAGCGCCGGACAGGGCGAACTCGATCGCTTTCCCAGCGGTCGGCACTTCGCATCGAGTCTGGGCCTGACGCCCAGGGAGTTCTCCTCGGGCAACAGCCGTCGGCTGGGCAAGCTCACCCGCCGGGGTGACGTCTATCTCAGACAGCTGCTGATCCACGGCGCGCGATCGCTGCTGCAGAGCGCGGCCATCCGGCGCAGGCAAGGCAAGGAACTGGACAGACTATCGGCCTGGGCCATCCAGCTCAGCGACCGCGTCGGTCACAACAAGGCCGCCTGCGCCGTGGCCAACAAGCTGGCACGCAGGCTATGGGCCGCCGAGCACCACCGCGCGTCCTTTGACCCCAACCACGTCAGCCAGCCGCCTGTGGCGCACTGACCCCACCAACCACCCACCACACAGAAACCCGTTTCGTTTCACCGGTTGCACCGAGCTTCGAGCTCATGGCAGCGGTTCGGTACCCGGGGCGGCAAGGCCGGTAACAAGCTCCTGCGGGAGGCAGCAGCACACCGCTCGATTGAACGTTTGGCCCCGCCCCGCGTACTCCATGATGGCCAGGATCAACAGCGATCTACCCAAAGGCCGAATACACGATTGCAGCCGATCCGGTCTGCTATTGAGCTACGAGCGCTTGGGGCTAGTTGACGGGGGAATCCATACACGTAGTTAGGTGGTGACACGAACGTACTGAAAGGCTTGTAGCATTTCCGGCAGCCGAGACGCTATGAAAGCCGCCCACTTCTCGACATCGCCCACACGGGTATAGCACAGCTCAATGTACTCGCCGGAGACGTAGGGCCGAACTCTGACACGCTTACCCCATCGAAGCCAATCGATGTCTCCCTGTTGCTTGTGGTCTCGCTCAAAAACTGGATCCTCCAGCTGCGCGACGATTGCGTTGTTGATGTCTAGCGCTTCGCTTAGCCCCTCTTTATCAAGCAACTCCGTGAACCAGCACATCTTCCTTCTGTTGAGGGTGAATGGATGCGAATCCAGCCCCTCTTGAAATTGCAACAAGAACGAAGAGCCAAACTGAGCCGACCAGCCATATTTCTCAAACGGCAGAAATACACTCAGAAATCCTAAATCCGACGCCTTGTCCCAGCCCAGGATCGTCGTTTTCGTACGTGAGAAGCCATAGTTCGCAAGAACAGGCCCAATTCGGGACGACAGGATTCTCTTTACCAGCGTTGGAGCAACCTTGTCCAAGAATCACCACCTAACGCCGCGTTAAGCGGCCGCCGGCCGACAACGTATCAGTAAACATCGAAGCACCTCCCGGCGGTCCGCTTGAACGCATGGAATGGACTCCCCCCGAGCCACTCGGCTTCGTTGAGCCACACTGAGGTTTCGGCCATCAGTCACGGTCACGGGAGGAGTCCGATATGAATGCTACTACTGTCGCCATCGATCTTGCCAAGGACGTGTTCGAGCTGGCTTTCGCCGACTCGGACGCACGAATCGTTCAGCGCAAGCGCCTGTCGCGGGCCCGGCTCGCTGCGGAGTTCCAGAACCGGCCACCGATGGCCGTGGTCATGGAGGCCTGCAGCAGCGCGCATTACTGGGCAAGGCGCCTGGCCGCCATGGGGCATCGCCCGCTGCTGCTGCCTGCCCAGCACGCCAAGCCCTTCGTCCGCGGCAACAAGACCGATCGCTCTGACGTCGCCGGCCTGCTGACCGCCTTCACCGTGGGTGACATTCGGCCCGTGCCGATCAAGAGCGCAGAACAACAGGGCATCCAGGGCCTGCATCGCATCCGAGCGACAGCCGTCGGCTGGGCAAGCTGACCCGGCGCGGCGACATCTATCTCAGACAGCTGCTGATCCACGGCGCGCGGTCGCTGCTGCAGAGCGCGGCCATCCGGCGCAGGCAAGGCAAAGAACTGGACAGACTATCGGCCTGGGCCATCCAGCTCAGCGACCGCGTCGGTCACAGCAAGGCCGCCTGCGCCGTGGCCAACAAGCTGGCACGCAGGCTATGGGCCGCCGAGCACCACCGCGCGTCCTTTGACCCCAACCACGTCAGCCAGCCGCCTGTGGCGCACTGACCCCACCAACCACCCACCACACAGAAACCCGTTTCGTTTCACCGGTTGCACCGAGCTTCGAGCTCATGGCAGCGGTTCGGTACCCGGGGCGGCAAGGCCGGTAACAAGCTCCTGCGGGAGGCAGCAGCACACCGCTCGATTGAACGTTTGGCCCCGCCCCGCGTACTCCATGATGGCCAGGATCAACAGCGATCCACCCAAAGGCCGAATACACGATTGCAGCCGATCCGGTCTGCTATTGAACTACGAGCGCTTGGGGCTAGTTGACGGGGGAATCCATACACACATAGTTAGGTGTAGTCCTTGTGCTCGCGCAGGAGCTCTAGGAACGCACTTGGCAGGCTCTCGCGGTCGACTTCGTGCAGTGGGACCTCCCGGAAGTCGTGGGTTGCCGCCTCAAGCATCCTTGCTGCCTCAAGCCGAAGCTCAGCTTCGATGAGAAGATCCTCCGAAGGCTTGAGGCTGCGACGATTGTCTCCGGCATGCTTCAGCCCGTTGTAGACGGTACGGAAGACTCCCTCATGAACCGGGCCTTCCTTTTCTGGATGGAGGATCCCTGAGATTTCAGCGAGGATCGAGTGGTAGGAGTGGCCCCCATGCTCCTTGAGGAGCGGACTTACAATTCCAAGCACAGCTCCGCTTAGAACGATCGCCGCCAGGAAGTCCTCATCCGAGCGCCCTTGAGAGAAGCGAGTGTCCGCTTCAAGCAACATCAATGCAGCGAGGTGCACTTTGCGATAGGTGGGCATGGCGAACTACATCTAACGCCGTATTGAGCTGCCGTTGGCCGGCAGAGTAACAGTAAACACGATCACCTCTCCCAACGGTCAGCTCGAATACGTAGTTAGCTTGCGAGCGCGAACCGGCCGCCAATCTAAGGCGGCGGCCACCGCCGAGCGCACAATCTTACTCTTATCGTTGGACAGTTGCTCGGAGATTTCCCCCGCGTGCGGCTCAGGCATTTGGTCAAGTGCCGCAGCTACACGAGCCCTAATGCGGGCATTGGAGTGGGCTGCGAGCTCGTGCCAGATGCTGAGTAGCGACGGGTACTCGGCTGACGCTTTTCGCAGCCACTTTTCGGCGTTGACGTAAACGGCATTGTCGCCCTCGACGATTGCGCGGACCAGGGCGGCCTTTAGCTGCTCAAGATCAGACTTGCCTTCAATCAGATCATGGACGGAATCGACGACATTCATAAGCAGATGCGCCTTTGCGCTACGATTCACGTACGCAGCCTCGCATCGCTTTTCATGCTCTCGGCCAAAAGTGAACAGGGTCATCTCTCTCGCTAGCTAACGCCGTATTGAGCTGCCGTTGGCCGGCAACTTATCAGAAAACACCATGACCTCTCCCAACGGTCAGCTCGAATACGTAGTTAGCTAGCAGGCGCGTGGGGAACATAACCATCGAACTCCCAGTCGAGCGTGCGCGACAGGTTTCTGGCTGATGATCCCCAGTCAGTACCTCTTGCTCCTGCCACAACCCTCGCCACCATGCGATCTACGTGGGCCCACGAAAACTCTGGCAATAGAAGTAAGCCTCGCCCCCACCTGGCGATTGGATTCTCAGCGAGATAAGAGCATGTAACGACTTCGAAGCGGAACAGCTCCGATGCTTCTGAGCCCTTCGGCCCGATTTGCGCCTCAACTAAGATGCAGCAATTTGCGGGGTCTGGCGGCAGCTTTGGTCGCGGCAGATCGAGACTATCGATGCGCTTTACTTCAATGAAACCCGACATGACATTTCACCTGATAGCTAACGCCGTGTTAACCGGCCTGCGGCCGACAGTGATCGGATCATTCGAAGTATCTCTCCGCAGGTCCGGTTGAACACACAGTTAGGCGCCAAACGCCTCGACCAGCAAGCGTGGCTCCAGCCAGATGCGCAAACCTCTGCCGAAGGGTTGCGCACCATCATAGCGGCCAAGCACCGACCCTGGCGCACCCACCTCAATGCAATTTCCTCTCTTGTCACTCACAACGCGCGCTCCCGGACTGTCAAGGTACACCGCGCGGAAGAGGGGTTCATTGACACTGCCCGAATGAAGGACGATGGAACAATCGCTTGAGTCAACGTTGACGCCGAAATGGAGCGAAACCCCGCCTGAGCGGACCTCGAACTCCAGATTTCGGCCAAACTCATCTGTCTCGCGCGGCAAGACACCGAAGAATTGAACGAGTGCCGTTTCATCCCACGAAAACATTGATGTTGGCGCCTAACGCCGTGCTAACCGGCCGAGGGCCGAGGTGGATTGGTTTGAGCGCAACATGTCCCCGACGGTCCGGTTGAGCACATAGTTAGGCCTCGGCCGACAGGGCCACGTAATCGCCGCGCCGAAAACCCCGATCCTCATAAAACCCAGAAACGTGTAGTGAGTATGGGAAACTGCCAGTAGCTACTACCAACGTAATGCCATTGGCTCCCTTCAGCTCTACACCGCCAACGTAGCGGCATGATGCGCTTGCCGTGGATGGTACAGAGCTAGGCAAGCCAACGAACTGTGAGACAGGGTCTGAACCTAGCGTTGGTCCCGTTGGGGCGATCGGATCAAGCCAGCTCTCAGTGGCAAGCGGAGTGACAGCTACCGGTGCTGTTAAAGAAATTAGGTGGCGCTCACCGGTGCGCGGGGCATCCACTTGGCGAGCATGCAAAGGGAACACCTCAAACTTGTACTCCAAATCCTCGCTGGTAGCTTGAAGTTGAATCCAGCGACCGCCTTCAAGCTCTAGACAGCAAGAATAGCAGTCATGTGAGTGTGAGAAATCCTTTGCAAGGTCAATCGATACCACGCCGGTAGAAAGTAAGCTCAGTGCAGCTAGGGTTTCTGGATCATTTGGAACACGGTACCGTTTCATGCGAGGCCTAACGCCGCATTGAGCGGCCGATGGCCGATATCATCTCAGGAAACATCAAAGCCTGTCCCATCGGTCCGCTCTAATGCGTAGTTAGAGGTCACAGCGGAACGTCATGATGTGAGTCGATAACTGTAACGCTCCCCGTTTCACATAGCTCAAGGAGTTCCTCGGGCAGCTCGGCGGAGACATCAGTTCTCGCTAGAACGTAGGTGCAGTCTAGTTCGAAGTAGCACATGCCAGGAACGCCTAGAAGCTCAAAGACAAGCTTCGCTAAACGACCGCCCGAAACGGGCCTGTCAAACCCAATAGAGTCTATGCCCGATTCTTCGTCTCCACCGAGGAAACCAATCTCACAGAGATCATCTCCGTTGGGCTCAAACTCTAGACGGCTCTCCACCCGGTCCACGGAGCCGTATCTCCCAAGAATGGTGACGACCGAATCGAAGTCAGCGAAGGACGGCTCGCCGGCTTTGAACACCTGCAGGTAGACCGAGTAGCTCATGGATGACCTCTAACGCCGCATTGAGCGGCCGATGGCCGAAATCATGTCAGGAAACTCGAAGGCCAGCCCCATCGGTCCGCTCGAATGCACAGTTAGACGACACACCTATTCGCAAACTCGATCCAGCGCCCTTCCGCGCTCAACCATGGTAAAGCATGCGCCGGGGAAGTATGACGGCGCGCATTCTCCCACGACCCTATCGCCGGATCTGGCACCGGCTGGCGCGAGGCAGTGGCCTTGGCACTGCGAATACTCTGTACAGGGCTTGCCTGCATCGGCTGTTGGAAGCGCGCAGAAAGGCCCGGGAGCCTCAGTCGTTCCATGGTGCCCCCAACTGCCCCCAAGGGAGAGGCAGCTTGTTTCGGTTCGCGGCGGCGAGGGCGGATCAGGCTTCACACCCACACGATCGGAGACGTTCGAACACGCCACAACGAGCGCAGTCAGCAGGGCTGCGAGGACCGTCCGCATGTCGTCTAACGCCGCATTGAGCGCCCGATGGCCGATATCATCTCAGGAAACATCGAAGCACGTCCCATCGGTCCGCTCTAATGCGTAGTTATGCGACGGCTTGACACGCCGGGCGCCTGATGCACCTTCCATGTTCCGTCGTACCGATAAAGAGCTGACGATACCCTCATCGCGCCGCTCGATTCGTAGAGGGACACGATACTTCGCTCGAGCGTTTCGACAGCTTCTTCGTCATTCACAGGCGCATAGATCAAACCGCCGCGCTTGGGAACCCCTACCACTAGCCCATCTGGGAATTTGCCGAGGAGCTCGTGCCAGAAGGAGGCATCAAGGAAGTAACTGCTATCGAAGTCCGGGGAGTCGCCTGAAACGATGAAGATGCCGGCCTCCCAAGGCTCAGACGTTGGGGCTCCATAGCGCTTCTTGATGTTTGTCATCGCCGTGCGAACGGCCGCCTCAGGTGTGAGGCCGGTTGACTTGAACTCTGCCGCTTCAATGTTTGACATTGAGTCCGGCGCATCAACTACAAAGCGAACGTGAATGTCGCCGATGAGATTGAACCAAGCCATGTCAATGACGAACTCCTCGCCATTGTCTAAGACTCCCGTGCTCGGGCCCACAGGCTTGTAGCCGAACTTCGGTTCGTTCGCGCCCTCCGACTCGCGAAGGACGAGCATGAAGTTCTCGTCTAGATCAAACGCCATAGAAGTCGCCGGAATGCAAAGGGCCAGTAAAAGCGTGATGGTCAACGCCCAGCGAGAAGTCATTTCGCTGCCTCCGTCGCATAACGCCGCGTTAAGCGGCCGCCGGCCGACAGCGTATCAGAGAACATCAAAGCACCTCCCGGCGGTCCGCTTGAACGCATAGTTGGATTGCACCCTACAAAGTTGCCACGTCTGAAGGCTCCGATAGAACTAGACTACTAGCCTCGACTTCTATCGCATCTCCGGACTGCATTTCTATTCGCCAGCACGTTGACGAAACCGCAGCCAACCGAAGTACGGACGATGACCTTCCCCAAGGCGCAACACACGAGCAACTGAAGTGGGTGAGACCGCTGAAGGTTGCGCGGACCTCGCCCGGACCCGGAACGCCTACCTGGAATCGCATCTCACAGGCTTGCGCCTCCCAGTTAACGGAAATCGCGATCAGAGTTGCATCGTGTAGATCCGCAGAACCCATCAGAGTGCAATCCAACGCCGCGTTAAGCGGCCGCCGGCCGAAAGCGTATCAGTAAACATCGAAGCACCTCCCGGCGGTCCGCTTGAACGCATAGTTGGGCAGCAAGGGAGGGTGCCGGAGCAAGGCGCCTCGGGACGGAAAGCCTGCCCCTGTCGCCTGTGCGCAGCAACCTGCCGAGCCGCTGACCAGATGCTAGCGGAACCAGGCACCGGAACGGCGAGCTGCTGCATGACTCAGCACCCCTGACCTGCGAAAGCGGTCCCCGCCTGCGAAACGGCCCGGGAAACAGCGAAAGCCGACCCCAAGCGCCCGACGCCACGGTGATTCGGAGCGAGGGCTACATGATCGCCCGAGCACTGCAAGGAACCCGACTCCCTTGCGGCCCAACGCCGCATTGAGCGGCCGATGGCCGATATCATCTCAGGAAACATCGAAGCACGTCCCATCGGTCCGCTCTAATGCGTAGTTAGGTTGCCGCAATTGATGGTTTGAGCCACGTTCCGTTGAGACACCATTCTGGCTTCTCCAACGAATCTAGCCGAAGGGGTGCTGAGTACGCAGCTTCGAGGAAACGCTCCAGATCGGACCGCATACTCTCGCGAAGCTCCTCATTCGTTTCACCCGCCAGGGCGTAGTAGTCGGCCCACTCTTCCCAGAGCTTTCGGCCTCCGATGGAGAGGGTTACGTACCACTCAAGTACATCGTCTGGGATAGTGACCTCGAAGACAAACCCCTCAGGCCTCGTGACGAGCAAGCGCGTCGCTTCCGCGTCTCGCTCACAGACGAGGCCAAATCGAGAACCTAGGACGTCAACGAACTCTCTCACGGACAACCTAACGCCGCGTTAAGCGGCCGCTGGCCGACAACGCATCAGTAAACATCGAAGCACCTCCCGGCGGTCCGCTTGAACGCATAGTTGGGCAGCAAGGGAGAATGCCGGAGCCGGGCGCCTCGGGACGGAAAGCCTGCCCCTGTCGCCTGTGCGCCGCAATCTGCCGAGCCGCTGACCAGATGCTAGCGGAACCAGGCACCGGAATGGCGAGCTGCTGCATGACTCAGCACCCCTGACCTGCGAAAGCGGTCCCCGCCTGCGAAAGGGCCCGGGGAACAGCGAAAGCCGACCCCAAGCGCCCGACGCCACGGTGGCCCGGAGCGTGGATGACATGAGCTCGCGGACCCTGGATGGAACCCAACTCCCTTGCGGCCCAACGCCGCATTGAGCGGCCGATGGCCGACATCATCTCAGGAAACATCGAAGCCTGTCCCATCGGTCCGCTCAAATGCGTAGTTAGGTAGCAGCGAGATACAACACTTCGCCAGGGGGCGCGGGGTCAAACCGGCCGTTTTCTGCGAGCTTACCCTCTGGACCCAACGCAAACTCTCGGCCTGACCGGAAGTCTACGGCTCGCAAGGTTCGCCGGGAACTCTCAGCCTTGGCGAGGCAGGCGATCACCTCACTCTTAACGAACGTGGACGTGGGGAGCAGCGTTTCTCGGCCCGAAAGGGTTTCGACAAACGCGTATCTAGCGCTCGACTGAGCGATGTCGAAGTTGCGAGGGACGGATATCTGACGCTCGGCGCAGTAGTGGAGAATGCGTTCTCGATACGGTGTGAGTCGCCGACGTCGCATGCAACTGCTACCTAACGACGTGTTAACCGGCCTGCGGCCGAAAGTGATCGGTTCATTCGAAGTATCTCCCCGCAGGTCCGGTTCAACACACAGTTAGGTTCGCATGCGGCGACGAACAGCAAGAATCACCTTTCGGGCCTCCCCGGGAACCTGATGATAGATGCGCTGCGTCATCCTATCGGGAGCATACCTAGCGAACTGGGAGTGCACCCGCTCAAGCGCTTCTAGCAGCCTACCTTGAATATTCGCGTAATCGACGCCGGAGTCTATGACGGCATCCGCCACCATAGGTAAGGATGAGGCGGCACACACATCCCCGAGTGAAGCGTCCGATACGACGTAGTTCAAGAAGGCATCGGCATAGTACAGCCGGGCGCGGGGACCCATGTGACAGAGCGCTTCTGCACACAGCATCGAATTCTCCCGAAACATCTCAAATGCTTCGGACAGAGACTTTCCCTGAAACATCTCCATCGCAACTCGCTCATCAAGCGAGTCGTGGATGTTGATCTCCTCGGCAGCAGGAACGCCCATGCTTTGCGGACCTAACGCCGCATTGAGCGGCCGATGGCCGATATCATGCCAGGAAACTCGAAGGCCAGCCCCATCGGTCCGCTCTAATGCACAGTTAGATCTTGCCGTCGCAGGGCCAACGCCCAGAAACGGCGAGCAAGTATGGGGCTCCGGGCTGCGACATTGGGTTGAGATCCGGAAAATCGCGATCCGTCAGGCGCGCGAGGCTCAAGGCGTGAGTGGACAGAGCCTGATCGACATGCGCGGCAAGTGCAGGCTCTGCACCGAAAACGGTTACGTCCGCATCAGCGAGGATAGCCCACCTCTCGGTTGGGTCGTAGAGCACAAACTCAAGTGCCCAGTTCTCGGCGTTGAAGACGTGCGCGCGGAAGGCCTCCCATTCGGGGGTGATGCGCTCAGAGCCTTCGCTGTCCGGTGAGTATCTGGCTAGCAACAGGTAAGGGGACGAAGCGGAGTGAACAATAGCCTCGAACAGCTCTCGCGGCATGTTCGTATGGTCGAACCTGTCGCGATTGATCGCGCAGCCGCGCCACCCCGACCCACGAAACGGCGGAATCATGGTTCCCTCCTCATTGAAGAAGAGCGCGCGCGGATTGCCGCTCGTTCGGTTCATGGGGCAGGAAAGTTCCAAGCGAGATCTAACGCCGCATTGAGCGGCCGATGGCCGACATCATCTCAGGAAACTCGAGGGCCAGCCCCATCGGTCCGCTCGAATGCACAGTTAGGCGGCACCATCGATGACAAAACCGGCGAAGTCACCTGCCCACAAAGCGCTACCGAAAGTGTAGATCTCCAACATTTCTACCTGACCAGAGCTCATAGCGATTGAGGCCCCCATGCCAAACTCAACACCAGGCACCTGGATGAGACCGCTAAGGCTGTAGTAGCCGTCCTCCAGCGCAACCGACCGGTGTGGCTGGAAGTATGTAAAGGAGCCTGCACCGGATAGCTCGCGGCGGTCCACCCGGAGATCGGCAATCGGATCTAAGGCAGGATGGTCTTCCGCAATGCGGCCCAGAATTGCTTTCTCAAAAGTGGTCAGCTGAGAGTCCATTCCTTGCTGCCTAACGCCGCATTGAGCGGCCGATGGCCGACATCATGTCAGGAAACTCGAAGGCCAGCCCCATCGGTCCGCTCGAATGCATAGTTGGATGGCAGCCTTTGAGCCGGTTCGATTGGACGGTGGCCACGACAACGACTGGCTACACGGCCCATGACGCCAGCCAGAAGCCTAGGGCGGCAAAGGCCAGCGCTGAATGGAGCCAACTGGGGCCCACCGAGAGCACTGAAGAGGACGGCGCCTCCCAACTGAAGACGAACCGAAAGCTTACGGGCCTAAGGGCGATCAGGAGAGCGAGACAAGCCAGAGCGACGCCTGGGAGAACCCTCGGCCAGTCAGAAAGCCCACTGGCCTCAGAAAGGTTAGAGAGGCTGGGCGCTGCGAAAACGGTGAAAGAGAGGATTCGCGACGCGATGTGGTAACGATCAGGCATAAGCTGCCATCCAACGCCGCGTTAAGCGGCCGCTGGCCGACAACGCATCAGTAAACATCGAAGCACCTCCCGGCGGTCCGCTTGAACGCATAGTTGGGCAGCAAGGGAGAATGCCGGAGCCGGGCGCCTCGGGACGGAAAGCTTGCCCCTGTCGCCTGTGCGCCGCAATCTGCCGAGCCGCTGACCAGATGCTAGCGGAACCAGGCACCGGAATGGCGAGCTGCTGCATGACTCAGCACCCCTGACCTGCGAAAGCGGTCCCCGCCTGCGAAACGGCCCGGGGAACAGCGAAAGCCGACCCCAAGCGCCCGACGCCACGGTGGCCCGGAGCGTGGATGACATGAGCTCGCGGACCCTGGATGGAACCCAACTCCCTTGCGGCCCAACGCCGCATTGAGCGGCCGATGGCCGACATCATGTCAGGAAACTCGAAGGCCAGCCCCATCGGTCCGCTCGAATGTTGGAATGGACTCCCCCCGAGCCACTCGGCTTCGTTGAGCCACACTGAGGTTTCGGCCATCAGTCACGGTCACGGGAGGAGTCCGATATGAATGCTACTACTGTCGCCATCGATCTTG
>NZ_JALNMH010000025.1 GCF_023156535.1 Pseudomarimonas salicorniae | reverse complement strand
CGCCACCAACAACACCACCTCTCCGACATACACTTCCCACTCGCGGGCCGTTCGCATGTTCGCCTCCGTTGGTTGGTCCCAATTAGAGGTTTAACTGCGGACGGCCCGCATAGCATCTACAACCACAACGAAGCGCTGCTTGCGTAGGAGCGGACATGGCCGCGACCGCGGCGATTCGACCTTCCGCAGTCCGGGGTCAGTCCGCGCCGTCCCGATAGCGCCCCACGGGCAGTTCCACGCAGCCCGATCGCCCTGATGTATCGAAGGGCAAAGCCGCACGATGGGAGTGCCGCTCATGCTTCGATACCTCAGCACGAACGGCTCGGAGCAGAGCGGGGTGAGACGTCCTCCACGGATCGCGGTCAGAACGAACTCCGGCGGTCGGGCCCAAGGGCCCTCCCACAGTGGTGACGAAGCGCTTCTCCTGTAGGAGCGGGCCTTGCCCGCGACCGCGGCGATTCGACGTTCCGCAGTCTGGGCTTAGTCCGCGCCGTCCCGGTAGCGGCCTACGGGCAGTTCCACGCAGCCCGTTCGCCCTGAGGTATCGAAGGGCGAAGCCGCACGACGGCAGCGCCGTTCATGCTTCGAAACCTCAGCACGAACGGCTCGGAGGAGTGCGGTGTGTTGGCGCTTGCACGGACCGTGGCAGAACGAATCTCTACGGTCGGGCCCAAGTGCCCTCCCACAGCGGTGACGAAGCGCATTTTCTGTAGGAGCGGGCCTTGCCCGCGACCGCAGCGATTCGACGTTCCGCAGTCTGGGCTTAGTCCGCGCCGTCCCGGTAGCGGCCTACGTGCAGTTCCACGCAGCCCGTTCGCCCTGAGGTATCGAAGGGCGAAGCCGCACGACGGCAGCGCCGTTCATGCTTCGATACCTCAGCACGAACGGCTCGGAGCAGAGCGGGGCGCATGGAAACCACTCGATCAACCGGTCCAATCAAAGGACCATGGCCAACAGTGGCCGGGTCACGGCCACCGCGGCGATGGTCGCGCAGAATCTACCCCACCGCCCCCCGCGCCGCGCGCATGCGTCCAAACAGCGCCAGCGCATGCCGACCCAGCCAGCGGGCAACGAGGGACAGTCCGCCGAAGACAACCGCCCAGAGCAGGGGCAGCATGCTGCCGAAGGTGAAGCTCATGCCGATGACCCAGCCGAAGACGTACTCCACGCGATAGATCGGGAACGCCAGGGCCACGGCAAACAGACCGAAGAAGATCACGGCGGTGACGGCCGTGGCGTCCAGTTCGAACGTAATGGCCAAGGCGGCGCCGTAGGCGAGGGCGCCCAGGATTGCAGCCCAGAGGGCGCGCCGCGCCGGTCGGGTGGACGAATCCAGCTTTCGGGCCCGCAGGCCGACCCCGATGCCCAGCGCCGGCAGCACCAGCAGCCCCAGCCAGTTCGAGAGTTCGGGCAGGTCATCGCGACCGAGCAGATGATGGCTCTGCACCCCGCCGGTGAACCACTCGTAGCCGAGATGGGCGGCGCAGAAGAGCAGGGCGGCCATGGGGAACAGCAGGAAACGGAGCGTGTCAGCCTTCATTGAATCCTCCGGGCCGGATAGTTGGATGGGTGGGAAAACGGCCCGCAGGGGGTGGGGGAGATCAATGCTTGCCCGGGATCGGCCGGTGGCCTGTCACGCGCTACTTCCAGTACTCGGTGATGCGGGACACCTTGTCGCCCTCGAACTCGAACACCGACAGATGGTGCTTTCCGGACTTCGATTCCACGCGTTCGACCGCCGCCGCGTTCAGGCCGACGATCATGTTGACGATCGTGTAGCGGTCGCCTTCGAGCTTGTACCGACCGGCTTCCAGGTTCTTCATCGAGTTGTCGTAGAGAAGCTGCCGGCTGTACTCACCGCCGTAGGCACTGTGCACGTAGACGAAGTCGTCAGCGTACAGATTGAACAGCGCATCGACATCACGGGCGCTGGACCCGGCCCGCATCACTCGATTGCTGGCCTCGTTCACCGCCGAGACCAGCTGCTTGATGCGCGGTTCGGGCACCTCGGCGGGCGCAGCCAATGCGATCGTCGCGGACAACAGCAAGGCAAGGAATCCAGCCAGTCGTCTCATCATGTTCCTCCATGGGCGAGCAGCAGGGGGCGACGCGAACGAGCACGCATACTGGACTGCCCGAATCGGCGAGCGAACCTGCCGGTCGTCACGGTGGGCTCAGTGCGAACCCCGCCACGCCTCCATGGCCGGCGCCCAGCATGGCTGCAGGCGGTCGATGGCCCGGGTCACCGCCACCGATACGGGGTGCTCAGTGTCAAGGAAGGCCAGCGAGTTGGCCTCGCCGGCGCCGTCGCGCCACTGCAGGTGATACCGCGTGGCGTGAAGCCGGATGGAGAAGTCCGCATCGAAGTCGCGGGAGAGCGGGATAGAAAGCGAGACCAGCTCATCGCGCACGCCCTCGGCGGGTTCGCAGGCAGCAAGCGGCATGCGGTGGACACAGGTGCGAGTCCGGTCGCCCACCGCCGCAATCAGCACCGGCTCGCCGTTCGCCTTGAGGTCCCGATGAAGTCCCCGGTCGAGCGCGACGGTGATCGTCGGGCCGCGATCTGCGTCCGGCGCCACGGCTAGGCGGATGCTTGACAACGAATGCGGCGCCTCGCGCCACGAGGCCAGCGAACCGTAGACAGGCTGCGCGTGGCAGCCGGCTTCGACCGGATGCCAGGTCTTGTCCGTCGCCAGCGTCAAAGGGGTCGCCGCGGACAGAAGCAGCGTCAGGCAGATGCGTTTCATGGGAGAAGCCTCGGTCAATAAGCCAGCGAACCTGGGTCAACGAGCGGTCTGACCGGGCCGCATTTCCTTCGGCACCTGTCGGGCCTGCGTGGGAATAGGGCCCGGAAGTCAGACTTCTCGCCTACTGGATGAACGACTCCAGCTCCCGGGTGCGCTGGGTGGCGTGGCCGCTCATGCAGCCCAGCTCCATCAGGGTGCGCATCGTGCCGCTCTGGTGCAGGGTGAACACCGCGCGGCAGTCCGCCTCGCGATACTTGATCCACAGGCGCTGGGCGGCGACCAGCTGCTCTCTTGCTAGCTTCGCATCCGGATCCGATTCCCCGGCCTCCGCCAGCTGGCCCAGCACCCGGCGATACGTCGCGTTCAGTGCCTCCTCGGCCTTCTCCAGCTCCTTGGCGGCGCACGCGTTCAACTCGACCGTGGTCACGGCCGAGTCACAGACCTCCTCAGCCAGGCAGCAGACCGGTAGCAGCAGCATCAAGACGAGCGCGATGGGCTTCATGGAAAGGTTGATCATCCGGAGAGGGCGCACAGTGTCGCATCAGCCTGGCCCCTGCCGGCCAGGACGCCGCAGACGCCGCTATTCGCCCCCACAGCCCTCATACGGACCGACAACTCTGACCTCGTACTCCGCCGGGTGAGCACCCGCCTGGTCGGAATCTCCGATCAGCACCCAGATGCTGGACAGGTCGATCTCAGCGTCGGCGCTCCAGCAATCGAGGTCCGCTGGGCCGGCCGCGACCAGCGCCTGGCCTTGCGGTCCGAACAGCTTGAGCGAGGCGACCTCGGCGCCGAATGCCTTGTCCTGCGGGGCAATGGCACCCGCCGCGGCATCGAAACGCAGGTCGCCGGCATTGCCAGGCTCGTACGAGAGCTTTCCGGTCAATGTCGTCGCGCCTTCGATCAGCAGAAAGCCCTGGGGCAGCTGGCCATCGGTGTACTCGTCGAGCGTCACGGCTTGCGAGCCGAGGTCGATCTCGGGCCCGGCCAGCGACCATCGCAGCCCGCAGGTCGCCGAGAGCGACCAGCCCTCCGCGAGCGTCAGCCCGACCCGAGCCAGCTCGTCGGACGAACAGCGGCAGGTAGCAACCGGCGCCTGCCCGTCGTACTGGAGCATCCCGGGCAGCCGGGCGCAGTCCGATGCGCTGGCGCTCGAAGCGGGCAGGGCAAGAAGTGCGAACAGGATCAGATTCATCGAACGAGGTTCCAGGGCGGGACTGATGCGCTCCAGAGCTTCCGGGCCAGAAGCACGCTGCGCATTCCAACTGCTCCGGACGCCGATTATGCAGACACGGTCAGCTGCAGCGGTGGTTGAGGACGATGACGCATAGCACTCCACGTGTCGCGGGGTTGTCCAGCATGGACGCGTCACCGTCGAGGTACGGCGATCCCAGGGGTCCGGCAGTCGAGCGAGCCTGGCTCTGCGGCGCTCTGTTCGTCGATCGCGAGATCTGTTGGGCGCCCTTCGTTCGCGTTACTGTTCCGGCGTTCTTGATTTCGCTAACCAACTCAACGAAGTCCGACTGTAGGAGCGCACATGGGCGCGACCGCAGCGTAGTGAGTTCGCCACAGACCCCGGCCAGAGCGACTCTCCGCGGTCGCGGCCATGTCCGCTCCTACGAAGCGCTCGCCCATCCGAGCCGTTGGCGAACGTCGGTTTGCGGCCTTCTTTGGCGTCTGCAGCACGGTCCTCTGTCAGACGCCGCAGCCGTCGCCCTGAAGGAGTCGATCAACCGCCCATCCATTCTGCGTCCTCAGCTCGGCAGGCGCCCCATGATGCGCATCCGCGTGGCGCGAGCCGGTGATTTCCAGCAGCCAGGTTGCGCGTACTGCGAATTCGTACGCAGATGATCGGTACGTCGCCTACTTCGCCAACTCGCGGCTCACGTGCTCCGAAATCTCGCGGGTGTTCCGCAGGAACTCCGCCTCCAGATCGACGCCGCACTTCCGGGCCAGGACCATGATCGACCACAGGCAGTCCGACAGCTCATGGCCGAGCTTGGCCTGGTGGTCCTCGATGGTTCGCACGCCGGCGTCGGCCTGGATCAACTTGGCGAGGTCGCCGACATCGCCCATGAAGCCGAGCGCCAGTTCCTGCGTGGTCCAGACGCGTCCCCAGCGTTTGGATTCAAGCTGCTCGTAGAGGTCGTTCAACCGCAGCGCGGCGTGTTCCAGATCGCTGAACTTCACGCCGGTCCACCCGGAGGCCGGGTGGGGAGGCCGCGCCATGCGCAAGCCCGCGGCCTCCAACGGAGTCCCGCTAAGCCCCCATCCAAACCGGTGAGACCGACCATATGAGGAACACCCCGAAGGCGACGCCGAGCGCGCATTGTAGCCGCAGGACCATCGGCGGCCAGGACGCTACGCGATCGATCAATCGGGTGATCCGCTCGGAACCCATCAGCACCAATCCCAGCGCAGCGGCGAGCATCAGGGCGGCCAGCACCAGAAAGAGGGTGGGCGTGTGCGACAGCGCCGCCGTTGCCCATAGCAGCGCGGCGAGGACAAGACGAACCCCGACCGCGACCGCCATCCCGCCGCGGCGCATGGCCCAGCGCACGACATCGACCAGCCCCGAAGGCGAGACCGCGCCCCAGAGCGAAAGCACGACGATCAGCTTCGAGAGCAGGGTCAAGGCCCATGCGCTGAACAGGATCATGGCGCCGACCCTGACTGGGTCGGGCGGACCCGGGTCGGAGAACGCTCGGTACACACTGAAACCCCTCCCGGCGGGATGGTGCGCCCGACTATCCCGCAGAAACGGGCTGCCAGCGGTAGTAGGCCTCATCGGCCAGCGCGAGCAGCTCTCGGTCCTCCGGCGTGTCTCCGTAGGCGAATACCCTGCCGTACTCCCCGCGCGGAAACCGCGCCTGGACCGCCTCGGCCTTGCGTCGTCGCACGCACTGCGGTCCATCGTAGCGGCCGGTAAGACGGCCCGAGCGGTGCTGCAGCGACGAGCACAGCAGCTCAAGGCCGTGCTCCTCGCACCACGGACGCAGATAGAGATCAAGCCCACCCGAGACCACCGCCACGCGGTCGCCCCTGGCCTTGTGCCACGCGATCCGCGCCATCGCGTCCGCACGCAAGGTGGCCGGCAGATACTCGCGGGCAAAGCGCAGGCCGTGGGCCTGAACTTCCTCAACCTTTACGCCGGCAAAGCCGAACAGGCAGATCGCCGCCCGGATGTGCGTGCCCGGCACCACCCCAGCCTTGTAGCCGATCACCAGCGGAGACAGCAGGACCGAGCCGAACGCAAGGCGCCGCGGCCGGACTGCCCGGCGCATGAAGTCGGGCATGGTCTCCCGGTCGGTGATCGTGCCGTCGAAATCGAAGAGTGCGAGGTCCATCGATGTGCTTTCTCGTCCCGGAGAAGGCTGCGTCGGGCCGACGCCGGCCGACTGGCCGCGTCTCATGAAGCGCTCAGCGGAAACCCGGCGGCCTGTAATCGGTCAGCCGAGACTCACGGTCGGGATTCGGAGTGCTCCTCGAGGATCAGCCAGTCGCCTGTGCTGCTCGCCCCCACCACCAGGGTCAGCGGGCTCTTGTACTGCTTCAGTTCGGAAAACCGGGTGGCCGAAATGCGCACCCTCTCGCCTTGCGTCATGTAGGTAACTTCGGAGTACGTGCTCATATCGCCCCTGCTCCTGGCCATCGGCATCGCGGCGCGAATCAGCTGCTTGTATTGGGGCGCGGGGATGGTGATCTCCCGTACCTCTCCATGCGGATAGGTGCGCTTGTTGGTGATCAGGGCGGTATCGGCGTAGAGGTCGGCCAGCGAAGCGTCGTAGCTGGAACCCAGTCTGACGTACTTCGCGAAAAGTTCGGCAGCGCTCTGCTCAGCGGTGACACAGGCACCGACGGCCGGTATGACAAGTAGCAAGGCTGCGAGGACGAGGCGGAGCAGGGGCATGGAGAAGGTCACCTCAGGTCAGTTGTCAGGTCCGAACACGTGGGGAATTACGTCACGCAGCTGGAGGGCGATTCAGGTTCAACCTAAGGGCTCTTGCGGAGCGTGGTCCGCCCCGACAGCCGTTCGGGCGTCTCAGATCGGATCTCGGAGGTCTGCGGCCAGCGACGCAGAGGCGAAAAGTCTAATCGCCCGACATCGTGATGCCAGCAGGCCGAGAGCCCTACCCCTCAACTGCGCCAGCAAGCATGGTGACGCCGCCCGAGGCGAAATTGGGAAGATCGTTGGCGGCTGCCGCGCCTTCTGGGGAGGCGAGCGCGGCCTGCATGCTGGCTGCGTCCGGGAAGTAGAGCTCTGCCATCCGATAGTAGGCGGGGGGCGATCCATCGGGGCCCGGTGCGAAGACGGTCAGCTCCAGACGGGTCACGCTCGGTATCCTGCCGGCGATCGGCAGGTGCGTTTGCGCGTAGTAGTCCTCGAACGCCTTCGTATCCGTGGGGTGTCCGTACAGGACAGTCAGCTTTGCCATAAGGCCTCCAACGATGAAGTGAGAGAGCAGGGTGAGCGCTCGACAATCCGGCTTATCACAGTAATCGAGCTGCGTGGTGTCGCGACGCGGTGGCGGTGTGGATGAACTGCTGAGCCGCCGCGCTGCGTTTGAGGTGCAAGGACATTCTCTCCGCTACGACAGGTCGATGACGGTGCCCACGCCCGCGTACAGATAGTTCTCGCGGAATCGTCTCCAGAGCGCTGCGAACATGAGTTCTCCGGTGCAGTGTCCGGGCGCAATGCGGTCAATCTTCCACTTCTCGTGGAGGGACACAGCCAGACGCTCGATCTCGGATCTGGGAGCAGTAACGAGGTGCAGACCTCCGATCACCATATGGATGTCTGGGTCGTGCTTGGCCACCGACGCTACGATCTGTTCGATCCCGGGGGAGCAACCGACCACCACGATCTGACCTTTCGGCGTGTCGATAACGAGAGACAGTTCAGGCGTCTCACTGAAATGTTCAGTGGACGAGATGTTTCGAACCAGCCGAAAGCCGGGAGCGATCTCCAACGTCTCGGATACCCGGACAAAACTGGCCTCCGTCCACGCGCTGCCGTGGGGGATAACGCTCGGAACCGTGCCGTTGAAATAGCGCATCTCCGCGGGCAGCGAGGGTTCCGGCTGCCTGAAGAATGCCTCGGGGGTGGGGCCGCCGAAAGCCTCGTCATCCGGAACGTAGATCTTCACGCCTGGATTCACGCTCAGCACATAGCGAAGCCCTGCGGTGTGGTCCCCATGGCGGTGGGAAATGACCACCCCGTCCAACCGAGTCAGGTCCACGCCCAGACGGCGCACGTTCTTCTCGAACCCTGCCGAGTCGTTGCCGGTATCGAACAGGATTCGCTTGCCTCCGTACTCCACCAGGGCTGCATAGCCCCAGTCCTGGTGCAGATTCGACTGCGACCCGAACGCATCAACCAGGACCGTCAATCTTTCGCCGTCAGCAGGCGCCGATCCGGTTCCTGTCGGTTTGGCAGTGCAGTCGGTGCCACCGATGATCAGAGCGACTGTGAGCGCAACAAGCTGATGCGTTCTTCTGTACACCTGATACTCCAACGGGGATGAAAGAGTCTTGACGTCGCAGCGAGGGGCCGCTGGCCGACATCATGTCAGGAAACTAGAGGCCCGGTAGCCGGTCCCCGGCACCAGGACGTTCAGCACCACGCGGCCCACGCCCCGAATCCACCCCGCGATCGGGCGTTGCGCCTTTGCGTCGTAGTGTTCGAGTGCCTACGGATCCGCTGGATGTCCGTGTGGGAAGGTGAGACTTGCCATCGGGCACTGATCACAGGTGGGAGGCGGAACCGTCGCGGCAACAAGCGCAGCTGCGAGAGCGATGGCGATCCAGAGCGCGAACCTCTTCATGGTGTCTGCGCGGGGCCCCGAGAAGGCGATTGACGCGGCGGAGCGCTAGCACCAGCGTCTATTTGCTCCGGTTCGCAGAGCCAGCCAGACGGTAAGTGTGATCATCACTAGAAGGAAGGGGCGCGATGAAGCCGGAATCTCTGTGGGCCCCGGCCTGATGACGCCCAGCTGCAACGTCGCCGAGTTGTTGGACGGGTTGGGGTCGACTCTGCCCCCGGGGCCGAAAGGTCCGGGTAGCTCAAACGCCCGGAACAGAATTCCCGTCGTGGGGACCGGAACTCCAGTTGAAACGATCTCGATATTGCAGGCGACGCTCCCGCCCGGTGGGATGGCGTCGGCCATGAATGCCCTGATCGCGACCTCAGGCTCCTGAGGGGGCGGGGCCGGTTCACCAATGAGATCGAAACTGCAGCCAGGCTCCGCCCCTCGGCGTATGACGAAAGCGCGGCTCGGCCCCGTTCTGAATGAGCCAAACTGGACAACGGGCTGCTGAGCCGCGCTGGCTCCAAGGTTGGATACACGCAGGTTGATACTTGCCACCCCGCCGGTCTCGATGACGACCAGCCCAGCAGGGGATACATCCAGTTCAAGATCCGCACCAGGCACCTGCGCAAGGGTGGACGCGCTGACGAGGCTCAGGAGAAGCGCGAACAAGTATCCGTGGGATCTCACTGCGGAGGATTCCTGCCGATGTTTTCGAAGAATGCGCGAGAACCACCAAGGAATGCCGTTCGAACGCAGCGGGAGACGCAATGAACGGTGCCCGGCGCGCCGGGCGGAACGAGTTGGGATCTTGGGTAGCCCATGGGGACAGCATCGGTGGGCGGAAATCCACTGGCTATCGGACTACGCCACGTCGAGGTGTTGAAAGGGATTAGGTTGTGGGTGTCCATGATTGTGATGATTGTGCTCTTCGTGGCGCCAGCGTGAAGTCATCGCGCAGCATCAGATATATCGTCAAAGAGAGTATGGAGCCGGCCCAGCATTACGCCCACGACAGCACCAACGACCACATTAATTACAGGGCCAATGCCGGATAGGCTACCTCCCAAGTACTTTCGGGCTAGGTATGAAACGGTTGGGGACACAAAAAAGAAGAGGAATCCGGCGAGCAAAGTGACTTTCCCAAGATGGGCGATAAGTGCGCTAGGCTGATTTAGGAAATGAACTGCAGCTGCCCTTCGACGCTTCATCATGCCGATTACTAGGTCGTCTCGCTTCCTAACAAAGCCGCCCCATAAAGCGCGTAGTTGAGCCTTCGCCGATAGGAAGCCAAGTGCCAATCCGAACACGCTTACTATGAGTGAAACGATTCCCAGATCCACGAAGGCGACTCCAAGGTAGGCCAACTAAGAGTTGACCCCAAAAACGGGTCAATGCGCAGGATCTTCGTATCCGGCTGTCTGGGCGTCAAGGATTCTTCCTAGGACTGGCTGCATCGAATGTTGCTTTGGGTGGTTGGCGACGCATTCGTGGGCACCCACAAGCCGGCCCGGTCCAGACGCAAACGTAGACACCCACGTGCGACGGCCGATGCAGGCCATGCTCGTCGGGAACGCGCGGCAACGACGCCAGGTGCCGTGGATTCCGAAAGGTGTACCGGTCTGCTCGCTGTGCCGACAATCCAACCAGCTCCGGTTGGCATTGCGGGACGAGCAGGGAGGCCATCAGGCCAGGATCGAAGTTCCGAGGCTGGAGTCTTCAGATGGCCGGACGTTGCCTTGCCTACATCGGCAGCCGTGCCACCCGCCTGACCATCAGCCAGCGCTGGCCGATCTCCTGCGCCTTGTCGAGAAGCGCCCGGGCGCTGCCGATGGCCCGGCAGAATCTGGACTCTATGCCGCTGACCTTTGCCAGCCAGGCGTTCGGGTCGAGACGAGCAGGAAGGACAGGTGGCGCGCACTCATCGATGACACCGCGCTTTCCCGGTGCCAGCTGCCGCCCGGCCCAGTCCACAAGCCGGATGTAGTCCTGCTCACTGATCGGCAGGAAGCCAATCGCCGCGGGGCCCGCCACCTCCCTGAGCGGAGATTCTCCACGGTCATGGGACTTGCCCAGCCTTTGCTTGATCGATGTATACGCCGACCCGGGCAGGTCGTCCGCCACCCCGGCGCGTACCGGATTCAGGTCCACGTAGGCCATGCAGGCCAGCACCGCTTCGTCATCGAGCAGCGCTTGGCAGCGAAAGCGTCCTTCCCAGAAGCGGCCGGTGCATCGATCCTCGCCATTGGCAAGGCGCGCCAGGGGTTCGGACAGGCAGCGCATGAACCAGGACAGGTCTGCCAGGCGCTGGCGCAGCAGGGAGATCCGCTCGGCATTGCCGGTCAACACCCAGGCCTTGCGTCGACAGGCCTCCCGGTCGATCACCCCATCAACCCGGGCCGGGAACAGCCGCACCCAGCGCTCGGCGACCTCCTCATCCGACCAACTCGCAGCGTGCTCTGGCTCAACACGGAGCGCGACGTGCACGTGGTTGCTCATCACCGCATAGGCGAGCACCGAGATTGAGAAGACTCCGGCCAGCTCGTGCAGCCGGGCCTCGATCCAGTCCTTGCGATGATCGAAACAGCGACCGCTGAGCGGATCCCTTCCACAAAGGAAGGCCCGGCGGACGCATCGGGAGACGCAGTGGAAGGTGCCCGGCGCGCCAGGCGAGACGAGTAGGGATCTTGGGTAGCCCATGGGGACAGCATGGGCGGCCGGAAATCCACTGGCTATCGGACTACGCCGCGCCGAGTCGTCGGAAAGGGACTAGGTTGTGGGTGTCCACGATTGCCATCGAAACAGCGGCCGCTGAGCGGATCGGCTCCACAAAGGAATGCCCTTCGGACGCATCGGGAGACGCAGTGGAAGGTGCCCGGCGCGCCAAGCGAGACGAGTTGGGATCTTGGGTAGCCCATGGGGACAGCATGGGCGGCCAGAATCCTGTCGGCTATCAGACTACGCCGCGTTGACGTGTCGGAATGGGACTAGGTTGTGGGTGTCCATGATTGCGGCTCTTAACACCAAGGCGCCGCGATGAAGGCGGCCGCCCTGCTATCCACTTGTTCAGACCTTCCCTAGGGCCCGCCGCCGGCGGCCCGATGACCGTAGCTAAGCACACGAGTTACCTGCCAGGCCCCGTCCTTGTGCCTCCAGATCATCGTGAAGTCCGCTAGGCCCTCGCACTTACCGCTCGCGAACTGGCAGAAGCGGTGTGTACCCTGCGAAATGGCGCCGAAGTCTTTGATGGGGTGAACCTGAAGTGTGTCGGGGATTAGCTCACGGCCGAAGTTGCCGCACACATGCTTCTTGGTACTTGCCAGCATCGCGTCGCGGGTCCAAGTGACTCCACCCATGTCGTGATAGAACTCGACGTCCGCGGCGAAGTAGCTCGCGTGTCTTTCAAGCTGTTCCGGATCGCTGCATCGGTTGAATGCATTGAACACCGCCGAGTCCATTGCGGCGATGGTTGTTTGGAGAGACTCCGCGGAGGGGATCTCGACGCCCCCTGGGTTGGATGCGATGGCATGTGCCGCGACGAGGGTGGCCAGCAAGGCCGTTAGCATTCTCATCCAGATCTCCGAAACGGTTGGCACGGGCCCTAACGCTGCATTGAGCGGCCGAGGACCGATATCATCTCAGGAAACGTCGAAGCCTGTCCCATCCGGTCTGCTCGAATACGTAGTTAGCCAGCTCGCGCGAGATGTACACCGGCAGCCGCTAGGTGCTCAAGGAGCGAAGTGAAGCAAGCAACCGGAGCGGATCCAAGATCAATATTTAGGGCCGAACCGCCTTGGGAAGGCTCTGGGTCAGAGAGGAAGTGCACTACACCGTAGAGCCCGTGCTCGTCTAGAGTGTTAGTGTCCTCTGTGTCGAACCAGGCCAAGAACCATTCTTTCAAGGCGGGCCCGACAACACGGGGCTCCTGGTCAACGAATAGCGGCAGCCAATCCCAACCAAATGGGCGTAGCTCAAGGGTAATCTGGCCGACTTGGAAGGTTATTGGATCGAACGATAGCGCGCGAGATGGGCTGATGGGTTCGCTACTTTCAGACTCACGCCCCCGAACCAGGTAATCAACTCGTATCGGGAGGCCCCAGTCACCCTCGCCAACAAGGCAGCCCTGCTTGTCGCACAGGGCGGGCTCAACGTGCACATCTCCAGCGGTCGCAATGGCCGCAGTTAAGGCGTCAACATTAAACGAGCGAATGCGGTCAAGAAGCGAAGTCATTTCCATAGCTGGCTAACGCCGTATTGAGCTGCCGTTGGCCGGCAGCGTATCAGAAAACACCATGACCTCTCCCAACGGTCAGCTCGAATACGTAGTTAGCTTTCTGCGCGACCGAGCCGTGTAATAAAGAGCGGGTTCGTCTGTTTTTCGTGCTCGATGAAACCTGAGCAATCGAGCTTGCCGTCGCGAATAGCCTCGTACTCTTGCTGTGTCACGCCGAACGCTTGAACAAACTGAAGCTGGCCGTGGGGCGTTGATATAGTGCCGAGCTCTGGGTCCTCGACCATGACCAATGCAGTGACAAGCGTGCTCGAACCAAGGCAAATAGGACCGTTAGCCGGCATGAAATGACCGGGCTCAAACCAGCGCTTGGAAGAGAACACGTACTTCGCGATATTCTGGAGTAGGTTCATGGCCCAGTACGGAACTTCACCCTCTGAAGTAGGTTTCTCCAAACGAAGAGTCAACTCGAACCCGAAGCCACTAAACTCTCCTCCGGCCGCCTCCTCGTTGTAGAAGAGCTCAGACAGACCATACGTTACGAAATGCAGGTGGGCAGGCTCAGCTGGATAGTCGTAAATGCTGACCCCCTGCAACGGGTTCTCGCCACCGAGTGCGAATGGCACCGGATTGGCAAAGTGTTTTGGAGTTTGCTCGCCATAGCGCTCCCGCAGGCACAGATCGATGGCGTCCCAGCCGGGTGACGACTCTGGCTCAAAGCGCTTTTTGTATTCATCAGCGTGCATGCAGTCGATTCACAGAAAAGCTAACGCCGTATTGAGCTGCCGTTGGCCGGCAACTTATCAGAAAACACCATGACCTCTCCCCCCGGTCAGCTCGAATACGTAGTTAGCTAGCAGGCGCGTGGGGAACATAACCATCGAACTCCCAGTCGAGCGTGCGCGACAGGTTTCTGGCTGATGATCCCCAGTCAGTACCTCTTGCTCCTGCC
>NZ_JALNMH010000024.1 GCF_023156535.1 Pseudomarimonas salicorniae | reverse complement strand
CTACATACGAGGTCAGCCAAAGCTGCCCCAAGGAGCAAGCGGCTTCCCCGGAAATCGACCGGTGGTATAGGCGAATCTGAAGCCGGATCCAAGGTACAAGGAGCCAGCTTGCTGGCGATAGGCGCCCCGGATTGGAAGGATCGCCAGCAAGCTGGCTCCTACATCCAGCGGCATTGCAGGGTGCGGTTCGCGCCCATCACGGCCGATCAGCCGCTGCGCCAGCGGGCCGGTTTGGACCTGTCCGCCCTCAGGGGCGGGGCGCGATGTTGGCCTCGCCGACCAGCACGCTGATGCCGGGCTTGGGATGCACCAGACGCCACTGCGGCAGCGGGGCGGCCGAGCGGGCGATGAGCGGTTCCGGCAGCACGCCGTAGTTGAGGACGATGCGCGCCGCCCAGCCCGCCGCGCGCAGCCGCCGCAGCAGCTCGTCGTGGATCGCCGTCCGGCCCCCGTGCGGATAGGCCGAGGCCGGCGGCATGGCGTCGTAGTAGGCCGCATCCCTTCCTGCGTCGTAGAGATCCTCGCGCGACCCCCAGGGCGGGTCTCCGAAGACCAGGTCGGGCGGGGTGCGGTCGTCCGGCCAGCCATCGAGATAGTCGCTTTGCAGAAGGTCCAGCCGGCAGGCGTGGCTGGCGGCGTTCTCGGCGGCCAGCTCCAGTGCGGCGGCGTCGACATCGAGGCCGGTGTAGCGCCACTCCGGCTCGAGTGCGTGCAGGGCGAGGCTGAGTGACCCGGCGCCGACCCCGAACTCCAGGACCCGTGGCGGCCGGTGCAGCTCGCGCTGCAGCGCCCTGCCCTGTTCCAGCACGACATCGACCAGCAGGCTGGTTTCGGAATCGGTGATGAAGGCGCGCCGGTCCATCTTCAGGCGCAGGCCGCGGAAGCGGATCAGTCCGGCCACATAGCCTGCCGGTTCACCCTCCAGCACGCGCCGGCGCAGGGACTGCAGGCGCTCGATGTCGCCACCCGCAGCCTCGACCAGCCAGGCATCCGCTTGCGGGTCGATCACCCGGCCTTGCCCGTGTAACGCAGGACCAGGATGGTGATGTCGTCCGCCTGGTGGTGGTCGTCGGAGAAGCCGATCACGCTCGCCAGGTTTGCTTCCACCCACTGCTTTGCCGACAGCCCGGGCTGCGCCGTCAGCTCGGCCAGCTCGGCCTCGAGGCGCGGCTCGCCGAAGAAGCTGCCGTCTTCGGAGACCGCCTCGGTGACGCCGTCGGAGTACAGGTACAGCGTATCGCCCGGCTGCAGCTGCAGGGCCTGCGAGCGGAATTCCGCCCCGGGGAGGATGCCCAGCGCCACGCCCTCGTCGGCCACGAGCTTGGCTGGCGCGGCACCGGGACGGCACAGGTAGGGTCGGTTGTGGCCGCCGTTGGCGTAGCAGACGCGACCGGTCCGCACATCGATGATGCCGATGAACAGGGTGACGAACTGGCACATCGCGTTCTGCTCTTCCAGCAGGTCGTTGGCCTCGGCGAGGATGCGTTCGGGCGCATCGGCCAGCTCCGCCTGCGAGCGGGCGCGCATCAGGGTCACCGCCACGGTCATGAACAGGGCGGCGGGCATGCCCTTGTCGGACACGTCGCCGACCATGAAGCAGACGTGCTCGTCGTCGATGAAGAAGTAGTCGTAGAGGTCGCCGCCGGCCTCCTTGGCCGGCTTCACCGTGGCGTGCAGGTCGATGGCCACGCCGCGGTGGCCATCGCGCAGCGGATCGAATTGCCGCGGAAGCATGCTGAGCTGGATGTCACCGGCGATCTTCAGCTCGTTGCGCAGACGCTCCTTGGTGGCGGTGGTCTCGGTCAGCTCCTGCAGGTAGTTGTTGAGCCTTGTCTCCATGGTGATGAAGGAGCTGGCCAGCTGGGCGATCTCGTCGCGGCTTTCCGAGGGAATCCGCACCACCAGCTGGCGCAGCGCGTCATCCTGCACCGGCTGGAAGTCGGACGCCGCGAGCTCGCGGGTGTATTCGGAGAGCCGGGTGATCTTCGAGGAGACCCGGCTGCCGAGCCAGAAACTGAAGGCGAAGACCACGAAGAAGCTGGCGAAGCCGATCAGAATCGAATTGCGCAGCGAGGCGTCCAGCTTGGCGTAGAGGTATTCGATCGAGACATCGGCACCGACCACGTAGCGGGTGCCGGCGGCGGTCTGCCGCGGCGAGAACAGGAAGTAGACCTCGCCCCATTCGTCGTCTTCGCTGGTTTCGCCGAAGTAGGCGCGATTCTCGGCGAAGGCCTGCGTCAGAAGGGGGTTGGAATAGGTTTCCCAGTAGCGGGCGTAGCTGCCCTCGGCCAGCTCCTGCGGGGTGCCGTTGGAACTGGTGGTATGGAACTGCCCGTCGACGGCGGCGTAGCTGTAGAGGTAGATCAGCCCGGTGTCACGACAGTAGTCGGACAGCTTGCGCAGGATCGCCTCGTACTCCTGGGCGCTGACTGCCTCCGGGGTCACTGCGCGGTCGAAATAGCCCGGCGGCAGCATGTCCGGCAGGGCGCGCGCCGCGGCCGAGAGCTTCTGCTGGATGCCCTCGATCGTGGCGTCCTTCTCGATCCGGTAGTGGTTCCAGGCGAACACCGCGGTGCCGAGGATGTTGAACAGGGTCAGGCCCAGGATGATCTTGAAGCGCAGACCGAAGCGGACCCGGTCGGTCGGCCGGAAGCGCTCGCTGCGACGCCGCTCGGCATTCATGCCGGCTCGACCTCGAGCGACACCGGCTGCGACTCGGCGATGACCAGCAGGCCGCGGAAGCTGCCCGAGAGCAGGCCGGAGATCTCGTCCATGGCCTGCGCCAGCGGACGCTTCGGAAACTGCCCTTCGTAGGTCCGCGCCAGCCGCATGGCCTCGCGCGGCACGGTGCCGATCATGGCGAAGCGCCGGCGCGGGGTAAACGGGACCAGGCCCGGCTTCAGCGGATCGAGAATCCAGCCGCGCGCCTCTCCGGCGTCGGGCAGCCAGAGCACCTGCAGCACGCTGCAGGGAAACAGCGAGAGCGCGCGGCTCATCTCGTCGCCGTCGATGCCGCCGGCGACGCGGTCGAGCAGGTAGTCGCGGGTCGCCAGCGCGGCCAGCGAACGCTGCAGCTCGCTGCGCGCTGCCGGGTCGGTGCGCTGGGTGCCGGCCACCAGCCACCATCCGGTCTCCACCCGGCGCTGGCCGAGGAACTCCTCGGCCAGCTGCGGTCCGAGGCATCGCCAGGCGCAGCGGGCGGCGAGCTCGTCGGGCACCTGGTACGGAAGCACCGACTCGCGCAGCGCCGCGGCAAGATCGGCATCACCGGGCAGCAATTCGGCTTCGAAGAATCGGCGTCGGGTCTGGCTGGTACCGTCGGCAAGCAGGCTGGCCATGGTCAGCAGGGTACCGCCAAGGTCATTCAGCTCGCGAATCCGTCCGGAAGGCCAATGCTGCAGGTACTGGCCCTCGGCCAGCGAATGGGCGCCGCGGGCCAGGGCGCCCAACTCGCGACGCGCATAGCGGGTCAGCCATTCGGCGACCAGCACGCCGGCCAGCAGCAGCACCGCCGAGAGCAGCAGGAGCTGCTCGACCAGTTCGGCGGTCGCCTCGCGCAGGGTCCGGTCGGGCTCGCTGACGGCCATGACGGACAGCCCGTCCTCCGTTGTCTCCGGCACGCTGGCGTAGCCGATGTTGAGATCGCTGGGCGCCTCGGGCCGGGACTGCCAGTGCCAGCCAAGACCGTTGTCGGCCAGCCCCCCCGCCCTGCCGGCATCGAGCGTGGGCGCGGGAATGCCCTCGCGCTCAACCAGCACCTGCGGCGTGCCGTCCGCGCCGAAGCCGGTGATCGCCACGCCGCCGAGGCGTCGGCTGAAGGCGCGCAGCCGGGCGCGCTGGCGGGCCGGGGCCTCTTCGACGATGGTCGGCCAGAAGCCGGCCAGCACCGCCGCCGCCCCCTCGGCCCTCTGCTGCAGGCCCCAGCGGATCTCCTGCCGATCGAGCGCGTAGACGAGCAGGCCGTTGATCAGCGCGACGCCGAGGAACAGCGGCAGGATCGCCAGGTAATAGCGCAGCCGGATCGTCATGCGCGGCGCTCCCGCCGGTAGTCGACGCCGAGCAGGGGCATGCGGAAGAAGCCGGTGAGCAGGGCCGGGCACTCGGTCAGCACGGTGAAGAACTTGCCGCGCGGCAGGGCGAGGGCGACATAGCCTTCCGGCCCGGCCAGGATCGGGAAGGGCGCCGGCTTGCCGGTCAAGAGGATGGTCGTGCCGAGTACCGGCTGCATCACGTTTCCGGCCGGGTCGACCGCGCTGCCCGAGACCTGTACGTAGAGCCGCTGCAGCATCGCGCCCTCGCCGCAGAGCAGATGGCCCGGTGCGAAACGATGCAGATGGGTGGCAGTGGCGATGGTCAGCAGCTCATCGGCGCGCAGCTGGGCGAAGGGCTCCACCGCCTGCAGGGCGAACAGCTTGTCGGCAAGGCTCATGCTCATGGGAGGGCTTCCTCGACGGGCGGCGCCAAGGCCAGGGTCCAGCCACCCGGCAGCGCCAGTCCAGTGCAGCCGCGCAGCGGCAACACCATGCCATCGGCCAGCTTCAGCGTGGCACTGCTGCCATCGCGATCGACCCTCTCGACGCGCAGGCTGCCCCGGCAGCGCACGCGGAGGGTCTGCTCCTCAGCCTGCCAGGCGAGCAGGCAAGTCAGCTGGGGCTCGGCGGAGAACAGCAGGTCCTGCGCGGTCGCCAGGGGCTTGCGACGCAGCAGGGAGCGGGCCAGCTGCAGCACCCGGGCCTGATCGCGCGCCGGCTCCAGGCCCTCGCCGGAGAACCGGGCGTCCCAGTACAGGCAGGCGCGCGGGTCACCGACAGCCGAGGCGCGCAGCCCGCTGGCGGCATCCGCCGGGGGCTCGAAGGGCAGGCCGCTTGCCGCGAGCGCGGACTCGTCGCGCAGGGCGTGCTCCAGGGCCATCTGCATGCGGCCACTGACCAGGGTCTGCTGGTAGGCCTGCGACTGTCGCTCCTGTCCCTGCAGGCGGGTGCCCAGCGCGGCGAGGCTGCCGGCAAGGCCTGCGATCTCGTCGCGGCCGCGCGCCTCCGGCGGGCGGTCGAAGTAGCCGGCGGCGATGCGCAGGGCGGCGTCCTTGATCTCGCGCAGCGGTCGGGTGAGGCTGCGCGAGACCCGCAGTGAGACCCAGGCGGCCAGCAGCAGCAGGCCGACGCCGACGCCGAGCACCGCGAACAGGGCGTTGCGCGTCTTGCCGCGGATCACGCCGATGTCCACATCCGCCCCGGCCAGCGCCACCACCCGTCCATCGGAGGCGAAAATCGGCTCGGCGGCCAGCTTGATCAGGCCCCAGACCTCCCATTGCCGGATATCGGAGACATAGGCCCGCCCCTGGTTCTGCGCGGCCTGCAGATCCTGCAGCGAGTCCTCGGGAATGGTGTCCTCGTAGCCCGGCGGCGTGTGGTCGTCCCCTTCGCTGCCATCGAGGATGTAGCGCAGCTGGTCACCGGCGAGGATCTGCTCGGTGTAGAGGAAGGTCAGTCCGGATACCTTGCGCACGTGCCGGTAGGCGGGCGCGTAGCGTTCGATGAACGGGTGCGACTCGCTGAAGTAGCCCGGCGGCGGCGGCTCGGCCCCCAGCTCGCCGCTGTCCAGGTCGACGGCGAGCAGGCCCGAGGAGGCCAGGTAGGCTTGATCTCCCTGCACCACCAGGCCCTGGACGCGGCGGCCGTCCAGGTCGATGGAAAAGCGCCGGCGCATGCGGCCGTCCGGGGCCAGCTCGACCACCTCGCCGGCCTCGATGCCGATGCCCACCAGTCGCCGCATGTCGGCGTCGAAGGCCAGGCGGTCGACGGCGGCGCCCAGCGCGACCAGGCCCGGCGATTCCATGCTGCCCACTGCCGGCCCTTCACTCGCCGAGCCATCGCCGGTCTCCGCGGGCGCCTCCGCCAGCAGGGCGTGCAGGCGGTTTCCGCTGCGGCCCCACCAGCTGCCCTGGGCGTGGAAGATCTCGGACAAGGGCGGCAGGTCCTCGCGCAGGGCCAGCGGCTCGCCCAGCAGCCAGTGCAGCGCTCCGTCGACGTCCAGGGCCAGCACCCGGCCATCATCGACCGCGCAGGCCAGCTCGGCGATCGGTCGCGGCGACGGCGAGGGCTGTGGCTCGAGCGGCAGCGCGCCGCCGGCGGCCGGATCGATCTCGACGAATCGGTCGCGCTCCTCGTCGAAGCCCCAGATCCGGCTGCCGCCGCAGATCGCGGAGATGCGATGCGGACGCTGGTAGTCGGCGTGGGCATCGCCATCGGTCAGCACGGCCGCGCCGCCCGCCAGCGCCTGCAGCTTCTGGTCGAAGCCGCCGAGGATGATGCGGTAGATCGAGTCGTAGACCGCCAGCGCCCAGAACGCGGTGGCCAGGGTCAGCACCGTGGCCAGCACGCTCATGATCAGTGTCTGGAAACTGAAGGTCAGCTTCATGGGCGGACGATCACGAGAAGGCCGAGATGGTCTTGAACTGGTAGAGCCCGATGCCCATCGACGGGAAGATCTCGATGGCCCGCTCGACCAGCGCGCCGGGCAGCACCAGCAGGCGGCAGCCACCGGAACGCGCGTCCTCGCCGCGCTCCGGGTCCCCCATCAGCACGCGCTGCCCGAAGGTGGCGCCGGGGCCGACCAGGGCTTCGCCGGATTCGCGGCTGAGGCTGACCTCGCCCTCGGCGACGATGAACAACGCGTCGGCGGCGTCACCGCGGCGGTAGATGAGCTCGCCGGCGGGCACCCTGCGGTCCTCGCTGTGCCGGGCCAAGAAGTCGAGCGCCAGCACCCGCGCCTCGGAGAAGAATTCGGCGCGCACCAGCATCGCCACCCGTTCCACCGAATGGACGGGCGGCGGCTCATCCGGCGCGCGCTCGGCAAAGCGCGGCAGCAGCTCGATCAGCCAGTCGCCTCGATGGGCGTCGCTGGCGAGCTCGAGGCGCTCGCGCAGCAGCGCGGGCGTGCCGGGCAGGCCCAGCTCATGATGGGCGATCAGACCGGACGATGACTCAAGCGGCACGCTGCTCAGCGCGGCGTCGCGGAGCAGGTCGCGCAGGCTGCGCTGGCCGCCGCGCTGGCGGACCACGTCGAGCCCGGCGATGGCCACGGTGGCGTCGATCAGCCGCGCGATCCGCTCGAACAGCTCGCGCGAGCAGCTTTGCTGGATGGTCTCGACCGCATTGGCGCGATCGCGGGCATTGGCGAAGGAGAGGCTGGCGCGGATCAGGTCGAAGTCGGGCAGGCGCCCGGCCAGACTGAGCAGTTCGAGGACGAACTCGAGGCCCTGGGCCGCGGCGTCGCGGTAATAGCGGGTCAGGACAACGCAACCGGTGCCCTGCCTCGACTCGCGCCGGGCGACCAGGGCGCGGTGCGCGGCCACCGCACGTTCGGCGATGCCGAGCTCGGCATCGATCAGTTCGTCGGCCACCATCAGCAGCTGGGGCATGGCCAGCCGCGACAGGGCGCGCAGGGCGATCGAGCGCGAGTGGTAGGGCGCGGCCACGTCGCGCAGCACGTGGATCACGCCGGGAATCGCCTTCAGCCCCATGCTGCGGATGACTTCCTCCAGCCGGCGACTCTCCCCGGCGGAGAAGTGCTCGGCGCCGAGCAGCAGGCTGCGGATCGCCGAGGTGTCGCCGGTGCGCTCGGCGATGTCGAGGATCAGGAAGCGCTCTTCGCTGGGCGCGTCGCGCAGCAGGGGCAGCACCTGGGGCAGCAGCTGAGTGGTCTCGGGCGAGGCCAGCTTGCGCGTCGAGCGCAGCGCCTCGCGGCGCAGCTCGGGATCGTCACAGCTGAGGAAGGGCAGCAGCTCGCCGTAGTAGCGCGAATGACGGCAGTCGCCGATCGCGCGGATGCCCATGCGCCGGGCGTGGGCATTGCCGGCCAGCATGCCGCGGATCTCGCCGATGGCCTGGGCGACGTCGTCGAGCCGCGTGCCGTTCCAGCGTGCCACGGCCAGGGCCGCCTGGTGCACGGGATCACGGCTGTGCCGCCAGTGCTGGTGCTGGCGCACGGGGAAGGCCCCGGAGCCGGTGAACTCCTCGAGCACGTCGGGATCACTCGGCGCCTGGTCGCTTTCGAGCCAGAGCAGGGTCTCGGCCAGGCTCTCGGTATCGTCGTGCTGGAGCAGGCCGGAAATCGCCGGACGCAGCTTCTCGGCCTCGGCGGCATCGGCGTCGCCGAGGAAGCTCAGCAGCGCCTCCCGGGCGGCGGGGTCGCGCAGTCGCCAGAGCAGGTCGACGGCCAGCAGCCGCTGCTCGCGCGCGCCCTCCCGGGCGACCTCGCGCAGACGCTCGAAATCGGTCTCGGTCAGGTGCCGCCGCCAGCCCTCCTCGGGGTTGGCGAAGTCCAGCCAGTCGGCGCGCAGGTTGATTGCCAGCGCGCGTCCGTAGTCGTGGCGGATCAGCGCCGCGACCAGCAGGGCGAGGCAGGCGACCAGCAGGCCGGACAGCGCAAGGTTCGAGGTGTCGAGGCTGCCCGCGCTGTACCAGAGCACGAGGCCGGCAGTGGCGGTGGCCAGCGGCTCGGCCAGCGCCTCGATGAAGGTGCGCAGCTGGCGCTTCATCCGCTGCGGAAGCGCGCCGTAGAGCAGGTTGACGTTATTGTACTCGACCGCGACGAACAGGCTCTGGTAGGCGAAGAAGGCCACCACCGCCGCGACGAAGCCCGGTTCGAGAAAGAAGAACACGAACACCGCCACATAGCAGAGCGGCAGGACCAGGGCGGTCCCCGAGACACCGAGCCGGCCGACGATGCGGTTGAACAGGAACAGGTTGATCAGCAGGGTCAGCGCACCGGCGAGGCCGTGCAGCAGGCCGAGCAGCCGGGTCAGCTCGGCGGCGTCGCGATCGATCGCGAACTGGCCGAGCGCCATGTAGTCCATCAGGGCAGTCAGGCTGACCATCAGGAAGCAGATCAGCGCCAGCGAGACCGCAAACCGCGAGCCGCGCAGGGCGCCGGCGGCAAAGCGCAGAAGCGCGCCGAGCGAGCTGCCCTCCACTCCGGCCTCCTCGTCCGTGGCGATCGGCCTGTGCCGGCGCAGCAGGGCCGCGAATACCGGCCAGGTGAGCAGCGCAAGGCCGGCCCAGATCAGGAACAGGCTGGCCACCGGAATCATCCCGGATAAAGCCACCACCAGGCCACCGCCGAGCATGGCGCCGGCGGAACTGCCTGCGGAGATCAGGCCGAACAGGCGCTTGCCGTCGAGGATGCTGAAGTAGTCGTCGGCGAAGTTCCAGAACAGGGTGTAGAGGGCGATGAACCAGAGCCCGGCGTAGAACTTGATGGCAAACAGGTACCAGGGCTGCTCGGCGAACTGCGCCGCGCTGAGCCCGAAGAACAGTCCGCCCGCAATCAGCAGCAGCAGGGTCAGCCGGAACAGCCCATGGGCGCCGAGCCGACCGAGCAGCAGGGAGTAGATCGGCGCGTAGACCGCCATCACCACCGGCATGAAGATGAAGACCAGCGGCAGCTTCTCGACGCCGAGCTGGGCGAGGAACAGCGAATCGGCGGCGACCATGCCGATGGCGACCCCGGCCTGCAGCATCGCGGCGAGGATGGCGAAACCCAGGACCTTGCCGCCTTCGTCGGGCAGCACCTGGAACAGTCGCCGCGCCGACACCGCCATCAGGCCGCATCCCCGCGGCGCCGCGCCAGCAGCACGTGGCTGGCGTGGCCGTGGGTCTCGTCGCGGAAGCCCGGATGCGGCGCCTCGACCCAGGCACAGTGTTCGGCGCTGACCACCTCGAAACCCGCCGCCTCGAACATGGCGATCGCCTCGTCGGGGCTGACGAAGTGGAAGTAGTAGCGGCTGCGATAGAGGAAGGCGTTGTCGCTCAGCGCCCGCATGTCGACTCCCGCTACGCCGTCATCCAGTCCCGGAGTGTTGCACAGCAGGAGGCCGCCCGGCTTCAGGACGCGGTGCAGCTCGTTGAGGACGCGGTCGGCATCGGGGAGTGTCTCGAAGGTGTCGAGGAGCAGGGCTGCATCGATGCTCGCCCCGGGCAGGCCGGTATCGGCCAGCTGCGCCCGCTGCAGATGGACCCGCGCGCGGATCGCCTCCGGCACCTTGGCCAGCGCCCGCGCCGAGGCGTCGATGCCGTCCACCCGGTCAGCCCCCAGCGACAGCAGGAAGGGCAGATTGCGTCCCTCGCCGACGCCGGCGTCGAGCAGCCGCGAGGGCGCGCGCAGCCCTGAACGCAGGGTTTCCCCGAAACGAGCAAGGAAGGGGAGCGGCTCGTTGCCCCAGATCGGCTCGCCGGTCGAGCCGTACAGCGTGTCCCAGGCGCCCTGGCTGAGCTCGGAGATGGCCTGCTCGGTCAGCCGTGCCTTCTCGCGCACCGGGGCCAGCCAGTGCTCGCGGAAGTCGCCGCGCAGGCAGTGGCTGCTGGCCATCGCCGCGCCGTAGCCGCCGGCATTGAGCCAGCAGAGCACGTCTCCGGGCTCCAGCGGCGGCAGCGGCTCATCCTCGATCCACAGGTCGAGCGCCTCGTTGATGTTGCCGGCCACGGTCGCCGGCCCGGCCAGCGGCGCGCGACGCGCGGGCACTGGCTGCAGCGGGCGCTGGTAGTAGGCCGGCTCGGGATGCAGGTTGAACCCTGCATTGACGCCGACGAAGCGCACGCCGCCCTTGGTCTCGTCGTGGGTGACTTCGGTAAGCAGGGCGCCGGCGTCCTTGACGAAGTAGTCGCCCGGCTCGAATGCCAGCTGCAGGCCGCGCCCGCCGAAGTGGCGCTTGAGCAGGGCGACCCAGGCGGCAAGGTCCAGTTCGGTGTCGCCGGCGCGCTGCGGCACGCCAAGGCCGCCGCCGAGGTTCAGCTCGCGCACGCCGGGCGCGAGGTCGAGGAAGCGGCCGATGGCGGCATACAGCGCATCCAGCTGCATCCGCTGCGGGTCGAGAAAGCCGCAGCCGGCGTGGCAATGCAGGCGCACGACGTCGAGGCCGAGATGCGATGCCTTCTCCAGTGCCTCGCTGAAGCGGTCGAGGTAGATGCCGAACTTGCTCGGCCGGGCGCCGGCGTAGCGCAGCTTCTCGTTGTCCGCATAGCCGATGCCGATCGCGGGATTGATCCGCAGGCCGACCGCGCGCCCGGGACTGCGCTCGGCGGTGGGCGGCAGCGCGGCGATCGCATCGAGGTTGAGGAGCATGTCCGGCCAGCCGGCGATGGCCTCGTGGTCGGCACGGCTGAGGCTGGTCGCGGTGAACGAGATCTCGGCCTCGCGGAAGCCGCAGTCCAGCGCGTGACGCACCTCGTTCGGCGAGCAGGCATCGATGCCGACGCCGAGCCCGCGCATGTGCCGCAGCAGCGGCGCGTAGCGGTTCGCCTTCATGGCATAGAACAGGCGAACGAGCATGCCGGCGCCATCCAGGGCGCGGCGCAGTCGGGTGACGTTCTGGCTGATCCGCGCCGCGCAGTAGACGAAGGTGGGCGTGCCGAGCTCGGCAGCCAGGGCGCCAACGCTGCGCCCGGCGAAGCGGAGGTCGCCCCCGGCGTCGTAGTGGCGGTCCGGGCGCTCCCACCATTCGGACTGCGCGGCTTGCGGCTGTGTGCTCATCGAATTCCGTGCGTTCGGCCGGGGCGCGGAGCACGCGGCCGCCCTCCCGCGCCGCCGTCGACATCCCCTGTCGACCCGATTGTGTCGCAGGGCCGCCGCCGCCGTCGACCTTTGCTCGGTTCCGCCTGCGACCTCCATCGGGTCGGGTCACGGCTTGGCGGCATAATCGGTGCGTCCACCGCGGATGCCCTGCATGCACGACACCGGTTTTCTCGACATCGCCCTGCTCTTCCTGCTCGCCGCGGTGCTGGCCGTGCCGCTGTTCCGCTATCTCGGCCTCGGTGCCGTACTCGGCTATCTGGCCGCGGGCGTGGCGATCGGCCCGCATGTGCTGGGACTGGTGCCGGATCCGGACGCCATCCTGGCCGCCTCGGAGTTCGGCGTGGTGATGCTGCTCTTCATCATCGGCCTCGAGCTGTCGCCGGCACGGCTGTGGGTGATGCGCCGCCAGGTGTTCGGCATCGGCGCTCTGCAGGTGTTCGGCAGTGCCGCCCTGCTCGGCCTTGGGCTCAGCCTGCTCTGGAGCGGCTGGAAGACGCCCTTCATCGTCGCCATGGCCCTGGCTCTGTCCTCGACCGCGGTCGGCCTGCAGATGCTCGCCGAGCGCAAGGAGCTGACCGCCGGACACGGCCGGCTGGCCTTCGCCATCCTGCTCTTCCAGGACATCATCGTGATCCCGCTGCTGGCCCTGATCCCGCTGCTCGGGGAGGCCCGCGCGGCGGAGCGCTCGGCGCCGGACTGGTTGGCGGTGGGCAATGCGCTCCTGGCCATCGCCGCGGTGATCGTCATCGGGCGCTGGCTGCTGCGCCACCTGTTCCGCGCGGTGGCCCGGGCGCAGTCGGTCGAGGTGTTCACCGCCAGCGCGCTGATGGTCGTCGCCGGCACCGCCTGGCTGATGCAGAGCGTCGGCCTCAGCATGGGCCTGGGCGCCTTTCTCGCCGGCGTCCTGCTGGCCGACTCGGAGTTCCGCCACGAGCTGGAATCGCATATCGAGCCTTTCAAGGGCCTGCTGCTCGGTCTGTTCTTCATCGCCGTCGGCATGACCATCGACCTGCAGGTCGTGGCCCAGGAACCGCTGCCCATCCTCGCCGGCGTCACTTGCCTGCTGCTGCTGAAGTCGCTGGTCCTGTTCGGCGTCGGCCGGCTCGGCGGGCTTGGCGCGCGCAGCGCGGCCCAGCTGGCGGTGATCATGGCGATGGGCGGCGAGTTTGCCTTCGTCATCTTCGCCGAGGCCTTCAAGGCGGGCCTGCTCGACCCGGCGCTGCGCGACCGCCTGGTGGTGGTGGTCGGCCTGTCGATGGCGGCCACGCCGCCGCTGGTGCTGGGCCTTGGCAGCTGGCTGAACCGGCATCCCGAAGCGCGCGCCCAGCGCGAGCCGGATCCCATCGACGACGAGCATCCGCGGGTGATCATCGCCGGCTTCGGCCGCATGGGCCAGATCGTCGGTCGCCTGCTGCGCGCCTCGAAGATCCCGTTCACCGCGCTGGAGAACAGCCCCGAGCAGGTCGACCTGTCGCGGCGCTTCGGCACCAAGATCTACTTCGGCGACCCGGCCCGTCCCGACCTGCTGCGTGCCGCCCACGCCGGGCGGGCGGAACTGTTTGTTGTGACCACCGACGATCCCGACGCCAACCTGCGCACCGTGCGCATCGTCCGCCGGCTGTTCCCGCACGTGCGCATCCTGGCCCGGGCGCGCAACCGCCAGCACGCCTTTCGCCTCATGGACCTTGGCGTCGACGTGGTCACCCGCGAGACCTTCCACTCCTCGATCGAGATGGGCCGGCACGCCCTGATGGCGCTCGGCCTCGACGCCGACCAGGCCAGCGAGCGCACGCGCAAGTTCGCCGAACATGACGAGGCCCTGCTGCGCGAGCAGCACCTGGTCTATGACGACGAGGCCGCGCTGGTGGTCTCATCGCGCGACGCACTGCGCGATCTGGAGAAGCTGTTCGAGGCCGACGAGCAGCCGGAGGAATCCAGCTCCGGCGAATCAAACCCGAAAGCCGGATCCTGACCTCGCCGGGGACGAAGCGGTCATCCATAGGGTGCGGCTGGCCGCACCGGGCGTACCGTCCGAACGCCCGTATCGGTGCGCCAAGGCACACCCTACGGGCCTTTGCTGACGCCCAACGAAGCCCGACTGTAGCGGCGCACAAGGGCGCTCCCGCGGCCTGGCGTTTTCACCACAGACCGCGGCCAGAGCGGAACTCCGCGGTCGCGGCCATGTCCGCTCCTACGAAAGCCCGCCCATCCGAGGCCGTGGCGAACGGCCGGTTTGCGGCGGACGGAATACAACCATAGGGTGCGGCTGGCCGCACCGGGCATACCGTCCGAACGCCCGTATCCGTGCTCCAAGGCACACCCTATGGGGCTTCGCCGACGCCCAACAAAGCCCGACTGTGGGAGCGCCCTTGGGTGCGACGGCGGAAATCCGCTCTGGCCGCGGTCTGTGGTGAATGCGTAGCGTCGCGGTCGCGCCCACGGGCGCTCCCAAAATTTGACTGCGGCAAGGTCTGCTTTGCGGAGCAAACCGGACCTGGCAGCGCCGTTGCGTGTGTAGGAGCCAGCTTGCTGGCGATAGGCGCCCCGGATGGGATGATCGCCAGCAAACTGGCTCCTTGTACCTTGGATCCGGCTTCAGATTCGCCTATACCACCGGTCGATTTCCGGGGAAGCCGCTTGCTCCTTGGGGCAGCTTTGGCTGACCTCGTATGTAGAGCGGCTCCCCGCCCC
>NZ_JALNMH010000023.1 GCF_023156535.1 Pseudomarimonas salicorniae | reverse complement strand
CCTCTCCGACATACACTTCCCACTCGCGGGCCGTTCGCATGTTCGCCTCCGTTGGTTGGTCCCAATTAGAGGTTTAACTGCGGACGGCCCGCATAGCATCTACAGTCGGGCTTCGTTGGGCGTGAGCGAAGCCCCATGGGGTGCGTCCTGGACGCACCGACACGGGCGTTCGTACGGTACGCCGGGTGCGGCCAGCCGCACCCTATGGATGTCTGGTTCGCGCCCGGCCCGCTCCTCAGCCGCGCAGCAGGCTGGCCAGCTCCTCGGGGCTGTGCCAGTGGGCCAGCGACACGTAGCGGGGCAGGAACCACGGATCGCTGTCCCAGTGGAAATGCCCGGGCTCGATGCTGACGGCGGCTTCAAGGCCGAGGCGCTGGCCGTGGCGGGGCAGGTACTCGCTGCGCAGGTACTCGCTGGCCTGGCCATAGGGGTAGGCAAAGATCCGCGGCGGCTGGCCGCTGCGCTCGGCGATGATCGAATTCGCGGCATCGACCTGTTGTGCGCAGCTGACCTCGTCGGCGATGGCGTGGAAGTGGCCCCAGTCGGCATCACCCGGGGCAAGGCAGGGATGGCGGTGGTCGAGGCCGTGGCTGTCGATCTGCAGCAGGCCGCTGGCCGCCGCCTCGCGCCACCAGTGGTCGTTCATCCATTCCCGTCCCATGGCCTGGGTGCTGATCTCATGCCGGGCGCCAGCGTCGGCGATGACGAAGCTGGTCGCGCAGATCGGCCGCTGCCCGGGATGCGCCGCGGCGTGGCGGCGCAGCAGGGTGGCGAACGAGGGCTGCGGGCCGTGCTCGGGGTGCTCGATGTCCAGCCAGTCGAAATCCGGGCCGTCGTCGAAGGTGATGCAGACGAGCTCGTCGAGCGGCAGGTCCCGCGCGCCGCGCAGGGACGCCACCAGCTCGCGCAGGCCGATGATCTGCCGGCCGGATGCGGCGATGACCTCGAGGTCGGCCGCCAGCCCCACATGCGAGTTGTTGCGGTAGTCGTTTCCGAACAGCAGCTGCGAGTGGTAGGTGAGGATGGGACAGCCGGGCATGGTGCGGGCAGAGACGGACAGGCGCCTATGGTAGCCGCGTGCGGCCGGAGTTACTGGAATCCGGGCTGGCCGACCTGCTCCGGGAACTGGGGCACGCGCAGAAGGCGGGCCGGATCGACCGCGTGGCGACGGAAGCGTTGCACCAGCTCGGCATACCGCGCCTCACTCATCGCCGGGTCGCGAGCCAGCAGCCAGGCGAGGCTGCGGCGGGGATTGCTGAGCAGCGCCCACTGGTAGTCCGGATCGATCTCAAGGACTTCCAGGTCAGCGCTGAATGGCCAGACGAACTGCACGCTCCACCGCGCGCCGTCGCTGCCCGGCTGGACCGTGGAGACGCCTTCCCAGCGCTTCTCCGGCCGATCGAAGCCGCGCCGGAAGACGTAGACATTTTCGATCCGGCCGTCCTCGCGCAATCGGTACTCGTCACGGGTGGCGACCTTACCCTCCTCCAGCCAGTACGGCACGTTGGCGATCACGTGCCAGGCCCCCATGAAGCGCGGCAGGTCGACCTCGGCCAGCGGCGGCAGGTCGCGCGGCGGCGCCGAGGCGCAGCCGAGCAGGAACAGGGCGAGTATCGGGGGCAGCAGGCGCATGGCGTGACTCCTTCGAATCCACCCCGAGCATGCACCGCATCGCTTGAAGGCGCCGTATGGAAACGCCGCGCAACGCAGCTTCGGCGGCGCAGGCCTGGCGAGTTCTGCGATGTACTCGCGGGACAGGACACTAGATCCAGCGGCGAACCCGCTGCCGGTAGGCGCTGAACTCCGCGCCGAAACGGGCGGCCAGCGCGCGCTCTTCGGGTTCGATCTGGAAACGGTTCAGATAGAGCACGAAGGCCGGCATCAGCCACAGGGCATGCAGGCTGGACAGCCAGGCCGCGGCGGCGCCCAGCAGCAGAAGGAAGCCGAGATACATCGGATTGCGGCTGAACCGGTAGATGCCGGAGCAGACCAGGGATGAGGCCTGATCCGGGCTCAGCGGGTTGACCGTGGTCCGCTGGCGGCGGAAGGACAGCACGCCGGACAGGGCTACCGCGGCACCGCTGAGGACGAGAAGCGTGGTCAGTGCCGGGCGCAGCCCCAAGGGCACCCCGCCCGGGCTCGGCGCCAGCCATTCCATGCCGGCGAGGAGGGCGACGGCCAGGCCCAGCACGGCAAGCGGTGGAACGCGAAGCTCAAGCGCGGCCATGGCGGTCGGCAACCGGATTGCGGATTCCTGATCGGGGCCGGTCGGCGGCCCAACGTGCAGCAGCACTCATTCCGCGCCCAGGGCCACGCCGGCCAGCCCGGCCAGCCCTTCAACCAGCCGGCGCTCGTCCATGCCGGGCGAGCGCCGGCTGCGGAAATAGGTGCCGAGGGTGCCTAGGACCCGACCCTCGGCATCGCGGATCGGCACGCTCCAGGCGCCGAGGAAGCCGAGCGACAGGGGCAGGTGGCGCAGCTCGGCCCACTTGTCGTCGGCGAGGAAGTCCGGGGTCAGCACCACTTCGCCGGTGGCCGCCGCAGCGCAGCAGGTGCCGAGTCCCGGATCGGGCTTCAGCCCGTCTATCGCGGCCACATAGTCGGCGGGCAAGTTGGGCGCGGCAGCGTTGCGCAGCAGGCCAGTCTCATCCAGCAGCATGATCGACACCACCGCGCCCGAACCGCCCACCTTTTCGGCTGCGCTGGTCAGCAGCTCCAGCAGCGCCTTGCGCGGCGCGCCCTTGGCCTTCAGCTGCCGCAGTTCGGCGGCGACGCTGGAGAGGAACGCGTCGCCGCGGGCGTCGGCCATCGCTGGAACCTCGAGTGATTGATGTCGCCACATGGCCAAGCACTCCGTTTCACTGGGCTGCCGGTTCGTGCGACGCGCACCGGAAGGGTGTCGACGATTCTACGCCGCATTCTGCACGGGAACGCAGCCTTCCGTTCGGCGTATACCGCCGTCGACCCAACCCGCCCCGACGCACGGATTGCGACGAGGTGAACCGCTGACGAGCGGTCTCGCCCACCTCCATCGGAGGGCCGCGTGTCAGTCGCTGGGCAGGCCCCCGGCCGCGGACCGGAACACCGCTCCGCCTGTCAGGATTCGACCAGCTCAAGCGGCTCGGCGCTGACGTCGACGACCAGGGAGTGCATCTCCACGCGGAACCACTTCTTGAACGTCGCGAGGTCGCGCTTTTTCGGCCAGAGCGACTCATCGGTGCACCAGGCCCCCAGCTCCTGCTCGAAGAGCTCGGCAAAGCAGCGCTGGAGGATGCGCTGCTGGCTGCGGTCGTTCTCCCATTCGTCGACCAGATAGACCGCCTGCTCGCCGTCCGCAGAGGGAAGCGGGCCTCCGCCGCCGAGGCTGGCGGCCCAGTCGAGATAGGGCTGAGCAGGGCGGAGGATGATGGCCCCGCGGTTGACCATGGGAGCGGCATCGATGTCTGTGAGATGACTCATGTTGGAGCTCCGTTCGCGTGGGGAGCCAAGGGCAAACACAGCCCGCGGGTTCGCCTTACTGTCTGGGCAGCCTGCGGTTGTCCGGCCGGGCCTGCGGATCACTGCAGCGGAACGGATTGATATCCAGGCCGCCGCGGCGGGTGTAGCGGGCGTAGACGCTGAGGCGATCGGGCCGGGTGCGCTGCCAGAGGTCGCAGAAGATCCGCTCGACGCAGTGTTCGTGGAACTCTGCGTGGCGGCGGAAGCCGACCAGGTAGCGCAGCAGGGCGGCGCGGTCGAGGCGTGGGCCGTCGAGGTGGATCTGCACGCTCGCCCAGTCCGGCTGGCCGGTGACCGGACAGTTGGACTTGAGCAGATGCGAGACCAGGCGCTGCTCGGCGCGTTCGCCGCCCCAGCGCAGCAGCTCGGCGTCGGGCGGGCCGTAGTGGTCAATGGTGATGGCGGGATCGTCGATGCAGTCGCCTTCGGGCAGTCCCGACTCGGGCAGTTGCGTGGCATCGAGCAGGTCCACGGACACTGGCGCCCGCGCGGCAACCGAAAGGTCGCGCTCGATCATCGCGCGAATGATCTCCGGGCCTTCGGCGCGGAACTGCATGAAGCCGTTGAGATACAGCTTGAGCGACTTCGATTCGATCAGGTTCGGCGAGTCAGCCGGCACGCGCAGCTCGGCCAGGGCGACCCGGGGCAGGCCGCCCGGCGCGAGCCAGGACAGCTCGTAGGCGTTCCAGACGTCGACGCCGTGCAGCGGCACGCCGGCGAGGTCGAGCGCGGCGCGGTTGCCGGCGCGGGGAATCGGGAAGAGCAGGGCGGGATCGTAGTCCTCGCGGTACTCGGTGGTCTTGCCGAGGCTGGAGTCGGCGGCGGTGGGCAGGCTCATCGGCGCATTATCCGTCCTCGATGGCCCGGCCGGCGTGATCACGCAACCCGCTGGCGCAGCGCATCGCGGTAGGTGCGCGAGCAGGGCAGGACGCTGCCATCGCGCAGATGCAGGCGGGCGTCGCCGTTGTCGGTGGGCTCGATCGAGGCGATCTGGTCGAGGTTGACCAGATAGCTGCGGTGGACCCGCGCAAAGCGCGCCGGGTCAAGCCGCGACTCGATGCCGGCGAGGGTGCTGCGCAGCGGATAGTCATGACCGCGCACGCGCAGATTGACGTAGTTGCCGGCGCCCTGCATCCACTCGATGTCCTGCGCGGCCAGCAGGAACTCGCGGCCGAGCTTGCGGACTAGGAAGCGCTCGGGCCGCTCGACCGGTTCCACCGGCAGGCCCTCGTCCGGCGCCGAGAGCAGGCTGGCCTCGCCCTGCCAGCGGCGCAGCAGCAGGCGGTAGAACTCGAGCAGCACGATGAGCAGGAAGTAGCTGCGGGCGTCCTTCAGGTACTCGTAGGCCAGCTCCACCCCCCAGTCGCCGAAGTCGTATCGGGCACCCATCGCCTCGTAGGCTGCGTGGCGCAGGGCGACCATGCCGCCCACGTGGACCAGGCAGACCAGGACACTGGCCAGCAGGTGCAGCGGCAGATGGCGCCGCCAGCTCTCCCAGTCCAGCGGATAGCGCCGCGAGAACACCACCACCGCCGGGATCAGCAGGGCCCAGAGCAGGGTGCTGCTGGTTTCCCAGACCACCACCTCCCAGGGCAGGTAGCGCTCGCCGAGCCCGGCACGCTCGATGTCCATCAGGACGGTGACGATGTTGGCGAGGTTGTTGCCGGTGAGGAACAGGACCCAGAAGCCCAGCTCGAAGGCCCGCCGCCAGGGTTGGAAGCGTTCGTAGGCGGTGGGGCGGGTGGCCGGCATGGACGCCATTCTACGAACCTGCGCGCGGCCTGCCGCGCGATTCGTCCCCACCCGCCCGCGTTTCGTCCCCGAAGTCGCGGGATCAATCACTTGGCCATGGCAGCCGGTCGCGGTCGCGGGCAGCCTCGAGCGATCTGAACCGCCGGGAGCGCAATGTCATGGAACGCCGCCACGACCTCGACTGGGTGCGCATCGCCGCCTTCGGCCTGCTCGTGCTCTACCACGTCGGCATGTACTACGTGAGCTGGGACTGGCACATCAAGAGCCCCCAGGCCGGCCCCGCGCTGGAGCCGCTGATGCTGCTGAGTGCGCCCTGGCGGCTGTCCCTGCTGTTCCTGGTCTCGGGGGTGGCGACCGGCTTCCTCATCGGCAAGTCGTCGCGCGGCTTTCTTGCCGCGCGTTCCTGGCGCCTGCTCGTGCCGCTGCTGTTCGGCATGTTCGTCATCGTGGTGCCGCAGGCCTACTACGAGGTGGTCGAGAAGGCCGGTTTCGACCAGGGCCTGGCGAGCTTCTATGGCCTCTACCTGTCCGGCGGGCTGTGCCGGGGCGAGGACTGCCTGACCACGCCGACCTGGAACCATCTGTGGTTCGTCGCCTATCTCTGGGTCTACACGGCGGCCTTGGCTGCGCTGCTCGCCCTGTTCCCTCGCGGGATGGAGGCGATCGCCGAGCGGATCGACCGGCTGTTCGACGGCTGGGGCGTGCTGCTCTGGCCTCTGGCCTGGCTGGCGGCCGCCCGCCTGCTGCTGGTCGGAACCTTCGAATCGACCCATGCCCTGGTCGACGACTGGTACAACCATGCCCAGTATTTCCCGCTGTTCCTGCTCGGCTTCTGGCTGGTCCGCGCCGAGGCCGCCTGGGCGGCGATCGAGCGGCTGCGCTGGGTCGCGCTGGGGCTGGCGCTCGGCAGCTGGGCCTACATCGCCTGGTACTTCACCGCCTACGCGCCGGAGGGCGAGCCCATGGCCGCGCTGCGCTACGGCCAGCGCGGGGTCTGGGCGGTCCAGCAGTGGTCCTGCATCCTCGCCGTGCTCGGCTTCGCACGGCGCCTCGCCCCCGGCGACGGCCCGGTCCTGCGTTATCTGTCCGAGGCGGTGTTTCCGGTCTACATACTGCACCAGACCCTGATCATCATGATCGCCTGGCAGCTGCGCCCGCTGGGCTGGGCGCCGGCGCTGGAAGGCCCGCTGCTGACCCTGCTCACCGTGCTGCTCTGTTTCGCCGGATTCGAGGCGGTGCGCCGGGTGCGCTGGCTGCGGCCGCTGTTCGGCCTCAAGCGGCTGCCGCGGGCCGGCTCGGCGACTACAAGCGACCAGGCCGTCGCCGCGGTGACGCCCACGCAACGCTGAGTTGCTGCCGGCGGTCTTTATCGCCCGCCGGCCCGAGCCCATGCTGGGCAGATTCGACCCCGCAGCGGAGCCCGTCATGATCACCCTTCGCAAGGCCGCCGAGCGCGGCCACGCCCACCACGGCTGGCTGGACAGCTGGCACAGCTTCTCGTTTGCCGACTACCACGATCCCGAGCACGTCCACTTCGGCCCGCTGCGGGTGATCAACGAGGACCGCATCGTGCCGGGCAGCGGCTTCGGCCAGCACGGCCACCGCGACATGGAGATCATCAGCTACGTGCTGGAGGGCGCCCTGGCGCACAAGGACTCGATGGGCAACGCGGCAAGCATCGTGCCCGGCGAGGTGCAGCGGATGAGCGCGGGCAGCGGCGTGCTGCACTCGGAGTACAACCACGACCCCGTCGGGACCACCCACTTCCTGCAGATCTGGATCATTCCCGAGCGTCGCGGTGGCGCGCCGGGCTACGAGCAGAAGGCCTTCCCCGAGGCCGAGAAGCGCGGCCGCCTGCGCCTGGTCGCCAGCCCGGATGGCGCGGACGGCTCGGTGCGCCTGCAGCAGGACGCCAGGATGTACGCCGGCCTCTTCGACGGCAGCGAGGAAGGAATATATCGTTTCGCCCCCGGGCGCCTTGGCTATCTCCACGTGGCCCGCGGCCGGATCGAGGCCAACGGCCAGCTACTGGAAGCGGGCGATGCGATGAAGCTGGTCGATGAGGCTGCCCTGCAGCTCGCCCGCGGGCAGGACGCCGAGGTGCTGCTCTTCGATCTGCCTCCCGGGTAGCCGGCGAGGGCGCCCATCCGGCGCCCGGGGATCGCTCAGGGCGACGCCGCAGCCTTGGCTGTCGCCGCACAGTCGAGCCCGAACGGCCGGGTCAGCCGGCTGAGCGTGTAGCCGCCTTCGCCCCAGGCAGCGTCCAGCGCCGCATAACGCAGACTTGCACCGTCGCAGCCGCTGAAGTCGATCTGCAGGGTGCCCCAGGCGGTATCGCGTACCGCGGCGGGATCGAAGTCGCCGCCGAAGCCGCCGCCCTCCACCCGGCGCATATCGTCGATGCGCAGCGCATCGCCCTCGAGCGTGCCGACGCCGTACAGCCAGGCCGGAGCGCCGCTGGGGTCGAAGGTGAACCAGGTCAGCGCGACGGCGCCGGCGTCAAGGGCCTCGATGATCCAGCCCTCACCGCTGCGCGCCGGATCGAACCAGGCGCCGCTGCGTGCCGCGCCCTCCGGGCTGCTGGCCGCCAGCGGCTGGCCGCAGGGCAGGCCACGAAGCCGGGTCAGCCGGCTCAGCGGGCGCTGCAGGTCCGGCAGTCCGGCGGTCGAAGAGAAGGTCAGGCTGGCGCGGTCGCAGCCGTCAAACGTGATGTTCAGACTGCCGACGTCGTCATAGCGCAGGGCGTTGGCGTCGAAGCCCGTGCCGAAGCGGCCGCCGCGCACCGCGCTCACCGCGTCGAAGCGGATGCCGGCGCCGGAGATGGCGCCCTCGGCGGCGATGTACCAGGCCTGCTTTCCGCTGCCCTCGGCACTGAAGCTGTACCAGACGAGGGTGGCCGTGCCGGCATCGTTGATCTGCAGGATCCAGCCCTCACCGGGACGCGCGGGGTCATACCAGGCTCCGGCGTGGGCCGGACTGACCGCCAGGCTGGTCGCCGCATTCACCGCAGCCAGGGCATCGACGCGGCCGTGACCGAACACCGCGTTGGGCACCGCGCTGCCCGGAAACCCGGGGCAGTTGCCGGGGAAGGCGCTGGCGATGGCGCTGCCGCGCAGCAGGTCCGAGGTCGCCTGCGGCTGGGCGATGAGCAGCGGATTGGCGCCGAGCATCAGTGCCGCGACGCCGGCCACATTGGGCGTCGCCATGCTGGTGCCGCTGGCCGGACCGTAGCCGCCACCGGGCAGGGACGAACGGATGGCCACCCCGGGGGCGCTGATGTCAGGTTTGAGCAGAGGGCCGTTGGGCCCGGCCACCGGCCCCCACAGCGAGAAGGAGGCAATGCCGCCGGTATTGCTGGTGGCGCCGACCACCAGGGCGTGCGGCGAGGTTGAGGGCGGATCGTCGATGCTGCCGCAGAAGGGCTGGCCATTGCCGGCGGCGACCACGGTCAGCTGCCCGGCCGCATCGGCCGCGGCCAGAGCGCCGTCGAAGCTGTCCGGGGAGCAGTCCTCACCCAGTGGTGGCGGGCCCGGTGGGCAGCCCCAGGAGTTCACGGTGACTGCCGGCGCCAGGTCGGGGCGGGCGTCGCTGCCGTCGACCCGGCTCGGGGCCAGCAGGAACTGGAAGCAGGCGAGATAGGTCGATGGCCTGCCGACGCCCGAGTCCATGTTGCGGCAGCCGATCCACTGCGACTCGATGGCGACGCCGATCCGAGCGCCCTCGCCGCCGTCGCCGATCGCCGTGCCCATGGTGTGGGTGCCGTGCATATGGTCATCACACGGAGTCGGGCTGGCAAAACCGCAGGGGTTCTGCCCGCCGTTGATGGTCGCGCGCACGCCGTCGAACCAGTGGTAGTCGTGGCTGGCGCCGCCGTCGCGGGAGCCGCGGTAGCGGTCGCGCAGGGCCGGGTGGTCGAACTGGTAGCCGGTGTCCTGGCCGCCGACCACGACACCGCGCCCGCGGGCGCCCAGCGCCCAGGCCTCGGGCACGCGCATGGCGGTCAGGTGCGGCTCGACGGCAGCCGCCGACTTGCTCGCCGGTTCGCGCTTGAGGTCGGCGACCTTGCGCGCCGCGTCGCTGTCGATGCGCAGCAGGGAGGGGTGCTCGCGGAGGGCGGCGAGCTGATCCGCATCGAGCCTGGCCGCGATGCTGTTGCCGAGCCAGAGCGGGCGCGCATCGATGCCCAGCCTGTCGAGCTCGGCCAGAAGCGGCGCCTGGCTGCGCGCAGCGTGCGCCTTCAGCGCCGCAACCACCTGTTCAGTGCGCTGGCGCTGTCCGGCGGGACCCACCGCCGGCGATAGCGCGGGGAGTTCGGCCGGGGCCAGCTTGAGCAGCACGTCGGCCTGGCCGCTCTCCGCGATCGCCTTGGTGACCGTCGGGGACAGCTTCGCCCCGGCCAGTGCGGCACAGGGCGTGGCGAGGCCAAGGGCCAGCAGGAGGGCGGAGCGCAGGGGGCGGATTGTCAGGGGCATGCGTGGAGAAAACCTTGTCAGAAGGGAGGGCGTTGGCCTGGCGCGTCGCCCGGTCGGGAGCGGAGACCTCCGGCGCGGCGAAGTGTGACGCCGCTGCCACAGCGCCGCCATCTGCCGAAGGGGGGGCGTATTCCGCCCGCCGTGCGTCGCCGTGCCCTTGGCAGCCACCTGCAGGCAGCCCGCACAGCCTATCCCGCCGGACCCGGCCGGGCGTCAGGAGGGCTGCGCGATCCGGTTGCCGGAATGCACGCGGCGCGCCCCCCACTGCGCCTTCGACTGCGCCCAGATGTCGACCCGCGACTGCTGGTAGGGCGGGGGCAGGGCGCCCGGGCCGATGCGTTCGGCGCCAAGGCGGCGCGCCAGGTTCTGCGAGGCGACGTTCAGCGGATCGATGGTGTGGATCACCTCGCTCCAGCCGAGCCGGTCGAAGGCGAAGTCGATCGCCGCGGTGGCCGCCTCCAGTGCGTAGCCCCGTCCGTGGTAGGCGCGGGAGAGGGTCCAGCCGACCTCGGTGCCCGGCCAGCCCTCCGGCGCCCAGGGACCGACCCGCCCCACCCAGCGGCCGCTGGCGCGCTCGATCACGGAGAAGAAGCTGACCCCGGTGAGGCTCCAGGCGCCGGCGACCGTCATCAGGCCGCGCCAGGCCTCGGAGGGGGTCTGGACACCGCCGATGAAGCGGGTGGTTTCCGGGTCGGACATCGTCGCCGCCCAATCCGGGAAATCCTCCATCCGCGGCGGGCGCAGGAGCAGGCGCTCGGTGTCGATCTGCGGCAGCTCAGTCATCGATGTTTTCCGTGGGCGTGTCGGGTTCGGGCGAGCGCACGCAGTTGCGGCCGGATGACTTGGCGGCATACAGCGCGGCGTCGGCGGCGCGCATCAGGCTGGAGCGGTCGCTTCGGCCAAGGCGCAGGTCGGCCACGCCGACGCTCACCGTGATCCGGTGCGGCTTCTGCTCGATGCGGAAAGGCAGCGCCTCGACCTCGCGGCGCAGGGCCTCGCCGCGCACAAGGGCCTCGGGCAGGGTGCAGCCCGGCATCAGCAGGGCGAATTCCTCGCCGCCGATGCGCGCCGGCAGCTCCTGGTCGCCGGCGTGCTGGCGCAGGCGTGCGGCCAGCTCCTGCAGCACGCCGTCGCCCGCCACGTGGCCATATCCGTCGTTGATCGGCTTGAACAGGTCGACGTCGACGATGCACAGGCTGAGCGGCTCGCCCTGCTCCACCGCCGCAGCGATCGCGGCATCGACACGTTCAGTGAAGTGGCGTCGGTTGGGCAGCTCGGTCAGCGGGTCGTGGGTGACCAGCTGGTAGACCTCGGCGTGGTAGCTGGACTCGGGGTTCTCCCTGCCGATGAACTTGAGCAGGCTCTCGCCGACCGTGACGTGGTCGCCATCGCGCAGTTCGGCGCCCTCGACCGGCACGTCGTTGACCCGTGTCCGATTGGTTGCTCCGAGGTCGCGGAGGTGGCAGACACCGGCTTCGATGCGGATCTCGCAGTGCCGGCGGGAGACGCTGGGATGGGCGATGACCAGGTCGTTGTCCCGCGAGCGGCCCACACGCACCGTCGTTTCACCGACGTCGACACGGCGGCCGAGGCCCTCGCCGTGGATCACCACCAGGCAGGCGCGCCGGTCACCGTCGAGCTGCGGGCCGCCACTGGCCATGGTGCGCTGGGTGATCGGGTTGTCTTCCTCGCCGCTCATGCCGCCGTGTCGCATCCACCGGGCCTGGCCGGCAAGCGTATCATCGGGCGCTCCCGGCGCCGGTGCCCGAATGGCCGCATCCACTCCGCCAGACGACGAGTTTCCGACAAAGGCGCTGGCCTCCGCCGAGCCCGGGTCCTGCGGCGAGGGTATGGCCCCCGGCCAGCGTATCGGTGCCTTCCGCATCGAGGCCCTTGTCGGGCGCGGTGGCATGGGCGAGGTCTACCGCGCGGTCCAGCTGGAGCCGGTGCAACGGGTGGTGGCGATCAAGCGCTTGCGGCTGGCCGGCGCCGGCAGCCGGCAGGCCGCCTGGTTCGAGGTGGAACGCCAGGTTCTGGCACAGATGCAGCATCCGAACATCGCCCAGCTGTTCGATGCCGGAAGCCTGCCCGACAGTTCGGCCTACCTGGTCATGGAGTTCCTCGACGGAGAGCCGCTGACCGGCTGGTGCCGGTCCCATCGGGTCTCCCTGCGCGGGCGGCTTGACCTGTTCCTGCAGCTGCTCGACGGTGTTCAGCATGCCCACCAGCGCGGCGTGATCCATCGGGACCTGAAACCGGGCAACGTGCTGGTCACCCGGGTCAACGGCCGACCGGTGCCCAAGCTGATCGACTTCGGCATCGCCGCCGCCGCGGACAGCGAAGGTACCGAGGTCGCCGGCACGGTCGACTACATGAGCCCCGAGCAGTCGAATCCCGCGCTGGGTTCGCTGGACGTGCGTTCGGACCTGTACTCGCTGGGCGTCCTGCTGCACGAGCTGCTGACCGGCGAGCGCCCGTTGCGGTCCTCTTCGGACCCGGCCGCGCACACCCGCACGACGGGTCCCCAGGCGCCGTCGGAACGCCTGCGCGAGATGCCCGGCCCGGTCGCTGGCGCGCTGGCGGCTGAACTGGGTGTGGGGCGTGGCGCGCTGCTGCGCCTCTACCGCCATGAGCTGGACTGGATCGTGCGTCGGGCCACCGCGCACGATCGCGCCGATCGCTATCCCAGCGCCGATGCCTTCGCCGCCGATGTCCGTGCCTTCCTCGACCACCGTGTGGTCGCCGCGCATCCGCCAAGCCGGCGCTATCGGATGGGCAAGTTCCTGGCCCGTCATCGGCTGGGGGTGGCGAGTGCGGCCCTGGCTGTCGCCGCCCTTCTGGCAGGTCTGGGCACCGCCCTGTACGGACTGCAGCAGGCCCGCGAGCAGCGCATGCTGGCCGAGGCCAGGGCCGATGAGAACGCCCAGCTCGCCGCCTTCCAGCAGCGCATGCTTCGCGATGTGGACCTGTCCGCCATGGGCGAGCAGATCCTGTCGCTGGCGCGGGAGCAGGCGGGACTGACGCCGGGTTTTCGCGGCATGCCGGAGTCGGAACAGGCCGCGGCGCTGCGCCTGCTCGACCTGGTTGATGGCATCGACCTCGCGCGGCGGGTGCTCGACAGCCAGCTGCTCGACCGCGCCGAATCGGCCATTGATCGCGACTTCGCCGGTCGTCCGCTGCTCGCCTCGCAGCTGCGCGAAACCCTGGCCGAGGTGCACGACAGCCTCGGCAACCGCGCACGCGCAGCGGTTCTGCAACGCGAAGTGGCCGCGCTGCGCTCGGATGAACTGGGGCCGGCTGACCCGGCCACCTTGCGGGCCCGGGTGGCCGCAGCAACAGCCCTTCTCGCTGCGGGCGAGCGGGACGCGGCGGGCGACGAACTGGAAGCCGCCGAGCGTGCGCGGCGCACTGCCAGCGCCGTGCTGCCGGCCGATCTCGCGGCGCGGCTGGCCATGGCCCGCGCCGAGTGGCACAGCCAGGGCGGCGATTACGCCGCGGCCAGCGCCGGCCTTGCCGCTGCGGCCGCGCCGCTGGCCGACGCCGGCGGCGAGCCTGCGCTGGCGTTCCGCCTGCGCGCACAGTGGGCCGGCAGCCTGCTGCGCGAAGGCCGGCGCGACGATGCGGCGCGGGTCATCGACGAGGCGCTCGAGGCCGCCGAGGCCGAGCTCGATCAGGACGACGGCGCCCTCCTCGACGGACTCAATGCGGCAGTGCCGATCCGTGCCGGCACCGGCGATCTGGAGGCTGCCCTGGCGCTGTCCGAGCGCCTCTACGCCCGTTCCGTGGAGCGCTTCGGCCAGGAGCATCCCTTCACCCTGACCCAGGTCAACAATCGGGCGGTGACCCTGATCAACCTGCAGCGGACGGAAGAGGCCATCCCCTTGCTGCGCGGTCTGGTGGAGGCGCGGGCCCGGCAGATCGGCGCGCGGCATCCGCAGACCATCAAGGCCGAGGCCAATCTCGCCTCGGCGCTGATGCGCTCGGTGCAGGACCGCGAGCCGGACGCGCTGCGCGCACAGCGCAGCGCCGAATCCGCCCAGCGGCTGCGCCGGGTCTTGGCGGCCCGCGAAGACCTGCTCGGCCGCGAGCATCCGGAGACCCTGCTCTCGCGGGCCAGCCTGGCCTCGGTGCTGATGCATGGGGGTGAGATGGAGGAGGCCCTGCGCCTTGCCCGTGCGGTGTATGACGCGCGGCGGGAACGCCATGGCCCCACGCATCGGGACACCATCGATGTGCTCGACCTGCTGGGCCAGATCCATCTCGCCGCGGGCGAGCTGTCCGCCGCGCGTGAGGCCTTTGCCGCGGTCCTGGCTGCCCGTCGGGCAGAGCAGGGGGATGAGGCCTTCGGCACGCTGAGTGCCGCCGCCGGCCTCTACCTGAGCCTGCCGCCCGACTCTCCGCAAGGACGCTCCCTGCGCGAGGGCCTGCTCCAGCCGGTGCTGGACCCACCCATCGAGGCGCTGCCGCCGCCCCTGCAGCGCACCCGCCGCCAGCTCGACGCGGCCGCCGGCCGCGGCGTCGGCGCGGACGGCTAGGGAATGGGCCGCTGGCGGATCGGTCGCGGATTCACGTCGGACTGCTCCGGAGGCAGATAGCCCGATCCCTGCATCGAATACATCTGGGCCTGGGCAGCCTCGCGCAGCCGCTTGCGCTCGAGTACGGTCAGGCAGACGTTGGTGCTGCGATGGCTGCCCACGAACGTCTCGCGACGGCAGATCAGCCGGCTGTCGGCGGCGGCCTGCGTCAACAGGTTGTTGACCAGTTCCTGGTCGTTGAACAGCGTGGTCTGGACGCGCTTGTCCAGTTCCTCGAGCTGGCTGACGCCCTCAAGATGCCCGGCCATCCTGTCGAGCGCGGCCAGCACGGTGTCGCGGTCCTCGTCGCTCAGCTCGCGGTAGGTCTTGCCGCGCATGCCCTTGATGATCGCCTCGCGCTGCGCCTCGAAGTGCGAGGGGCTGAAGCTGTAATTCTTGTGTTCCTTGTCATCGGCAGCGGTGGCGAGGCCCGCTGCCAGAGCCGCAGCAAGCAGGGCGAAGCGAATGGTCGAAGGTCGCATGGCGTGTCTCCTCGAATGGGGGGCAGGGGGAACCGGGAACGGGCGCCTCGGACGGGGTCAGCGGCCACCCGGGCGGGACGGCGCGCCCGGAGGCGGCTCGCGTGGCAGATAGCCCGAACCCTGCAGCTGACCCATCTGGTTCTGGGCTGCCTCGGTCAGTCGCCGGCGCTCGGCGACGGTGAGACAGATGTTGGTGGTCCGATGGCTTCCGACGAACTTCTCGCGCTTGCAGATCAGCCGGCTGTCGGCAGCCGCCTGGGTGAGCAGGTTGTTGACCAGTTCCTGGTCGTTGAACACCGTGGTCTGGACGCGCTTGTCCAGTTCCTCGAACCGGCTGACGCCCGCCGGGTGTCCGGCCATCCTTTCGAGCGCGGCCAGCACGGTGTCGCGGTCCTCGTCGCTGAGCTCGCGATAGGTCCTGCCGCGCATGTCCTCGATGATCGCCTCGCGCTGCGCCTCGAAGTGCGATGGGCTGAAGATGTAGTGGCTGTGTTTCCTGTCGTCGGCAGCCGTTGCCAAGCCAGCGGACAGGGTCGCGGCAGCCAGGGCCAGGCGAAGCATCAAAGGTTGCATGGCATGGATCCTCGTGGCGGCGTCAAGATGATGGCGCGTTGGCGCGCGGCTACGGCCGATGGCCGACGGTGTGCTGCTGCATGCAGCGCATCCCGCCGGGCGGGTGAATGACTGCGCCCACGCCGCCTCGCGTCGGCGCCTGCGGCGGAGTCGGAGTCCACGAGGGTGGACAGGGTCGCGCCGAGGTTGGCGGAGCGTGACCAGGCAGTCAGCCTCGCCGTGATGCGCGTCAGGCGGCCGACTTCCCTAGGGCGGCGCGCCCAGTCCCGCGGGAGTGCATGGCGATCCCGAGGGCGGCGAAGCGCCACGCCTGCCGGGCTGGAAGTCGGGCCTGGGAAGGGGTTCAGCGAGTCGACCGCCGCAGCCGGAGCGGACCCCGGTGCGGCGGCCCGGTGCTGCTTTCTGCCTACTCCCTCGGCAGGTAGCCGGAGCCCTGCAGGCCGCGCATCTGATCCTGGGCGGCCTCGGCCAACCTGCGACGCTCGCCGACGGTCAGGCATACATTGGTGGTGCGGTTGCTGCCGACAAACTTCTCCCGCTTGCAGATCAGCCGGCTGTCCGCCGCGGCCTGGGTCAGCAGGTTGTTGATCAGCTCCTGGTCGTTGAACACCGCGGTCTGGTCGCGCTTGTCCATGTCTTCGAAACGGCTGACACCGGACAGCCGCGCCTCCATCCGGGCCAGCGCCGCGAGCACCGCGCTGCGGTTCTCGTCTGTCAGCTCGGTGTAGGTTTCGTCGTGCAGGCTTTCGAGAATCGTATCGCGCTGCTCGGCGAACCTCTGCGGACTGAACTCTACGTTCTGGTGTTCCTTGCGCTTGGCTGCGTCGGCTGCACAGGCGGACAGCGCCAGGACGAATGCCAGGGCGAAACAGGTGAATGGGTGACGCATGGGACAGCTCCTCGGGATGAGCTGCCGATACTACGTAGAGCTTCGTAACAAAGCAACGAAGCGCTTCGTAGATGCTGCGGTAGGCGTCGGACCAGCTGTCGGCTCCCTGTCCGGTGACGACCCGGCATGATGGTGCGCCGCTCCGCCAAACCGCGCTGATGGGTGTCCGGCAGGCCGCGGCTCGCGACGGCCGGGGCCTGCTCAGCTTCGCCTCAATAGCCATCGGAATCGTCCCTGCAATCTACGGCAATTGCCGTACTTGCAGTTGACACCGTCCAGCGCCCGCACACGGTGCATCAATTGACGTACTGCGGGTCCCGCCTTGAGCCCGTTCCGCGGTGGTCCGCCCGGCGGGTGTCGATCAGTTGCCCGCGGGTAGCGCGCTGGGCCGCTGGAGGCGGCGCATCTGTTCCTGGCTCTGTTCCTGACGACGCCGCCGCTCGGCCACGGTGAGGCAGGTGTTGCTGCGCATGTTGCTGCCGAGCGTCTTCTCGCGGGTGCAGACGAGTCGACTGTCCGCCGCGGCATCGGAGAGCAGGGTGTTGATCAGCTCCTGGTCGTTGAACACGGCCACCTTGTCCGGCTCGCTGAGCTGATCGATGCTGGAAACGCCACTCAGCCTGGCCGACATGCGATCCAGTGCGTCCAGCACCTCCTGCTTCGCCTCGTCGCCGATCTCGTGGTAGAGCTTGCCATTGAGCGACTCGATCAGGCGCCCGCGCTGCTCGGAGAATCCGGCCGGGCTGAAGGTCACGTCCTTGTGCCGGCTGGCGGCGCTGGCGTTCGCAGCCCCCAGCAGCAAGGCGAGCAGGATCGGGTAGCGCAGTGCAGGCATGGCGGGCAACCTTTGTGTAAAGGAGTCCGAATCGTACGGCGGCCATCGTAGACTGTGAAGTGCCGGGGGTTCCGGAAGGCCGCGGGCCATGCTAATTGCATGGTCTTCATGCGTCGGAGTCAGCCATGATCGAGCAGATTCTTCCCCAGCGACGCCGGGACCTCGGCGGATTCGAGGTCGGTCGTGTGCTGCCGCATCCACAGCGCAGGATGGTCGGGCCCTTCGTGTTTCTGGACGAAATGGGGCCGGCGGACTTCCCGCCCGGGCTGGATCGAAAGGCCGATGTGCGGCCACACCCGCACATCGGATTGTCCACCCTGACCTATCTGTTCTCCGGCGAGATCACCCATCGTGACAGCCTGGGATTCGAACAGGCGATCCGTCCCGGCGAGGTCAACTGGATGACCGCGGGACGGGGCATCAGCCACTCCGAACGGTTTGATCGGGCGCGCCGCGAGGGCGCGCACATGCATGGGCTTCAGGCCTGGGTCGCGTTGCCCGAGGCCGAGGAGGAGTGCGCACCTGCCTTCAGCCATCATGGCGAGGACGCCTTGCCCTCGGGTATCGAGGGAGGCTTGCGCTGGCGGCTGGTGGCGGGCCAGTTCGAGGGGGTCAGCGCGGGCGTGCCGGTGCGCTCGAAGCTTTTCTACCTGCACTGGGAGCTCGCCGACGGTGCTGTGGCGCGACTGCCGGACGGCCTGGGCGAGCGCGCGGTGTATGTCCTCCGCGGCGCACTGGAGTCGGGCACGACGCGGGTCGAAGCGGGCCAGCTCGCGGTGCTGCCCGGGTGCGGTTCGGCGGTGCTGAGGGCGCTCGGACCGACCCTGGCGGTGGCCATCGGCGGAGAGTCACTGGGCCCGCGTTTCGTCGAGTGGAACTTCGTCTCTTCACGACGCGATCGCATCGAGCAGGCCCGCGATGACTGGCGTGCCGGCCGCTTCGCGCTGCCTCCCAACGACGATCGCGAATGGATTCCTCTGCCGGGTGATGACTGAGGCTGGCCGCCCAAGCCTCGCTCGCTCGCACGTTCCGGTGGGGAACGCCGGAAGACCAGCGACAGCGAGAATCCTGTGCCAGGCCGCCGCCGACCGGGCGACCCTTAGGTCCCCGGTTCCCGGCCTCGCAGCCAGACCCGCGGGCCGCGCAAGACCGCGCCGAATATTCGGGTTAGGATTGGATCAGACACTTCGTGGCGCAGCACAGCGTCAAGATGACCCACACCCGACCGGCCCCGGCCACCGGTGATCCTGCAGGGGGACATGGCTTCGACTGAACCCGGCAATGCCCCCCATCCGCGGCCCCCGGCGACCGCGCGCCTCGGCTTGCCGGTGAGCCCCGGCCAGGAGCAGCGCTGGGGCGTCCATGGGCTTGATGGCGACCTGATCACGCTGCGCCGCACCGATGGTCACCCGGTGCCCCAGTTCACGGCAGGCAGCCAGCTGGACCTGTGCTGGCAGGACGTCGACGAGCGCGTCCATCTTGAGCTGCGCGCCACCCTGCTGGAGCGTGGCGAGCTGGGCCTGCGCCTCGAGCTCGCCTCCCCGAACGAGTGGCAGCGCCAGCAGCTCGACCGACTGCAGCAGTCTCTGGCCGGCTCCGGCGCTCGCCCAGGGCCCGCCGAGGATGTCGTGCGCCGCGCGGTGGAGGCGCTGGCCCGCGTGCTGCGCAGCGATCTTCCCCCGCGGGTCGAGAACCTGTTCCGGCAGAGTGAGCTGGCCCTGGATCCGGCGCGACTCGATTTCGCCCGGGAGATCGGCGGCATTCCGCTGGCCGAGGCCGAACGCCGCCTGCGGGAGGTCGGCCCGACGGTGGCCTCCGATCTGCTCAGCGCCATTGTCGGCAGCATCGAGGCGCCCGGCCGGCAGCCGCAGCGGGCCCGTCGCTCGCAGGCCCTGCGCCTGGTCGACGATGACGAGATGCAGGTCTGGCTGAACCGGTCGGAGTCCCTGCGCCGGGTCGAGCGCGACGCCAAGACCGGCTGGCATGCGCTGCAGCCGCTGCTGGCCGAGCTGCAGCAGGTCGAGCCCGAGCGCGATCCTGAATCGCTGTCGGTCGAGTCGCTGCTCGACGCGCTGCTCTCCGCCCTGCGCTCGGCCGGCCTCGAATCGCCGCTGCAGCAGCTGGTGATGCGCTGCGCGGCCCGCCCGGACGCACTCGACGTGCCGGGCCTGTACGTCGGCCTGCAGATGGCCCTGCTGCGCGCGGGCCTGCGCACGCCGCAGAAGTCCGTTGGTGGTCCAAGGCCGGCGGCGCCGCCGCCGGCACCCGCCCGGCGTGATCCCGCGACGGCCGCCCGCCAGGCAGCGGAGTCCGGGGGCGCGTCGCCAGGCCCTTCGACCCCGCAATCCAGCGAGATCCCCGCAGGACCCGAACCGCCTTCTCCCGTCAGGCCCGGGCCGGTCGCCGCTGCGCCCAGCCCCTTTGTCGCCGCGCGCACCGGACTGGCCCAGCCGCCGCCGCCGCCGGCCGAGACGCCGCAGGTGCCGACCCGCAGCGCGCTCGAGGCCGCCCACAGGCTGTGGTCGCTCGGCCCCGGGGCCTTGACCCCCAGCGCCGACGCCGAAGGCGCGATCAGCGATGACCTGCTGCGGGAGGCCGTACGCCGCGCCTCGGCCGGTGATGCTGCGCAGTTCCGTCAGAGGCTGGTGGAGAAAGCCTCCGAGCTGGGCGGCGGCAGCCTGCAGGCCGATGCCCGGCAGACCGAGGCCATGGAGCTTCTGGCAAGGCTGCACCAGGCCATCGGCACCGACCCCCTGCTGTCGAATCAGTTCCGCGAGTGGACCCAGCCCCTGCTCGCTCCGATTCTCGGTGCCCAGCTGCGGCCCGAGGGGCTGGGCGACAGCGGCGAGACCATCCGCCGGCTGCTCGAGCTGCTGGAGTTCGGCAGCGTGGTTTGCGCGCAGCGCGATGATGCGCCCACGCGCGAGTTGCGCCAGCGCATCGAAGCGGTGGTCGGGGGGCTGGCCGAGCTGCCTGCCCTGCTGCCCCCAGAGCTGAACGCCGCGGCCGGTGAGCTGGACGCGCTGCTCAAGCGCCACCGGCGTGCCGGCAGCGCGGTCGAGGACCGGGTGGTCGAGGCCTGCGTTGGCCAGCATCGGCTGATCGAGGCCCGACGCCTGGTCGATCGCGAACTGACCGAGCGCTTTGCCGGCCGGTCACTGCCCGAGCCCCTGGCTGCCCTGCTCGATGACCGCCTCCACGCCATGCTCGTACTGGCGGCCCTGCGCGAGGGCAAGGACAGCGAAGCCTGGGCCGGACACATGACCAGGCTCGACCAGCTCGAGCAGGCCCTCGGGTCCGAACCCGGCGAGGCCTCCCGTCCGGAACGGGAAGCGCTGCTCGCCGGGGTGGAACAGTGGATGCAGCAGCTCGGCGCCGGGCTCGCCGGCGACCAGGCCATCCCGCAGTCGCAGGCGGATGCCGTGATGCTGGCGCTGCGCGACGCCTCGGCCAAGGCGACCGAATGGCCGGGCAAGGAGGCGCCGCCGGCGCCCCTGATCTCCAGTCTCGACGAGACCAGCGACCTCTCCGCGCAGCAGCTGCGACTGATGCAGCCGGGCGACTGGCTGGCCTTCGATCTCCACCAGGCAGCTCCACGCCTGCTCAAGCTGGCCTGGCACTCGCCCGACCGGCGTCGCTTCGTTTTCGTCACCCAGCTCGGCCACAAGGCCGAGGACATGGCCGACGATGAGCTGCTCGAGCTGTTGCGCGGCGGCAAGGTCAGCCTGCTGGAGGACGGCAAATCGACCGTCGTCGAACGCGCCTGGAGGCGGATGCTGGAGGGTTTGCACGACGAGCTGGCCGAACAGGCCTCGCGTGACCCGCTGACCGGCCTGTTCAACCGCAAGGAGCTGGATCGCCGGCTGCTGGCCTGGATTAATGCCCGCCACCGGCCGCCGCTGGCGGTGCTCTGGGTCGGCGCCGACTACCAGCGCATGCTCAATCAGACGCTGGGCATGGAGGGCGGCGACCACGCGCTCAAGCTGCTTGCCACCACCCTTGGCGAGCTGGCCCACGATCATGATCCCGAACGGGCATACGTGGCGCGCATGGCCGGCGACGAGTTCGTCATGGTCCTGCCGCGCTGCGACGGCCCGCTGGCCGAGATGGTCGCCGGTCGGCTGCGCGACGAGCTGGAGGACATGGACCCGCACTGGGAGGGCAAGCGCTTCCGACTTTCGGTCAGCATCGGCGTCGTAGTCGCCGACGAGAACTGCAGCGGCGGGGAGGCTCTGCTGCGCGACGCTGAGCGTGCCTGCGGCGCGGCCAAGGAGCTCGGTCGCGGTCGCACCTATGTCCACCAGATCGATGATTTCCGTCTCAGCCAGATGCGCGAGACGGTCGACTGGGTGGGCAAGGTCGAGCAGTCCCTGGAACAGGGTCAGCTGGTGCTGTTCGGGCAACGCGCCGAGTCGCTGAGCGAGAAGGCCAAGGCCGGCCCCGACTACCTCGAGGTGCTGCTCCGCATGCGCAGCGAGGAGGGCATGACCACCCCGCAGAACTTCATCATCGCGGCCGAGCGTTACGGCCAGATCACGGCCATCGACCGCTTCGTGCTGCAGCAGCTCGGGCTGCACCTGATGGCCAGCGACGCCTCGCGCAGCTTCCGCATCGCCTTCAACCTGTCGGCGCACAACGTCGTCGACCCCGAGTTCATCGGCGAGATCATCGAGACCCTGCGTGCCCAGCCGCAGCCCATGCACCAGCTCTGCGTCGAGCTGACCGAGACGGCCGCCATCCAGCAGTTGGCTGCGGCCAGCGAGGGCATGCGTCGGCTCAACGAAGCCGGCATCGCGATGGTGCTGGACGACTTCGGATCGGGCTGGTCCTCGTACAACTACCTGCGTCGCCTGCCGGTCGACATCGTCAAGGTGGACGGCGCCTTCATCAAGGACATCGCCACCAACCCGCAGGACCTCGCACTCGCCCGCTCGATCAACGAGGTCGCCCACATGCTCGGCAAGATGACCGTCGCCGAGCACATCGAGGACAAGGTGACCCTCGACCTCGTGCGCGAGATCGGATTCGACTACGCCCAGGGCTATTACATCGAGACGCCGCAGCCGCTGACCCAGCACCTCGATTGATCGGCGGCGGCAGGTTTCGCCAGCCACATTGCCCGAGCCTGATCCCTTCACCGTTTCGTCCCGGCGGATCTCTCCGCAGCGTCCCGTGCTTGACGAAAGACGAAAACTTTCGTAACAAGTCTCCGTGCGATCAACGAACGATTTCGTAGAGCGGGGGTGACGATGAAACCGGCACGGATCTTCCTTGGCAACGCCGACGGGCTGGCGGCTCGCTTCCCGGCCCTTGGCGCGGCGCCCGGACGACCGACGGCGGGCAGCGCATTCCACGGTCAGGAATGCAGCTCGGTCTGGCTGCTGCTGCAGGGCACGGCCTGGCTGGAGCTGGGCGGCGCGCAGGTGATGCTGCCTCGGCGGCGACTGTGCGTAGTGCGCGACGCCAGGGTCAGCCTGCACCTGGAGGGTCCGGTCAGCATGCTGGCCCTGGCTTTCTCCAGCGCGCAGCTCGACGAGCGCCTGCGCGGCCGGGCCGGGCACGCGGCCAGTCGCCGGCGCATGCTCTATCCGGAGTGCGGCCTGCCCGCGGCCGGACTGGTGCGCACCCTGCGCCGCCCGTTGGCCGGCGCAGGCGAGCTCGACCTCGACTGCCGTCTTGACCAGTTCCTGCTCGGGATCGCCGCCGATCAACAGCACCGACACGCGCGTTGGCTGTCGCGTACCCCGGGCCGTACCCAGTTCGACCGTTCGCGGACGCTACGCCGCCTGCTTCTGGCGCGCAGCGTGCTGCAGATGGAAGGCGGCGAACGCGTTCCAGTAGCCCGCCTCGCCGAGATGGCCTGCTACTCGCCCAGCCAGTTCGTGCGCACCTTCAGCAGCGTGTTCGAGACGACCCCGGGTGAGCTCCGCCAGCAGTTCCGTCTTTCCCGCGCCAAGAGCCTGCTGGCCACGACGCGGCTATCGGTCGACGAAGTGGCGCTGGAGGTGGGATACGAGAACCGCAGCGCCTTCTCCCGCATGTTCCGCGCCGGGACCGGCATGTCGGCCTCGCAGTACCGGGGACTGGGCGGGGCGGTGCTTCAGGCAGGTCTGGCCTGATGTCCTCGGCGGAGTGCACCGGGCGGGCGACGATCGCACGCAGGCCTATGCTGCGCTGGCCGCGACCCGCGACATCAGACCGATCGGCCGGCCGTCGTTGTCCTCGATGAAGGCCATCCACTCTTCGCTGCCATCGGCGTGCTGGTGGATTCGGTGGGGGGCGCTGACGCCCTTGGCGCCACGTTCCTGAAGGGCTTTCCAGCAGGCCGGCAGGTCGGACACCCGGAAATAGATCAGCGATTCTGCGCCGGCCTCGCCTTGGGAAAGCATCAGCCGGACCCCGCCGCAATCGAAGAATGCGAGGGTGCCGAAGGTAAACAGATGAGGCAGCCCGAGCACCTCGCGGTACCAACGCTCGGCGGCGGCGGTGTCGCTGACGGTCCGCGCGATCTGGCCGATCGGTCCCAGCTTCAGTTCTGCATCCACGTCGCATTCTCCCGGTTGTGAACTGGACAGTGCGCAGCCCCTCGGCAAACCCGCCCAGAGCTGCAGGGCGCGGCGATCGGCAAGGCCGAGCTTCTGCAGCGTGTTGCTGACGTGGTATTTCACCGCGTCCACACCCACGCCGCGCCGCGCCGCAATCTGCGGATTGCTCAGCCCGTGCCTGACCCCGTCCGTCACCCGCCATTCGGCGGGTGTCAGAAGATCCTCAACAGGCGGTCGACCGCGGCGGCGCATGGCGACATTGTGCGACGACGCAGGGCGAATTTCCCTACCCGGTCAACCGACCGGGATGGGCGCGAAGCAGACATTCCACAACACCCGAATGTAGACACTCTGTTCCCTGTCAAGCGATTTCTTGGCTCGGGAACAGCCTGCTCCCGTCGTACTTTTCTGGGCTTTTGACGAGGGTCCAGGCAGCGGTGAGCAGCTT
>NZ_JALNMH010000022.1 GCF_023156535.1 Pseudomarimonas salicorniae | reverse complement strand
GCTCACCGCTGCCTGGACCCTCGTCAAAAGCCCAGAAAAGTACGACGGGAGCAGGCTGTTCCCGAGCCAAGAAATCGCTTGACAGGGAACAGAGTGTCTACATTCGGGTTTTGCGGAAGGTCTGCTTCGCGCCCGAACTGCCCCTATGCGTCCGTTGATGTTCAGGCGGCGGACCCCGCGCTTCGGAGGTCATCGGCAGGCCGCATGATGTCCGCTCGCCTTCCGGTGTTCGGTTTTTCCGTTCGCGGCATTTCCCCCTGCAAGCACCACAGAAGGGGAGTGCGCATGAAAGCGTTGAGTCGAATCCTGCTGGCCGCTGTTCTGTCCTGGCTGCCGGCGCTGACGTCAGCAGCCAACCTGGATCTGACGCCGCCGCTGGCCGCGCCGGGAGAAGCCGTGCAGCTGTCTGCGAGCGGTCTTGCGGCCGACACCCGCTACCTGATCGATCTGGTGCGGAGTGCGCCCGCGCAGGAGGAGTCACTGGGCAGTGCCGGGACCGATGGGGCCGGGCGCCTGTCGGTCGAACGCCTGCTTCCACCGCTGCCCGCAGGGGATTGGATGGTCCGGCTTCGCGGGGGCGGGAACGAGGTGCTGGCAGCGCTGCGCGTCCTGGCCACGCCGGAGCTTGGGCTGGACCCGATCCGAGCGTTTCCCGGCGAGCAGGTCACCGCAAGCCTTGAAGGCTTGACGGTGGGCGCGCAGGTGACGCTGCGCGTTGACGGATTCCGGGTCGCCGGTCCCGCGGCGGTGACCGCCGAAGCGATGTCGCTCACTTTTCCCATGCCGGTTCCCATGGCCGGCGCGGATGACGCGCTGGACGTGCGGCTGCAGCAGCAGTTCGCGGGTCAGGCCGCGGGGACGGCTTCGGGCCTGCTCACCCGACTGACCCCGAGCCGGACCGACTTCGGCCGGCCGTCGGTCATCCAGCGTCCGCGCGAGGTGCGCCCGGGCGAGCCATTCACGATCGCCGGGCGGATCGAGGTGCCGGACGGGCTGGACGCCTCGAAGCTCAACTGGAAGTACGCCCTGCGGGTGGATGGCCGCTGCCTGCCGGTGGCCACCGCCCAGGTGTCGATGCAGGCGGACGGTGAGTTCTCGGTCACCCAGGCGCGGATCAATTCGCTGGTCGATGGCGTGCCGCCGCAGTACCTGAACCAGGTCATCGACCAGGATGGCCTGGTCTATCTGAATCCCGAGACCGGCGACTCCGACTGCTTCGCGCTGGGCACGCTGCCGCTGGCGGAACTCGATGCTGTGCCGATCAGCGTCCGGGTCGAGACGCTGTCGGGCGCCCCGGTGGCCGGGGCCGCGGTCAGCTTCCGCCGCAATGTGGCGCTGCAGGGCAATCCCTTTGCGACGACGAAGGGCGGCGGGGCAGCCAAGAACCTCTCCGGATATGGTCATGTGGGCCTTGGCGCAGCGCCGTTCCTCGGCGACAACCAGTTTTCGGCCGCGCATAAGTTCGTCGATCCCGGGCTCTGCCCGGCCTCGGACACCCTGGTCTTCACCGGCTCGGAAGCGCCGGAGGAGGGGATCGCCACCAAGACCTTCAATTATTACGAGTTCGTCCTGCTCTCGGCGGCCAGTGCCGCGGCCAGCGCCGCCGACATCAACACCGTCGTGCCGGGCCCGGCGCCGGCGAATTTCACGATCAACGTCTCGGCGGTCGCGCAGGGCCTCGGCTACGTCAACGACCGGAACTGCGCCACCGGCGTGCGCTTCGACGTTCAGCTCACCGACGAGGGCAGGCTTCTGCTGCGCAATCGCCATGACGGTGAGTTCACCATCGAGCACGATCCATTCTCCGGTCCGCTGGTGGTGTCGCTGCCCGACCTGCCCGCCAGCAGCAGCCTGTGTTTCCAGAGCACGCCCTACATCGGCAACCTGCCGCTGCAGGTCGAGCCCGGCCAGTCGATCGTGCTGGGCGGCGAGGTCATCGGCTATCGCCTGGAGACCGCCTACATCGGCGACCTGATCAGCTTCCCGCACGCCCTGCCCGGTGACTTCGGCGCGGTCGAGGACACCGTGGTCGCGATCGACTACAACCAGGCCCTGTTCGGCGAGCTGAACAACGTGGTGCTGACCCTGGGGGATGAGTTCGATTTTCCGATGAGCTTCGATGCCCAGGGCAGTCGCTGCGACACCGATGGCGGCAGCTTCAGTGCGGCGATTCCCGGCATGCACCGATTGCCGGCCGGCGCATACAGGATGCGGATCCGCGGCGAGGTCGGCAGCACCGGCACGCTTGTCGAGACGGAGTTCCATGTGCGGGTGAAGGAAGGGCCGCGCTGGTTCCTCGACCGCTCGCAGTACGAGGATATCCGCATCACCTGGAAGGCCGACTTCGCGCACATCCGCGCCAGCGAAACCGCGCGCATGCAGCTGGCCGACACCGGCCCGTCAAGCAACCAGGCGCTGTCGACCTATGGCATCGGGCCGATGCAGAACGACCAGGCCAGCCAGGCCACCATCACCCAGTCGATCCAGGCCGGTGTGGTCAGCAATCGGACCCGCTCGGCGGTCTCGCCGGGACAGGTGAGCAACCGGCCGAGCAATCCTGCGCCCAGCAGTTCCGATATTTCTGGCGCCAGCGGCGCGTCGGGTTCGCAGAAGCAGAAGAGCAGCTGCCGTCACAGCGATCCGCTGGGCACGGCGTTTCCGCGGCCGAATGTGCTGACCGATTTCGGTTCCTGTGAGCTTCAGACGATATTCGAGACCGGCGCGGTGCCGATCTTCCGCTACGCCTGGGGCGTGCCGCCGATTGCCGCGGCGACACTCGGCGCCGACATCTGGTTCGGCGTGTACTTCCGCTACTTCGGCGACGTGATCGCCACGCTCGAGCGCATCTCGATCAATTTCACCGCCGAGCCCGTGGTCGCCGCGGGTCTCGACATCTTCTTCGACCTCTCGGCCCTGTTCGGTATCGTCTCCGCCCAGGTGGCCGCCTCGCCGACCATTGGCCTCAGCATGCCGGTCAGCGTCATCGACAGCAGCTCGGCCAGCATCAACCCCTGCTTCAACTTCGACCTGGATCTCGGCTACACCGCCGCGGTGGGCTGGTGCGACCTGTGCGTGAAAGCCAGCGATACGCTGACCCTGTTCACCATCGCCGAGCCGCCCAGCTGCACGGTGCCCAGCGCGCAGCGCAAGGGCTCGCCGATCGCCCCGCCGACCAACATCAGTCGCCCGGCGATCGCGGCAGACGCGATCGGTCGCGCCTGGGTGGCCTATGAGGCCGGACGCAAGATCGTGGTCGAGCAGCGCTGGATGGGCCAGCTGGTCAAGCGCTACGACCTGATCGCCGGCCGCGGCGCGATGCGTCCGAAGATCGCCTTCGTCAATCCTGACCGGGCGGTGGTGGTGTGGAGCCAGACCCAGCTGTCAGAGTCGGCCTTCCTGTCCATCGACCCGAGACAGATCTCGACCGCTACCCGCGCCCTGCATCTCGTGTACTCCGTCTACGATCGTAGCAGCGACAGCTTTGGTCCGGTGCTGCCCCTGACCCCGCCGGGGATGGGCGGCGATGGCGGTGTGGTGCTGGCCGAATGCCCCCCCGGCGAGCCGGGCTGCCCGGCGGGGGGGAGGGTGCTGGCGGCCTGGGAGCACGACCGCGCGGGCGATCTGGCACAGCACGACCTAGAGGTGCGCTGGGCGGAGTTCAACGGCAGCGCCTGGACCACGCCGCAGGCGGTGGACCCGGGCAACACCGCCAAGCAGGTGCAGCCCGAGGCGGTCTATCACGCCGGCCAGCCGACCCTGCTCTGGGTGGAGAACCCCGTCGCCGGCGCCGGCGTCTACGACATGCATCAGCGCGTGCTGCGCTATCGCCTGCCGCAGCTCGGCGCGGCACGCGACGCGGTTGGCGTTCCGCAATCGATTGCCTCTCCCGATGCGGTCTACGATCCGGCCTCGGGCCGGCTGCTGGTCGCCTACACCATCTCTGCCGACGCCGAGCGTTTTATCGGCTCGCGTCGTGCCCTGCACACGGCCTGGGCGGAGTGCGACAACGCGGGTCTGTGCCTGTGGACCGATGAGCCGCGTCTGGATGCGCTGGGGCGCAGCCTCTACGTCGAGAAGCCAAGGCTGGTGCGCGGCCAGGACGGTCGGATATCGGCGCTGTTCCGCTACCTCTCGAACAGCCAGATCCGGGAGGATGATCCCGTGGGCGTGCGTTCCGGCACCGGTGACCTCGCCCGCCTCGAGCTGATCGTGCCCGCCGCGACCTTGCCGGTGGCGCTGACCAATGACGGGCGGATCAACTGGGGGCTGGATGCCGTGATCAATCCGCTCAACGGCGACATCCTCACCGCCGCGGCGAAAGGACTGGCGCTGCCCGGTGCGACGCTGAAGGCCATCGGTTCCAAGGCCCGGCCGCGGATGGCGGCGGAGAAGGGCGTCGAGGACAATCCGGACGTTGCGCTGGGCATCGACCCTGTGCGCGCCGATTTCGCCATCCTGTCCGCACAGCCGGAGACCGCGCGCCTGCAGCCGGGCGGACTGGTGCGGGTGCGCGTGTCGCTGATCAACCGCGGCGGTCCCGCCATCGAGGCGCCCATGCTGGCGGCGAACTGGGGCCGGCCGGCGGGCGTCGCGGCCGCCGACATCGAAGTCCTGACCGCTCTGGACGTCGCCGGCGCGATGCAGGTGATCGAACTCGACGTTCCGGTCCCGTCCGGGTTCGATCCCGCGGATCGCCGGCCGCTGTTCCTCACCGTCAATCCCGGTGCGCCGATCGACGACGCCGATGCGGCCAATGACGTGCTGCGGGTGGAGGTCGGCGGCCTGCCGGTGGTGAAGGATATTCGCGTGCACTCCGATGCCTCCACCAGCCTGGTCCAGCTGCAGTGGACGCCGGTCGAGGACGATCGGGTCACCGGCTACACCGTGTATCGCCGACAGCCGGACGGCCAGGTGATCCTGCTCGGCAGCAGCCCGACGCACGGCTTCCTGGACGCCAAGGCGGTGGCGGATCGGGTCTACGAGTACGAGGTGCGCAGCCACTCGGCCACCCTGATCGAGTCGCCGTCCTCCGGCTGGACCCGACATTTCGTCCAGCCCCTCGCGCTGCCCGGCCGCCTGTTCGTCACCGGCTTCGAGGCGCTACCGCTGGGCAGCGGGTCATGAGCCGTCCGCGCATCGGCAGGTCACGGGCGCGGCTCCGTCCGCGCCCGGGCTTGAACTTCGTCCATGCCTCGGGAGAGCATCCCCCGAGGAGGGGCGATGGATTCCGAGGCGACGCAGCAACTGATCGAACGCTCGCAGCAGGGCGACCCGGAGGCCCGGGACGCGCTGTTCAGGCGCTGTAGCGAGCGGCTTCGACGATGGGCACGCGGACGGCTGCCGTCCCATGCGCGGGACATCGCCGACACGCAGGACCTGGTGCAGGTCACCCTGCTGCGCGCGTTTCGCCAGCTCGATGGTTTCGAGTCGCGGGGCGAGGGCTCGTTCATGGCCTACCTGCGCGGCATCCTGCTCAATCGGGTCAAGGAGGAGCTGCGTCGTGCCGGCCGGCAGCCAGCCTCCACCGAGCGTCTGGACCTGCCGGCCGGAGAGCCCGGCCTGAGTGCGCAGCTCGGCGAGTTGCAGCTGGTCGAGGCATACGAACAGGCGCTCGAATCGCTCGGCACCCGGGCGCGGGATGCCGTCGTCCTGCGCCTGGAGTTCGATCTGTCCTACGCCGAGATCGCCGAGGAGCTGGGTGCGCCGTCCGCAGATGCCGCGCGCATGCTGGTGGCCCGCTCGCTGCGCGAGCTTGCCGCGCGGATGCCTCAGGACTCGACGGGATCGACGTGAATCCCGTCTGCTGGACCGGCCCCGCCGCAAGAGGGGAGCGATGAGCATCGAGCCGCGCGAACCGGTGGGCCCGGACGCCTCGCTGGACCTGCTCAGCCTGCGCGTGGCCGACGGCGAATCCTCGCTGTCGTTCGATCCGGCGGGTCTGGACGCCGACTCGCGTCGCCTCGCTGGCCAGCTGGGTCGGCTGGCGCGGTTGCGCGAACTGTTCAGGCTGCGGGCTGCCAGCGCGGTCTCCCGGCTCCCGGAATGCCCGTTCCGCTGGGGCCGGCTCGAGGTGCTCGAGCCGATCGGCGCGGGCAGCTTCTCGCAGGTGTTCCGGGCTCGCGACCCGGTGCTTGATCGCGATGTGGCGCTCAAACTCTTCACCGACGTCGAGGCGCCCCCGGAGTCCCTGATCAGCGAGGCGCGGCGCCACGCCCGCGTCCACCATCCGCGGGTGCTGGCGATCCACGGTGCCGATGTCGACGGGGAGCTGGCCGGGCTATGGACCGATCTGCTGGAGGGCAGCACGCTGGATGCGCGCCTGCGGGAGTCGGGCCCCTTGCCGCAGGCGGCGCTGCGACGCCTCGCCGGAGACCTCGCAGCCGGGCTGGGGGCGGTGCACGAGCAGGGCATCGTCCACGGCGACCTGAAACCGGCCAATGTCTGGATCGATGCCTCGGGGCGCGCCCTGCTGATGGACTTTGGCGCCTCCGTGGCAGCCCAGCAGGGCGCTCCGGCGCGGTTCGGCAGTCCGGTGGCGATGGCGCCCGAACTCTTCGAGGGCGCGGCGCCGAGTCCGGCAAGTGATGTCTGGGCGCTGGGCGCCACCCTGCATGTCGCGGCCACCGGTCGCTATCCGCTGGAGCGCGATTCGTTCGCCGCGTTCAAGCAGGCCCACGCATCCCGGGAAACGGCGGACCGGCGCCGGCTGCACGAGGCGACCGGCCCGCTCGCCGGCCTGATCGAGGCGATGCTGTCGCACGCGCCGGCGGCACGGCCGTCGCCGGTCAGCGTGCTGCAGGCGCTGGACCACCTGGACCGCGCGCCGCAGAGACGACTGCGGCGCACTGCCGCGGCCCTGGTGATCGCGGCCCTCTCCGTCGGCGTCGTGGTGTCGCTGTGGATGCTGCAGCGCGCCGAGGCGGCGAGGGCGGTGGCCGAGCGGGCGCGCTTCGAGGCCCAGACCAGCAAGGACTTCCTGATCGAGAGCGTGCGGCGGATGTCGCCGGAATCCGAGCGGGGCCTGGGCAGCGTCCGCGCGGTGCTGGACTTCCTCGCCGAGTCTGGCGAGCAGGCGCTGCAGGAGACGCCTCTTGCTTTGGGGGAACTGGAAGTTGTGGTGGGTACGCGCCTGACCCACTTCGACGCCGAGGAGGAGGGGTTCGCCCGCGCACATCAGGGAATACAGAGAATCCGGGACGCCGCGCCCGAGGCGCACGGGGCGCTGGCCCGGGCCTACAACATCCTGGCAGAAGCCGAGCGACAGCGCGGGCGCTACGCCGAGTCCGAATCCCATGCACGCCAGGCGCTCCTGCATATCGAGCAGCTTCCCCGGACAGAAGAACACCGCCTGCAGGCAATCCAGGTTCGCGGGATGCTGGTCGGCCTGCTCGGCGATTCGGGTCGCTGGAACGAGGCCCTGCTGGCCCAGCGGCGACAGCTGGCCGAGCGCGAGGCCCTGGTCGGCGCCGATGATCCGCGGATGGCGGTGGAGTACAACAACCTCGCCGATCCGCTCTGGCGTCTCGGGCAATACCAGGAGGCGCTTGACGCCTATCGGCGGGCGCTGGCCCTGCTTCGCTCGGGCGAACCCAAACGACCCTATCCCGAGGCCCTGGTCACCGAGGGCATCGCCTGGGTGCTGATGCTCCTCGGACGGATCGAAGCCGCGGAGCAGACCCTTGACGAGGCGGAGTCCCTGTATCGCGCGATCGGAATCGAGCCGGGCGGCGATGCGCTGCAGAGCGTCTACATCAAGCGCGCCGGCATCCTCCGCCTGACAGGTGATGCGCAGGGCGCCGCGGACCGGATGCGCTCGCTGCTGGAGGATCAGCCGTCGCGCACCCCGCAGCGTCGCAATGGACTGATCGGGCTTGGCGTGACCTGCATCGAAGCGGGATGTTGGGAGGAGTCCCTTGCGGCGTTCAGGGAAGCAGCGCTGACGCCTTTCCCGGAGGGACACCCCGAGAACGACTACCTGCAGGCCGCCGAGGCGTTCGTGGCCAGTCTTGTCGGTGAGGCAGAACCGGCGGCGGCAGGGCAGGCGCTTGCGGTCGCGATGCAAAGGTTCGAGCGCGACCGCATCGCCGGCAGCCGCCGCTATGCGGAGATGGCGGACTGGGCAGGTCGCCTGGAAGGCCGGCGGGCGCGAGCCGACCGGTAGCATCGCAGCTCCCCGGTAGTCGCCCGAAAGTAGGGCCGGACCGCTACCCTGGGTTCGCTGCTCACTTGCCCTTCGGCGGCGGGCCGAGCTCGTCCATCTTCAGCGCCGAGACCTCGAAGACGAAGTCTCGGCTGCTGCCGCCGGCGAGCGGCAGGTCGATTGTCAGTCGGCGGGCCTTCTCGATGATCGGCAGCACCTTGCGGTCTTCCTCGATGAAGACCGCCGGCGGGACGTTGTCCTTGGCGCGGCTGATGAGGATCTGCCGGGGCTCGCCGTCGTCCACGGTGAGCGGGATCCGGCACTCGTCGTTGCAGGCGAAGTCCCCGCCGCTGTCCATCAGCAGGTAGATGCTCTGGCCCCAGGACGGGTGGCGGCGGATCACCAGACGCACCTGAGGCGCGCTGCCGGCGCCCCGCGACACGCCGTGGATGTAGGCGGTGTAGACCATGCCGCCGGCTTCGGCATCGTCGACCTTGTGGTAGGTCCAGAGGTTATCGAGGCGGCGTGCCTCGGCGATCGCGCCGGCCTGTTTCTCCAGTTCGGGGAGACGGGCGGCCAGCGCGCGGCCGGCTTCGGTATTGCCGTAGCGGCTGACCACGTCGACGGCGTAGGCATGGGCGATCTCGATCTTGCCGTCACGGATCACCGCGTCGACCTGGGCGGCGCCTTCGCGGGCGGCGGCCTCGGCCCTGGCCTGCATCTGCGCGGCGCGTTCGCGCTGCTGCGCCTCGCGGTCGACGCAGCCTGCGGCGAGGAGGGCGGCGCAGAGCAGAAGGATACGGGTCGGACTCATGGCGGTCTCCGGCGACGGGGCAGGCCGCGAAGGATAGCCGGAGCAGCGACCGGTTGCCGCGCATTCATTGACGGCGCCCCCGGGCCTGCCTATCATTCGCGGTCTTCTGACGCGCAGTTGCCTGCGCCCGAAGTCTCGGGGTATAGCTCAGCCTGGTAGAGCGCCAGCTTTGGGAGCTGGACGTCGGGAGTTCGAATCCCCCTACCCCGACCATTTCAGGGCAGCGGATGCAGGCAATGAGGTCGGACCGCAGGCTCAAGGCGCCCGTAGCTCAACTGGATAGAGCACCGGCCTTCTAAGCCGGCGGTTACAGGTTCGATTCCTGTCGGGCGCGCCACGGCGCGGTTGGCAGGAAGCCGGAACGCCCTCGGGCCGACCGGCAAACGCTCCAGGGATGGATCCTGGGGCGGATGAAAAATCTAAGGTGGATGTAGCTCAGTTGGTGGCGACATCCACGCTCTGTTCGAACTGCCGGTGGCAGTTCGAGTGGAAGTCGCCGGGGAGGCAGGATGCCGACCGGTGATCGCTCCAGGGATGGATCCTGGGGCGGATGAAAAATCTATGGTGGATGTAGCTCAGTTGGTTAGAGCACTGGATTGTGATTCCAGATGTCGCGGGTTCGAGTCCCGTCTTCCACCCCAGTCCCAAGATGCGGCACAATACGCGTCTTGAGCCGCCCCAGGCGGCGCAGAGTTCAGATGGGCCGTTAGCTCAGTTGGTAGAGCAGTTGACTCTTAATCAATAGGTCGTAGGTTCGAATCCTACACGGCCCACCATCTCGACTCCCTGCGGGACGCAATCCCTCCGATCGGCCAAACGCGAAAGTGGCGGAACTGGTAGACGCGCTGGATTTAGGTTCCAGTGGGGTAACCCGTGAGAGTTCGAGTCTCTCCTTTCGCACCATGGCATCGGTGCGCGGGGGCGAGGCTCGACGGTGGACGGGAACTCGGCGCCTGCTGGACGGCAGAGAATTCTCACGGCGCATCGGAGTGGCGAGGCGCTGGCTGCCCCAGGAGTTGTCATGCAAGTTTCGGTTGAACACCCCAGCAACCTCGTCCGCAAGCTGACGGTCAGTCTGCCCGCCGAGAAGATCGAGTCCCAGGTCTCCCAGCGCCTGCGCGAGCTGTCGCGCAACGTGCGCCTGAAGGGTTTCCGCCCCGGCAAGGTGCCGCCCAAGGTCATCGAGCAGCGCTTCGGCGACCAGGTTCGCAACGAGGCCGTGTCCGAGGTCATCCGCGAGTCCTTCAGCGAGGCCCTGCGCCAGGAGAACCTGCGTCCGGCGCTGCCGCCGTCGATCGAGACCAGCGGCAAGTCCTCCGGGGACGAGTTCCAGTACGTCGCGACCTTCGAGGTGATGCCCGAGGTCTCGGCGATCGACGTCTCCAAGCTCAAGGTGAAGCGTCCGACCGCCGAGGTCGAGGACGCCGATATCGATCGCATGATCGAGACCCTGCGCATGCAGCGTCGCCAGTGGAAGCCTGTGGAGCGCGCCGCCAAGGCGGGGGACATGGTGCTGTTCGAGTCGCATGTCGACGTCGACGGCAAGCGCGTCCCGGCCGAGGGTGAGGAACGTTCCGGCACGGTGATCGGCAGCGGTGCGGTGCTGACCGAGATCGAGGCCAAGCTTGAAGGCCTGTCGGCCAACGACACCGTCGATTTCGAGATGGATTTCCCGGAGAAGCACGGCGCCGCCGAGCTGGCCGGCAAGAAGGGCACGATGCACCTCAAGGTGATCCGCGTGTCCGAGAGCCTGCTGCCGGAGATCGACGATGCCTTCATCGCCAGCTTCGGCATCGCCGAGGGTGGCGTCGAGACCTTCCGCAAGGAAGTGCGCGCCAACCTCGAGCGCGAGCTCAAGGGTGCGCTGATGCAGCGCCTGAAGGGCGATGTGGTCAAGAAGCTGCTTGAACAGCATGCCGACCTCGAGCTGCCGCAGGGCCTGATCGACGCCGAGGCCCAGGGCCTTGTCCAGCAGGCGCAGCGCCAGGCCCAGCAGCAGGGCCGCAAGAATGTCCAGATCGACATCGAAAGCGTCAAGCCGGCGGCGCGCCAGCGGGTCGCCGCGGCGGTGCTGCTGGGCGAGCTGGCCCGGCAGAACGAGATTCGCCTCGACCGCAACCGGGTCAACGAGATGATGGCCAGCATCGCCTCGACCTACGAGGACCCGATGCAGGTCATCGAGCTGTACCGCAACGATGCGCAGCTGATGCAGGGTCTTGAAAGCCGGGTCATCGAGGACCAGGTGATTGACTGGATCGCCGATCACTCCGACCTCACGGTCGAGAAGCTCAGCTTTGCCGAGGTGATGAGCCCCGGTAACGCAGGCTGATCGCCGGTCCCGTCGCCCACACCAGGAAGAACCCATGACGATCCGCAACCTCAACCTTGTTCCCATGGTGGTCGAGCAGACCAGTCGCGGCGAGCGCGCCTACGACATCTACTCGCGGTTGCTGAAGGAGCGGGTGATCTTCCTGGTCGGTCCGATCGACGACCACATGGCCAACCTGGTGGTGGCGCAGCTGCTGTTCCTCGAGTCGGAGAATCCGGACAAGGACATCAGCCTGTACATCAACAGCCCGGGCGGCGTGGTCACCGCCGGCATGGCGATCTACGACACCATGCAGTTCATCAAGCCGGACGTGGTCACCATGTGCATCGGCCAGGCGGCCAGCATGGGCGCACTGCTGCTGGCGGCCGGCACCAAGGGCAAGCGCCACGCCCTGCCGCACTCGCGGGTGATGATCCATCAGCCGCTCGGTGGCTACCAGGGCCAGGCCAGCGACATCGAGATCCACACCCGCGAGATCCTGACCCTGCGCGAGCGGCTGAACAAGGTGCTGGCCCACCACACCGGGCAGCCCCTGGAGCGCATCGCGAAGGACACCGATCGCGACAACTTCATGAGCGCCGAGGCCGCCGCGGAGTATGGCCTGATCGACTCGGTCATCGACCGCCGCAGCGAAGAGACCGTCAAGCCGGGCTGAGCCCCGGCGGGGGGCTTCCGGGCCTTCACAATTCGCGCCCCCGGCCGCGCACCGCGCCGGCTGGTGGCACACTTTCCCTGTGGTATTCTCGGGCCATCCCCCGCAAGGGGCGGTTGGCAGGCAAAGCAGCATGACTGAAGAGCGTTCCGGTCGCGGTGGCGACAGCGCAAAAATCCTCTACTGTTCCTTCTGCGGGAAGAGCCAGCATGAGGTCCGCAAGCTGATTGCGGGCCCGAGCGTGTTCATCTGCGATGAGTGCGTCGAGCTGTGCAATGACATCATCCGCGAGGAACTGGAAGAAAAGGTTTCCAGCTCGCGCAGTCACCTTCCGAAGCCGCGGGAAATCCTCGAAGTCCTTGACCAGTACGTGGTTGGCCAGCCGCGCGCGAAGAAGACCCTGGCGGTGGCGGTCTACAACCACTACAAGCGGGTCGAGACCCGCGCCAAGGGTGACGAGGTCGAGCTCTCGAAGAGCAATATCCTCCTGGTCGGTCCGACCGGGTCGGGCAAGACCCTGCTGGCCGAAACGCTGGCGCGGCTGCTCAACGTGCCCTTCACCATTGCCGATGCGACCACGCTGACCGAGGCGGGCTACGTCGGCGAGGATGTCGAGAACATCATCCAGAAGCTGCTGCAGAAGTGCGACTACGACGTCGACAAGGCGCAGCACGGCATCGTCTATATCGACGAGATCGACAAGATCTCGCGCAAGTCCGAGAACCCGTCCATCACCCGGGACGTGTCGGGCGAGGGCGTCCAGCAGGCGCTGCTCAAGCTGATCGAAGGCACGGTCGCCAGCGTGCCGCCTCAGGGCGGGCGCAAGCACCCCCAGCAGGAATTCCTGCAGGTCGACACCAAGAATATCCTGTTCATCTGCGGCGGCGCCTTTGCCGGGCTGGACAAGATCATCCAGCAGCGTTCGCTGGATGCCGGCGGTATCGGCTTCGGTGCCGAGGTCCGCAGCAAGAAGCAGAAAGCCAACATCGGCAAGCTGCTGGCCGAGGTCGAGCCCGAAGATCTGATCAAGTTCGGCCTGATTCCCGAGTTCGTCGGCCGCCTGCCGGTGGTCGCCACGCTCGAGGAGCTGGACGAGGCGGCCCTGGTGAAGATCCTTACCGAGCCGAAGAACGCCATCACGAAGCAGTTCAAGAAGCTGTTCGAGATGGAGGGTGTCGAGCTCGAATTCCGCCCCGACGCGCTCAGCGCGGTGGCTGGCAAGGCACTCAAGCGCAAGACCGGCGCCCGTGGCCTGCGCACGATCATCGAGTCGGTCCTGCTCGACACCATGTACGAGCTGCCTTCGCTGGACAACGTCAGCAAGGTGGTCGTTGACGAGACCGTCATCAACAACCAGGCCGAGCCGTTCCTGATCTACTCGAACCAGCCTCAGGCCCAGAAGGCCGCCTCGGCGGACTGAACCTGCAGGCCTGGCTGAACGACAGCGCCGCCTTCGGGCGGCGTTGTCGTTTCTGCCTGCTACTGCGCAGTTTTTCCCTTGCCCCTCCCGCCGGCCGGGCGCATCCTGCCCTTGAGGCCGGGGCATGCGGGCCCCATCTCCCGTCCATGGGCGCGCCGCGCCCCCGTCGACATGGAGTAGACGATGTCCGAGCAAAGCAAGTCGCCGCTGCAGGAAGTACCGGTCCTGCCGCTGCGCGACGTGGTCGTGTACCCGCATATGGTGATCCCGCTGTTCGTCGGCCGGGAAAAATCCGTGCGCGCGCTCGATCTGGCCATGGAGAATGGCAAGCAGATCATCCTGGTCGCCCAGAAGGTGCCGGATGTGGACGACCCGGCGGCCAAGGATCTCTACGAGGTCGGGGCACTCGCGCAGGTGCTGCAGCTGCTCAAGCTGCCCGACGGCACGATCAAGGTGCTGGTCGAGGGCGTTTCCCGCGTTCGCCTTGACCGGGTCTCCGAGCGCGAGGGCGCCCTGGTGGCCAGTGGCCATGAGGTCGAGCCCGAATACAGCGTCGCCGAGCGCGAGATCGACGTGACGATGAAGTCGCTGCTCTCGCTGTTCGAGCAGTACGTCAAGATGAATCGCAAGATTCCGCCGGAGCTGCTCTCGACCATCGCCGGCATCGACGATCCCTCGCGGATCGCCGATACGGTCGCCGCGCACCTCGGCATCCGCCTCTCGGACAAGCAGGAACTGCTCGAGTGTGTGGACGTTGCCCAGCGCCTGGAAAAACTGATCGGTTTCGTCGACGGTGAGATCGACGTGCAGCAGCTGGAGAAGCGCATCCGCGGCCGGGTCAAGTCGCAGATGGAGAAGAGCCAGCGCGAGTACTACCTCAACGAGCAGATGAAGGCGATCCAGAAGGAGCTGGGCGACCTCGATGAGGCTCCCAACGAGATCGAGGACCTGACCCGGAAGATCGCTACGGCCGGCATGCCCAAGGCGGTCGAGGCCAAGGCCAAGACCGAGCTGAACAAGCTCAAGCAGATGTCGCCGATGTCGGCCGAGGCGACCGTGGTTCGCAACTACATCGACTGGCTGGTCGGCGTGCCGTGGAAGAAGCGCAGCAAGGTGCGCCGCGACCTCAAGGCGGCGCAGGACGTGCTTGACGCCGATCACTACGGACTGGAGAAGGTCAAGGAGCGCATCCTTGAGTACCTCGCCGTCCAGCAGCGGGTGAAGGCGATGAAGGGGCCGATCCTCTGCCTTGTCGGCCCTCCGGGCGTCGGCAAGACCTCGCTCGGGCAGTCGATCGCCAAGGCCACCAACCGGCGCTTCGTGCGCATGAGCCTGGGCGGCGTACGCGACGAGGCCGAGATCCGCGGCCATCGCCGGACCTACATCGGCTCCATGCCCGGACGCCTGGTGCAGAACCTGTCGAAGATCGGCACGAAGAATCCGCTGTTCGTTCTCGACGAGATCGACAAGATGAGCATGGATTTCCGTGGCGATCCCAGCTCGGCCCTGCTCGAGGTGCTCGATCCGGAACAGAACAACGCCTTCAACGACCACTACCTCGAGGTCGACCTGGATCTGTCCGAGGTGATGTTCGTGGCCACGGCCAACTCGCTGAACATCCCCGGGCCGCTGCTCGACCGCATGGAGGTCATCCGCATTCCCGGCTACACCGAGGACGAGAAGACCAATATCGCGATCCGTTACCTGCTGCCCAAGCAGCTGAAGGGCAACGGGCTGAAGGAGGGCGAGCTTGCCGTGAGCGAGGCGGCAATCCGCGAGATCATCCGCTACTACACGCGCGAATCGGGCGTGCGCAATCTTGAGCGGGAACTGTCCAAGATCTGCCGCAAGGTGGTTAAGGAGATCGCGCTGGCCGGACCGCAGGAAGGCAAGAAGAAGCGCAGGTCCGGCGTTCAGGTCACCCCGAAGAACATCGACAAGTACCTCGGTGTTCGCAAGTTCGACTTCGGTCGAGCGGAGCAGGCCAACGAGATCGGTCTGGTGACGGGACTTGCCTGGACCGAGGTCGGCGGTGACCTGCTGCAGATCGAGGCGTCGCTGGTGCCCGGTAAGGGCGGCCTGCAGTACACCGGTCAGCTGGGCGACGTGATGCAGGAGTCGATCAAGGCTGCGCTCAGCGTCGTGCGTGCGCGGGCGGTGGCGCTGGGAGTCGATCCGGAGTTCCACCAGAAGTTCGACATCCACGTGCATGTTCCCGAGGGCGCGACGCCCAAGGATGGTCCCAGCGCGGGCATCGCCATGGTGACCGCACTGGTCTCTGTTCTGAGCAAGGTGCCCGTTAAGTCGGAAGTGGCGATGACCGGGGAAATCACGCTGCGCGGACGGGTGTTGCCGATCGGCGGGTTGAAGGAGAAGCTGCTCGCCGCGCTGCGCGGCGGCATCCGCACGGTGATCATTCCGGAGGAGAACAAGAAGGACCTTGCCGACATCCCCGACAACGTCACCAAGGGTTTGAAGATCGTGCCCGTGCGCTGGATCGACCAGGTGCTCGACCTGGCCTTGGAATCCCCGCTACAGCCCGCCGCGGCCGACGCGGAAACGACGGGTGGTGCCGGGGCCGAGGGCAAGCGAGGGGATGGTGACAACGCACCGAGTGGCCGCGCGCACTAGGCGCGGCCATCTCGCCAGGGGGATCCAATGAGCATGCCTGCGGCGCTGGCGGCCGGCGGGCGAGAAACCGGCAGTTGCCGCGTTCGGATGTAACCGAAAGCGCTGCAGGCCGCATGTTTCCTGCTTTTTCTCGTTGCGCGCCTGAAATGCGGCTGGTATAAATCCGGCGGTCTACAGCGCTCTCCCGCGGCCACCTCGCGGCATGGGCGGGACAGGACGAAACGGCGAGATGCCCAGGCGGCAGCGCGGTTTCCAACAAGCCAAAGATGAGTTGAGCTGACTCAACAACGGGAGTGACAAGATAATGAACAAGGGTGATTTCGTTGGTGCGGTGGCAGGGGCTGCCGAGCTGTCCAAGGCCGACGCGGGTCGCGCGATCGACGCCATGATCGAAGTGGTCAAGAAGGCCCTGAAGAAGGGTGACAGCGTGTCGCTGGTCGGCTTCGGCACCTTCCAGGTTCGCAAGCGCGCCGCCCGTCAGGGTCGCAACCCGCGCACCGGTCAGACCATCAAGATCAAGGCCTCGAAAATTCCTTCGTTCAAGGCTGGCAAAGCGCTCAAGGATGCTGTAAACTGAGCGACTTCGCCGGGTGCTTAGCTCAGCGGTAGAGCGTCGCCCTTACAAGGCGAGGGTCGGGGGTTCGAAACCCTCAGCACCCACCAAGCTTCAAACGCTGCAGGATCACCCCCCTGCAGCGCTGAAAATGCGGAGTGGTAGTTCAGTCGGTTAGAATACCGGCCTGTCACGCCGGGGGTCGCGGGTTCGAGTCCCGTCCACTCCGCCACCTTTTCCAAGGGCGCCGCGCAATCGGCGCCCTTGTTTTTTTCAGCCTTCGCCAACGCGCCCTGCCAGGCGCTCGAGACGGAAAACCGCATCGATGCTGCAGACGATTCGAGAGAAGACCACCGGGTGGATCGCCACGGTCATCGTGGGCCTGCTGATCATTCCCTTCGCATTCTTCGGCGTGAACAACTACTTCTCCGACCAGGCCCAGCTGTGGGTGGCCATGGTGGGCGAGCAGGAGATCTCGCAGGACACCTACCGGCAGCGCTTCGAGGAATACCGCCAGCAGACCCGGCAGATGATGGGTGAGCGCTTCGACCCTTCGCAGCTCGAGACGCCGGAGGCCAAGCGCCGCGTCCTGGATTCGCTGGTCGAGGAATCCCTGCTGCGCCAGGCCGCACGGGATCTGGGCCTTGCGGTGAGCCCGCGCCAGCTGCAGGACGAGATCATGAAGATCGACGCCTTCAAGCTCGACGGTCAGTTCAATCCGCAGCAGTACCGCACGTTGCTCGCCTCGCAGGGGATGACGCCGCTGTCCTTCGAACAGCGCCTGCGCGACGAGCTGGAGGTGAGGGCGCTGCCGCAGGCGCTGGGGCGCTCGACCTTCGCCACCGCCGCCGAGGTCGACCAGTACTTCCGGATGCGCGACCAGAAGCGCGATCTGCGCTATGTCGAGCTGCCGGCACCGGCTGACGAGGCCATCGGCGAACCGGACCAGGCAGCCCTCGAGGCCTACCATGCCGAGCACGCAGACAAGTACCGCAGCGAAGAGAAGGTCAGCATCGAGTACCTGGTCGTCGATCCGGCCGGCGTCGAGGTACCGACCAGCGTAGACGAGGACAGTCTTCGTGAGCGCTATGAGGAACAGAAGGCGCGCTTCACCGAGATCGAGCAGCGTCTGGCCTCGCACATCCTGATCAAGGTGCCCGAGGACGCGCCGGCCGAGGAGCAGATGGCCGCCCAGGCGCGCGCGAAGGCGCTTGTCGAGCAGGCCCGCGCCGAGGGCGCCGACTTCGCGGCGCTGGCTCGCGAGCATTCCGAGGACATCGGCTCCAAGGCCACCGGAGGGGATCTTGGCTGGATCGAGAGCGGCCTGACCGACCCGGCCTTCGAGTCGGCTTTGTTCGCGATGGAGCCGGGCAGCATCAGTGAGCCGGTCAAGACCAGCGAAGGCTGGCACGTGATCCAGCTCCGCGAGCTGCGTCCGGGTGACGTCAAGCCCTTCGAGGCAGTTCGCGACGAGGTCGAGGCCGAGTACCTCGCCGGCGAGCGCGAGCGGGTGATCAGCGAGCGTGCCGGACGGCTGGTCGATATCACCTATCGCGATCCGACCACCCTGGCGCCCGCCGCCAATGAGCTGGGGCTCGAGATCCAGACGGCCGGCCCGTTCGGACGCTTCGGGGGAGAGGATCCGCTGAGCAGTCATCCGGAGGTGCTCAAGGCAGCTTTCCAGGCCCGGCTCATCCGCGAGAAGACCAGCAGCGACCCGATCGATCTGGGAGATGGTCGCACCATGGTACTTCGGGTGAGCGAGCATCAGCCCTCGGTTCCGATGGCGCTCGAAGAGGTTCGCGATCAGGTCGCCGCCGACTGGCGCCGCGACCGCAGCCGCCAGCTGGCCGACCAGGCCGCAGAGGCGCTGATGGCGAAGTGGACCGGCGAGGCCACCCTTGAGTCCATCGCTACCGAGGCCGGACTTGAGGTCAAGACCGCGGACGACCTCACCCGGAATGGGTCGGGCATCGATCCGCAGCTGGTGGAGGCGGCCTTCGAGATGCCGCGCCCCACCGATCTCGCCCCGCAGCGTCAGGTGGTCGAGCTGGGCGCCGGGCGCCGCGCCCTGCTTGAAGTGACCGATGTCACCGATGGTGATCCGTCCACGGTTGCTCCGGCCGAGCGCCAATCCATGCAGGACCAGTTGGCGCAGACCCAGGCCGCCACCGAAGTGCGCGAGCTGATCGAGCTGCTGAAGACGCGCTACGAGGTCAAGTTGGCCGAACAGCGGCTGTAGCCGCGGCGCATTCTCCGAAGCAGCTCCATGAAAAACCCGGCCTCGGCCGGGTTTTTCGTTCCTCGCACCGGTCACAGGCGAGTCGAAGGTTTCGCCTGCTATGGGCGCAAAGCAGACAGTCTTAGAGAAGACATTCATAGGGTGCGGCTGGCCGCACCGGGCGTACCGTCCGAACGCCCGTATCGGTGCGTCCAAGACGCACCCTATGGGGCTTCGCTGACGCCCAACGAAGCCCGACTGTGGGAGCGCACAGGGGCGCGACCGCGGCGTGGCGTATTCACCACAGACCGCGGCCAGAGCGGATCTCCGCGGTCGCGGCCATGTCCGCTCCTACGAAGAGCCCGCCCGATCGGGGGCGGTGGCGAACGTCTGCTTCGCGCCCGAAGATCGCCCTCACCCGCCGCGCAGCCCGCCCGATGTCGCGCAGCGCCTCCGGTCGGGCCGAGCTGGCCGATGCCCCGCCGCGGGCGATGCTCAGTCGATTCCGGTCATGCCGAGAATGTTGTAACCGGCATCGACATAGGTCACCTCGCCGGTGATGCCGGCGGCAAGGTCCGAGCAGAGGAAGGCCGCGGCATTGCCGACATCCTCGATGGTCACGCTGCGGCGCAGCGGAGCGTTGGCCTCGACGTGGCCGAGCATCTTGCGGAAGTTGCCGATCCCGGCCGCTGCCAGGGTCTTGATGGGACCAGCTGAGATCGCATTGACGCGCGTGCCTTCGGGGCCGAGGTTCAGCGCCAGATAGCGCACGCAAGCCTCCAGGCTGGCCTTGGCAAGGCCCATCACGTTGTAGTTGGCCAGAGCCCGTTCGGCGCCCAGGTAGGACAGGGTCAGCACGGAGCCGTTGCGGCCCTGCATCATCGGCCGTGCCGCCTTGGCCAGCGCTGCCAGGCTGTAGCTTGAGACGTCGTGGGCGATGCCGAAGTTCTCCCGGGTCAGGCCGTCGAGGAAGCCGCCCTCAAGCGCCTCCCGCGGGGCGAAACCCACGGAGTGGACGAGTACGTCGAGGCCGTCCCAGCGCTCGCCGAGCGCGGCGAAGGCGGCATCAATCTGTGCATCCTCGGCGACATCGAGCGGCAGCACGATGTCCGAACCGAACGCCTGGGCTGCGTCCTCGACGCGCGATCGCAGCTTCTCGTTCTGATAGGTGAACGCGAGCTGCGCACCCTGCCGATGCATCGCCTCGGCGATGCCCCAGGCGATCGAGCGCTGGCTGGCGATGCCGACGACGAGCGCCCGCTTGCCTGCAAGAATTCCCATGTCTCACTCCCTCCGATTTCGAAGGGCGCAAGTGTGCACGCGCCGCCGGCCTCCTGAAAGGGGGCCGATCCGCACGCCGTGCGGGCTTTGCGCGGGCCGGCTGGGGCACAATAGCCGGATGCCCCGCACCGCTCCGACCCCCGCACCGCTTAGCAACTGGTTCGCCCTGCCCGCGGTGGGCGCGGCGATGGCCGATGAGCAGGCCGAGTTGATCCCGGCGCTGACCGCCCAGATCGGCGTGCGCGGCCTGTACCTGCGCCCGGCCGCCTCGGTACCGCGGGAGTTGTCCGGAAACATGCTCCAGGCGCTGACCGTGCTGCATCCAGGGGGACGGGGCTGGCAGGGGGACCTCAGCTGTGAGGCCGGCCATCTGCCCTTCGGCAGCGAAACCTTCAACCTGGTCTACCTGCTGCACGCTCTGGAACAGGAAGCCGATCCCGCGGCGCTGGTCCGTGAATGCGTGCGCTGCCTGCAGCCCGAAGGGCTGCTGATCGCGCTCGTGTTCAACCCGCTGAGCCCGTTCCGCCTGCGCTGGCCCGCGGGTCGGCTGCGCAGCCTCAGCGGTGCGACGCTGGAACGGATGCTGCGTGATGCCGGTCTTACCGTGGAGCGCCGCTTCGGCGCCGGGCGTCTACTGCCGCGCGGCGGCGCGTCGCGCCCGCCGCGCGGTGGACGGTTGCATGCGCTGTCCGCCCCGTTTCTCTCTTCGCAGGCGCTCATCGCGCGCAAGCGACGCGCGGCGCCGACCATGGTCGGGCCGGCGGCTGCGCGGCTTCGGGCCCGGGCCACGCCTTCGTGAGCCGGGTCGAGGTATCCACCGACGGGGCCTGTCTCGGCAATCCCGGGCCGGGCGGCTGGGCGGCCCTGCTGCGCTATGCCGGTCGCGAGCGCGAGCTGGTCGGCGGCGAGGCGCAGACCACCAACAACCGGATGGAGCTGATGGCCGCGATTGCGGCCCTCGAAGCATTGACCCGGCCCTGCGAGGTCAGCCTGCGCACGGATTCCCAGTACGTGCGACAGGGGATCAGCGAATGGCTGCCGAACTGGCAGCGTCGCGGCTGGCGCACGGCCAGCGGCGGCGAGGTCAAGAACCGCGACCTGTGGCAGCGCCTGAGCGCCGCCGCAGCGCCGCATCGGGTCGAATGGCTTTGGGTCAAGGGGCATTCCGGTGATCCTGACAACGAGCGGGTCGACCGGCTGGCCCGCACGGAAGCCGAGAAATACAAGGAGGCGGTACGCGGATGAGGCTTGTGGTGCTGGATACCGAGACGACCGGCCTGTCGGTCGAGAAGGGCCACCGGGTGGTCGAGATCGGCTGTGTGGAACTCGTCGAGCGCCGTCCCAGCGGCCGGCATTTCCAGCGCTACCTGAATCCCGACAGGTCGATGGATGCCGGGGCCAGCGAGGTCACCGGGCTGACCGACGAGTTCCTCTCCGACAAACCGCGCTTCGCCGAGGTGCTCGGGCCCTTCGTCGAGTTCGTCCGCGGCGCCGAGCTGATCATCCACAACGCCGCCTTCGACGTCGGCTTCCTTAACGCCGAGCTTGTCCGCGCAGGGTGGCCGGAGCGCCTCGACCAGATGTGCCAGGTCACCGATACGCTGGCCATGGCGCGGGAGCGGTATCCCGGCCAGCGCAACAGCCTTGATGCGCTGTGCAAGCGTCTCGACGTCAACAACCAGCACCGCACGCTGCACGGCGCGCTGCTCGATGCCGAGATCCTGGCCGAGGTCTACCTCGCCATGACCTCGGGCCAGGGCGCGCTCGAGCTGGCCGCGCCGATGGCGGACCGCTCGCGGCAACCCAAGGTGGGGCAGGGCATCCGCAGCACGCGTCCGCTGCGTATCGAGAAAGCGGACGAAGCCGAGCTCGAAAGGCACGCCATGCAGCTGGCCGCGATGCGCCGCGCAGGGGCCTGCCTCTGGCCCGAGGCGGATGATCGCTTTCATGATGGACAGGCCGTGGCATAATCGGGCGGCAGCACCGAATCGCGTCCATAACACTCTGGGGAGGAGTTGGGGATGAGACGGCACCTGTGGACACTTCTTATCAGCGCTGGATTTATCGCCCAGGCCGGGGCAGCCTCGACCGTGGCGACCATCAATCAGCACAAGCACATGGGGGTGGCCACCTGTGCAAGCAGCGTCTGCCATGGCGCCTCCCAGCAGTTCAAGGAATCCAACGTCTGGCAGAACGAATTTGCCCGTTGGCAGGAGTACGACCCTCACGCGACCAAGGCTTTCCAGGCGCTGCAGAGCGCTGAGGGGCAGGCCATCTCGCGCAAACTGGGTCTGGGAGACGCCACCCAGGCCAAGGTCTGCCTGGACTGCCACGCCGACAACCCGCCGGAAGGCATGCGCGGAGAGCGCTTCCAGCTGACCGACGGAGTGGGATGCGAAGCCTGCCATGGAGGCTCCGAGCAGTGGCTGACCTCACATGCCAGCAAGGACGTGCCGCACGCGGACAACGTGTCCAACGGGCTGTATCCCACCTCGGACCCGGTCAAGCGCGCAGAGCTGTGCCTGTCCTGCCACATGGGCACGCCGGATCGCATGATCACTCACCGGATCATGGGCGCAGGCCATCCGCGCCTGAGCTTCGAGCTCGATACGTTCACCTGGCTGCCCGAGGTGACGCACTACGAGATCGACGAGGACTACATCCGCCGCAAGGGTGAGTTCAACGGCGCACGAGACTGGGGTGTCGGCCAGGGCATCGCCGCGGCCAACCTGCTGGATACGCTGATCGACCCGCGCCACGGCTGGGACGGTATCTTCCCGGAGCTGGTCCTGTTCGACTGCCTTGCCTGCCACAAGACCATGGACAGCGGCCGCTGGGGCCCGCGACCGGGCACGGGTCTCGGGCCGGGCGTGGTCCGCCTGAACGACGCCAACCTCGTCATGTTCCGCCATGTGCTGGCCGCGGTCGACCCGGGTGCTGCCTCGCGCATTGGCGAGCGCACGCGCGCGCTGCACCGGGCCACGACCCAGAGCCGCGACGCCACCGCCGCCGCTGCCCGCCAGCTCAGCGCGGACATCCGCGGACTGTTGCCGAAGGTCGCGGCCGCCAACTGGGATGGCGGCATGCTGATGCCGATTCTCGATTCGCTGGTGCGCGACGCCGAGCGCGGCGAGTTCCGCGACTACGCCGCCGCGGAGCAGGCGGCGATGGCGGCCAACAGTGTGCTCGCGGCCTTCGAGGCGGCAGGCGCGGTCGACGCGACCAAGGCTGAAACGCTGCGCGGTCGCATCGATGCGCTGTACGATCGGGTCAAGGACGAGAACGGCTACAACATGGCTGCCTTCGTCAGCGCATTGCGTGAGCTGCGCCGCGCCGCGGGCTGAGGTGGCGCCGGGTCTTCCCGTCGCCGTCGGCGGGGGCGGAGCTCGCCCCCGCGATGCGGGAATGACTGCACTCCTGGTTAAGCGGAATCACTCGTGACGGCGACCGTTCTCCTCAAGTCTGTCGACATCCACATCCCGGGTTACAAGATCCTTCGCCCGATCGGCGAGGGCGGGATGGCATCCGTGTTCCTGGCCATGCAGGAATCGCTCGACCGCGAGGTGGCGCTGAAGGTCATGGCGCCGGCCCTCGCGGCAAACTCGGAGTTCACCGAGCGATTCCTGAAGGAAGGGCGGATAACCGCCAAGCTAAGCCACCCGAACCTGGTCACCGTGTTCGACATCGGCTCGCACGGCAGCGTCTACTATCTCGCCGCCGAGTACATTCCCGGCGGCACCCTGCGCGAGAAGATCGATGCCGGCCTGACCGTGGCCGAGACCCTCGACATCGCATGCGACGTGGCCCGCGGCCTGCACTTCGCGCACCAGAAGGGCTTCGTCCACCGCGACGTCAAGCCAGGCAACATCCTGTTCAAGCTGGATGGCACCGCGGTACTCGCCGACTTTGGTATCGCCAAGGCGATGGACGCCAAGTCCAGCGCGACCATGGCCGGATCTTCAATTGGCACGCCCGACTACATGAGTCCCGAGCAGGCCCGCGCCGAATCGGTCGACGGCCGCTCTGACCTCTACTCCATGGGGGCGATGCTCTACGAGATGCTGACCGGCGAAGCGCCCTATCAGGCCAGCGATCCGTTCACAGTCGCCCTGATGCATGTGACCCAGCCGGTTCCGACCCTGCCGCCCGAGCATGCCTGGCTGCAGCCTTTGCTTGACAGCCTGATGGCCAAGCAGCCCGAGAACCGGTTCGCCAACGGCGAGGCGTTCATCAGCTCGGTTGAACAGCTGCTGGCCGCCTCACCCGAGGCGGCCAGCATCCAGAGCGCGGTCGGCGGCAAGCGCAAGGCCAGTGGCTCGCGGCTGTCCGGCAGCACGACGCGGACAGTCAGTGTCGCTTCGCGTGGCGGGCCGAGGCCGCTGCTCGTAGGCCTGGGGCTGGCCGCGGTACTCGCAGTGGTTGCGGGCGCCTGGTGGTTGTGGCCTCGCGAGACACCAGCCCCGGCGCCGGCGCAGACGAGCACGCCTACGCCGGACGAGACCCAGCTGCCGCCGGTAGTTCACGTGCCCAGCCCGGTGGACAGCGGGGAGGCCGACATCGAACTGCTGCTGACCCAGGCCGACACCTACATGGAGTACGGCACCACCTCGGACACCGATCCCGGTCGCCGGCTCGTCTCGCCGCCCGATGAGAACGCGGTCGATCTCTATCGCCGCGTGCTCGACCAGGATCCGGACAACCAGCGCGCCCAGGCCGGCCTGGCCCAGATCAGCGGGTTCTACCTGAAGCGGGCGGGCGTCAGCTGCGAGCGGTCCCTGTGGACCTTTTGCAAGACGCTGGCCGAAGACGGTCTGCGGGCCGACGGCGACAACGCCGAGCTCAAGGCCCTGGTAGCCCGCGCCGAAAAGGGTCTGACCGGCGGCTGAGCCGCGCCGTCCGGCCGGGCCGCTTTCCTTCCCGCACAAGCTCCGCTATCATTGCGCGTTCACTGCGTCCCGCCGTGGGCACAGTCCTACCTAGAACTACAGAGCAAACCGCAAAATGGTCAAGATTCGCCTGACTCGCGGCGGCGCCAAGAAGCGCCCCTTCTACCACATCGTCGTCACCGACAGCCGCAACAAGCGCGATGGCCGTGCCATCGAGCGCCTGGGTTTCTACAACCCGGTCGCCGCCGGCAACGACCCGCGCCTGCAGCTGGACACCGACCGCGTGCAGCACTGGGTTGGCCACGGCGCGCAGCTGACCGACAAGGTCCGCATGCTGGTCAAGGAAGCCACGGCCGCCAAGTCGGCCGCCTGAGCCTGCTGATCTCCGATGCGGCCGGCTGAGGTTCGGGTCGGAGAGATCACCGGGGTGTTCGGCGTCAAGGGCGAGCTCAAGCTTCGCTCCCACACCGACCCCCCGCTGGCCATCGGCCGCTATCGCCCCTGGACGCTGCGCCATCGCGGCGTTGAGACCGTGGTCGAACGGCCGAAGCTGCGTCCGCATGGCAAGGGCCTCCTGCTCACGCTGGAGCAGTCCACCGACCGCGACGCGGCCGAGGGCTGGATCGGCGCCGAAGTCTGGGTGCCGCGCAGCAGCCTGCCCAAACCGGCCGAGGGGGAGTTCTACTGGATCGACCTCGAGGGACTCGAGGTGGGTACGGTCGATGGGCTCGCACTGGGCAAGGTGTCGCACCTCTTCTCGACGGGCGCGAACGACGTCGTCGTGGTCCGAGGGGACCGCGAGCGGCTGATCCCGTTCGTTCGCCCGGACGTCATCCGCGACATCGACCTTGACGGCGGCCGTATGACGGTCGACTGGGATCCCGAATTTTGAGCCAGCCCGCAGCCGCCGATGATCGGCAGGCGCTGCGCATCGACGTGCTCAGCCTGTTTCCCGAGTTCATCGGCCAGTCGGCCGAGATCGGCGTGGTAGGCCGTGCCATCCGTCGGGGCCTGCTGTCGCTGCGCACTTGGCAGATCCGCGACTTCGCCAGCGGCGTGCATCGCTCGGTCGATGACCGTCCCTACGGCGGCGGTCCCGGCATGGTGATGATGATCGACCCGCTGCGGCAGTGCCTGGAGGCCGCCCGTGCCGACGATTCGCGTCCTGCCCACGTGCTGTTCATGTCGCCCCAGGGTCGGCCTCTGAGCCAGAAGCGGCTTCGCGAGTGGTCGCTGATGCCCCGACTGATCCTGGTCTGCGGTCGTTACGAGGGAGTCGATGAGCGTTTCGTCGAGCATTGCGTCGATGAGCAGGTCTCGATCGGCGACTACGTGCTCTCCGGGGGCGAGCTGGCGGCTGCGGTCATCGTCGACGCACTGGGCCGGTTGCGCGATGGCGCCCTGGGCGATCCGGAATCGGCCCGTCAGGACAGCTTCGAGGACGGACTGCTCGACTGTCCGCACTACACCCGGCCGCCGCAGCATGAGCTGGGCGCGGTGCCCGAGGTGCTCGGCAGTGGCGACCATGCCGCCATCGCCCGCTGGCGGCGTCAGCAGGCACTGGGCCGGACCTGGCTGCTGCGCCCGGACCTGATCCAGCGCCTGCAGCTGAGCCGCGAGGACCGGCGCCTGCTCGACGCTTTCCGCGAGGCCGCCCGGCGCTGAACTTCCTCTTCCGCAGGGCTGGCAAACGTGTTTCGGCTCGGGCTATAATGCGCGACTTTCCGGCGCACACGCGCATTCCCAGAACAACATTACAGCCGGTGCAACCATGAACAAGCTTATCCAGGAATTCGAAGCCGAGCAGATGCAGCGCACGCTGCCTGATTTCGGCCCGGGCGACACCGTGATCGTCAACGTCAAGGTCAAGGAAGGCAACCGCGAGCGCGTCCAGGCCTACGAGGGCGTGGTCATCGCCAAGCGCAGCCGCGGCCTGAACTCTGCCTTCACCGTGCGCAAGATCTCCCACGGCACCGGCGTGGAGCGCGTCTTCCAGACCTTCTCGCCGCTGATCGACTCGGTCGAGGTCAAGCGCCGCGGCAAGGTTCGCGCCGCGAAGCTGTACTACCTGCGTGGCCTGGAAGGCAAGGCTGCCCGCATCAAGGAAGACCTCAGCGCTTCCGCCAAGTAAGCGACGGCGCCCACCGGCGCCTCCCGCCTGCTTTGAACGGCCGCCTCCGGGCGGCCGTTCTGCGTTTACGCCTCGTGAACTTGAAACGCCGCGTCCAGCACCCACATTGGGCGCAACCGTTTTCAACTGCCGAGAGGGCGCCGTGACTGCGACTGTCGAATCGTTCAAGTTCGAAGCCGAGGTGCAGCAGGTCCTGCACCTGGTCATCCATTCCCTGTACTCCAACCGCGACATCTTCATCCGCGAGCTGGTGTCGAATGCCTCGGACGCCTGCGACAAGCTGCGCTTCGAGGCCATCGCCGACCCCGCGCTGACCGCCGACGGCGCCGAGTTGCGGATCGACGTCTCGGTCGACCCCGAGGCGAAGACGCTGACCGTGACCGACACCGGCATCGGCATGAGCCGCGCGGAGCTGATCGATAACCTCGGCACCATCGCCCGTTCGGGCACGCGCAAGTTCCTCGAACAGCTGGGCGCCAGCCAGAAGGCCGATGCCAATCTGATCGGGCAGTTCGGCGTCGGCTTCTACTCGGCCTTCATCGTCGCCGACCGGGTCAGCGTCGAAACCCGCCGTGCCGGCAGCGAGGAAGGCTGGCGCTGGGCTTCCGACGGCAGCGGCGAGTTCACGCTCGAGCCCGCCGAAGGGCTTGCCCGCGGCACCCGCATCACCCTGCACCTCAAGGAGGATGCCCAGGACTATCTTCAGTCCTGGAAGCTGCGCTCCCTGATCACCACCTGGTCCGACCACATCGCCTTCCCGGTCACCCTGCCCAAGTTCGAGGATGGCAAGCCGACCGCCGAACGCGAGACGGTCAACCAGGCCGCGGCCCTGTGGATGCGGCCGAAGTCCGAGATCACGGACGAGGAGTACCAGGCTTTCTACAAGCACCTCGGGCATGACTTCAACGAGCCGCTGGCCTGGACCCACAACAAGGTCGAAGGCAACCAGAACTTCAGCTCGCTGCTCTTCGTGCCGGCCAAGGCGCCGTTCGACTTCCAGTTCAATCGGGACGAGCGCAAGGGGTTGAAACTGTATGTGAAGCGGGTCTTCATCATGGATGCCGCGGAGCAGATGCTGCCGGCCTACCTGCGCTTCGTGCGCGGCGTGGTCGACTCGGACGACCTGCCGCTGAACGTGTCGCGCGAGCTGCTGCAGAACACCCGCCAGCTGGACAAGCTGAAGAGCGCGTTGACCCGCCGCGTGCTGGACCTGCTCGACCGTGTCGCCAGCGACGACGCCGAGAAGTACGCCGGCTTCTGGCGCGAGTTCGGCGGCCTGCTGAAGGAGGGCATCGCCGAGGACCACGGCAATCGTGAGCGCCTGGCCAAGCTGCTGCGCTTTGCCTCGACGCGAAGCGAGGGCCCCGAGGACCGCATGTCGCTGGACGACTACATCGGCCGGATGAAGGCCGAGCAGGACGCCATCCTCTATCTGACCGCCGACGGCTGGAATGCGGCTCGCAACAGCCCGCAGCTCGAGGCGCTGAAGGCGCGCGGCGTCGAGGTGCTGTTGCTCCACGAGCGCATCGACGAGTGGATGGTCGGCTATCTGCACGAGTACGCCGGCAAGCCGCTGAAGAACGTGGCCAAGGGTGAGCTGGACCTCGACAAGCTTGGCGAGCCGGCCGACAAGGCCGAGCGCGAGGCGCTGAAGGAATCGGCCGGCGACACCGTGAAGCAGCTCAAGGGGGTGCTCGGTGAGCGGGTCAAGGAGGTCCGGGTCTCCGACCGCCTGACCCAGTCGCCGTCCTGTCTGGTGCTGGAGGAGGCCGACATGGCCCTGCACATGCAGCGCCTGCTGAAGGCTGCTGGCCACGAGGCACCGAACGCCGCGCCGGTGCTCGAGGTCAATCCGGGCCACGGCCTGGTCAAGCGCTTTGCCGAAGAGTCCGACGCGGCACGCCGCGAGGATCTGGCCCTGCTGCTGTTCGAGCAGGCGATGCTGGCCGAAGGCGCGGCGCTGGACGATCCGGCGGCGTTCCTCGCCCGGGTCAACAGGACGATCCTGGGTTGAGCCCCGGCGCGTCCCCCGTGGATCACGCCCGGTGAGCGGCTCGCCGCTCACCGAGGCGCGCATCGACCAGTGGCTGTGGGCGGCGCGCTTCTTCAAGACCCGTTCGCTGGCCAAGCAGGCGGTGGAGAACGGCAAGGTCGCCATCGGCGGGCAGACGGTCGGCAAGCCTTCGCGCTGCGTGCGCGTCGGCGATGCGCTTTGCATCGACCGCGCCGGCGAGCGCTACGAGGTCGAGGTGCTCGGCCTCTCCACCATCCGCGGGCCGGCTCCGGTGGCCCAGGCGCTGTACAGTGAGAGCGATGAGGCAAGGCTGCGCCGCGAGGCCGCTCGCGCCGAGCGCCGCGCGGCGGAGCAGGGCTTCCAGCCCCCGCCACAGCGCCCCGACAAGCGCGGCCGCCGCCGGCTGCAGGACCTGCAGAAGGGAGACGGGCTACCGCCCTGGTGGCCGCGCTAGGGAAGGTCCCGGCGATGTCCGATGTGGGCGCGAGGCAGACATTCATAGGGTGCGGCTGGCCGCACCGGGCATACCGTCCGAACGCCCGTATCGGTGCTCCAAGGCACCCTATGGGGCTTCGCCGACGCCCAACAAAGCCCGACTGTGGGAGCGCCCTTGGGCGCGACCGCGGAAATCCGCTCTGGCCGCGGTCTGTGGTGAATGCGTAGCGTCGCGGTCGCGCCCAAGGGCGCTCCCACAATTTGACTGCGGCAAGGTC
>NZ_JALNMH010000021.1 GCF_023156535.1 Pseudomarimonas salicorniae | reverse complement strand
TCATGAGAAAGCTGCTCACCGCTGCCTGGACCCTCGTCAAAAGCCCAGAAAAGTACGACGGGAGCAGGCTGTTCCCGAGCCAAGAAATCGCTTGACAGGGAACAGAGTGTCTACATTCGGGTTATGCGGTACGTCCGCTTCGCGCCCGCAGAAGACGTCGGGCGTCGTGTCTGCGCTGTGCCGCGGCTCAGGCCAGCAGGCCGAGCTCGGGCAGGCTGCGGTAGAGCATGTAAACGGCCACCACCACGATGATCGATGCAAACACGATGTTAAGGGTGCCTCGACGGGCCGCAAGGCGGCTTGCACTGCTGGCGCCGAGCTGGCTGCCGAGCCAGCCGCCGCCGATCAGCACCGCGGCCAGTGTCCAGTCGACCCAGCCGCTGCGGGCGTAGTTGAGCGCCGTCGTGAGGCCGAAGGCGGTGACCGCGACCAGTGAGGAGCCGATGGCGAGCAGGATCGGCAGGCGCGCCGACCACATCAGCGAGGGCACGATCAGGAAACCGCCGCCGATGCCGAAGAAGCCGGCGACCCCGCCTGCCACCAGGCCGCTTCCGAACAGGCGTGGCGCGTTCTCGCGGCCCAGCCGGGCCGAGGGGTCGCCCTCGGCTCGCCGGTGGCGGAACATCAGCCCGGCCACCACCAGCATCAGCACGGCGAACAGGGCGAGCAGGGCCTGGCCGTCGACCGCCTTGCCAAGGGTCGATCCGCCCCAGGCGCCCACCGCGCCCACCGCGGCGAAGACGCCGCCGCACGGCCAGCGGACGTTGCCTCGACGGGCGTGCTGCCACAGGCCCTGGGCGGCGTTGGCGGCCACGGCCAGCGCCGCGGTTCCGATCGCCAGGTGCGGCTGGCCCACGCCGACCAGGTAGACCAGCAGGGGCACGGCGAGAATCGATCCGCCACCCCCGACCAGGGCCAGGGACAGGCCGACCACGGCACCGGAGGCGGCGCCGAGCAGGTATTGCAGGAGCCCGAGTTCCACCCTCAGCGGCTGGCGGCGCGCGCCTGCAGCCAGGGGCGCAGGGCGGAGAGGTCGTAGCCGGCCCCGCGGGCGGTGTCGATGATCTGCTCGGCGGGCATCGAGTCGGCGCGGACCAGGGCCCAGAGCACGCTGCAGCGGTTGCCGCTGCGACAGTAGGCGAGGATCGGGCGCGGCAACTCGGCGAGGGCCGCGCGGTGGGCGGCGATATCGTCCTCGCTGATCGCGCTGCCGACCACCGGCACCCGGCGCAGGGGCAGGCCAAGACCGGCGGCGGCCTCGGCGACCGCGTCCATGTCCGGCTGCTCCTCTGCCTCGCCGTCCGGCCGGTTGCAGATCAGCGATCGATACCCCGCCGCGGCGATGGCGGGCAGGTCGTCCAGCGCGATCTGCGCCGCCACCGACAGGCCCTCCTCCAGCTGCGGGAACCGGGGGCTCATGACTTGGGCCGGTCGAGGGTCAGGCGGTGCACCAGCATGCCGGCCGCCATCGCGGCGAAGAAGATGAGCGCCTTGGGCAGTCCGGTCACCAGGGCGGCCAGGGCCGGGCCCGGGCAGAACCCGACCAGGCCCCAGCCGAGGCCGAACATCACCGCGCCGCCGACCAGGGGCAGGTCGATGCGGGTGCTGTCGGGCACATGGAAGCGGTCGCCAAGCAGCGGGGCACGAAGCCGGTGGCGCAGCGAAAAGGCCACGGCGGCCGGAATCAGGGCGCCGCCCATGACCAGGGCGAGGGTGTAGTCCCAGGCGCCTGCGACATCGAGGAAGGCCAGCACCCGGGCCGGGTTGACCATGTCCGAGATGACCAGGCCGGCGCCGAACAGCGCGCCGCAGAAGATTGCCGCGATAACCAGTCTCATGCGCCCGCCCCCAGCAGATGGCGCATCACGAATACGGTCAATGCCGCCACGCCCATGAAGGTGAGCGTGGCCACCACGGAGCGCGGAGAGAGCCGGGCCAGGCCGCAGACGCCGTGTCCGCTGGTGCAGCCGCTGCCCCAGCGGGTGCCAAAGCCGACCAGCAGGCCGCCGGCCACCAGCAGCGGCGTCGAGGCCTCGATGAGGATCTGCGGCTGGCGCAGGAAGGCCATGGCAGCGGCGCTGCCCAGCAGCAGGCCGGCGACAAAGCCGAGGCCCAGCCGCCGCGACCCGCCGGGCTGCATTCCCAGCGCGCTGGACAGCAGGCCGCTGATTCCGGCGATGCGGCCGGTAAGCAACAGGTAGGTGGCAGCGGAAAGTCCGATGAGCAGTCCGCCGGCGAGCGGCCAGACGATGCCGATGTCGTTCATGGAGGAAGTGGGCTCAGAGCAGGTTGAGGGGAAGCTTGAGGTAGGTGACGCCGTTGTCCTCGGCCGGCGGCAGCTGTCCGGCGCGCATGTTCACCTGCACCGAGGGCAGGATCAGCCGCGGCATCGACAGGGTCGCGTCGCGCGCCTCGCGCATGGCGACGAAGTGCTCCTCGTCGATGCCGTCGCGCACGTGCACGTTGCCGGTGCGCTGGGCACCGACCGTGGTCTCCCAGTGGTACTGGTCGCGACCCGGGGCCTTGTAGTCGTGGCAAAGGAACACGCGCGCCGCCTCGGGCAGCGAGAGCAGCCGGCGGATCGAGCGGTAGAGGGTGCGCGCCGAGCCGCCGGGGAAGTCGCAGCGCGCGGTGCCGTAGTCGGGCATGAACAGGGTGTCGCCAACGAACAGCGCCTCGCCGATCACGTAGGCAAGGCAGGCAGGCGTGTGTCCAGGAACGTGCAGTACGCGACAGTCGATGTGGCCAAGCCGGAAGCAGTCGCCATCGGCAAACAGCCGGTCGAACTGGCTGCCGTCGCGGGAGAAAGCCGGTTCGGCATTGAAGACCTTGCCGAAGACCTCCTGGACCTCGGTGATGCCGCGGCCGATGGCCAGCTCCCCGCCGACCTGGGCGCGCAGCCACGGCGCGGCCGAGAGGTGGTCGGCATGGGCGTGGGTCTCCAGCAGCCAGCGCACGCTGAGACCATGATCGCGTACGTGCTCGACGAGCCTGCGCGCCGAATCGTGCGCGGTGTGTCCGCTGGCCGGGTCGAAGTCCAGCACGCTGTCGATCAGCGCCGCCTCGCGGGTGGCAGGGTCGTGGACCACGTAGCTCACGGTGTTCGTCGCCTCGTCGAAGAACGCAGCGACCTCGGGGCGGGCCGCGGGATCGGCCAGGGCGTGGCGAATCTGCGCTTCGGCAGCGGCCAGCGCGGCGTCATGCATATCGGGTTGGGGCTGTGCGGACATGCCGACAGTTTCGCAGGTTACCGCCAGCGTCGCAGCAGGCATCAGGCCCCGGAAAGCCGCACCGGCCGACGGCGCGCCCGCTTGGCCTCGTACATCGCCTTGTCGGCCCGCGCCAGCAGGCAGTAGACATCGACACCGTCGCGCGGATAGAGCGCGATGCCGACGCTGGCCCCGCAGAGTGGGTCAACCCCGTCGGTCGAGGCCTGCAGCTGCCGGCCGATGCTATCGGCGACGTGCTGCGCGCCCTGCGGCTCGACCAGGTCCTCGATCAGGATCACGAACTCGTCGCCGCCGATCCGCGCGACCGTGTCGCAGGAGCGCACCGCGCGCTGCAGCCGGTGCGCCGTTTCCTGCAGCAGCCGGTCGCCGGCGGCATGTCCACGCTCGTCGTTGATCTGCTTGAAGCCGTCAAGATCGACGAAGAGCAGGGCCAGCTGGTGTCCATGCCGCTCGGCGCGGGCGATCGCGACCTCCACGCGGTCGATCAGCAGGCTGCGATTGGGCAGTCCGGTCAGCGCATCGAAGTGGGCGAGCCGCTCGAGCCTTGCGTGCAGGCGATTGCGTTCGATCGCGGCGGCGACCTGCCGGGAGACGTGGCGGAGAAGCTCGAGATCGTCCTCGCCGAATCCCGCGCGACCGGGATCGCGCTCCAGGGCGATGCAGCCGATCACTGATGACTCACCGACCAGGGGCACGCCGATCCGGCTGCCGCTGCGCGCGGACCCGGCGCTCCCGTCGTTCGAGCGGCGCGCGCGGCCGGCCTCGATCACGCCGGCCAGGAACGGGTCCGCCGCCGGGTCGATCCCTGCCGTGGGGTGGCGTTCGCTGCGGTAGAGGTAGTGCAGCCGATCCTGCCCGTTATCGCGCAACACCACCTCGCAATGGCTGTCCGGGAGCAGGCCGTCCAGGATGGCGTGGGTGCGACCGAGCAGGGCGTGCAGGTCGCGGGTTTCGTGGGCCGCCTCGGAGAGCGCGAACAGCGCGTGGTGCAGCTGCTCGGCGCGGCGGCGTTCGGTGATGTCGCGCGCCACCGCGATGCGCATGCCATGCGCCTCGGACCAGCGCGCCGTCCACATGATCGGCACTCGGTGGCCCAGCCGGTGCACGTAGTGGTTCTCGAAGTGCGGCAGCGGGTTGCCGGCCATCACCCGCGCCGAGGCTTCGAGCGTGCGTGGCCGGTCCTCGGGAGCGACCAGCTCGATCATCCTGCGTCCCCGCATGGCCTCAGGCGGGTATCCGAAGATGCGCTCGCCCGCCGCGCTGACGTAGACGAAGCGACCCTCGCGATCGACTACGCAGACGGCGTCGAGCAACAGGTCGAGGACTTCGGACAGGTCGGGACGGTCGGGCACGTGGGCACCGAGGCAGGGACTGGGGCGACTGTAGCGCAAGCCGGCCGGGGCAGGGCTGTCTCAGTCGCCGTCGAACGCCAGCACCCCCAGGCCAAGCGCCGGGATACTCAGGGCTTCGCCGGCAACAAAGGGCCGGCCACTGAGCACATCGATCCCCCGTCGTCCCTCGCCGAGCACCTCGGCATAGCGCCCGAGCGGCAGCTCCACCGGTTCGGGGTTCTGGCTGAGGATCACCAGCACGCTCTGCCTGGCATGTCGCCGGGCGTAGACATAGACGCCAGCCTGCGGGACGAAGTGGATCAGGCTGCCCTCGTGCAGGGCCGGGGCGCCCTTGCGGAAGCGGGCCAGACGGCGGAGGAAGTCCTGTGCCTCGCGCTGCTTCGCGTCCAGCCCCCTGCCTTCCACCGCGCTGACCGCATCGTCGCGCCAGCCGCCGGGAAAGTCGCTGCGCACGAGGCCGTCATTGCGCGCCTTCGGGCTGCGCATCAGCACCTCGGTGCCGTAGAACACCTGCGGCACCCGGCGCGAGGTCAGCAGGAAGGTGATCGCCTGCTTCCAGAGATCGAGGTCCTCGTCCAGCAGCGAGTACAGGCGCGGCGTGTCGTGGTTGCCCTCGAACAGGACCAGCTGCTCGGGCGCCGGGTAGATCACGTCATTGGCCAGTGCCTCGTAGGCCCTCATCCAGCCGGCCTCGGTGCCGTCCCGCCCCGCGCCGAGTGCATCGAGCAGGGCGTAGTGCAGGGGGAAGTCCATCATGCTCGGGGTCTGCGCCTCGTGGCCAGAGCGTCGGCTGCCGGCCTGCCAGTGGCTGACGATGACCGGGTTGCGGCTCCATTCCTCGCCGACCAGGTTGATCCGCGGATACTCCGCACGGATCCGCCGCGCCCACTCGGAAAGAAAGGCCGCGTCGGCGTACGGATAGGTGTCCTCGCGGATGCCGGACAGGCCGGCCTCCTCGATCCACCAGATCGAGTTCTGGATCAGCCAGCTGGCCAGCAGGGGCTGGCGCTGGTTGAGGTCGGGCATGGTCTCGACGAACCAGCCGTCGGCAAAGTCGCGGCGGTCGATCTCGGCCGCGTAGGGGTCCTGCACCGTGCTGCGCACGTGGCTGGTCGGCGAGAACTGGCCGCCGGCATTGATCCAGTCGCGGGTGGGTGGATCGGCGATCCACGGATGCTGGCTGCCGATATGGTTCAGCACGATGTCCTGGATCACCCCGATGCCTCGCTTGCGCGCGGCGGCTACAAAGTTCAGGTAGTCCTGATGGCTGCCGAATCGCGGATCGATCCGGTAGCCGTCGGTGAAGGCGTAGCCGTGGTAGCTGTAGGCCGGCATGTCGTTCTCGACCAGCGGCGTCGGCCAGACCTGGGTGACGCCGAGCCCGGCCAGGTAGTCGAGCATGCCGGTCATGCCGGCGAGGTCACCGCCGTGGCGGGCGCCCGGGTCGCTGCGGTCGACCCGCGCCTCGCGCAGGCCGGGCACCACGTCGTTGCCGGGATCGCCGTTGGCGAAGCGGTCGGGCACGACGAGGTAGATCAGGTCCTTCGGGCCGAATCCCTGGCGCTGCGCCGAGCCCGCCCCGCGCGCCTTCAGGGTGTAGTCAAAACCGCCGATCGTCCGCGTGTCGCCGACGAAGTCGATCCGCACCACGCCCGGCTCGGCCTCGGCGCCGATATGCAGGTCGATGAACAGGTAGTTCCGGCTGTGCCCGCGCTGGATGCCGGTCACGCTGACCCCGCGATGCAGAACACGCGCATTGAGGCCGCCAACGCCCTTTCCGTAGACCATCAGCTGGACCTGCCGCTCGGCCATCCCGGTCCACCAGTGCGGCGGGTCGACCCGCTCCACCGTCGGTCCCTGGGCCACCGCCAGCACCGGCCACAGCAGCAGCCCCAGCCAACCCACTCCGCGCATGACCGTCCTCCGTTGATTGGATGGACAGGCTAAACCAGGTGCGGGTTTGGGCGTATTGCATTCGTTTGCAGTGGCGATTGAGCTGATCGCCGTCCTTCGCCCTGGCCGGCGAACCTGGCCCTTTCGATCAACAGAAAGATCAAGACCAAGGGCGTTTCGAGCCGCCCTTCGGGCGCCCCGAGTCACCTTTCTTTGCTTGTCCAAAGCAAGGTGACCCAAAGAAAGGACACCCCGGTCAGGCGCCTTCCGGGCCTCCTGCCCTCCAGGTCCACGTGCGGGTTCCGGGGTTTTTCGACAGCACGTCCGTGTACTGGCGAAAAACACGCGCGCTTCCTGCGCGCGTCCCTGCGGGCTGATCCTCCACCCGCCCGCCGCCAGACAGGGGCCCCATTGATCGGCCTTCCTGGCCGCACAGCCGGGAGTCCGTGACGCCTTGAATCATCAAGGCGCTAAGGCTCTACGCTGCGTCCCGCTTGTCTCCTCCCCTTGCGCCGCGCAGCGGCGGAGGGGGAGGTCGGGAGGTGGTTCGCTCTTGATCTTGGGCCCCGTGTGCAGCGCCGAGTAGCGCAGGAAGCCGGCGGGGAAAGGCGTGGATGTTCGAGCGCATGGATGCGCGAGCTGGGCTGCTTCGCAGCTACCACGAGCTGTCGCTCGAACGCGCCGGCCGTCGGGTTCCGAGCAACGCAGGGAACCGTCATTGCGAAGCAATGACGGCGCGGAAGTCGGGACGGCTTCTCTTTGGTTACTTTCTCTTACGGCGGACCTCCTGTCCGCCGCCCTTCGGGCCGCTTGCGGCGTTCGGCCGCGCTCCTGCGCGGCTCGTGCCGACCAAGAGAAAGTGACTCGGGCCGACCGTAGGTCGGTCTGAAAGCTCTTGGTCGTGCTCTGGTCGCAAAACAGGCCCCACTCACCGGCCAGGGCGAACCGCACAAAGCTCCCATCCCCGTCCCGAACCCGCCCAGGCCCGCGTTTCCATGCGCCCGCCGAGCGCCCTCGGCCCGGCCCCGCGGTATCCTTGCCCCCTCGCGTCACAGCCGGCCGGGGAAGCCGTCTGTGAAGCATCTCCCACCACCGCCGCCGGGGGGCGTGCATGGACCTGTTCCTCGACATCGCGCTGTCGTTTCCGACCGTGATCCTCAGCCTGCTGCTGGCGCTGATGCTGGGCTACTGGTTGCTCGCCTTGCTGGGGTTGTTCGATCTCGACGCGATGGAGACCTCCCTGCTGCCCGATGGCGATGCGCTGGAGGTCGGCGGCATCTCCGGCGTGCTGATGAAGCTGGGCCTGGACGGCGTGCCGCTGACCCTGATCCTCACCACCATGACCCTGCTGGCCTGGCTCGGCTGCTACTACGTCGACTACATGCTGCTTCGGCAGTGGCCGGAGGGACTCCTGCGGACGGCAGTGAGCTGGCTGATCGTGCCGACCTCCCTGGTTGCCGCTACGCCCTTCGCCGGACTGGTGCTGCAGCCGCTGAAGCCGCTGTTCCGCAAGGTGCAGGTCACCAATGAAGTCTCCCTGCTCGGGCGCACCGCCGTCGTGCGCAGCCCCGCGGTCGACGAGGTGCGGGGCCAGGCCGAGATCGATGACGGCGGGGCCGGGCTGATCCTGCAGGTGCGTGCGCCGGCCGGGCGCTTTGTCCGCGGCGACCGCGTCGTGCTGGTCGAGTACGTCGCCGCCCACAACGCCTACCGGGTGATCGCCGACGGCGGCGACGCCTGATGTTCCGTTCTTCCCGCAAAACGCAACGTTCCAGCAACCGGAGCCCTGGCCATGAATGAAGCCGTGATCATCCCCATCCTGACCGCCATCGGCATCGGCGTCCTGGTCATCTTCGGCCTGTTCGCCCTGTTCAAGGCCTTCTACATCAAGGTGCCGCAGGGCACCGCACTGATCGTCAACGACCTGTCCTCGACGCCGAAGGTGCATTTCACCGGCGCGCTGGTTTACCCGGTGATCTACAAGAAGGAGTTCATGAAGATCTCGCTGATCACCCTCGAGGTGGATCGGCGGGGCAAGGACGGGCTGATCTGCCGCGACAACATGCGCGCCGACATCACCGTCGCCTTCTACCTGCGCGTCAACGAGACGCAGCAGGACGTGCTCAAGGTGGCCAAGGCGATCGGCGTCGACCGCGCCTCGGAGAAGGGCGCCGTGCACGAGCTGTTCAACGCCAAGTTCAGCGAGGCGCTGAAGACGGTCGGCAAGAAGATCGAGTTCGTCCAGCTGTTCGAGAACCGGCAGGAGTTCCGCGACCGCATCATCGAGGTGATCGGCAATGATCTGAACGGCTATGTGCTGGAGGACGTCGCCATCGATTACCTCGAGCAGACGCCGAAGTCCTCGCTCGACCCGAACAACATCCTCGACTCCGAGGGCATCCGCAAGATCACCGAGCTGACCGCCAAGCAGAACGTGGTCACCAACGAGCTGGAGCGCAACCAGGAACTGGCGATCACCAAGAAGAACGTCGAGACCAAGGAGGCCATGCTGGCCCTCGAGCGGCAGCAGGCCGATGCCGAGGCCAGGCAGCAGCGCGAGATCGCCAGCATCCAGGCCCGCGAGCAGGCGGAGACGCTGAAGGTGCAGGAGGAGGAGCGGCTGAAGTCCGAGCAGGCGCGGATCGCCACCCAGGAGCAGCTGGACATCCGCGAGCAGAACCGCCTGCGCGAGATGGAGGTCGCCGAGCAGAACCGCCAGCGCGCGGTGGTCATCGAGGTCGAGAAGGTCCAGCGCGCGAGGGAGATGGAAATCGTCGCCCGCGAGCGCGAGGTCGAGCTGCAGCGCATCGAGAAGGAGAAGGCGCTGGAAGAGCAGCGCAAGCTGATCGCCAACGTGGTCCGCGAGCGCATCGTGGTCGAGAAGACCGTGGCCATGGAGGAGGAGCGCATCAAGGAAGTGCGCCAGGTCAGCGAGGCCGATCGCCTGAAGCAGGTCGCCATCCTCGATGCCCAGGCCAAGGCCGAGGAGGCCCTGGTCATGCAGGTCAAGCAGGCCGAGGCCGAGGAGCAGCGCGCCAAGCACAAGGCGGTCGAGATCACCACGCTGGCCGAGGCCGAGCTGGAAGCCGCCGCGCGCCAGGCAGAGGCCAAGCGCAAGCTCGCCGAGGGGATCGAGGCCGAGCGCGCCGCGCCGGGCCTCGCCGATGCGCGCGTGCGTGAAGTCACCGCCGCGGCCAAGGAGAAGGAGGGCCTGGCCGAGGCGCGGGTGCTGGAAGAGAAGCTCAGCGCCCAGGCCCGCGGCGAAGAGGCGGTGGCCCAGACCAAGGCCAAGGCCACCCGCGAGGTCGGCACCTCCGAGGCCGACGTGCTCCGGCTGCGCTACGAGGCTGAGGCCGAGGGCCTGGCCAAGAAGTTCGGCACCCTCGACTCGCTCAGCGATACCGCCCGCGCCCACGAGGAGTTCCGCATGGCGCTGGAGAAGCAGTTCGACCAGGCGATCGCTGCGATCGAGGCGAACAAGCAGATCGCCCGCGACCAGGCTGAGGTGCTGGGCGCGGCCCTGTCCAAGGCCAAGGTCGAGATCATCGGCGGCGGTGGCGAGGTCTTCGACACCTTCGCCAAGGGCCTTTCGCTGGGCAAGGCGGTGGAGGGCTTCTCCGACAAGAGCCCGCTGGTGCAGGACCTGCTGTCGAAGTTCATCGGTGAGCGGGCCAAGGGTGGCAAGGGGGGTGGAGAGTCCCAGCAGGAAGCCTGAGCCCCGCCCTTTGTAGGAGCCAGCTTGCTGGCGATTCGTCGAGCGAAACGATCGATCACCAGCAAGCTGGCTCATCGTCCACAAGGAAGCGCGACCACGATGAGCGAAACCCCCACCACCGTAGACCAGGCCGTTGCCGAAGGCGGCGCCTACGAGGTGCTGCGCCGGCGCCTCGAGAAGCAGGGCGAGAAGCTGCAGGGCCTGGCCGAAGGGCTGAATGCCCAGCGGCTGGAGGAGTTCGGCAGCAGCCGGCTGGAGGTCATCGGCCGCCTGCGCGTGCGCACCGAGCACAACTGCGTGGCGCGCGACATTGCCCAGGTCGGGGAGCTGCTGCTGTTCGGCTACAACGTCTTCCTTGGCCTGAAGAAGGAAACGCGGGTCGAGGACGTGTTCTCGCTCTATCGGCTGGTCAAGCACGACGAGGCCTGGGACGTCGAGCCGGTGCCGCTGGCCGGCAGCTTCCTGGCCGAGGACAGCTTCGCCCAGGACTTCCGCGAGCTTTACGCCTACTACAAGAACACGCGCCTGCTGCAGCTGGCGCGCCGCGAGGGCTGGCTGCTGGCGTCCTTCCAGATCGGCGAGCGGCTGGGCGACGTCCGCGTGTTCCGCTGGCGCGTGGCGCCCGATGGCAGCACCCAGTACGTGGACAACCGTGGCGAGCGCGACATCGCGCCGCCGCCTGCCTGGGACTTCGAGTGGACCGCCTGTACCCGCGAGGACATGGTCGAGGGCCGCCACCCGCACATGAACATCCTCGACACGGTGTTCGTCGAGACCGTCGGCGGTGACCTCACCATCAAGATCGAGAACAACACCCAGGACGGGCTCGGCATCTACCGCGAGCCGGTGGACGACCAGACCCAGTCACTGGACGACGCGCGCATCGAGTACGCCCGGCTCGGTGCGCTGATCCTGCTGCGGGTGCTGCCCTACCGCGAGACCGTCTGGCGGCACCTCGTCTACAACACCCTGACCCGCGAGGTGCGGCGCATCGACGCCATAGGGCAGAGCTGCGTGCAGCTGCCCGAGGACCACGGCATCGTGTTCCCGGGCGGCTACCTGCTGCCGTCCGGCGAGTACAAGACCTTCGAGCGCTCGATGGCCGGCATGCACTTCGCGCGGTCCATCCGCTCGCCGAATGGCGAGGACGTGCTCTACGTGTTCTACGAGCCGGAGCACGGCCGGGTGGCCCTGTTCACCTACAACATGATCCAGCGCGCCCTGCAGACGCCGATTCTCGGCCACGGCTACGCCCGCCTCGACGATGGCCGCATGGTCGTGTTCAGCAGCGAGAGCGACGAGCCGACCCGGGTGCATCCGATGCAGGTCTGGCAGACGCCCTTCGCGAGCGAGGAGCACGCCGCCGCGGCGCCGCCGCGGACCAGCTTCATGGGCCGCATCGGCAACGCGCCCCTGGTGCGGGGCATCTCCGACCTGATGGCCCTGCGCCGGGAGATCGCCGCGGACAGCGTCAGCGCGCAGCGCTACGGCCAGCTGGTGCAGGACGCGCGACGCCTGTTCGACCTGCATCACTGGTTGGAGGACAGCCACTGCGCTGACCTCGCCCCCTTGCTGCGCGAGATCGCCCAGACCGGCGCCGCGGTGCTCGACGAGTTCGCCAAGGTCGAGAGCATCCGCCAGCAGAGCGATGCCGCCCTGCGCGAGGCGCGCACGCGGCAGGCCGAGCTGCTGGCCGATGCCACCCCCGAGCGCTGCGAGTCGATCGACGACTACACCGCGCGTCTCAACGCGCTGACCCGCCAGCGTGGGCACCTGCTGACCATCCGCGACTACCGCTACATCGACGTCGCCGAGATCGACGCGCTGGAGGGCGCCCTGCGCGAGCGCCACGACGCGCTGTCGCAGGCGACCGCCGCCTTCCTCGGCGAGGAGGCCGCGCTGGCGCCGCTGAAGGCAAGGCTCGCCGATCTCGATGCGAAGGCGCAGGCGGCGACGGGCGCGGGCGCGCTGAAGCCCGTGATCGAGGCCATGGAGGCGCTGTCCGCCGACCTCGACATGCTGTCCTCGCTGATGGCCGGGCTGAAGATCGATGACGCCGCCGAGCGCACCCGGGTGGTGGAGGCGATCTCGGCTCTGTACGCCGGCCTCAACCAGGCCAAGGCGCGCGCCGCGCAACGGCGCCGGCAGCTTGGCTCGGCGGAAGCCGTCGCCCAGTTCGGCGCCCAGTTCCAGCTGTTCGGGCAGAGCGTCACGGCAGCGCTCGGCGCGTCGAGCGATCCGGAGCGCTGCGACGAGCAGATGGCGCGCATCCTGGTCCAGCTGGAAGAGCTGGAAACCCAGTTCGGCGAGCACGAGGAATTCCTGCAGGACATCCTCGCCAAGCGGGAGGAGGTGCTGGAGGCTTTCGAGAGCCACCGCCAGGCCCTGGTCGATGAGCGCCAGCGCAAGGCGCAGGCGGTGCAGGATGCGGCCCTGCGCATCCTCGAAGGCTTTTCGCGCCGAACGGCCCGTTTCACTGACCCCGACGAACTCAACGCCTTCTTCGCCGGCGATCCGCTGATCCTCAAGCTGCGCGAGCTCATCGAGCGACTGCGCGCCCTTCATGACAGCGTCAAGGCCGATGACGTCGAGGCGCGGCTGAAGGCCGCCCGCGACCAGGCGGTGCGCGGCCTGCGCGACAAGACCGACCTGTTCGAGGCCGGCGGCGAGGTCATCAAGCTCGGCCCTCGGCACCGCTTCTCGGTCAACACCCAGCCGCTGGACCTGACCCTGCTGCCGCGCGGTGAACAGCTCGCCCTGCACCTGACCGGCACCGACTACTTCGCCCCGATCGAGGACCCGGCGCTGGATGCGCTGCGCCCCTACTGGTCGGTGAGCCTCGCCTCGGAGTCCGACGAGCTGTACCGCGGCGAGTTCCTCGCCGCCGAGGTGCTGGCCGCCGCCGAGCGCAGCGAGGACGGCTTCGACCTCGCTGCGCTGCGCGCCGCGCTGGGCGAGGGCGAAGCGCTGGACCGGCATGTCCGCGCCTTCGCCGCGCCGCGCTACAAGGATGGCTACGAGAAGGGCATCCACGACCATGATGCCGCTCGCATCCTGCGCGCCTGGCTGCCGCTCCGTGAATCGGCCGGAACGCTTGCCCATCCACCCGCCGCGCGGGCGCTGGGGATGTTGGCCTGGGAGGCGCTGCAGAAGGAGCCCGACGTCGCGCTGTGGCCGCTGCGTGCGCGCCAGCGCCGGATGCTGCGCGAGAGCCTCGGTGCACGCGAGGCAGGCGCCGCGCTGATCAGGGACGTTCGTGCGCGACTGAAAGCCTTCGTCGAGCAGCGCGGGCTCGCACCATTGTCGGCCGAGATCGAGCGCGCGGCCGAATACGTGGTCGACGAACTGGCGGCCGAGCACCCGCAGTTCGCGGTCAGCCGCTACGCCGGCCGACTGCTTGAGCAGCTCAAGGCCGCGTTGTCCCATGGCGGGCGCTGGGAGGACCTCGAATCCGCGCTGCGCGAGCTGGGCCCGCGAATGGATGCGCGCTACGCGCTGTCCGCGGAGTGGCTGGGTGCCCTGTTTGCTACCAGGGAGGCGCCGCCCGAGGGCTGGCGCGACTATCTGCCCGAGGCCGCCGCCCTGGTGCTGGTTGACCACCACATACCGATCCGCTACAGCGAGGCCGAACTGCGCGCCGAGGTGGACGGCCTGCTCGGCCAGCACCCGCGCATCGAGGACGGTCGCCTGGTTTTCGGCGTCGACGAGCTGGCGCTGCGCCTGCAGCGGCACCGCAGCGAGTTCCTGCCCGGCCTTGCCGCCTTCCAGCAGGCGCGGCACGCCCTGCTCGAGCGCGAGCGCCGCACGCTGAAGCTGTCCGAGTTCCAGCCGCGGCCGCTGGCGAGCTTCGTGCGCAACAAGCTGATCAACGAGGTCTACCTGCCCATCATCGGCGACAATCTCGCCAAGCAGATGGGCACGGTCGGCGAGAGCAAGCGCTCCGACCTGATGGGCCTGCTGATGCTCATCTCGCCACCGGGCTACGGCAAGACCACCCTGATGGAGTACGTGGCCCACCGGCTCGGCCTGATCTTCATGAAGATCAATGGGCCCGCGCTGGGCCACGAGGTGCGCTCGCTGGACCCGGCGCAGGCGCCGGATGCCACCTCGAGGCAGGAGCTGGAGAAGCTCAACCTTGCGCTGGAGATGGGCAACAACGTGATGCTGTATGTCGACGACATCCAGCACACCCATCCCGAGTTCCTGCAGAAGTTCATCTCGCTGTGCGATGGCACCCGACGCATCGAGGGCGTCTGGCGCGGGCGGACCCGTACCTATGACCTGCGCGGCAAGAAGTTCTGTGTGGTGATGGCCGGCAATCCCTATACCGAGTCCGGCGAGGTGTTCCGCATCCCCGACATGCTGGCCAACCGCGCCGACGTCTACAACCTCGGCGATGTGCTCGGCGGGCGCCAGGACGTGTTCCTGCTCAGCTATGTCGAGAACAGCCTGACCGCCAACCCGGTGCTGGCGCCGCTGGCCACCCGCCGCCTCGACGACCTCTATCGGATCATCGACAAGGTCGAGGGCAAGCCGTTCTCCACCAACGACCTCTCGCACCACTACAGCGCGGCCGAGCTCGGCGAGATCGAGGGCGTGCTGCGCAGGATGATGGAACTGCGTGAGGTGGTGTTCAGGGTGAACATGCAGTACATCGCCAGCGCCGCCCAGGCCGATGCCTACCGCACCGAGCCGCCGTTCAAGCTGCAGGGCAGCTACCGCAACATGAACAAGCTGGCCGAGAAGGTCAGCGCGGTGATGAACGATTCCGAACGCGACCAGCTGATCCGCGACCATTATCAGGGCGAATCGCAGCTGCTGACCACCGGCGCCGAGGAGAACCTGCTCAAGCTCGGCGAGCTGCTGGGAACGCACACCGAGGAGGAGGCCGCTCGCTGGGCACAGATCAAGCGCGACTACGCCCGCAACAAGGCCATCGGCGGCGCCGATGCCGACACCGCGACCCGGGTGGTCGCCCAGCTGCGTGACCTGGCCGACGGCGTCAATCGACTCGGCGAGCGCGCGGCGCAGGCCGCCGACGCGGGCAACGAGGCTCACTGGCAGGCCCTGCTCGAGGTGCTGACCCGGATCCTCGACGAGCAGGCCCTGGCCCGCACCTTCAACCGCGACACCGCCACCGAATCAGCGATGTGGCTGGGCGGCCTGCGCAACGCGCTGGAGCTGGGCTTCAAGCCGCTGGTACAGGGCATGGAGAAACGCGCCGAGCAGCACGATGCGCTGAACGTCATCCTCCGCGAGATCGCGCGCAGGATGGGCGGGGGGAAGGCGGGGTAGGGCGCGGCGAAGGGCTATTGAGGGCGCAAAGCGGAGGTACCGCATGACCCGAACGTAGGAGCCAGCTTGCTGGCGATAGGCACCCCGGACCGGACAATCGCCAGCAAGCTGGCTCCTACACACGCAACGGCGTTGCCAGGTCCGGTTGGCGCCGCAAAGCAGGCCCTGCCGTAGTCAAAATGTGGGAGTGCCCTTGGGCGCGACCGCGGAGTTACGGTCTAGCCCCGGTCTGCGGTGAATCCGTTGCGCCGCGGTTGCGCCCAAGGACGCTCCCACAGTCGGGCTTCGTTGGGCGTCGGCGAAGCCCCATGGGTTGTGCCTGGGCGCACCGATACGGGCGTTCGGAAGGCATGTCCGGTGCGGCCAGCCGCACCCTATGAATGTCTGCTTCGCGCCCGAAGCAATCCTGACCTATCCGTCTGCCGGCGATTGACCCGCCGGCGACTGCGCGCCGACGACGATCATCCGCACCATCCGGCTGAGCTGCTCGACCAGTTCGCGGTCGTGCTCCGGGGGCAGGTCCATGGCATCGGCGCCCATGGCGAAGGCCAGGCGGGTGATTGCCTTGGCGGCCAGGGCCGGCTCTTCGATATGGGCGCCGTTGGCCTTGGCCAGGCGGACCAGGTCGGTCTTCAGCTCGTCCTCGAAGAATCTCAGCTCGCGATCGACCGCCTGCTTGAAGGCGTCCGAGCCCACCGTGCCCTCGCGCAGCAGTACGTGCATCAGCTTGTCGTCGGCGCGGCACTGCTCGACGAAGGCCTCGACCGAGCCGCGGATCAGGCTGCCAGGTCCGGCGATGCGGTGCCGCGCGGCGCCGACGATCCGCCGCAGCGACTGGCCGGCGAGATCGATCAGGGCCACCGCGAGTTCGTCGATGTCGCGGAAATGCCGGTAGAAGCTGTTCGGGGCGATGCCGGCCTCCCGGGCCACCTCGCGCAGGCTCAGGGTGGAGACGCTGCGGTGCGGGCCGATCAGGCGCAGGGCAGCGGCAAGCAGGTCTTCACGGGCGATGGTGCCGCGGCCGGTGTGCGCGGCCTCGGCGGAAGGGGAGGGGGACTTGGTCACGGCGGGCGCCAGGAGAGCTGGCTGAATGATACGCCCATGGCCGAATATACAGGTGTATAGACAGGTGTGCAGACACCTGTATACTCCTCAGCCATGAACCCTTCAAACGCCGCGCCTTCGCGCCTGCGCCGCAGCCTGCAGCGCCTGATCACTCCGGCCGCCCTGGACTTCTGGTCGACCCGTTTTTCCCGCCTGTGGACCTGGCAGCAGCCGGTGGCGCGGGTCGTGGCCCGTGAGGCGGCCAGCGCCGACGCGGTCACCCTGACCCTGCGCGCCAACCGCCACTGGCGCGGCCTGCGCGCCGGGCAGCACCTCAACGTCTCGGTCGAGATCGACGGTCGGCAGATCACCCGCTCGTACAGTCCGAGCCCGGTGCCCGGCCGGCCGCGTCGCTTCCGGATCACGGTCAAGCGCTATGCCGACGGCCAGGTCAGCCGCAGGCTGTGCGACGGCGTGCGCCGCGGCGACGTGCTGCGGATCAGCCAGGCCTTCGGCGCGATGAACCTCGGCGAGGCCTTCGCGCCGCGCCTGTTCCTGGCCGCGGGCAGCGGCATCACCCCCCTGATCGCGATGATCCGCGAGTGGGCGGCGCAGCCGTCGCCCGCGCCGCTGGCCCTGGCCTACTGGGCGCGCCGCCGCGATGAATTGTGCTTCGTCGACGAGCTGCGCGCGCTGGCCCGCGGAAACGACGCGTTCAAGCTGCGCTTTCTTCTGACCGGCGAAGCCGCCGCCGCCGCGGACGAGGCCGAGGGCCGCATCGACGCCTCGCAGATCGCCGCGCTCGGCCTGCCGCTGGAGCAGACCGAGGTCTCGGCCTGCGGCCCGGATGCCTTCGTCGCCGCAGCGCGCGGTCTGCTGGAGGGGCGGGTCGCCGCCTTCCACAGCGAGAGCTTCACCCCGCCGGCCGTCGAGGAGGCCACCGGCGGGCTGGCGCGGATCACCCTCGCCCTGCGCGGCCAGACCATCGAGGTCGCCCGCGGCACGCCCCTGCTCGGCGCGCTGGAAGCGCTGGGGGTCGACGTCACCGCCGGCTGCCGCCGCGGCATCTGCCATACCTGCTCCTGTGCCAAGCGCCAGGGAGCGAGCCGGGACCTGCGTGACGGCAGCGTCTCCAACGAACCCGCCTCCGCCCTGCAGCTGTGCGTCAGCGCCGCGCTGGGCGATCTTGTCCTGGAGCTGTAAGCGATGGCCCGCCGCCAACATCCCGACCGCCCCCTGTCCCAGGCCGAGCTGGACGCCTTCGCTGTCGAGCTGGACGCGATCCGCGCCGAGACCGCGGCCAGCCTCGGCCAGCGCGATGCCGACTATATCCGCCGCGTCGCCGCCTGGGTGCAGGTCAGCGGCCTGCTCGGTCGCGCCCTGCTGCTGCTTGGCGCCATCCTCGGCGCCTTCCTGCCGGTGGTGTTCTGGCCGGCGCTGATCGCCGGCACCCTGCTCTTCGCGCTGTCCAAGATCCTCGAGAACATGGAGCTGGCGCACAACGTGATGCATGGCCAGTACGACTGGATGGGTGACCCGCACTTCGCCGGCCGCACCTACGAGTGGGACATTGCCGGCACCTCGGACAACTGGCGCCACACGCACAACCTGCAGCACCACACCTGGACCAATGTCCGCGGCATGGACGACGACATCGGCTACGGCCTGCTGCGGATCTTCCCGGAGCAGCGCTGGCGCCCGTTCTACCTCGCCCAGCCGCTGATCGCCCCGGTCTTCGCCCTGCTTTTCGAGTGGGGTATCGCCATTCAGCACCTCAAGCTCGGCCGCTGGATCAAGGGCCGAATGAGCAGCGCCGAACTTCGCCGGGAGTTCCGCCCGGTGCGGCGCAAGATGCTGCGCCAGGTGGTGCGTGACTACGTCATCCTGCCGCTGCTTGCCGGCCCGTTCTTCCTGCCCGTGCTGCTGGGTGCCATCGTCGCCAACCTGATCCGCAACGTCTGGACCTGGGTGATCATCTTCTGCGGCCACTTCACGACCGAGGCGCAGACCTTCTCCAAGGAGTCGGTGGTGGGCGAATCACGCGGCCACTGGTACCTGCGCCAGGTGCGCGGCTCCTCGAACCTGGAGGGCGGTCGCTGGATGAACGTGATGAGTGGCAACCTCAGCCACCAGATCGAGCACCACCTGTTCCCGGATCTGCCGGCCAACCGCTACGCCGAGATCGCGCCGCGGGTGCGCGAGATCTGCGCCCGCTACGGGCAGCACTACAACACCGGCTCCCTGCCGCGGCAGTTCGGCCAGGTGGTCTGGCGCCTCCTGCGCCACACCTTCCCCAGCCGCCCGTCGAAGTCCCGCCCCGCACGCGAGCTGGCCCCCGCCTAGCAGCGGCCGTCCCCCGCGCTGCGCGGCATGGGCGCGATGCGGTGGGGAGGGGTGGGCGCCCCGGCATCTCGCCCAGTGAGGACGTCGCGTCCCGGCGCGGCAGGAAGGTCGGGTTTGGGCGCAAAGAAGACCTTCCACAACACCCGAATGTAGGAGCCAGCTTGCTGGCGATCGTCCCATCCGTGGCGCCTATCGCCAGCAAGCTGGCTCCTACAGCGGGACCGGGGCGAATGCGAACTTCGCGCCCCGAGCCGCCCGCCGGCGGATCGCTACGCCGCCATCGCCGGGCTGCAGCCGGCGGCGAGGGCAGCAAAGTAGTCGGCGGTCAGCGCGCGCTGGGCGGCGGCGTCGGTGGCGCGGTTGACCACGCTGCGGAAGGCGGCGTTCTCCGGGCGGTCCTTGGCGTACCAGCCGAGGTGCTTGCGCGCGATGCGCACGCCCTGCTCCTCGCCATAGAAGGCGTAGAGCGCATCAAGATGTTCAAGAAGGATGCGCCCGACCTCGTCGGCACCCGGCTCGGGCAGCGTCTCGCCGGTGGCCAGGAAGTGGGCCATCTCGCGGAAGATCCACGGTCGGCCCTGTGCGCCACGGCCGATCATCAGCGCATCGGCGCCGGTTTGCCGCAGTACCTCCCGGGCCTTGGCCGGATCCGTAATGTCTCCGTTGGCCAGCACCGGGATCGACAGCGCCTGCTTGATCTGCGCGATCAACCCGTATTCGGCATGGCCGGTGTAGAGCTGGTCGCGGGTGCGCCCATGCACGGCGAGGGCGGCGATGCCGGCGTCCTCGGCGATCCGCGCGACGCGCAGGCCATTGCGGTTCTCCGCGTTCCAGCCGGTGCGGATCTTCAGCGTGACCGGCACGTCCACCGCGGCGACCACGGCGCGGCAGATGCGGCCGACCAGATCCTCGTCCTGGAGCAGGGCGGAGCCGGCCCAGACGTTGCAGACCTTCTTCGCCGGGCAGCCCATGTTGATGTCGATGATCTGCGCGCCGTGCTCGACGTTGTGCCGCGCCGCCTCGGCCAGCACGGCGGGGTCGGCGCCGGCGATCTGCACGCCGACCGGCTCCGGCTCGCCCGCGTGGTCCATGCGCAGCAGGCTCTTGCGCGTCTTCCACAGGCGAGGATCGGCCGTGGTCATCTCGGACACCGCATAGCCCGCACCCAGCCGTTTGCACAGCAGCCGGAACGGCTTGTCGGTGACCCCGGCCATCGGGGCCAGGACCAGCGGGGGATCGATGCGGTAGGGGCCGATCTGCATGGCCGGACCTGTACTTGGCGAGGACAGCGACCGGCGAGGGGCCGGTCGCTTGTGCTCAGCGCTTCATCGAATTGAAGAACTCGTCGTTGGTCTTGGTGTTCTTCATCTTGTCGAGCAGGAACTCGACCGCCGCCAGTTCGTCCATGGCGTGGACCAGCTTGCGCAGGATCCAGATCTTCTGCAGGAAGTCCGGCTCGATGAGCAGTTCCTCGCGGCGCGTGCCCGAGCGGTTGATGTTGATCGCCGGGTAGACGCGCTTCTCGGAGATCCGGCGGTCCAGGTGCACCTCCATGTTGCCGGTGCCCTTGAACTCCTCGTAGATCACCTCGTCCATCTTGCTGCCGGTGTCGATCAGCGCGGTGGCGAGGATGGTCAGCGAGCCGCCTTCCTCGGCCTTGCGCGCCGCGCCGAAGAAGCGCTTCGGACGCTGCAGGGCATTGGCGTCGACGCCGCCGGTCAGCACCTTGCCCGAACTCGGCACCACGGTGTTGTAGGCGCGCGCCAGGCGGGTGATCGAGTCGAGCAGGATCACCACGTCCTTCTTGTGCTCGACCAGGCGCTTGGCCCGCTCGATCACCATCTCGGCCACCTGCACGTGGCGCGCCGCCGGCTCGTCGAAGGTCGAGGACACCACCTCCCCGCGCACGCTGCGCTGCATTTCGGTGACTTCCTCGGGCCGCTCGTCGATCAGCAGGACGATCAGGTGCACGTCCGGATGGTTGTGGATGATGGCCTGGGCGACGTTCTGCATCAGCATCGTCTTGCCGGCCTTGGGCTGGGAGACGATCAGCCCGCGCTGGCCGCGGCCGATGGGCGCCATCAGGTCCAGGATGCGACCGGTGATGTCCTCGGTCGACCCGTTGCCGCGCTCGAGCTTGAAGCGCTCGCGCGGGAACAGCGGGGTGAGGTTCTCGAACAGGACCTTGTTCTTGCTCGCCTCGGGGGATTCGCCATTGATGGTGGCGACCTTGTCCAGAGCGAAGTAGCGCTCGCCGTCCTTGGGCGGACGGATCTTGCCGATGATGTAGTCACCGGTGCGCAGGTTGAAGCGGCGGATCTGGCTCGGGCTGATGTAGACATCGTCCGGGCCGGCCAGGTAGCTGGCATCGGCCGAGCGCAGGAAGCCGAAGCCGTCCGGAAGGATTTCCAGCACGCCTTCGCCGGCGACGCCATCCGAGGTGCGGGTGAGCGCCTTGAGCAGGGCGAAGGTGACGTCCTGCTTGCGCAGACGGGCCACCGCCTCGCCCAGGCCGATCTGCTCGGCGATCTCGAGCAGCTGGCCGGCGTGCATGCGCTTGAGGTCGGTCAGCGAATAGGTCGGGAAATTGGGCGGCAGCTGGAACGGCGGAAGCGGATCGCCGCGGTCGGGGCGGTCGTCGCGGTTGCCGCGTTCGGGCTGGTCGTCGCCACCACCACCACCTCCGCGATCGCGGTCGCGGCCGCGGCGGTTGCGACGATCTCGATGCCGGCCGCGGCCCTCGCGCTGGTTGCCGCCATTGCCGGCATTGCCGCCATCGCCCTTGTCGGCGCCGCCCTGCTCGCCGGACTCGGACGACGTATCGCCCTTGCCCTGCTGCGGGTTGTCGCCGCCGCCGCTGTCGGCGGGCTTGTCGGCCTGCTCGCGACGCGAACGGGTCTTTTCCTTGGGGGTGTCCTGGGCGGACGCGGACGGCGTCTCGCGCGCGGCGGCTTCAGCGCCGCCGAGGTCGGATGAGTTGTCGTGCACAGGTATTCCTCGCGTGGGGCGAGCGTCGGGTCAGGTAGGGACGTGAACCGGAGAGAAGAACAGTGCCGCGTAACGGGCACCGGATTGCTTGACAACACTAGCATTCCGCGCCGCGCTACGACAAGCACCGTGGCTCGGCCGGTCGAAACGGCCCTGCGCCTACTTGCGTCGGGCCAGCGGGCGCGGCAACGTGGCCGCCGGCTGAACGACAGGTTGAAGGCGATGCTCGCAATCCTGGTCGCAAGTTCCAAGGGCGGCAGCGGCAAGTCGACCCTCAGCGCGCAGCTGGCCGCCTATTTCGCCCTGGCCGGCAAGCGTTCGGTGCTGCTCGACACCGATCCCCAGCACTCGGCCCTGCGCTGGGCCGAGCGGCGCGCCGCATTGGTAGAGGATGTCGTCGCCCTCGACGGCTGCCGCAAGGGCTGGCGCAAGCGCCTGCCGGAGGATACCCAGCGCCTGGTCATCGATTCGCCGGCCGGCAGCACGCCGGAGCAGCTGGCGCCCTTTCTCGAGATCGCCGATGCGGTGCTGGTGCCGGTGCTGCCGGCGCGGGTCGACCTCGAGGCCGGCCTCGATTTCGTACAGCGCCTGCGCGAGGACCCGGGCGTGCGCCGCAACCGGCCGGCCGCGGCCGTGGTCGGCAATCGCCTGCGGCCCTGGACCACGCTGAGCCAGCAGGCGGTCGAGGAGCTCGGCCGCTGGCCGCTGCCCCTGGTCGCCGAGCTGCGCGACAGTCAGGCCTACGCCGTGCTGCATGGCCTGGGCCGCTCCATGTTCGACTACGGCTCGCAGGCCGTGCTGGCCCAGCAGGAGGACTGGGATCCGCTGTTCACCTGGCTGCGCGACGTCAACCGGGCGCGGCGCGGACGCTGAACGGCGACCCCCATGTCGATGCAGTGCCGGCCGGCCCTACTAAGCGCCGATTAAGCGCGTTCGGCCTAGCGTCCATGCATTAGCCTATCGGGAGTCCGGTCAGATGTTGCTGCGATTGAGCCTGCTGTGCCTGCTTGCCGTGCTCGGCAGCACCTCGGCCCGTGCCTATACGCCGGAAAGCGGCGTCTGGTGGAACCCCAACGAGCCGGGCACCGGCATCTTCATCGAGATCCAGGACAACTTCCTGGTCGCTGCCGCCTACACCTACGACAGCGCCGGCAATGCCCAGTGGTACACCGCGACCGGCTTCATGAGCGGCAATGCCCGCTTCGACGGCGTGCTCGATGCCTTCACCAACGGCAACTGCCCGGGCTGTCCGTATCGGCCGAACCGCGAGTTCCTTGGCGCCGGCGGCCCGATCACGATCATCTTCGACCCCAACGACACCACCCGCGCCAGCCTGCGCTGGGGCGGTCGGACCATGCCGATCGAGCGCTTCCAGTTCTATCTCAAGCGCCCCGAGGACCAGCAGGCCCTGCCCGGGGTGCGCATCGAGCTGACCAAGATGCTCGGCGAGTGGCAGATGGTGCTCGATTTTGCCGACAACCCGAACGCCGACTTCCGCTTTTTCGGCGACATCACCGTGCTCGACGTGCTCGATTCGGACAGCCAGGGCGACTTCCTCGAGGGCTGCCGGCCGGCCGACAGCCTGCGCGGCTTCTGCAGCAACAGCGACGTCCGCGACCATCGCGCCACGCTCGAATTCGTGCCCTCGAGCCGCGAGCAGGTGATGGTGGTCGACAATGATTCGCAGACCTTCGCGGCCTATTTCCTGACCACCGGCACCAACTTCTTCCAGGGCGAGGTCTCGGTCTACCTCAAGGGCAGCAATCCGACCGTGTTCTATCCGGTTCGCGGCTTCCGCAGCGCCAGCCGCAGCTTCGTCCAGGAAGGCATCGGGCCCAGCAAGGGCGTCGCCAAGGCCCCCGCCGCCCTGCCCCTGGCCTGGTTCAGCAGCGAGGGCGCGGTCGAGAAGTCCCTGTCCGCCGAGCGCACCGCCGCCCTGCGTGCCGCCGAGGCCCGCCTGGAGAGCACAAAGGCCAAGCACCGCAAGCACTGAAGCCGGATCGCCACTGACCCGGGGCGACGCTTGCCGCCCCGAGCTTCTGCTACACTTCGCGGCCGGCCCGCCCGCTTGCGCGCGGCTGGCCGGACACATTGCAACATCCACGCGCCCGTAGCTCAGCTGGATAGAGTACCGCCCTCCGAAGGCGGTGGTCGGACGTTCGAATCGTCTCGGGCGCGCCATCTTCCGCATTTCGCGCCACCCTTCGCCCCAGCGGCGCCGGGTGGCGCGGAACGCTATGCTGTGACGGCATGTCGACGTCACCGGCACCCACCGAAATCTCCGCGGCGCGCAGTCTGCTGCAGCTGTCGCTTCCGCACGCGCTGATCCTTCTCGACGCTGCCGGCAACTGGCTGGAGGGCAATGCCGAGGGTCAGCGCCTGTTCGGTGAGGTCACCCACGGTGTGCTGCGGAGCCGCCTGGAGCTGGCCCTGGCCCAACTTCGCGCGGCTCCGGAGCGCCACGTGAACTGGCGCATCGAGCTGGGCGCCGAGCCCTTCGACTGCCAGCTGGTTTCCCTTCGCGACGGACCGGGGCGCAGCGCCGGGGCCTGCCTGTGCGTACTGCCGCTTGGGCGCGGTGATCTGCGCACGGCCGAGCGCGAGCGCATGGTGCGCGAGTTCGTTGGCGACGATCTCTGGGAATGGGAGATCAGCGCCCAGCGTGTGTTCTGTGCGCCCCGTTGGGGGAGCCTGCTGGGACTCGGGCCCGGGGTGCTGGAGGTCACCGCCGAAGACTACGTGGCGCGGGTCCATCCCGATGATTTCGAGCCGACCCGCCAGCGCCTGGTGGACTACTTCCGCGGTCGCAGTCGCGAGTTCCGCGCGGAGTATCGTCTTCGGCTCGCGGACGGCCGCTGGATGTGGGTGCTGAACCGTGGCCGGGTGCTCGCATGGTCGCCGGAGGGGCGGGCCGAGCGGATGGTGGGGTCACATGTCGACATCAGCAGCTTGAAGGCACTTGAGTCCCGCCTGCGCGATCGCGAACTGCTGCTCAGCGAGGCCGAACGTCTGGCCGATGCCGGGGCCTGGGCCTGGGATCCGGCGCAGCAGTCGATGTGGTGCTCGTCGGGCCTGCTGCGCATCACCGGTACCCAGCAGGCGCCTGCGGATATCGAGGGGCTGACCGCCCTGTTCCGCGGTGATGATCAGAAGGCCTTCCGCAAGGCCCTGATTGCGCTGCGGGTCGGCGGCGAGCCTTTTTCGTTGGAGCTCGACCTGCAGCGCCAGGGGGGCGCGCGCCGGGTGCTGGTCCGCGGCGAAGCGCTGCGCGAGGACAACGGGCACATCGAACGCCTGCTCGGCGTCGCCCAGGACATTACACCGCGGGTCATCCGCGAGGAGTCCGAGCGGATCCGCAACGAGATGCTGGACCGGGTCGCCCAGGTTGGACGCATCGGTGGCTGGGAATTCGAGGTCGAGAATGGCGTGCTGCGCTGGACCGAGGAGAACTACCGGCTGCATGGATTCCCGGTCGGCACCCCGGTCACCCTAGACTCGACCAAGCCCTACTACCTCGGCCATTCGCGCGAGGTGTTCGAAGCGGCGGTGCGCCGGATGATCGCGGGCGAGCGCGACGAGGACACCATCGAGGTGCAGTTCATCACTCCGCAGGAGGAACGCATCTGGCTGCGCATCACCGGCCGCCTTGAGCGCCGCGACGGCAAGCCGTTCCGGGTCACCGGACTGACCCGCGACATCACGGAGGAGCGGGAGGCCGGCGAACGCATCGAGCAGCTCGCCCACTACGACACCCTGACCGGCCTGCCCAACCGCTTCCAGTTCCGCGAGCTGGCGCATGCGGCGGTGGTCCAGTCCAAACGCGAAGGCAGCGGGCTGGCCCTGCTCTTTCTCGACCTTGACCGCTTCAAGTACGTCAACGACACCCTTGGCCACGAGGCCGGCGACCAGCTGCTGCTCGACGTCGCAGGCCGGATCCGCGCCGCGGTGCGCACCGGCGACGTGGTCGCCCGGCAGAGCGGCGATGAGTTCCTCGTCCTGCTGCGCGAGCTGGCGCGTGCCGAGGATGCGGCCACCGTCTCGCGCAAGATCATCGACGCGATCAACCAGCCGGTCCTGCTCGGCGAGACCGAGGTGCAGGTCGGCGTCAGCATCGGCATCGCCGTGCTCAGCGAGTCGCACCCCACCCTGGAACAGCTCCTGCGCGCCGCTGACACGGCCATGTACGCCGCCAAGGAGCGCGGTCGCAACAGCTTCCAGTTCTACAGCGATGCCTTCTACGAGCGGATCCAGCGCAAGCTGACCCTGGAACAGGAGCTGCGCCTGGCGCTGTCGCGGGATGAGCTGAGCCTCGTCTTCCAGCCCACGATCAGCCTGACCAGCGGTCGGATCCGCGGTATCGAGACTCTTCTGCGCTGGACCGGCCCGGACGGCGAGCAGCGCTCGCCCAGCGAGTTCATCCCGATTGCGGAGGACTGCGGCGAGATCATCCCGATCGGGCGTTGGGTGCTGGAGCGGGCCTGCCGTCAGGCGCGGGAATGGATCTCGGGCGGACTCCACTTCGAACGGATCGCGGTCAACGTGTCGGCGATACAGCTGCGCGATCCGGAGTTCGCCGGCATGGTCATCGATACCTGCGAGCGATGCTCTCTGCCGCCCGAGCGGCTCGAGCTCGAGCTGACCGAGTCGGCGCTGATGCGCGACAGCGAGGCGTTGCGACGCAGTTTCGCCCTGTTCGAGGCCCGCGGGGTCAGCCTGTCCGTGGACGACTTCGGTACCGGCTTCTCCAACCTCCACTACCTCCACCGGTTCCCGGTCAAGCACCTGAAGATCGACCGCAGTTTCGTTTTCGAACTGCTCAAGGACATCCAGATCGAGCGCCTGTCCGAGGCCATCGTGGGGCTCGGCCATGCCCTGCACCTGAAGGTCGTGGCCGAGGGCGTGGAAACCGAGGCGGCGGCGAAGCGGCTGCGCGAGATCGGCTGCGACGAGGCTCAGGGGTATCTGTTCACCCGACCGCTGCCGGCGTCCGTGCTGACCGAATGGGCGCGGGAGACCGGGCGATTCTGAATCGGAACGGACGGCAGGAAGATCTGCCGCCGTTCCGTCCTGACCTCAACGCCGCGGGCTGTACACCGCGGCGTGGATGCAGCTGAAGAACGAGACCACGAACCAGCCGAAGGGCAACAGGCTGAGCGTGATCAGCCAGGTGACCAGAAAGCCGATGCAGCCGAAGAACAGCCAGAACATCGCCCAGAGCACGCGGCCCTGGAGCAGCTGACCGAGACCGGGAATGATCAGGCTGGCAAGCGCTGCGAGAACGTTGCCGGCACTGCCTTGACCTTGGGACATCGATGACTCCTGCATGTGCGGGCGGCGCGGGGCCGCGATAGGCGTTCCAGACGCCAGTCTGCCAAGCCCGTGACGCGGGGAGGAAGGGGTTGTTGCCCTGGGTTCACCTGTCGGGTGGTTGGAAGGGCGGGTAGGGGCGCGAAGCAGACCTTCCACAACACCCGAATGTAGGAGCCAGCTTGCTGGCGATCGTCCCTTCCGGGGTGCCTATCGCCAGCAAGCTAGCTCCTACGTGCAACGGCGTTGCCAGGCCCGGTTTGCGCTGCAAAGCAGGCCTTGCCGCAGTCAAATTGTGGGAGTGCCCTCGGGCGCGACCGCAGCGCTACGGATTCACCACAGACCGCGGCCAGAGCGGAACTCCGCGGTCGCGCCCAAGGGCACTCCCACAGAATATCGGCCCATTTGATGAACCGTGGCGAATGCGAACTTCGCGCCCATCCCTGCCCTTCGCTTGCGGCGCTCTTCGCGCTGCCGCTACGCTTCCGCGATGCCCAAGAAACCTTCCAGGCCGGCGTCGGTCAAGGCGCCCTCGGCGGCTCGGCCGGCGGGTTCGCAGGCCGGCGCCTGGTCGCTGCGCGAACGCTGGCCGCACTATTGGAAGCTGGTCCGGGGCGACCGGCCAATCGGCTGGCTGTTGCTGCTCTGGCCTACCTGGTGGGGGCTGTGGCTGGCCGCCGAGGGGCTGCCGCCCTGGCACCTGCTTCTCATCTTCTCCCTCGGCGTCTGGCTGATGCGCTCGGCCGGCTGCGTGATCAACGACTACGCCGACCGCTGGCTCGATCCGCATGTCGAGCGCACCCGCCAGCGGCCATTGGCCACCGGCGAGGTCGGTGGGCGCGAGGCCCTGGCCGTGTTCGCCGTGCTCTGCCTGGTGGCCTTCATCCTGGTCCTCTTCACCAACCGGCTGACCATCCTGCTCAGCGTCGCCGGCGTGGCGCTGGCGGCCAGCTATCCCTACCTCAAGCGCTACACATGGTTTCCCCAGGTCTATCTCGGCGTCGCCTTCGGCTGGTCGATCCCGATGGCCTTTGCCGCGGTGCTCGGCGAGGTGCCGACCCTGGCCTGGCTGGCCTTTGCCACCAACGTGGTCTGGACCACGGCCTACGACACCTGGTACGCCATGGTCGACCGCGATGACGATATCCGCATGGGCGCGCGCTCCACGGCTATCCTGTTCGGTGAGATGGACCTGGTCGCCCAGGGCGTGCTCTACGCCGCTTTCGGCTTCGGCCTGCTGCTGATCGGCCAGCGCGCGAGCCTCGGCGATGCGTACTGGTGGTCGCTGCTCGGTGTCGCCCTGCTGGTGGCGCGGCAGTTCTGGACCGCACGCAGCCGCCGCCGCGAGGCCTGTTTCGCGGCCTTCCTGCAGAACAACTGGGTCGGCATGCTGGTCTTCCTCGGCATCGCCAGCGGGTTCGCCCTGCGCTGATCGCTTGCCGCCAGCCTTCACCGTCCCTACACTGCGCGCCGCCCCGGGTGCTCGGGAAGCCGGTGCAAGTCCGGCACTGCCCCCGCAACGGTAAGCAGGTGTAGTCCTTCCATTTGCCACTGGCCTTGGGCCGGGAAGGCGGAGGACATCGGGTTTTGCCCGCCCTGCAAGTCCGGAGACCGGCCCAGGGCGCGCGACATGTCGTCGCGCAGCTGCGCGTTGCGGTGGGCAACGGTGCGGAGTGATCGCGCCGCGTTCCATGCGTCCGCTCATCGCCTCGCCGCCTCCCTCCCGCGCGCGTCCATCCGCGGGTGTGCGTTACAAAGGAGGCAATACACGTGAATTCATCGATCTTCCGCTCCGGGGCGGTCGCCCTGCTGGCTGCGTCCGCGGCCGTCCAGGCCCAATCGCCGCTGCGCAGCGAACCCACCGTCGTGGTCACCGCCAACCGGCTGCAGCTGGCCATCGACGAGACCCTGTCCAGCGTATCGGTCATCGACCGCGCGCGGATCGAGGCCTACGGCGCGCTCGATCTGGTCGACCTGCTGCGTGCCGAGGCCGGCCTCGACGTGGTCCGCACCGGAGGGCTCGGCGCGCAGACCGCGGTGTTCATGCGCGGCGCCAACTCGAACCAGGTCCTGGTGCTGGTCGACGGCGTCCGCGTCTCTTCCTCCACCGCCGGCACCTATGCCTTCGAGCAGCTGCCGCTGGAGCAGATCGAGCGTATCGAGATCGTCCGCGGGCCGCGGGCGGCGCTGTACGGGTCGGATGCCATCGGCGGGGTGATCCAGATCTTCACCCGTCGCCAGCAGAACTTCGACGCCACCGTCGGCATTGGCAACCACGACACCTGGCGTGCCGCGGCTGGCGCCGGCTGGGCACTGGGCGAGGGCCGAATCGGCGTTCGCGTCGGTGCGGTGGATACCGGAGGATTCAATTCGCAGAATCCGCGCGGCTTCTCGTTCGACCCGGACAAGGATGGCTTCGAGCAGCAGAACGCCGTCGTGGACGTCGAGCTGCCGCTGGGCGGCGTGCTGTTCGACGCCCAGGCCAACCATGCCGAGGGCGAACTGGAGTTCGACCGCGGCGTTTCCGACCTGCGCAACAGCCAGCTGGCGCTGGGTCTGTCCAGCGCCGATCAGGAGGGCTGGAGCCTGCGCGCCAGCCAGGCTGAGAATGTCTATGACACGCCGGCCTTCTTCTCCCGATTCGAAACCCGCCGGCGGCAGCTCGACTGGCAGCATCTTGCCTACGCCCAAGGGCGAAACACTGTGTTGTGGGGGCTGTCCTGGGTCGAGGACGATGGTGCGTCCATCGACACCTTTTCCGGCTCCGACAAGTACGCCGGCGTTCGCGAACATCGTGCCGGCTTCATCGCCTGGCGCGGCGCTGCGCCGCGACTGAGCTGGGAGCTGGCCGCGCGCCATGACGACTACGACGGTTTCGGCGGACGCGCTTCGGCGCAGGCCGCGCTCGGCTTCGAGCTGACGGAGGCCTGGCAGCTGCGCGGCAACCTGGGACAGGGTTTCCGTGCGCCGACCCTCAACGAACTGTTTTCGCCCGGCTTCGGTGGCCTGTTCGCCGGCAATCCGGACCTGGATCCGGAGCGTTCGCGCACCGCCGAGCTGGCGCTTGGCTACAGCGCCTCGCCCTGGTCGATGGACCTGCAGGTGTACGACACCCGGGTGCGTGACCTGGTCGACTTCTCCGGTGGCAGCACCTTCGCCGCGATCAATGTGGGTCGTGCCCGGCTGCGCGGTGCCGAGCTCAGCTGGCGTCGCGAGCATTCGGACTGGCGGCTGGGCGGCAACCTCGGCTGGCAACAGGCGCGCAACGAGATCACCGGCAGCGACCTGCTGCGTCGGGCTCCGCGCAAGGCCAACCTTGAGCTGGCGCGTCGCTTCGGCGAATGGTGGCTGCAGGCTGATCTGCACGCCGCGGCACCACGCCCGGATTTCGGCGGCGAGCTGCCGGGCTACGGGCTGGTCGGGCTGAGCATCGAGCGGCCGTTGGCCGAGCGCTGGTCGCTCTCGCTGCGGGTCGACAACCTGTTCGATCGTGACTATGAGCTGGCGCGAGGTTTCAATGCCGCGGGTACGGCCAGTCTGCTGCAGCTGCGCTGGAACGCCGGGCAATAGGCCGGCGTGACCTCCAGCGTCCGCTACGGACGCTGGAGGTCAGCTGCTTCGTGGCAACTGTCTGTATGGTGTGAAGAGGGACACGTGAATAGGGCATTTCCCTAGTCAGTCCCGGGCCGGGGGGCATAGAATGAGGTCACGACCTACTCTAGGCCTCCCATGGCTGGCGTCACCCCACCAGCGCCCTCCGCGAACGGCAAGAAGCTGGCCAGCTTCGTTACACGAAGCTTGCCGCCGAAGGTTCACGCGCTGGCCGAAGGGGCTTTCCGCCAGCTCTCCGCCGAGCTTGAGCGGGCCGTCCTCAACTCGCTCTCCGAGTTCGAGGCCCAGCTCTTCGTGCTCGCCGAGCAGGCCCGCAACCCGGCCACCCAGACCCAGCACATGCAGGCGCTCCGGCACGTGCGTGAGGGCGGTGAGCAGTTCCTGCCGCGCTTCCGCCAGCGGCTCGAGTCCGCGCTGGCCGGGCTGCGCGACCCGGACTCGGGCGAGGCGGCATCGACATCGAAGGCTGCGGGGTCGCCGGGCTCGGGCGGGCTTTCCCTGGTCGAGACCAGCGAGGTCGACGAGCGCTCCGTACTCACCGAGATCGCCGGACACGCGGAGATGCGTGCCGGCCTGTCGCTGTTCCTGCTCGGACAGCGCTTTGGCGTCCTGGCCCGCAAGCCGGGCTTCGATGCCCAGCACCTGCCGATCGGTCCGGCCCAGCTCTGCCGCATGGTGGCCGACGCGGCCCTGTGTTTCGACCTCGGCAATGAACACCGGATGCTGCTGCTGCGGCAGTTCGACAAGCAGCTCACCGCGCTCAGTTCGACCCTGTTCGAGAAGCTCAACACCTGGCTGGCCTCGAAAGGCATCCTGCCCCATCTGACCTACGTGCCCTACCGGGCAAAGCCGACTGCCCAGGCACAGGGCAAGCCGGCCCCGGCGATGGACGCGGGGGCGGCCGCCGAGCCTGCCGGGCCTGAGGCGGGCGTCGAGGAGCCGGCTCCGGCGATGGGCGGCGTTGCCGGCCCCGGCCCCGGCACTGCGGTTCCGGGTCCGGCGCCAGGCGTCGCGGCCCGCGCGAACGGCGCCGCGCGACCCGCGTCCGCGTCGGCCCATGCGCCGACCGCGGCGGGCAACGGTTGGGGCGCCCCCTTCGCCGGCATGAGCGAAGGGCCACGCTGGCCGGGCATGCCCTCGCAGCCGGCCTCTGCCGCCGCTGACGCGGCCGCGGGCGAAGATTCCGGCGAAGAAGACGGGGACGGCGACCAGGTCCTCTACGACACCCTGCGCCACCTGCTCTCCAACCGGCGCTCCCTGGTCGGAAAGCTGAGCGGGCGCTTCGGTCGCAGCCAGCCGGTCGAGCCCTCGGCGGTCGCCTCACCCGAGTCCGTGCACCAGGTTCTGGACCGCCTGCAGCAGACCAACGCCGCGCCGGTCATCAAGGACGGCAAGGCCCAGCCACGCAGCGTCGCCCACCTCAAGCAGGATGTGCTCAACGCATTGCGCAGCACGCAGCCGGATGGTTCGGCGGTCGGTCTCCCCCCGGAGTACAACGACACCATCGAGCTGGTCGGCATGCTGCTCGACCATCTGGTCCGTGATCTGCGCCCGCAGTCGCCGGCCGCCGGCCTGCTGACCAAGCTGCAGGTGCCGCTGCTGCGCGTGGCGCTGGAGGACAAGGCGTTCTTCAATGACACCGACCATCCGGCGCGGCAGCTGCTGAATGCCGTCACCGAGACGGCCGACTGGTTCAGTTCCGATGACCCCGCCGACCAGGCCATGCTCGGCCGCATGCGCAGCGTGGTAGATCGCGTGGTCGGCGAGTTCAAGGGCGACGTCGGGCTGTTGCAGGAACTGCTCGACGACGTTCGCCAGCATCTGCAGGTCCAGGTCAAGCGCGCCGAGGTCGCCGAGCGGCGACATGTGGAAGCCGCGCGCGGCAAGGAAAAGCTCGAGATGGCGCGGCTGCAGGCCAGTGAGGCGGTCGGGCGGCTCACCGAGGGGCGCCGCGTGCCCCGCTTTGCCACCAGCCTGCTCAACCAGAGCTGGAGCGACGTCCTCGCGCTGAGCATGCTGCGCCATGGCCCCGAGTCGGAAGAGGTCAAGCACCAGATCGGCGTGGCCGAGCGGCTGATCGAGGCCGCCGAGAAGCGCGCCGAGTCGCCCGCTGCCGCGCCGGCGGTCCCGGAGGAGGAAGTGCAATCGCTGCGCGGCGAGATCGAGGAGGGTCTGCTGCAGGTCGGCTACCACGCCGACGACGCCCAGGCGGTCAGCAACCGCCTGACCTCGCAGGCGCCGGAGGAAGAAGCCGACGACGCCGCCAGCCGCACCGAACTCAGCCTCAAGCTCAAGCAGCGCCCGCGCTTCGGGTCCGATGCCGAGGGTGAGCGTGACGACCCCAGCAAGCTGAGTGCCAGCGAGCAGGCCGAATACCAGAAGATCAAGCGGCTGCCCTTCGGCACCTGGTTCGAATTCATGGACGAAGCCGGCGGCGCCACCCGCCGACGCCTGTCCTGGTACAGCCCGATGACCGGCCACGCCCTGTTCGTGAACCACCGTGGCCAGCGCGTCGGCGAGTTCAATCTCAGTTTCCTCGCCCGCGAGATGGTCGCCGGGCGCATCCGCCTGATGGCCGATGCCAACACCTCGATCGTCGACCGCGCCTGGAAGGCCATCGTCGGCGCCCTCAAGACCTTCAGTGGCCGTGGCGGCGAAGGTGGCCTGCGCCCGGCGCAGGTGAGTGCATGAACGAGTTCCGCAGGGCCAAGCGTCGCCAGCTATCCGAGGTCGTCCAGGTGGTCGACAGCATGACCGACGAGGTCATGGGCCGGATGGGCAACCTCTCCGAGACCGGCATGCTGCTGTTCTCGCGCAGCGAAGGCGTCGATGACGCCCTGTTCCAGCTTAACTTCTCGCTGCGCCTTCCGAAGGGCGGAAGCCACGAGTTCAGCGTCGGCGCCCACCAGCTCTGGTCCGAGGCCAGTCCCTCTTCCGGCACGTTCTGGAACGGCTTCCGCTTCATCGATCTGGCGCCGGATGACCTCGACATGCTGCGCACCTTCGTCAACCAGCCAGGCGGGGCCTTTGCCTGAGGCGCGCCGGGGGTTGACGCGGGCGGCGGCTGTGCTGCTGCTCGGCGCCGGCCTGCTGGCCTGCAGCCGGGACGCCGAGGTGGTCCGGGAGCGGCTGCTGGTATGGGGCACCGAAGCCAGCCTGGATATCGCCGGCGCGCCGCCGGGCCGCGCACGCGAGGCCATCGCTGCCGCTTCGGCGGCCATGCTCAGGCTGACCGGTGAATGGCACGCCTGGCAGCCGAGCGACCTGGTCAGGATCAACGAGGCCCTGGCTCGCGGCGAGCGCGTCGAGGCGCCGCCCTCGGTCATCGAGCTGGTCGAGCGATCGCGCCCGCTGGTGCGCAAGACCGGGCGGCTCTTCGACCCCGGCATCGGCGGCCTGATCCAGCTTTGGGGCTTCCACACGGATGAGTACCCTATCCGCAGCCCGGCGCCCGATGCCGCCCTGCTCGATGCCTGGCTGGCCATGCGGCCGAGTCTGCTCGACCTGCGCGTCGAGGAGGGCCATCTGAGGCCTACAGGCGGGACCGCGGTACAGCTCGATTTCGGCGCCGTGGGCGAGGGCGCGGCGATGGAGATTGCCGCCGGCATCCTCCGTGAGCACGGTATCGAGAACGCCCTGCTGACCCTTGGCGGCGACATGCTGGCCATGGGCCAGCGTGGCCACCGGGCCTGGCGGGTCGGCATCGAAGACCCGATCGCCGGCGGTCAGGCGGTGTTTGCCGAACTGGAGCTTCGCGATGGCGAGGGCCTGTTCACCTCGGGCAACTACGCCCGCTTCCGGGTCGCCCCCGACGGTGCACGCTGGCCGCACATCATCGACCCGCGCACCGCCCGCCCGGCCACCGGAACGGCCCTTGCCGTGGTCCTGGCCCGCGACCCGGTGGCCGCCGATGCCCTGTCCACGGTGCTGATGATCGCCGGACCGGCGCGCTTTGCCGAGCTCCTGCAGGACCTCGGGATCGGCTGCGCCCTGCTGCTCACCGACCAGAACGAGCTCCTTATCACCCGCGGCATGCAGGCGCGCATCCGCCTGCAGCGCGAGGTGGTGCCGCTCGGCCAGCCGCTGGATGCCGGCGCAGGTTGCCGCTGAAAGCGGATCGAACGCTCGGCTTTGGCAGAATGGCGGATTGCCGACCGCACCGGAACCCGCCATGACCGCCTCGCCCGCCGACCTCTACGCCGATCACGTCGCCCGACTGCAGCAGCGCTGCGAGGCCGCCCTGGCGCGCTCCGGCCACGACCATCTGCTGATCGCCTCGGGCGTCGAGAAGTACCACTTCCTCGACGACCGCCCTTATCCCTTCGCCGCCAATCCGCACTTCAAGGCCTGGCTGCCGCTCGATCACCACCCCGGATGCTGGCTGCGGATCAGCCCTGGCCAGCGCCCGCGACTGGCCTACCTGCAGCCGGACGATTTCTGGCACCTGCCACCGGAGGCGCCCGGGGGCTACTGGGCCGAGCATTTCGATGTCGAGGTGATCCGCTCGCCGGCGGAGGCCATGTGCCTGCGTCCGGCAAGCGGCCGGCTCGCCATTCTCGGCGAGGCCGATGCAGCGCTCGAAGGCCTGCAGCCGAACAACCCGGAAGCTCTGGTCAATTACCTGCATTTCCACCGCGGCTACAAGAGCGGCTACGAGATCGCCTGCATGCGCGAGGCCTCGCGGCGCGCGGTGCGAGGCCATCGCGCCGCCGAGGCGGCGTTCCGCGAGGGCCTGAGCGAGCGCGACATCCATCGCGCCTATCTCGTCGCCACCGGGCACGGCGACCTCGACCTGCCCTACGGCAGCATCGTTGCCCTGAACCGGCATGCCGCGGTACTCCACTACCAGCATCAGCAGGCCGAGGTGCCGGCCGAATCGCGCTCCTTCCTGATCGATGCCGGCGCCAGCCACGCCGGCTACGCCGCCGACATCACCCGCAGCTACGCCCGTGCGTCGGGCAGATTCGCCGATCTGATCGGGGCCGTCGACGTCATCCAGCGCGCCCTCTGCGACCAGGTGCGCGACGGCGCCGACTACGCCGCCATCCACCTCGATACCCACCGCCGCCTGGCCGGCCTGTTGCGCGATGCCGGCATCGTAGACATGGACCCCGAGTCGCAGCTTGAACAGGGCGTTTCGGCGACATTCTTCCCGCACGGAGTCGGCCACCTGATCGGCTTGCAGGTACACGATGTTGCCGGGCTGCAGATCGACGAGGAGGGCACCCGCCGCGAGCGCCCCGAAGGCCACCCTTTCCTGCGCCTGACCCGCACCCTCGGCCCCGGCATGGCGGTGACCATCGAGCCCGGCCTGTACTTCATCCCCTCCCTGCTCGACCGCCTGCGCAGCGGCCCGCATAGCCGGGCGGTGAACTGGCAGGCCATCGAGGCCCTGTTGCCGTTCGGCGGCATCCGCATCGAGGACGATGTCGTCTGCACCGAGGCCGAGCCCCTGAACCTCACCCGGGAAGCGTTTGCCGAAGCGGCGTAGGCTCCGGAGTGTCCGCTTCGGGCGCGAAGAGGACGTTCGCCACCGACCCCGATCGGGCGGGCTCTTCGTAGGAGCGGACATGGCCGCGACCGCGGAGGTTCGCTCTGACCGCGGTCTGTGGAGAACACGTCACGCCGCGGTCGCGCCCATGTGCGCTCCTTCTATGTGCCGTCCACTGTCAACCTCTGGTTGCTTGCTTCTTTGCTTTCCTGATGTCTGGCGTGGCGGTTGCTGTTCGGGCGTTCGACCGTGTG
>NZ_JALNMH010000020.1 GCF_023156535.1 Pseudomarimonas salicorniae | reverse complement strand
ACATACGAGGTCAGCCAAAGCTGCCCCAAGGAGCAAGCGGCTTCCCCGGAAATCGACCGGTGGTATAGGCGAATCTGAAGCCGGATCCAAGGTACAAGGAGCCAGCTTGCTGGCGATCGTCCCATCCGGGGCGCCTATCGCCAGCAAGCTGGCTCCTACAGCGGGGCCGGGGCGAATGCGAACTTCGCGCCCACTGTTGCCGCTCAGCTCGGAGCGTTCGCCCGTCGCCGGGATCCGGGCGAGGCGGGCAGCGGGACGACATTGCCTTCCACGCAGGCGAAGCAGCGGACACCATCGCGGCGCTGGACCAGGGTACCCCCCGTCAGCAGTGAGAACGCCGGCAGCAGCAGGCCTGTGGAGTCGAGCCGGAAAGCCGGCCAGCGTCGTGCCAGGCCGGGGAGGCGGACGCAGGGGTGAAGGTGGCCGCAGATCGCGAGCGGATCGGCGACGGCAGGGGGTTCGTGGGTCAGGCGCAGCCCCCCGAGTTCCACCATGCCCTCGACCCGCTCGACGCCGAGTCGGGATGGATCGAGCGAGCGGTCATGGTTACCGGCGATGACCCGGATCTCCAGCCCGGGATGGGGTTGGCGGAAATCCCGCCAGCGATCCAGCCACGGTGCCTCGCGCAGCGGCCCATGAAGCATATCTCCGAGAATCCAGAGCGCCTCCGGCCGGTAGCGGTCGACCAGCGCGGTCAGGCGTTCGAGGTCGGCGCTGGTGTTGCCGCGCGGCGCGAGAATGCCGGCGCGGCGCAGCACATCGGCCTTGCCAAGGTGCAGGTCGGCGATCAGCAAGGCGCGCTGCGCCGGCCAGTAGACGGCGCGCTCGCCGAGCAGCAGCAGAGTCTGGTCAACAAGTGAAACAGCATGCTCAGCGGGCAAGTCCGCGCTCCAGCTTCTCGGCCGCGCGGCGCACGCGGGTGGTCCAGTCCTCGGTGCTGAGCTGGCCGCGCTGGCTCTCCGCCCAGAGCGGGAAGGCCAGCGGGCTGAAGCCCTCGAGCGTGACCTCGCTGCGTGGCGAAGCGGACAACCGCCGCAGCAGGACGCGCAGCGCGTCCTCGCACAGCTGCTGCTCGCGCACCTCGCGCTCGGCCTGGGCCAGCAGCAGGTGGCCGGGGTCATGCCGGCTGAGCACGTCGAACAGCAGGGCGCTGCTGGCCTGCAGGGCGCGCAGCGAGCGCGGTGCGCGACCGGGCAGGGAGGGCGGCAGCAGGCCAGCGACGCGCGCAACCTCGCGAAACTGCCGGCGCGCCAGCTCGGCAAGATTGAGGCACCGCGCAAGGTCCTCATGCAGGCCGTCCGGCGACAGCAGGGCGGCCCAGGCCGCGGCGTCCAGCGCAGGCAGCGCATCGCCGGACAGCATCAGTCCGTAGTCGCTGCAGCTGAAGGTGTAGGTGCCCGGGGCGATCCGGGACAGTCGCCAGGCCCACAGCGCGGCCAGACCATCGTGCAGCTGGCGGCCGGCGAACGGATAGACGAACAGGTGCTCGCCCTCGCGCGAGGCGGCGCGCTCGACCAGCAGGCCGCCCGGCGTGGGCAGCCGGGAGCGCCGTGCCTGCGCCTCGCGCAGCGGCGCCAGCGCGGCACGCTCGGCGGCGTCCTGCGGGTCGGCCAGCACCTCGGCCACGCGCGGTCCGACCGCGTTCGACAGCGGCAGCTGGCCGCCCTGCCAGCGTGGAACGCGGCCATCATGCTTGGGCGCCAGCTTCACAAGAGCGACCATGTTCTCCACCCGCACCAGCTGCAGGGCGCGCCCGGCGAACAGGAAGCGGTCGCCCGGCGTAAGCTGGCCGACGAAGCGTTCCTCGACATGGCCCAGCGTCTTGCCGCGCAGCAGCTTGACCGCCAGCGCGCCGTCGCTGCTGATGGTGCCGATCGACAGCCGGTGGCGCAGGGCGATGCGTCGGTCGTCCAGCACATAGCGGCCGGTCTCGTCGCGACGCACGCGGCGGTAGTCCGGGTAGTGCGCCAGCGCCTCGCCGCCGACCTCGATAAAGCGCAGCACGGCATCGAAGGTGGCGCGCTCCAGCGCCGCATAGGCATGGCTGCGCCGCACCTCGGCGAACAGCGCGTCGGCCTCGAAGCCGCCGCCCAGGGCCAGGGTGACCGCATGCTGGGCGAGTACGTCCAGACAGCCGACCAAGGGTGGCCGCGACTCCACCGCATCGCGTTCCACCGCCCGGCGCACGGCGGCGTACTCGGCGATTTCCAGCGCATGGGTCGGCACGCCGAGGATCGCCCCGCTCTCGCCGGGTCGATGCTTGGCGCGCCCGGCGCGCTGCAGCAGGCGGGCCACGCCCTTGGGGCTGCCGATCTGCAGCACCTGCTCGACCGGCGGAAAATCGACCCCGAGATCGAGGCTGCTGGTCGCGACCACCGCGCGCAGCCGGCCTGCGGCAAGCGCCTGCTCGACCGCCCGGCGCTGCGCCGGGTCGATCGAGCCATGGTGCAGGGCCAGCGTCGACAGGTCTTCCGGCCAGACCGCGGACAGCGCCTGGTGCCAGAGCTCGGCCTGCGCGCGGGTGTTGGTGAAGACCAGGCTGCTCGGCGCGGCTATCAGCCGCTGCAGCACCTGGGGCAGCTGGGAGAGCCCGAGGTGGCCGGCATAGGGAAAGCGGCCGGGCTCGCGGGGCAGCAGGCATTCCACCTCGGTGCGTCGCCGCGGCGCGCCGCCAACGCAGTGCGGTTTGGCCTCGCCGGGCAACAGCACCTGCGCGGCCTCCTCAAGATTGCCCAGGGTGGCCGACAGCCCCCAGCAGCGCAGCCCCGACACCCGCTGGCGCAGCCGGGCAAGGCCCAGTTCCAGCAGGACACCGCGTTTGCTGCCCAGCAGCTCGTGCCACTCGTCGACCACCACCGCGCGCAGGCTGTCGAGGCTGGCCTGGGTATCGGCATAGGACAGCAGCAGGGACAGGGACTCGGGCGTGGTCACCACCACCTCGCGTTTCCCCGAGCGAGCCAGGCGCTTGTCGCGCGCGCTGGCATCGCCGGTGCGCAGCACCACCTGCCAGCCCAGGCCCAGTCCGTCGATGGCAACCTGCAGCGCACGCGCGGTATCCGCCGCCAGGGCGCGCAGCGGGGTGATCCAGAGCAGCCGCGGCGCGCCGCCGCGATCACCCTCGGCGAGGGCCTCGATCAAGGGGCCGCCGGCCACCGCCAGGGTCTTGCCGCTGCCGGTAGGCGTATGCAGCAGGCCGCTGCGGCCGGCGAGATAGGCCGTCCACACCTCGCGCTGGTGCGCCAGCGGCGCGTAGCCCTGCGCCGCAAACCAGGCCTCGAGCCGCGCCTGCGCCGCGTCCATCGCGCTGTCCGAGCGGCGTGCGTTCATCGCGCCAGCGCCGCCAGCTGCTCCAGCCGATCCGCCTCGGCGGCCGGCTTGTCCTCGCGCCAGCGCAGGATGCGCGGAAAGCGCACCGCGATGCCCGACTTGTGCCGCGGGCTGCGATTGACCCCTTCGAAGGCCAGCTCGAACACCTGCAGCGGCTGCACCGCGCGCACCGGGCCGAAGCGCTCGGTGGTGTGGCTACGGATCCAGCGGTCGAGCCGGCCGATCTCGGCATCCGACAGGCCCGAGTAGGCCTTGGCCACCGGCACCAGGGCCTCGCCATCCCACAGCGCAAAGGTGTAGTCGGTATACAGGTTGCTGCGCCTTCCATGCCCGGCCTGGGCGTAGATCAGCACCGCGTCGACCGTGAGCGGGTCGATCTTCCACTTCCACCAGTCGCCGCGGCGGCGCCCGGCCTGGTAGACCGAGTCGCGGCGCTTGAGCATCAGGCCCTCGACGCCGCGTTCGCGGGCGGTCTCGCGCAGCGCGGCAGCGGCCTGCCATTCGCCAACCTCGACCGTCGGCGATAGACCGATGCACGGTGAAGCAATCTGCTCAAGCAGCGAGGCGAGCCTGGCCCTGCGGGCTGCGAGCGGCGTTTCGCGCAGGTCCCGCCCTGCGGCTTCGAGTTGGTCGTAGGTCAGCAATCGCACCGGCGCCTCACGAAGCGACTTCGCGCCCGGCTTGCGCCGCTGGATGCGGGTCTGCAGGGCGGAGAACGGCATCGGTAGCGGATCTCCTTCGCGCCAGGCCAGCAGCTCGCCGTCCAGCACGCTGCCGTCGGGCAGGGCCTCGGCGGCCTGCTCGATCTCGGGAAAGCGCCCATCGAGGCGCTCCTCGCCGCGCGACCACAGCGCGGTCTCGCCGCCGCGGCGGATCAGCTGCAGGCGGATGCCGTCCCATTTCCATTCCAGTAGCCAGTCGTCGATGGCGCCGAGCGTCTCCACCTCACGTTCCAGCGGAGAGGCGAGGAAGAAGGGGTAGGGCAGGGTGGCATCGCCCGGCTGCGCCTCGGGCGAGAGCAGGTTGGCATGAAAGGCTGCCGAGGGTGCCCAGTCGCCGAGCAGGCGCTGGGCAATCGTCGCTGCCGGTTGGCCGGAGCGCCGCGCCAGCACCTGCTGCACCAGTCCCTGGGCGACGCCGATGCGCAGGGCGCCGGTCAGCAGCTTGGTGAAGACGAGGCGCTGGGCGAAGGGCAGGGTGCGCCAGGCTTCGAGCACCTTTTCGCGCCGCGGCCCTTCATCAGCGCCCTTGAGCGGCAGCAGATCCTCTTCGATCCACTGCTGCAGACTGCGCTCGGGCGGCGGCGCAGCCGGCTCCGGCAGCAGCAGGCAGCAGGTCTCGGCCAGATCGCCGACGTGGCTGTAGCTTTCCTCGACCAGCCAGTCCGGCAGGCCGCTGGCCTCGGCGGCCCAGGCGCGCAGCTCGCCGCTGCGGGCGAGGCCGCGCAGGCGGCCGCCACACAGCAGCCAGACCGCCCAGCTCGCCGAGCCGGGGTCGGCGGCATCCAGATAGGCGTCGATCGCCGCCTGCTTGTCGCGGGTGGCGGTGCTGCGGTCGAGACGCTGGTAGAGGGCGGCGAAGGCGTCCATCAGTCGCCGCTGTCGAACGGTGTGGTAAACGTGTCAGCCTGAACACCGCGTTCCCGCAGTACGCGGATCAGGGCAGAGGGATCGCCGTGGGTGGCGATCACGCGCCGGGCGCCGCAGTCCTCGACGGTCTGCAGCAGGGCCGGCCAGTCGGCATGATCGCTGACCACGAAGCCGCGCTCGTAGCCGCGACGGCGGCGGTTGCCGCGGACCCGCATCCAGCCCGAGGCAAAGCCCAGCTGGGCGCCGCGGAAGCGTTTCATCCAGGGCGTGCCGGCGGCCGAGGGCGGCGCGAACACCAGCGCGCCGGCGGTGTCCTCGCCCTTCTCCAACTCGCTGACCGCGCGCGTCTCCGGCAGCGCCACGCCTGCTGCGCGATAGGCCTCGACGCCGGCGACCATCGCCCCGTGCAGCCACAGCTTCTGCGCGCCGAGTCGCCCGAGTTCGGCCAGCAGTCGCTGCGCCTTGCCCAGCGCATAGCACAGCAGCACCGCGGCCACCCCGCGCGCCGCGCACTCGGCCTGCCAGGCCAGGATCTCCCGCGCCACCTCGGGCGTGTCCTGCCAGCGATACACCGGCAGCGCGAAGGTGGCCTCGGTGATAAAGGTGTCGCAGGGCACCACCTCGAACGGCGCGCAGGTCGGGTCGGGCTGGCGCTTGTAGTCGCCGCTCGCCACCCAGACCCGCTCGCCCTGTTCGATGCGCACCTGGGCCGAGCCCAGCACATGCCCCGCCGAGTGCAGCGAGACGCGCACGCCGCCGAGGTCGAAGGCCTCGCCATAGCCGTACTCGATGAGCGGCACCTCGCCCAGCCGCCAGCGCAGGATACCGGCGCCGTCCGCCAAAGCGTGGTACTCGCCCATCCCGCTGCGCGCGTGATCGCTATGCCCATGGGTGATCACCGCCCGCGGAACAGGACGCCAGGGGTCGATATGGAAGTCGCCCGCGGGGCAGTAGAGGCCCTCGGGGCGCAGTTCGATGAGGTCGGGGCCTGGCATCCGCTAAAGCTAGCCTGTGGGTCGTCTTTTCCGTGGCAAGACGACCTCGGAGGGTGTCGGAGGATCGGGTGGCTGTGGCCCTCGCGACCGGCTTCAGCCTGAGCTTCCGAAATTCCCTAAGGATCCAGGCGTCGGATTAGCGAAAACCCCGCTTACCTCAGGCGGTGCTTATCGCTAAGGTCCGGTCACGGGGGGCGACATCTCACGACGAGACCGCTGTTGTCCTGTCCAGTCGGGACCGCCAGGGCGGGAGCGACAGGGTGGCGATGGGCCAGGAGGGCTCCGTGGCCTGCTTTCGATTCGCTTCCGGGAACTCCTCCATGATCATCTTGTCCGGCATCTGGCGCGGCGCGTGCGCCGCCAGCCTCGCCCTCGCAGGCAGCTTCGCAGTCGCGGCGCAGCCCTCGCCCGCCTCGCTTCCGGAGGCCGACTGGTCGCGGATCCGCGACCAGATCCAGGCAGCGGAGTACCAGCCCAAGCCGTCGCGGGACGGCTTTGAAGCAGGGAATCCGGCCCAGGGCTACCGGCTCGCCTTCCAGGATGACGGCAGTACGGTCGTGACCGGGGCAGAGGCGCAGCGCGGATTTGCCATCGGCATTCGCCCGCAAGCGCTCGGCTATGCAGGGGCGCTGGCCCAGCTGGGCGATCCGATCTCCCAGCGCGCAGAGCACGATGTGCTGCACACGCGCTGGTCAGAAACGTTCCGGGAATGGTGGGAGAACCGATCCACCGGCGCCCAGCAGTGGTTCGAGCTCAGCGAGCCTCCGGCGCCCGGCGCGGTGGATGCTCCGCTGGAGATCGTGCTCGCCGTCGATACGCCGCTGGCACTTGCTCTGGAGGGCGAAGGGTCGGAGCAGGCGCTGCGCCTGTTCGATGCGCACACCGAACTGCGCTACGCAGGACTCAAGGTCTGGGACGCGACCGGCCGCGCGCTTCCGGCCAATATGGTGCTCGAGGACCGGCGTGTCGCGCTCCAGGTCGACGATCGCGGCGCGGTGTATCCGGTCACGATCGACCCGACCCTGTCCCAGCAGGCCTACCTCAAGGCCAGCAACACCGAAGCCAACGACCGGTTCGGTTTCGCGCTGGCGCTGTCCGGTGACACGCTGGTGGTGGGTGCGCCGTACGAGGCCAGTGGCGCTACCGGCGTCGACGGCAACGAGAGCGACAACGGCGCCTACGCCAGTGGTGCCGCCTACGTGTTCGTCCGCAGTGGCAACACGTGGGTGCAGCAGGCCTACCTCAAGGCCAGCAACACGGGGGCGGACGACCAGTTCGGCCGCTCGGTTGCGATCGACGGCGACACCATGGTGGTGGGCGCGTGGCTTGAGGACAGCGACGCGACCGCGATCAACGGTGATCAGTCCAGCAATGCGGCGCAGAACAGCGGCGCCGCGTACGTGTTTGTGCGCAGCGGCGGTGTCTGGAGCCAGCAGGCCTACCTCAAGGCCAGCAACGCCCAGTTCCAGGACCAGTTCGGCTGGTCGGTATCGATCGACGGCGACACCCTCGTCGTCGGTGCACACCAGGAAAGCAGTGGCGCCACGGGTATCGATGGCGACCAGAGCGACAACACCGCCCCGTCCAGCGGTGCGGCCTATGTCTTCGTGCGCAGCAACGGCAACTGGAGCCAGCAGGCTTACCTCAAGGCCAGCAACAGCGAAAGCAACGATCGATTCGGCCACGCGGTGGCCATTCACGGCAATACCCTCGCGATTGGCGCCGTGGGAGAGGCCAGCAGCGCGACCGGTGTCGATGGCGACCAGGGCGACAACGGCGCGAACAGCAGCGGAGCGACCTACGTATTCCTGCGCAGCGCAGGCACCTGGACCCAGCAGGCTTACCTCAAGGCCAGCAACACCGGAAACTTCGACGCGTTCGGCACTTCGGTGGGCCTGGACGGCGACATGCTCGTGGTGGGGGCGTTCAACGAGGCCAGCAATGCGGTGGGCGTGAATGGTGACGGTGCCAACAACGCCGCACCCGGCAGCGGCGCCGCCTACGTATTCGTGCGCAGCGGCGGCAGCTGGGGCGAGCAGGCCTATCTCAAGGCCAGCAACACCGGCAACTACGACACCTTCGGGAATTCGGTGGCCATCTCGGGTGATGTCATTGCCGTGGGGGCGCCCTACGAGTCAAGCGACGCCACGGGCGTCGATGGGGATGGCGGCAATGACGACCTGTCGGAGAGCGGGGCGGCTTACCTGTACACCCGCAGTGCCGGAACCTGGACGCAGACGAGCTTCCTCAAGTCCAGCAGCGGCGACGAATCGGACTACTTCGGCCACGTGGTGGTCATCGCGGGTGGCACCGTTGTGGCGGGCGCAATCGACGAGAGCAGCAATGCGACCGGCATCAACGGTGACGACGCCAACAACAGCGCATATGCCAGCGGGGCCGCCTACGTCTTCGCGGTGCCCAGCTATCGCGTGCGCGGCAGCGTCGCCGGGCTTGCGGCCGGCAACAGCGTGGTGCTGCAGAACAACGGCGGCGATGACCTGACCGTTGCCGCGGACGGGCCATTCGCGTTCTCGACCGCGCTGGTCGATGGCAGCGCCTATGCGGTCACCGTGTCGACCCAGCCGAGCACCCCGAACCAGACCTGCGAGGTCGGCCGACAGCCCATCGTCAAGGGCAGCCCGGCAAACAGCGGGATGATCATGGGTGCCGACGTCACCGATCTCCTGGTGACCTGCACCACCAACCTCTACACCGTGGGCGGCAGCGTCAGCGGGCTTGCCGCCGGCAAAACGCTGGTGCTGCAGAACAATGGGGGAGACGACCTCAGTCTCTCCGCCAACGGTGCATTCACCTTTGCGACCGCGCTGCCCGATGGCAGCGCCTACAGCGTCAGCGTGCTCACGGCGCCCAGCATGCCCAACCAGACCTGCGCCCTCAGCCGCCAGACGCCGGGCAAGGGTGGCGCCACCCTTGACGGAGTGATCAGCGGCAGCAACGTGGGCGACATCCTCGTCACCTGCACCACCAACACCTACACCGTGGGCGGCAGTGTCGCAGGGCTCGCCCCCGGCAACACGCTGGTGCTTCAGAACAATGGGGGAGACGACCTCAGTCTCTCCGCCAACGGTGCATTCACCTTTGCGACCGCGCTGCCCGATGGCAGCGCCTACAGCGTCAGCGTGCTCACGGCGCCCAGCATGCCCAACCAGACCTGCGCCCTCAGCCGCCAGACGCCGGGCAAGGGCGGCGGCACCATCAGCGGAATGATCAGCGGCAGCAACGTGGGCGACATCCTGGTGACCTGCAGCACCAACACCTACACCGTGGGCGGCAGCGTTTCCGGACTGGCTGCGGGCAATAGCGTGGTGCTGCAGAACAACGATGGCGATGCGCTCACAGCGAGCAGCGACGGCGCCTTCACCTTTGCGACCGCGCTTCCCGATGGCAGCCCCTACTCGGTCGCCGTCCGGACCCAGCCGACAACGCCCAACCAGATCTGCGAGATCGGTCGGCAGTCGGCCGGAAAGGGCGCGCCTGTCGTGAGCGGCGTCATCATGGGCGCCAATGTCACGGACCTGCGGGTCACCTGCACGACCCAGCGATACACGATTGGCGGCTCGGTGAGCGGTCTGTCGGGCAGCGGCCTCATCCTGCGGAACAACGATGGCGATGACCTGGCCATCGCCGGCAACGGCAGCTTCACCTTCGCCTTGCCGGTCGTCGACGGCGGCACCTATGCCGTCAGCGTGTGGGTACAGCCGAGCAGTCCCAGTCAGACCTGCGTCGCCGCCCAGACCAGCACATCCGTGAGCGGCGGCCCGGTGACCAGCGTGACGGTGAACTGCAGCGACAATGCCAGCGCACCCTCGGCGCCGACCAATGTCCAGGTGGGACTGACCGGCTCCACCGCGGTGGTCCGTTGGGATCCTCCCGCTTCGAATGGCGGCGCACCTATCACGGAGTACACGGTGACGCTGCAGCCGGGCGGGCTCAGCTGTACGGTCAGCGGCAACCCGCCACCGACCACCTGCACGATCTCCGGGGTCCCTCCCGGGACTTACACGGCGGCGGTGTCGGCCCGCAATGCGGCCGGATCCGGCCCGGTGGCCAACGGCAGCTCGAACCCGCCCTTCGCGGCGCCCGCGGTGATCCCAGTCGACTCGCCCTGGGCGCTCGCCCTGCTGCTCGCGGCCATGGGCTGGCTGGGGCGTCAGGCGCTGGGCCGGCGGCCGGTCTAGTTGGTCCCAGCCACCCCGCATCGGCATCGTTGCGGGGTGGGCCCTGCTTGCCCTGATAGGCTCGGCCCGGAGAAGGCCTCAGCGGGCGCCGTTCCCGTTTTGGTCCACGTCTTGGTAGTCGTCTTCGACATCCTCCGGCTTGGCCGGCGTCGGCGGCCGGGCCAGCGCACTGCCGGCGAGGACAAGGAGCGACACGTAGTACGACCAGGCCATCAGCAGCACGATGGCGCTGGCCGGGCCGTAGGCGCTGCCGATGCCGGCGCGGGCGAAGTACAGGCCGAGCGCCCACTTGCCGAGCTGGAACAGCAGGGCGGTGACCACGCCGGCGATCAGGCAGCGGCGCATCGAGGGCCGCACGTAGGGCACGTAGTGGAACATCAGCGCGAAGGCCAGGGCGATCAGCGAGGTCGCGCTCAGCTCGCTGAAGGCGGTGACCACGGGCGAGCTGCCGGTGAACAGCGCGGCGATCGCGCTGCTGGCAACGAAGGTGGTCAGCAGCAGCATGCCCATGCCGACCAGCATGCCGAAGGACACCAGCCGGTCGCGGATCCAGCCGCGCCAGCCGCCCCGGCCCTCGTCGTCGAGGCCCCAGAGCCGGTTGATCGACTTCTGGAGCTGGCCGAACACCGCGCTGGCGGAGAAGGCGATGGCACCCAGCGCGACCCAGTCGGAGACGCCCTCCAGCCCCTCGGCATCTACGCGGGCAAGCACCAGCCGGGTGGCCTCGCCCACCTGCGGGCCCAGGATGGTGGCCAGTTCGGCGATGAAGCGCGCCTCGCGCTCGGGGCTGAGGCTGGACAGCAGCTTGACCGCGAAGGTCAGCAGCGGGGCAAAGGACAGTGAGGTGTAGAAGGCGATCGAGGCCGAGAGGGTCAGCGGGTCCCGCGACCAGAAGGCCAACAGCCCCCGCCCGGCCCGGCGCAGGGCCGGAAAGCGGTCGATCCATCGCGGGCGCTGCCCGCGCTGCGCGTCATCCTGGCTCATGAGTCTCCACGGTCCGGTGGATGCCGGGCGGCGCTGACCTGCCGCGTGTCCGGCCGAGCGCCGATAATGCGGGTTTTGCCGCGGAAACCCCAATGAGCGATCTGCCCCGAAGCGCCGAACTGCTGCTCTCCGCCGCCGCTGGACACGCCGACAGCGACCCCGCCGAGACCCGCGAGTGGCTGGAGGCCTTCGACGCCATCGTCGCCGCGCACGGCGTCGAGCGCGCGCAGTTCCTGTTCGACAAGCTCGCCGACCACGCGCTGGCCCGCGGCGTGCAGTCGGCGCGGGCGCGGGTGACGCCCTACTGCAACACGATCCCGCTGGCCCGGCAGCCGCACTATCCGGGCGACGAGGCGCTGGAGGCGCGGATTGCCGCGGCGATCCGCTGGAACGCCATGGTCATGGTGATGCGCGCCAATCGCGACGGCGGCGAGCAGGGCGGCCATATCGCCAGCTACGCCTCGGCGGCCGACCTGTTCGAGGTCGGCTTCCAGCATTTCTTCAAGGCCGACGGCCATCCCGACGGCAGCGATCTGGTGTTCTTCCAGCCGCACTCGGCGCCGGGCGTCTACGCCCGCGCCTTCCTCGAGGGGTTTCTCAGCGAACAGCAACTGGAGCACTACCGGCGGGAGATCGGCGGCAGCGGCCTCAGCTCCTACCCGCATCCCTGGCTGATGCCGGACTTCTGGCAGTTCCCGACCGGGTCCATGGGCCTTGGTCCGATCAATGCCATCTACCAGGCGCGCTTCCTGCGCTATCTGGACCATCGCGGACTGAAGGACGCGGGGGAACGGCGTGTATGGGGCTTCTTCGGCGACGGCGAGATGGACGAGCCGGAGTCGATCGGCGCGCTGTCGCTGGCCGCGCGCGAGCGCCTCGATCACCTGACCTTCGTCATCAACTGCAACCTGCAGCGGCTCGACGGGCCGGTGCGCGGCAACAGCCGGATCATCGACGAGCTGGAAGCGCTGTTCACCGGTGCGGGCTGGCATGTGATCAAGGTGATCTGGAGTTCGGACTGGGACCTGCTGTTTGCTCGCGACGCCCAGAACGAGCTGCTGCGCGCCTTCGCCCGCACCGTTGACGGCCAGTTCCAGACCCTGTCGGCCAATGACGGTGCCTACAACCGCGACCGCTTCTTTGCCCAGTCGCCCGAGCTGTCGGCCCTGGTCGCCGACCTGTCGGATGCCGATATCGACCGCCTGCGGCGTGGCGGCCATGACGTGCGCAAGCTCTACGCGGCCTATGCCGCGGCGGTCGCCCATCGCGGCCAGCCAACGGTGATCCTGGCCAAGACCATGAAGGGCTTCGGCATGGGCAGCGCCGGCCAGGGGCGGATGACCACCCACCAGCAGAAGAAGCTCGACACCGAACAGCTGCGCGCCTTCCGCGACCGCTTCGGCCTGCCGCTGGAGGATGCTGCCATCGAGCAGCTGCGGTTCTACAAGCCTGCTGCAGACAGCCCGGAACTGCGCTACCTGCAGGCGCGGCGCGAGGCGCTCGGCGGCTACCTGCCGCGTCGGCGGCAGAAAGCTACACACGCCGTTGCGCTGCCCGCCGTCGAGGGCTGGGCACGCTTTGCCCTGGAGGCCGAGGGCAAGGAGATGTCGACCACCATGGCCGTGGTGCGCATGCTCGGCAGCCTGCTCAAGGACGAGACGCTCGGCCCGCGCATCGTGCCGATCGTCGCCGACGAGGCGCGCACCTTCGGCATGGCCTCGCTGTTCCGCCAGGTCGGCATCTACGCGCCGCAGGGCCAGCTCTACGAACCCGAGGACCTCGGCTCGATGCTCTACTACCGCGAGGAGCGCGGTGGGCAGATCCTGGAGGAGGGCATCTCCGAGGCCGGCGCGATCAGCTCGTGGATTGCGGCGGCGACCAGCTACAGCGTCAGCGACCTCGCCATGCTGCCGTTCTACATCTACTACTCGATGTTCGGCTACCAGCGCGTCGGCGACCTGGTCTGGGCCGCCGCCGACCAGCGTGCCCGCGGCTTCCTGCTCGGCGCCACCGCCGGGCGCACCACCCTCAACGGCGAGGGCCTGCAGCACCAGGACGGCGCTTCACTGCCGATGTTCGCCACCGTGCCCAACTGCCGCGCCTACGATCCGGCCTTCGCCTACGAGGTGGCGGTCATCGTTGAAGCCGGCATGCAGGCCATGCTGGGCGAGCAGGAGGACGTGTTCTATTACCTCACCGTGGGCAACGCGAACCTGCCGCAGCCCTCGATCGGAGAGGCCGATCGCGAAGGCATCCGCCGCGGCCTGCATCGCCTGCCGGCGCAGCCGGACAAGGCCGTCGTCCAGCTGCTCGGATCGGGCGCGATCATCAGCGAGGTGCTGCGCGCAAAGCATATGTTGAATTCCGAATTCGGCATCGAGGCCGCGGTGTGGAGCGCCACCAGCTACGCCGAGCTGCAGCGCGAAGGCATGGCGGTCGAGCGCGCCAGGCGGCTCGGCGAAGATGTCGAGCCCTCGTGGGTCGAGCGCACCCTCGGCCGGGCGAACGGTCCGGTGATCGCCGCCAGCGACTACGTCCGCGCCTGGCCCGAGCTGATACGCGCCTTCCTGCCGCAGCGCTACGTCACCCTCGGCACCGACGGCTTCGGCCGCAGCGATACCCGCGCCGGCCTGCGCGCCTTCTTCGAGGTCGATGCCGAATCCATCGTCATCGCCGCGCTGGATGCGCTCGCCGCAGAGGGTCGGGTCAAGGCCCTCCGCGTCGCCGAGGCGCGCACGCGCTACGGCCGAGGCAGCAGCGCGGCGCCCTGGGGGCTGTAGGGTGCCCGCAGGCAGACCCCGGGGCGCCCGGGCGTTACCCTTCGCCTGCCTGGAGTGGAGACAAGCACATGCAACGCGCACGCATGCCCGAGACGTGGCGGACGGAAAGACTGCGGGCGACGGCGCTCAGCGAAGCGCATCTCGGCGATCTTTGCGCTCTTCATCAAGACCCCGAGGTCATGCGACATCTTTCGGTCGACGGGCGGTCGCTGTCCGATGAGGAAACCCGGGCAGGACTCGAGGCCGCGATGGGGCACTGGCAGGAACATGGATTTGGCCTGTGGGCCTTCCATGATCTGCATAGCGGCGAGTTCGTCGGCCGCGCCGGACTCAAGTGGTATGACCTGCCGGGTCTCGACGGGCGACGGGAGGTCGGACTGGCCTACGCCGTGCCGTCCCGGTTCTGGCAGCGCGGGTTCGCAACGGAGATGGCCTCGGGCGCCCTGTCGGTCGGCTTCGGCGCGGGTGGACTGCCCGCGGTGGGCTCATGGACGCTTCCGGGCAATATCCCCTCGCAGCGGGTCATGGAGAAGCTTGGGTTTCGCTATCAGACGGATTTCGAGTTCGCCGGCCTGCCGCACCGCTACTACCGCCTTGAACCGGGGGGGTTCTCGCCGCAGCGGGTCGGCGACCCGAATCCGTCGGTGCCTGGGTAGGGCGCGGAGTGCGCCTCCGCCCCGGTCCATCAAAGGGGCCGATGTTCTGTGGGAGTGCACTTGGGCGCGACCGCGGAGACCCGCTCTGGCCGCGGTCTGTGGTGAATCCGTAGCGCTGCGGTCGCGCCCAAGGGCGCTCCCACAGTCGGGTCTCGTTGAGTTGCGAGAATGCGGTCGAAAGAGGGCGGGATTCAGACGCGCCGGAAGGGCGCAAACCGGCCCTTACAGCGCCGTTGCGTGTAGGAGCCAGCTTGCTGGCGATAGGCGCCCCGGATGGGACGATCGCCAGCAAGCTGGCTCCTACTGCGGGTTATGCGGAAGGTCTTCTTCGCGCCCGAACCAGCCGCTCGCCCCTTGTCAACCGGTTGCCATCCGGCCCGGGGCGGGGACAATCGCCCTCCCCGCTGTTTCAGGAAAGCCTTCGGACATGTCGCAGAACCCCACCGTTGCCGCCCGCATCGCCCGCCGCATCGCGGAAGATATCGCCGCCAAGCCCGACCAGGTGAATGCCGCGGTGGAGCTGCTGGATGGGGGCGCGACGGTGCCGTTCATCGCCCGCTACCGCAAGGAGGTGACCGGTGGATTGGACGATACCCAGCTGCGCACGCTGGAAGAGCGGCTGACCTACCTGCGCGAGCTGGAGGACCGCCGCGCGGCGATCCTCGCCTCCATCGATGAGCAGGGCAAGCTGGACGATGCGCTGCGCGGCGAGATCGAGAACGCCGACAGCAAGGCGCGGCTGGAGGACCTCTACCTGCCCTACAAGCCCAAGCGCCGCACCCGCGCGCAGATCGCCCGCGAGGCCGGTCTGGAGCCGTTGGCGGACGCGCTGCTCGGTGATCCCTCGCTGTCGCCGGAAGACTGCGCGGCGCGCTATGTCGATGCGGACAAGGGCGTGGCCGATGCCAAGGCGGCGCTGGACGGTGCGCGGGCCATCCTGCTGGAGCGCTGGAGCGAGGACGCCACCCTGCTCGGTGACCTGCGCCAATGGTTGAGCCAGACCGGGGTGGCCAGGGCCAGGGTGGTCGAGGGCAAGCAGCAGGAGGGCGCCAAGTACAGCGACTACTTCGACCACGCCGAGCCGCTGGCGCAGATTCCCTCGCACCGCATGCTGGCCCTTCTGCGAGCGCGTCGCGAGGAGATCATCAGCCTCGATCTTGATCCCGGCAACGATCCCGACGCCGGCCATGCCCAGGCCGAGGCGCGGATCGCCCAGCGCGTCGGCGTGTCCGATCAGGGGCGCCCGGCCGACCGCTGGCTGCGCGATTCGGTGCGTCTGTGCTGGAAGGCGCGATTGCACATGACCCTGTCGCTGGACCTGATCGGCGCCGCGCGCGAAAAGGCCGAGGCCGAGGCGATCAACGTGTTCGGCGACAACCTGAAGGATCTGCTGCTGGCCGCGCCCGCCGGCTCGCGTGCGGTGATGGGTCTCGACCCGGGCCTGCGCACCGGCGTGAAGGTGGCCGTGGTCGACGGCACCGGCAAGCTGGTCGCCACCGACACCATCTATCCGCACGAGCCGAAGCGGCAGTGGGATGCATCGATCAGCGCGCTGCGCCGGCTCTGTTCTGAACATGCCGTTGAGCTGATCGCCATCGGTAACGGCACCGCCTCGCGCGAGACCGACAAGCTCGCCGGCGAGCTGATGAAGAAGCATCCGGAGCTGAAGCTGCAGAAGATCGTGGTCAGCGAGGCCGGCGCCTCGGTGTACTCGGCCTCGGCGCTGGCGGCGGCGGAGTTTCCGAACCTCGATGTCTCGCTGCGCGGCGCGGTGTCGATCGCCCGCCGCCTGCAGGACCCGCTGGCCGAGCTGGTCAAGATCGAGCCCAAGGCGATCGGCGTTGGACAGTACCAGCACGACGTCAATCCGTTTGCCCTTGCTCGCGCCCTGGACGCCAGGGTCGAGGACTGCGTGAACGCGGTCGGCGTCGAGGTGAACACGGCCTCCAGCGCGCTGCTGGCGCGGGTCGCCGGCCTGTCCGGCACGGTCGCGGAGAACATCGTCGCGCACCGCGACGCCAACGGCCCGTTCCGCTCACGCCGCGAGCTGCTCAAGGTGCCGCGCCTGGGCGAGAAGACCTTCGAGCAGTGCGCCGGCTTCCTGCGCATCCGCGAGGGCGACGAGCCGCTGGATGCCTCCTCGGTGCATCCCGAGGCCTACCCGCTGGTGGAACGCATGGTCAAGGACTGCGGCAAGCCGGTCCGCGCGCTGATCGGCGATGCGGCCGCGCTGCGCGGGCTGAAGCCCGAACGCTACACCGACGAGCGCTTCGGCCTGCCCACCGTGCGCGACATCCTGAAGGAGCTGGAGAAGCCCGGCCGCGACCCGCGCCCGGCCTTCCAGGCCGCCCGCTTCGCAGACGGCGTCGAGGACATGAAGGACCTGCGCCCCGGCATGGTGCTGGAGGGCGTGGTGACCAATGTCGCTGCCTTCGGCGCCTTCGTCGACATCGGCGTGCACCAGGACGGTCTCGTGCACATCTCCGCCCTGGCCGACCGCTTCGTCAAGGATCCGCGCGAGGTGGTCAAGGTCGGCGATATCGTCAAGGTCAAGGTGCTCGACGTCGATCTTGCCCGCAAACGCATCGCCCTGACCCGCCGCCTCGACGACAGCGAGCCTGCACCGCGCCGCGGCGAAGCGCCGGGCGCTGCCGGCCGCGGCCCCAGGGGCGCCGGCGCGCGCGGCGGGCCTTCCCGCCCGACCAGCCAGCCCGCCCCCGCCGACAACGCCCTCGCCGCGGCCTTTGCCCGGGCGCGGGGGAGCTAGCCCGCGGAACGAGCGACCCAGGGCGCCTGGATTCTCCTGCGATTCTGGAGCGAGCAAAGGGCGCGAGGTTCGCATTCTCCCCGGTTCATAAAATGGGCCGATGTTCTGTGGGAGTGCCCTTGGGCGCGACCGCGGAGACGCGCTCTGGCCTCGGTCTGTGGTGAACCCGGTACGCCGCGGTCGCGCCCAAGGGCGCTCCCACAGTCGGGCTTCGTTGGGCGTCGGCGACATCCATAGGGTGTGCCTTGGAGCACCGATACGAGCGTTCGGACGGTATGCCCGGTGCGGCCAGCCGCACCCTATGAATGTCCGCGTCGCGCCCGAATCGGCCGCCGGGCTTGGCCGATTCCGCGCCAGCCGGCATGCTTGCGCGATTCGCAGCGAAGCCAACCATGACCGAGCATTGCAATATCGCGGCCTCGCTGAGCGAGGCGGCCCGGGAGCAGCCTGACGCCATCGCCATCCGCTGTCCCAGCGGTCGCTCGCCCTCGGGCGGCGTCGCCTGGGACACCGTACTCAGCTACCGCGACCTCGATGCGCGCAGCGATGCCATCGCGCGCGGGCTGTTGGCCTCGGGATTCGCACGCGGCGAGCGCTGCGCGCTGATGGTGCGGCCATCGCCCGAGCTGTTCCTGCTGATGTTCGCCCTGTTCAAGGCCGGCATCGTGCCCGTGCTGATCGATCCGGGTATCAGCAAGCGGGCGCTGAAGCAGTGCCTTGACGAGGCCGCGCCCTCCGGCTTCATCGGCATCCCGCTGGCGCATGTCGCCCGGCTGCTGCTGGGCTGGGCACGCGCGAGCGTCAAGCGTACGGTCACGGCAGGGCGTTTCGCGCCCTGGGGCGGAACGAAGCTGGTCGACATCGAAGCCCGCGGACGGGACCGCAGCGATGTGCTCTGCGTCACCGCGCCCGATGATCTTGCGGCGATCCTTTTCACCTCCGGTTCCACCGGCGTGCCCAAGGGCGTGTGCTACCGGCACCGTCACTTCGTCGCCCAGGTCGCCATGCTGCGCGAGGCCTTCGGCATCGAGGCTGGCGGGGTCGACCTGCCGACCTTCCCCCCCTTTGCGCTGTTCGATCCGGCGCTCGGGCTGACCTCGATCATCCCGGACATGGACCCGACGCGCCCGGCCAGGGCGGATCCAGCCAAGCTGGTGCAAGCGATCCAGACCTTCTTGGTGACCCAGATGTTCGGCTCGCCGGCCCTGGTCGATGTGCTCAGTCGCTATGGCGTGGAGCGTGGGATCCGACTCGACTCGCTCAAGCGGGTCACCTCGGCCGGCGCCCCGGTGCCGCCCGACGTGGTCGCGCGCATGCAGCGGCTGCTGCCCGAGGACGGCGAGATCTGGACCCCGTACGGCGCCACCGAATGCCTGCCCGTGGCAGTGATCGAGGGCCGCGAGCTGCGCGAGACGCGGATCGCCACCGAGGCCGGCGCCGGCACCTGCATCGGCCGACCGGTGGCGGGCAATACAGTGCGCCTGATTGCCATCACCGATGCCGTGATCGAGGACTGGTCGGCGACCTTGCCCGTGGCTCCGGGCACGGTCGGCGAGATCACCGTCGCCGGGCCAAGTGCGACCGACAGCTACCACGCCCGCCCGGAGGCCACCGCCAGGGCGAAGATCCTCGAGCGCCTCCCCGACGGCAGCGAGCGCATCGTCCATCGCATGGGCGACCTCGGCTGGTTCGACGACCATGGCCGACTCTGGTTCTGCGGTCGCAAGTCGCAGCGGGTGGAGTGCGCCGATGGTCCGCTGTTCACCGAGCAGGTCGAGCCGGTATTCAACCAGCACGCAGCTGTACGCCGCAGCGCCCTGGTAGGCATTGGCGAGTACCCGCGGCAGCGGCCGGTCCTGGTGGTGGAACTGCAGGCCAAGGCCGACGCCGCCGACCGGCGGCGCATCGAGGCCGAGCTGCGTGAACTGGGCAGCCATCATGCCCACACCCGGCGTATCGACCGCTTCATGTTCCATCCGCGCTTCCCGGTCGACATCCGCCACAACGCCAAGATCGGCCGCGAGCAGCTGGCGCGCTGGGCCGCCGCGCAGACCGGCGCATGAGCCATCCGCTGGAGGCGGCCTTCCGCGCTACCTGCTACCGGATCCTGCTCGACGACGATTGGATCGAGACGCGCATCGACCGGCCATCGCCGCGCCTGGCGCGCTGGCTGGCCGAGCATGCCTGCCCCATCGCCAGCCTGGTCAGCGCCCGCAATCCGCAGGGGCGGGCGCTGGACGATGTCGGGAACCGGGAACGCGAGCGAACGCTGCGCGCCGAACTGGCCGGGCGCGGTCTGATCGGTTTGCCGGCGGAGGGGACGGCCGGGGACTGGCGCGAGCCCAGCCTGTTCGTGCCCGGGCTGGGCGGCGAGGCCTGCCGCGCATTGATGCAGGCCTTCGACCAGCTGGCCTGGGTTGAGTACGATGCGGCGGGGCTCGCGCGTCTGCGCTGGACCCGCGACCCGGACAGTCAGGAACAAACATGCAGGTAGCAGTCACCGGCGGCGGAGGATTCCTCGGACAGGCCCTGTGCCGGGCCCTGGTCGAGCGAGGGATCAAGGTACGCAGCCTGTCGCGCAACACCTACCGGCCCCTGGCCGCGATGGGCGTCTCCCAGACCCAGGTCGATATCGGTGACTTCGGCGGGCTCAGCGAGGCCCTGCGCGGCGTCGATGCGGTATTCCACGTCGCCGCCAAGGCCGGCGCCTGGGGCGATTTCCGCGACTACTTCGAGGCCAATGTGCGCGGCACGCGCAACGTGATAGCCGCCTGCGGCATGAACGGCGTGCGTACCCTGGTGCACACCTCGACGCCCAGCGTGGCCCATCGCGGCGCGGTACCGGTCGAGGGCCTGTCGGCCGAGCAGGCGCCGGTGGCGACCCGCTTCAAGGCGGTCTACCCCGCCACCAAGGCAGTCGCCGAGGCGGCAGTGCTGGAGGCCAACGGGCCGGACCTCGCCACCGTCTCGCTGCGCCCGCGCCTGATCTGGGGGCCGGGAGACAACCACCTGCTGCCGCGGCTGGCCGAGCGCGCCCGTGCCGGACGCCTGCGTCTGGTCGGTGACGGCAGCAACCGCATCGACACGACCTACATCGACAACGCGGTGTCCGCCCACCTGGCCGCCTTCGATGCCCTGCATGACAGGCCGCGGGCGAAATGCGCCGGCAAGGCCTATTTCATTTCCAACGGTGAGCCCAAGCCCGTCGCCGACGTCATCAACAGCCTGCTGCGCGCCGCCGGCGCGCCGATGGTCGACAAGCTGATGCCGTATCGCGCCGCCTACTGGCTCGGAGCGGCCTGCGAGCGGGCCTGGAGCTGGCTGCCCTTGTCCGGTGAGCCGCCGATGACCCGCTTCCTCGCCGAGCAGCTCGCCACCCCGCACTGGTACGACATGGGCCCGGCGCGCAGCGACTTCGGCTACCAGCCCAGGGTCAGCTTTATCGAGGGCCTGAAGAAGCTCGGAGAATCCCTGCGCGCTGCCGGCCGTTGAGGGCGCGTAAAAGACACGCATAGGGTGCGGCTGGCCGCACCGGGCGTACCGTCCGGCCGCCCGTCTCGGTGCGCCCAAGGAAGGCGAGGCTACGCTGACGCCCACCAAGCCCGGCGGTGGGAGCGCCCTTGGCTTCGACCGCAGCGCTACGGAGTGACCACACACCGTGGCCAGAGCGGAACTCCGCGGTCGCGCCCAAGGGCACTCCCGCAGAAAGCGTTCCGGTTCGAAGGATCCTGGGCAATGCGAACCTTGTGCCCGCTTGTGCCGTTCGCCCCTGCGTACCGCCGCCGCGGACCTGTCCCCTTCCCGACTTCCGAGCCGATCCGCGGGGTGCCGCTCGACTGCGGCGTGCGCCGTTTGCCCGGATATTCGGCCGCTGGTGGACGCGGCCGCGACGCGCGGCCGGGCGGGCGGGAGGATGGCGCCACGCCCCCTCCATCGAGGCGGGCACCGACGAGGAGATTCCCATGCGCACATCCCTGCTGTTCGCCGCCCTGTTCACCCTGTCCGCGTCCACCCAGGCCAAGCCGGCGCTGCATGACGGCCTGCAGGTGGAGGTCCGTGGCGAGGGCCGGCCGGTGCTGTTCATTCCCGGCCTGAACTCGGCGGCCGAGACCTGGGCGCCGACCTGCGAGGCACTGCGCGCCGACGGCGTGCAGTGCCATCTGATCCAGCTGCCGGGCTTTGCCGGACTGCCGGCGATCGAGGGGCAGGCCGACAGGCCCTTCCTGCCCGAGATGCGGTCCCGGGTGCTCGACTACATCGACCACGCCGGGCTCGACCGGCCGGTGGTGATCGGACACAGCCTTGGCGGCGCGCTGGCCCTGATGCTGGCGATCGAGGCGCCGGAGAAGGTGGGGAAACTGGTCGTTGTGGACTCCTTGCCGTTCTTTCCCGCGGCGACCAATCCGGCGGCCACGGTCGAAGCGGTCAAGCCGATGGCCGACGGCATGCGCGCCGGAATGCAGGCGCAGCCGGACGAGGCGTTCTTCCAGCAGGCCAAGGGTGCGGCAGCGATGGGCATGACGCGGGATACCGGCAAGGTGGCGACCATCCAGCAGTGGGGCCAGGACAGCGATCGCCACGCCACCACCCAGGCCATGTACGAGCTGTTCACCACCGACCTGCGGCCGCAGCTCTCGCAGGTCGAGGCCGACACCAAGGTGCTCGGTGCCTGGGCCGCCTACCAGCCGATGGGATCGACGGAGGAGAGCACGCGTGGCATCTTCGCCGCCCAGTACGCGTCGCTCGAGGGGGTCGAGATCGCCATGGCTCCGAAGGCCTATCACTTCATCATGTTCGACGATCATGACTGGCTGCTCGCCGAAGTGCGCGAGCACATCGCCGAGTGACTGCGGCGGGCTCCGCGTCGGGTGCGGGCTGGCGAGGCCATTGGCCTCGCCAGCTTTTCCAGGCCGCTCTCTGGGGCGGCTTCGCCGCGCTCAACCTGTGGCAATTCCAGCGCTACGTCGGCCTGCATTCCGGCCTGGTGCTGATCGCGCTGATGCTGGCGCTTGGCCTGTGGGCGGCCAGCGAGGCCCTGCGCAGCCTCACCCTGCGGCGCGGCTGGCTGCGGCTCGGCGGCACCGCTCTGGGCTGGAGGCTGGCCGCAGGCGTCGCCTTGGCCGCCTCGATGCTGCAGGCGCTGATCGCACTTGCCCTCGTCGGCGGGCTTCAGTTCGGCTGGCTGCAGATGCCCGGCGGGCAGGCGGACTACCGCTTCGGTTCGCTGCTCGGCTACTGGTTCAACACCGCGGTCCTGCTGGGCGCCTGGCTGGCGGTCTGGGTAGGGGTCGTGGCACGGCGCCAGGCGCGGGAGAACGAGCTGGCCCGGCTGCGCGCCGAGTCCGCGCGCCGCGGGCTGGAGCTTGAGGCGCTGCGCGCGCGGCTCAATCCGCACTTCGTGTTCAATGCGCTGAACAACGTGCGTGCGCTGATCAACGAGGATCCGCCGCGCGCCCGGGATATGGTCACCCGGCTGTCGAACACCCTGCGCCATGCCCTGCAGCACAGTCAGCGCGATCGCGTCAGGCTGGACGAGGAGTGGGCGGTGATCGAGGACTACCTGGCGGTGGAGGCCGTCCACTTCGAGCAGCGCCTGCGCACGGACCTCCGCCTTGATGCCCGCTGCGCCGCTGTCGAGCTGCCTCCGATGCTGCTGCAGGGGCTGGTCGAGAACGCCGTCAAGCACGGCATCGCGGTGACGCCCGGCGGCGGGCTGCTGCGCGTGGTCGCCGAGCCGCTGGCCCAGGGAGTGAAACTGGTAGTGGAGAACCCCGGACGTCTTGGCCGGTCGCCCAGCCCGGGCAGCGGCGTGGGCCTGTCCTGGCTGCGCCAGCGACTCGAAGAGCGCGGGCCGCCGGCCCGATTCGATCTTTCCCAGCTGGACAGCGACACCGTTCGGGCAACGCTGGAGTGGCCCGCATGAGCCGGTTGCGCGTGCTGCTGGTCGACGACAGCCGGCTGGCGCGCAGCGAGCTGCGTACCCTGCTCGCCGCGCATCCGGAGGTCGAGGTGGTCGGCGAGGCCGACGACGTCGACAGCGCGGTGTCGGCCTGCGAGGCGCTGGCGCCCGATCTGCTGCTGCTCGACATCCAGCTGCCCCAGGGCAGCGGATTCGACGTACTCGAGCGGCTGCTCTCGCCGCCGGCCGTGGTCTTCTGCACCGCCTACGATGCCCACGCCGTGCGCGCCTTCGAGCGCAATGCGCTGGACTACCTGCTCAAGCCGGTGGAGCCAGAGCGCCTCAAGCAGGCCCTGCAGCGGGCGCTCGACGCCCGCGGCGAGGCGGAGGCCCAGCGCAGCGTACTCGGTGCCGATGATCCGGTGTTCCTGCGCGATGGCGAGCGCTGCTGGTTTGTCGCCGCCGGCGAGATCAGCCATGTGGAGATGGATGGCAACTACGCGACGGTGCACTTCCGCGGCCAGCACGCGCTGCTGACCCGCTCCCTGGCCAGTCTCGAGTCAAGGCTTGATCCAGCCCTGTTCTTTCGTGCCTCGCGCGGTGCCCTGGTCAACCTGCGGCACGTCGTGCGCGTCGACCCTGCGGTCGGCGAGGGCTACACCCTGACCCTTCGCTGCGGCGCCGAGGTCGAGGTCTCCCGACGCCAGGCGCGGGCCTTTCGGGAGCGTCTGGCGCTGTAGCGCCCCGCCAGGTTGCCCCACCCGCCGGCGCATACGGGCGCATATTTGCCGTTCGCCCTGGCCGGCGAAATGGGCCTTTCGGGCGAAGCCAGATCAAGAACAGGATCAAGAGCTTTCAGACCGACCTGCGGTCGGCCCGAGTCACTTTCTCTTGATCGGCAAGAGAAAGTAACCAAAGAGAAGCCGACCCGACTTCCGCGCCGTCATTGCTGCGCAATGCCGGTCCCCTGCGTTGCTCGGAATCCGGCGGCCGGCGTGAACTCGCGCATCCATGCGCTCAAACATCCACGCCTTTCCCCGCCGGGTTCCTGCGCTACTCGGCGCTGCACACGGGACCCACGCGCGTTGAGGTCTTTGAGATTCGAGGGCCGCGTTCCGCGACACGCCGCCTGAAAAGGCTTGCCCGACCAGCCCACGGGCTGTGCGGCCAGGATGGCCGATCAATGGGGCCCCTGTCTGGCGGCGGGCGGAGAACAAGGTCCGCAGGGGCGAGCATAGGGACGTGCTCGCGTTCGCCCAGCGCAGGATGCGCTGTCGGCGAACCCTCGGAGCCCGCACGCGTACCTGGAGGGCAGGAAGCCCGGAAGGCGCCTGACCGGGGTGCCCTTTCTCTTGGTTACTTCTCTTTGGGCACGCAAAGAGAAGTGACTCGGGCCGGCCGAAGGACGGTTCGAAACGCCCTTGATGTTGATCTTGATCCGGCTCTGGATCCAGAAAGAAGGCCCCATTCGCCGGCCAGGGCGAACGGCAAATATGCGCCCCAATCCGCCCTTCGATCCGCCGATCGAACATCGCCGGCAGGCCCTGGGGGCGACCCGCCGCGATGGCGGGTCGGTTGGTTCAAACGGGGTGCGAAGTCAGCCCGGCAGCTCGGGAATGCGCAGTACCTGGCCCGGGTAGATCCTGTCCGGGTCCTTGAGCATCGGCTTGTTGGCCTCGAAGATCACCGGGTACTTGCCTGCGTTGCCATACATCTCCTTGGCGATCGCCGACAGCGTGTCTCCCTTCTTCACCGTGTAGGTGCGCGAGGACCACGGCGCCTCCTCGGCCAGCTCCTCCTCCTCGACCTCGCCGCCGGCTTCCTCGACAGGCGGTGGCGCGGCATCAGCGGACGTGGCGGGCGGCGCGCCGACGCGCAGGCGGTCGTCGACCTGGGAAATGCCCTCGATATTGCCGATGACGAGCACGGCCTTCTCACGCGTCTCCTGGTTCGGCACCCAGCCGCTGACCAACACCTGGCCGTCGCCCGAAACCTTGAAGCGAAAGCTGGAAGGATCGATGCCGTTGTCACGCAGATGCGCGCTGAACCCCCGGCCCGGATCCAGCTTGGCCTCTTCTTTCCCGAAGATCTTGGCGCCGGCATTCTTGACGAAGTCGAACAGTCCCATGCTTGCTCCTCCTTCGCGATTGGACCCGCAGTGCACCCCAGACGCACCGGGGGGTCAAGCCTGGCGTGCTTCGCGCGAACGAATGGCGGAGTACCGCCCGGGCATGGCTTGTCGCCGCGCCCCGGGTGCTGCAGCATGCAGGCGTCGACGATCGGATCGGAATGTCCCAGCCATGCCCGACGCACCGCCCAGCCTCGCCAACTGCTTCGCCGTGCTGGACCCCGGGCTGCGCATGACGCCGATCCCGGTCAGCGAAGGACTGTACGCCGAGCTTGACCGGCGCTTCGATGGCTTCTCCGGCCATGTCCTGATCGCCGAGCACGCCTTCGATAGCGACTGGCCGTGCTGGGAGCGGCATCCCGCGGGGGACGAGCTGGTGGTGCTGCTGCAGGGGAGGGCGCGGATGCGAATGCGCCTCGCCGATGGCGATCGCGAGGTCGTGCTCGGCCATGCCGGGGAATACGTCATCATCCCCGCCGACATCTGGCATACCGCGCACATCGAGACGCCCACGCGGATGCTTTTCGTCACCCCGGGGGAAGGCACCGAGAACCGCGAGGCGCCGCCGTGAGCGGCCCGGCGGTGATCTTGCGCGAGGCCCGCGTCGACGACGCCGAGGCCATGGTGGCGGTCCACTATGCCAGCGTCCGCGCCATCGACCGCGAGCATTACCCGCGCACTGTGCTGGCGGCCTGGTCGCCCGAGCCGGATGCCCGGCGCATGGACTGGATGCGCGGCCTGCTCGAGTCCGGGCGCTTTGCCGCCTTCGTCGCCGAACGCGGCGAGGATGTGGCCGGCTTTGCCCTCTGCGAGGCCAGCGAGGGCTTCCTGCAGGCGCTCTACGTGCACCCCGACAGGACCGGGGGCGGGGTCGGCCGCAGCCTGCTGGCTGCCTGCGAGAAGGCCATGCGCGAGCACGGCAACTCCACTGCCCGGGTGCTCGCCTCCAGGAACGCCGTCGGCTTCTATCGCGCAGCCGGGTATCGCGAGCTGGGCGCGGCCAGCCAGCCGCTGGCCGATGGCAGCCTGCTTGCCTGCGTCGAGATGAGCCGCGCCCTGCGAGCGTAGATCAGGGCGGGCATCTCCACCCCGGGCATGCAGGGCCGGAGCGATACTCTGCGTCGTGTCCACCTCCGGGAGCCATCGATGAGCCAGGAAACCGAACGTGCCGTGCTGGCCGGAGGCTGCTTCTGGGGCGTGCAGGAGCTGATCCGGGCCCTGCCCGGGGTTGTCTCGACGCGGGTGGGCTACAGCGGCGGCGACGTCCCGAACGCCACCTACCGCAACCACGGCAGCCACGCCGAGGCGGTCGAGATCGTGTTTGATCCGCAGCGCATCAGCTACCGCGAGCTGCTCGAGTTCTTCTTCCAGATCCACGACCCCAGTACGCCGAACCGGCAGGGCAACGACCGCGGGCCGAGCTACCGCTCGGCGATCTACTACGTCGACGAGACCCAGCGTCAGGTCGCACTGGACACCATCGCCGATGTCGACGCCTCCGGCCTGTGGCCGGGCAAGGTGGTCACCGAGGTCGAGCCGGTGGGCCCGTTCTGGGAAGCCGAGCCCGAGCACCAGGACTACCTGCAGCGCTATCCGAGCGGCTACACCTGCCACTTCGTCCGTCCCGGCTGGCGGCTGCCGCGCCGTGCTGCGGGTTAGGCGGTGCCTCCGGCAGGGGCAGGTGTAGCGCTTCCAACCTTTCCGCGCCCAGCCCACGCAGCCGTTCGCCCTGAGGTATCGAATGGCGAACCCTCAGGTTGCCGCGGGCCGTTCGTGCTTCGATACCCCAGCACGAAGGGCACGGGGGCTTTTGTTCGACATGGCGGCTCGAAACGCGTTTACGCGGCATGGCGTCCAGAGCAGCCGTTCGCCCTGAGGTATCGAAGGGCGAACCCTCAGGTTGCCGCGGGCCGTTCGTGCTTCGATACCTCAGCACGAACGGTTTGGGGCTCGTATCCGACCTGAGAGGCGCGAAGCGCGCGTACGTCGCATGGCGTCCAAACACGGCCGTTCGCCCTGAGGTATCGAAGGGCGAACCCCCAAGGCTCCGAGGGCCGTTGGCAATGCCTGCCACCGCCGCGATCGCCAGCGGCCAGCGACGGCCCCTGGCTCAGTTCAGCGTCGAGGGCACCGGGTTGAAGCCGCCGAAGGTGCGCAGGCGCTCGTCGATCCAGGCGTCAAGACGGTCGCTGTCCATCGGCGGCCCGTAGCGGAAGCCCTGCTGCAGGGTGCAGCCCATGGCCATGAGCCGCTCGGCCTGCTCGGCGGTCTCGACGAACTCGGCGGTGGTGCGCATGCCGAGCTCCCTGGCCAGCTCGACCACGACGCGGCAGATGCGCCCGCCGTCGCCGTCGAGGTCGCGAACAAAGCTGCCGTCGATCTTCACGCCGGACGGACGCAGCCGCGCCAGCCGGCCCAGCGATGAGGCCCCGACGCCGAAATCGTCGATCACCACCGGTACCTGCAGCTGGCGAAGGTGTGCAATGCCGAACTCGATACGGTCGTCACTGATGCCGAGTTCGCTTTCGGTCAACTCCACCGCCAGGGCGCGCGCGGGCACCTGGTGACGGCGCAGCAGGGCCTCGAAGGCCGGGAAGAAGCGCGGATCGAGCAGGGTCTGCGCCGACACGTTGACGTTGAGCCGCGACTGCGGCAGCTGGCCGCGCAGCCGCGCCCAGTGCTCGAGCGCATGGCCGATCACCGCAAGGTCGACCTGGGTCACCAGCTGGCCGCGTTCGGCGGCGGCGATGAAGCGCGCCGGCTCGATCCAGCCGCGTCCCGGCTCGAACCAGCGCGCCAGGGCTTCGAATCCGGCGATGCCGCCGCCGCGGCTGAAGACGATCGGCTGCAGGGCGCAGCTGAGGCGCTTCTCCTCCAGCGCCCGGCGCAGAGAGGACTCCATCTCGATGCGGTCGCGGAAGTCGGCGTGCGCCTGTTCGGAGAACACCCGAGAACCGCCGCGTTCGGCGTTCTTGGCGTCGAACAGTGCGATATCTGCGCGGATCATCATCTCCGAGGCCGGCACCGGGTTGCGATAGGGGGAGGTGGCGATGCCGATACTGGCGCCGATCGCCAGCGGCCGGCCCTCGATCATCCGCACCATCTGCAGGCTGAGGCTGATCCGCTCGGCAAGGTCAGCTGCCTCCTCGACCGAGCCGAGGTGCGGAGCGAGCACGGCGAACTCGTCGCCGCCGAGGCGATAGGCGGTCGCCGGCTGCAGCGCCGAGTCGCCGATGCGCAGGGCCACCTCGCGGAGCAAGGCATCGCCGGCGTGGTGGCCGAGTGAGTCGTTGACCGCCTTGAAGCCATCGATGTCGACCAGCAGCAGGCCGACCAGGGTGTCGTTATCCGGCCCCTCGACCAGGGCGCGCGGCAGATCGCCCAGCAGCCTGGCCCGGTTGCCGAGCCCGGTCAGGAAATCGCGCTCGGCCTGTTCGCGCCAGCTTCGCGTGGTGGCGTCGAGCTCGCTGCTCAGCTCGCTGAGGCCCTGGTCGAGGGCGTCGATCTCGTCGCCGCGGGCACGCTCGCCGGCCGAGGCGCGCAGGCGCCCGAGCGCGTCGCTGACCCGGACGATGCGCCGCACCACCAGCAGTTCGATCAGATAGCCACCGATCAGGGCGGTGAACAGGATGCTCGCCACCAGCACCCAGCCCATCACCTGCTCGGCGGCGGCGCGCTGGTCGGCCAGGGGTTTGCTCATGTTGACCAGGCTGACCGCGGTCAGCCGCCCCGAGGGGTCCCGGTAGGGCAGGGTGCCGAGCACCCGGGTGCCACTGAGGGTCACCTGCGGCTCGGCGGGGGTCTGCGCGGTGGGGGGGGCCAGCGAGAAGGGCACCTGGGTCAGCGCGGCGACGCGATCCAGCCAGTCGCTGTCCAGCGCCCGGGCCCAGACCATCAGGCCGGCTGCGGACGTGGTGCCGGGATCGGAGGCGGGGCGGCGGATCGCGGCCCGGCCGACCAGATAGGGCTGGCCGGCATGGAACTCGACCTGGGTATACGGGCCGTCCTGGCCAAGCACCTCGCGCGAGGTCGGCTCCTCGAGCAGGCTGGCCACCAGGGACGGATCGGCGGGGTTCGTACCGCGACCCTGCGCCTTCGGCTCCCGGGCGGACAGGCTGCGCAGGCCGGCGTCGGTGATCACCACCGTATCCAGCTCGAAGTTGTCGAACAGGCTGCCCTCGAGGTTGCGCTCGAGCCAGTCCGGTGCGTGGCCCTCGACAAAGGCCACCGTATCGTTCCACTCGGCGTAGTCGTGGATGCCCCGGTTGAAGATCTCGCACTCGGCCTTGAGCTGCAGGCGCAGCCGCGCAAGAGCCTGCTCGGCATGGCGCAGCTCGAAGGCCTCGAAGCTGCGATCGAGCCCGATCCGTGCTGCCGGCAGTCCGACCGCCAGCATGAACACCGTCACGAGCAGGACGCCGGTCAGCGCTCGCCAGCGCAGGCTTCCCATCTAGAGCACTCTCCGTAGGTGCCGGCGCATCCTGCCCGGCTGGCCCGGAGCAAAGCACATTTCACGAAGACTTGACCAGCCCTTCAGCAAACGGCGGCAAGTAGCCGTCAATCGAGCGTGATCAGCCCGCCCTGAGCGCCGTGGTCACCGGCAGCCGGGCGGCCCGGATGGCCGGCAGCAGGCCGCCCACGAAGCCGATCAGGACGGCGATGACAAGGCCCGACAGGACCAGCCCGATGCTGACCTGGAAGGCGAACACCACCTGGGTGAAGCTGCCCTGGTTGAGCGTCGACACCGACAGGTTGTCGAACAGCAGCCAGGCGATGCCGGCCCCGATGGCGCCGCCGAGCAGGGACAGCAGCATGGCCTCGATCATGACCGAGACCAGCACCGGCAGGCTGCCGAAGCCGATGGCGCGCAGGGTGGCGATCTCGCGGGTGCGCGTTGCGACCGCCGAATACATGGTGTTGAGCGCGGCGAAGATCGCGCCGATCGCCATGATCGCGGTGACGAACACCGCCAGAACCATGATCTGCCCGCGCACGCCGCGGGTCTGGTTGCTGTAGTAGGTGCGCTCGTTCAGCACCTCGACGGTCAGTCGTGGATCGTCGGCCAGTGCTGCGGACAGCGTCTCCAGCGCCTCGGGCGAGGTCAGGCCCACGCGCACGGCGGAGAAGCCGTTGCCGCGATTGAAGGCCGACTGCGCGCTGCCGGCATCGACCCAGATCTCGCTTTCGTTGACGTCGCCCGACTCGAACACGCCGACCACCTTCCAGTCCGAGCCGCGCATGCGAAGCGTCTCGCCCACCCCGACACCCTCGAACTGGCGCGCCACCCCGGCGCCGACGATCACCTCCCGCAGTCCGGACTCGAAGCGCCGGCCCTCGACGATCTGCACCTGGGGGCGCAGTTCGAAGGAAGCCGGCTCGACGCCGCGCATGGTGACGTTGGAGCCGTTGCGGGTCTCGCCCTTCTTGAACAGCTCGGTGATCACCATCAGCTCCCCCGATGCCAGCGGCTTGCCATCGCTGCCCTTGCGGATGCCGGGGCCGAGCTTGATCAGGTCGGCAGTGTCGCCACCGAAGCCGGAATTGAGCTCGGCGCCGGAGCCGCCGCGCAGCACGATGGCGTTCTGGTCACTGCCGGCGTCCTGCAGCGTGGCGGTGAAGCCCTGGGCCATCGCCAGCAGGGCGGTGAACACGGCGACCACGCCGGCAAGGCCGATCACGATGACCAGGGACGGCCCCCAGCGCTCGGGGATGCTGCGCAGGTTCAAGGCAGAGATGGCAAGGATCTGGCTGAGCATGGCGGGGCTCCGGATCGGATGCGTGGTGCGAAAGAATCAACAGGACGGCAATGACGGGTTTGGGCGCGAAGCAGACCTTCCACAACACCCGAATGTAGGAGCCAGCTTGCTGGCGATCGTCCCATCCGGGGCGACTATCGCCAGCAAGCTGGCTCCTACAGCGGGACCGGGGCGAATGCGAACTTCGCGCCCGAACCGGACACCCGCCCCCCGCACATCGTCCGCGGGGCGCGCGGGGCGCGTTGCGCTAGCGATCGGCCAGCGCATCGACGATCTTCAGGTTGCGCGCGCGAAGGGCGGGCAGCAGGCCGACGGCCAGGGCCAGCACGATGATCGCGATCAGTCCGGCGATCCAGACCGCGGCGTCGACGGCGATCGGCAGCATCGGTCCGGCCGCGGCGGCCAGGCCCGCGCCGGCAAGCGTGGCCAGGCCAAGGCCCAGCAGGCCGCCGATCGCGCACAGGGCGAAGGTCTCGGCCAGGACGAAGCCGAGCACCGCGTTGTCGGTGAAACCCAGTGTCTTGAGCACGGCCAGCTGCGGCACGCGCTCGCGCACGCTCTGCGCCATGGTGTTGCCGACCACCAGCAGCAGGGTGAAGAACACCGCGAACAGGATCCAGCGCACGATCAGGCCGATATCGCCCATCTGCTTGATGAAGCCGACCTGGAAGTCCTTTTCCGCCATCGACTTGGTCTCGTCGGCGGTGTTCTCGAAGCGGCGGTCGATCGTCGAGGCGACCTGTTCGGCCATGCCGGGGTCCTGCAGCTTGACGATGAAGATGCCGGCCAGACCCCCACCGAACTGCGCCGCCTCGGCGAAGTAGTCGCGGTTGATGTACAGGCCGCCCGCGGTCTGCTTCTTCCACTCCTCGTCGATGCCGTCATAGATGCCGACCAGCTCGAACTCCCAGTCCTTGCTGCCGTCCTTGCGCGGGAAGATGTTCGACTGGATCGGGATGCGGTCGCCGACCTTCCAGCCGTGCTTCTCGGCCAGCAGCTTGCCGGCGATCATCGACTGGCGGATGTCGCGGAAGGCGGTCCAGTGCTCGTCGGGCATCACCCACTCCGGGTAGACGTCGCGCAGGCGCTGCGGGTCGACGGCGAAGGCGAAGATCTGCGGGTCGTCGCGGAACACCGCGCCGAACCACTGCTGGTACATGACCCGCTCGACGCCGGGGATGGCGTCCATCTCGGGCACCATGCGCATCGGCAGCGAATTGGTGAAGGACACCCGCGACTGGGTGACGATGCGGGTGGCGCCGACGAAGTCGGCCCCGGCGCTGAAGATCTGGTTCAGCGACTGCAGCAGGCCGAACAGCAGGAAGGCGAAGATGATGCAGCCGAGCGTGAGCACGGTGCGGGTCTTCTTGTGGAACAGGTTGGCAAGGACGAATCCGGTCCGGGTCATGGGAATCCCCTTCAGTGCGCGGTGGCTTCGTCGGCAAGCAGGCCCTTGTCGAGGTGCACGGTGCGGTTGGCGAACTCCGCGGCCTTGGGGTCGTGGGTGACCATGATGATGGTCTTGCCGTGCTCGCGGTTGAGGGTCTGCAGGAGGGTGAGCACCTCGTCCGCGGTCTTGCGGTCGAGGTCGCCGGTGGGCTCGTCGCAGACCAGCAGGGTCGGGTCGGTGACCAGGGCGCGGGCAATGGCCACGCGCTGTTCCTGGCCGCCGGACAGCTCGTTCGGCTTGTGCCCGCCACGATCGGCCAGGCCGACCAGGGTCAGTGCCACCTTGGCCCGCTTGGCCCGCTCGGCGCTGCCCATCTTCGCCAGCAGCAGGGGCAGCTCGACGTTCTTCTGCGCGCTCAGCACCGGCAGCAGATTGTAGAACTGGAAGACGAAACCGATGTGCTCGGCGCGCCAGCGGGCCAGCTCGCCGGTGCTGAACTCGTCAATCCGTCGGCCCTCGACGCTCACGCTGCCGCTGGTGGGGGTGTCGAGCCCGCCGATCAGGTTGAGCAGGGTGGTCTTGCCCGAGCCCGACGGCCCCATCAGGGCGACAAAGTCACCGCGCGGGATGTCGAGGTCGATGCCGTGCAGCACCTCCACGGTCTGCTTGCCGCGGGTGTAGTGCTTGGTCAGGCTGCGGATCTCTACCAGGGCCTCGGACATGGCGTGCCTCTCGGGTTGGGAGCGGTGGATGGAAAGCGGCACGCGACCTCGGCCGCGTGTAGGAGCCAGCTTGCTGGCGATGCCTTCCAGCACCACTGCAAGGCATGATGAAACGTTATGTTCAAGGCCGGGCTCACGATTCCGCCTCGGTCACCTTGCCGCCGTCCTTCAGCTCGGGCGGCGGCGAGAGCACCACGCGCTCGCCGGCGGCCAGGCCCCGGGCGATGCGTCGCCGGCCGTCGCGGGCCGGGTCGGCGCTGACCTCGCGGCGCTGTGCGGTGTTCTCGCGCACCACGTAGACGATCTCGGCACCGTCGCGGGTGACCACGGCCTCGGCCGGCACGCTGATCGCGGTAACCGGGGCAGCGCTTGGCGCGGCCTCCGGCGCGTCGGCGAGAAAGGACACCCGCACGCCCATGTCGGGGACGATTCGCGCGTCGCGCTCGAGGAAGGCGATGCGCACCTTGACCGTCGCCTTGCTGCGGTCGGCGGTCGGCACGATGGCGATGACCTCGGCCGGGATGCGCCACTCGGGATAGGCATTCAGCACCGCCTCGACCTTCTGGCCCGGCTTGACCCGGCCGATGAAACTCTCGTTGACGTCGACCTGGATTTCCAGTGAGTCCATGTCGACCACGGTGCCGATGCCGGTGCGGGTGAAGCCACCGCCGGCCGAGACCGGTGAGATCATCTCGCCCGGCTGTGCGGCCTTGACCGTGATCACGCCGGCAAAGGGCGCACGGATCTCGGTGTTGTCCAGCCCGATCCGTGCCAGGGCCAGCGACTGGCCGGCGACGCGGACGCCATCGCGCGCGCTGCGCAGCTGCGCGGCCAGGGCGTCGCGTTCGGCCACCGCCTGGTCCAGCGCGGCCTGGGCAACCAGCTTGCGCCCGGCCAGATCGCGCTGGCGGACCAGGGTCTGCTCGGCCAGGCGAAGCTGCGCCTCGGCGCGCGCCACCTCGCTGCGCGACGCGGCGAGCTGGGCTTCGCCCAGGGCCAGCTGGGCCTGCGCGTCGACCGCCTCCAGCCGCGCCAGCAGCTCGCCTTCCTCTACCGCCTGGCCTTCCTCGATCAGCACTTCGGCGACCTTGCCGGTGATTTTCGACGAGACCGTCGCGATGCGCCGCGCGGTGACATAGCCCGAGGCGTCGAGCACCGAGGAGGCGACCGGCACGCTGCCCGCGGCGATCTCCTGCGCTGTCGCGGTACGCACCGGCAGGGCTTCCTCGCGAAAGCTCCAGGCCACCGTGGCCGCGGCCACCAGCAGGGCCAGCACGGCCACCGCCCACGGCCAGCGCGAGGGCTTGGGCGGCGGCGCGGCGCGGCTGCCACGGTCGATGCGCAGTTCGGAGAGCAGGGACGAGGAGTCGTTCATCGCTAGGAGTTTCGGCGTGGGCCTGCAGTGTAACGGCAGGCCGTTTCGGATCGTGGTGCCGGAAGGCACCTTCTTCGCATGACAGCTGTCACCCATGGACGAACGGCGCCGCACAGATTCGACAATTGATCCGGCTCATGTTCTGACGCGCGCGCGACAGCGGCGTGACCAGGGCTGGCCCGATCGCGGTTGCGGTGTACCCTCGCGGGCTGCTCCGGGGCCCGTCGGCCGCGGCGCAGTACCGATTCGTCTTCCGGAATTCCGCCAGCATGCCGATGAAGCCAACTCGTACCCATCCGATGCTCCGCCTGTTAGCCCTGGCGGCGCTTTTCGCGTGCGCCGGTCAGGTCGCGCTGGCGGCCACGCCCGAGGCGGACTTGCTCGAGTCCTCACAGAACGTGCCGGTGAAAACCTTCAAGGCGCTGGACCTGCACAAGCTGGCCCGCGAGGACGCGCTGCGCGATGCGTTGCCCGGCCAGCCCAAGCGCTTCGCGGTCGCCCGACCTGTCGAGATCACTCCCGCCAGTGCCGGCGACTGGTCGCAGCTGGCGGACGGCGACTGGGTCTGGCGGCTTCGCGTGCGCGGCGAGGGTGCCGCCCACCTCAACTTCGGCTTCTCGCGCTTCGCCCTGCCCGCCGGCGCCTCCCTGCACATCGTTTCGACCGATGGACGCAGCAAGGTCGGTCCGTTCACCCGTGAACATATGCTCCCGCACGGGCAGCTGTGGACCCCGGTAGTGCTTGGCGAGGAAGCGCTCCTGCACCTGCGCGTACCCGCCTCCGGGCTGGCCGAGGTGGAGCTGCAGCTCGACTCGATCAATCAGGGCTATCGTGGCTTCGGGGTGAAGTCCAAGGCCTGCAAGTCGGGCGCCTGCAACACCGATGTCGCCTGCCTGTCGGACGGCGATCCCTGGAACCTGCCGCGGCGCGCGGTCGGCGCCTGGACCCGCGGCGGCACCGATACCTGCACCGGCTCCCTGCTCAACAACACTGCCAACGACCGGCGCATGCTGTTCGCCACCGCCACGCACTGCGGCGTCGCCAATGATTCGGCTGCGGCGACCGTGCTGGTCTATTGGAACTACGAGTCGCCGACCTGCCGCGTGCCGGCCTCCAGCGGCTCCAGCCCGGTGCTGCCCAAGCCGAGCAGCACCACGCAGGGACTGCGCTTCCTCGCCCAGACCGCCAATCCCTTCTCGGGACCGGGCGCTGCGGGCGAGCGCTCGGACTTCACCCTGATCGAGCTGGCCACTCCGGCGCCCGGCAATGGCTTCAACCTGTACTGGGCAGGCTGGGATCGCCGGGCGCCGTCGCCGTCCAGCATGGTCTGTGAGGCCCCCGGTGACCCGGCCAGCACCGCCGGCCTGTGCGCCTCGATCCACCATCCCGGCGTCGACGAAAAGCGCATCACCTTCGTCGAGAGCAATCTGACCCTCGACAGCATCGCCAGCGCCCGCGACGTGCACTGGCGCGCCAACTGGGACCCGACCCCGCCGCGTCTGCCCAACATCAGTCCGATGCCGGCCAGTCTGCCGCCCTCGGTCACCGAGCCCGGCTCCTCGGGCTCGCCCCTGTACAACGCCGAACAGCGCCTGGTCGGCGTGCTCTCAGGCGGCCCCTCGGCCTGCGGCGCCACCGGCAGCAGCCTGCGCGACCAGTACGGCGGCCTGTTCCATGCCTGGGAAGGGCTCGGCAGCGCGGCGACCCGCATGCGCGACCATCTCGATCCGCTCGGCAGCGCGCCGCAGTTCATCGATGGCGTCGGCACCTGCGATCCGCCCGCCGCACCGCCCGCGACCAGCGCCAGCGCGACGGCCGAGAACCAGATCACCGTCAGCTGGACGGCGGTGGCCGGCGCCGACCGCTACCGGATCCAGCGCAGCGCGGGCAGCTGCCCCGGCGGCGGCTTCGTCCAGATCGGCGAGGTCGGCGGCGGCACGACCGCCTTTGTCGACGGCACGGTTTCCGGCGGCAGCGCCTATGCCTACCGGGTGATCGCCGTCGACAGCGGCCAGGTCTGCCCGTCTGCGGCCGGGCCCTGCGCCTCGACGGTTGCCACCGGCAGCTGCGCGCTGCCGCCGGACTTTGCCGGCCTGGCCAGCGCCGAGAGTGCCGGCACCGCGGCCTGCGCGATCAACCTTGGCTGGGCTGCCGGCAGCGGGCGCTGCGGCGCCGGCTCTGCGCTGCGCTACAACGTCTACCGCTCGGACAGCCCGGGCTTCACGCCCGGCCCGGCCACCCTCATCGAGTCATGCCGCAACGCCACCGGTCTCGCCGATGTCGACGTGCTGTCCGGCGCTACCCGGTACTACGCGGTACGCGCGGAGGACATCGGTGCACGGCCCGCCAACGGACGATGCGGCGGTGTCGAGGACGGCAATGTGGTGATCCTCGCCGCAGCAGCCTCCGGCCCCGACGTGCTGCGCTTCAGCGACGACGTCGAAGCGGGCAGCGGCAACTGGACCGTCTCCGGCAGCGGCGCGGGCGCGGACTTTGCCGTGGTCAGCAGCGCCGCCAGCTCGCCCACCCGCAGCTGGTTCGTGTCCGACCCGGACGACGTGTCCGATCGCCAGTTGAGCCTAGTGACGCCGCTGTCCCTGGCCGCGGGCAGGGAGTCCATCCTCGAATTCGCCCACCGCTACCAGACCGAGGCCAACTTTGACGGCGGCGTGCTCGAATACTCGCTGGACGGGGGCGTGAACTGGAGCGACATCCTGGCCGCGCAGGGCGGCGTTGCCGCGAATGCCAACCGCTTTCTGGGCGGGGCGTACGATGGGTCCCTCAACAACAGCGTATCCAACCCCCTTTCCGGTCGCAGCGCCTGGCACGGAAGCATCGCCGGGTTCACCACATCGCGGGTCAGTCTGGCCGACTTTGCCGGGCGTGAGCTGCTGCTGCGCTTCCGCTTCGGCTCCGACAGCTCGGTGTCCGGCACCGGCTGGTGGATCGACGACATCCGCCTGTTCGAGCGCGGCAGCTGTCAGCCCGCTTCGCTCGGCGCGATCTTCGCCGACGGTTTCGAAGGCTGACCCCGCCTCTTCCGGCATCATCGCCGGGACGGGATCCGGCCCCGTGCCAGGTGCAAAGTCGGATGGAGGCCGCGGCCTGCGCGCGCCATCGCGAGCTGTCCGTTTGGCCCCGGCGGGCGTCCCGCATCGGCGATGCGGCGACGGACCGGGCAGCGCTTCGCGCCCGCCCTAGGCGGCGAAGCGCGCCTTGAGCAGGGCGAAGGCGGCGCGCAGGCCCTGGGCCTCGCCGCCGGGCGGGCGGCCCGGGCGGTGGCTGTCGTTCCAGGAGTAGACGTCGATATGCGCCCAGGGCAGCTCGCGCGGCACGAAGCGGTCGAGATAGACCGCCGCGGTGATCGCCCCGGCCATCCGCGAACCGCCGGAGTTGGCAAGGTCGGCGACATTGCTGGCGAGGTAGCTCAGATACGGCCGCCACAGCGGCAGACGCCACAGCGGATCGGCGCTCTCCTCGCCGGCGCGCAGGTACTCCGCCGCCAGGGTCTCGTCGTTGCAGAACAGCGCCGGCAGGTCGGGGCCGAGGGCGATGCGCGCGGCGCCGGTCAGGGTGGCGTAGTCGAGCAGCAGGGCCGGCTTGGACTCCGCGGCATAGGTCAGCGCATCGCAGAGCACGATGCGGCCCTCGGCGTCGGTGTTGTCCACCTCGATGCTGATCCCGGCACGCGTGCGCAGCACCTCGCCGGGGCGGTAGGCATTGGCGCTGATCGCGTTCTCCACCGCGCCGACCAGCAGCTGCAGGCGCACCGGCAGCTTGCGCGCCATCACCAGCTGGGCAAGGCCGATCGCGTGCGCCGCGCCGCCCATGTCCTTCTTCATGTTGCGCATGCCGTCGGCCGGCTTGATGTCGAGGCCGCCGGTGTCGAAGCAGACGCCCTTGCCGACGATCGACAGTCGCGGGTGCTCGGGATTGCCCCATAACACCTCGATCAGTCGCGGCTCGCGGTGGCTGGCGCGGCCGACGGCGTGGATGGCCGGGAAGTTCTCCGCCAGCAGCTGATCGCCACGTACGCAGCGCACCTCGCCGCCGTAGGCCAGGCCGACGCGGCGGGCGACGGCTTCCAGCTCGTCCGGGCCCATGTCCTCGGTCGGCGTGTTGATCAGGTCGCGGACCAGGGTGCTGGCCTTGAGCTGGGCGAAGGCCTCGGACTGGCTGGAGGCATCCTCGCCCAGCACCAGCCGGGCCGGCGTGCGGGTCGGCTGGCGGTAGCGGGTGAACTGGTAGGCGCCAAGGCCCCAGCCGAGCAGGGCGGTGCCGGGGTCAAGGCGCAGGCCGCGCTCGCCATCCAGGCGGTAGTCGCCCGCGGGCAGCAGCAGCGGCGCGGCGCCAAGGGCCAGCGGATCGCGCACGCCGGCAATCCCGGCCAGGGCCAGCAGCGGCCGGCCGTCGGCGTCCGGCACCAGCAGCACGCTGTGCGGGTCGGCGGCGAATCCACTCGACTGGCACCAGCGCGCGGCGGAGGAGGGCAGCGAGGCCAGCAGGGCAGGCAGGCCCTCGCGGTCGACCGCCACCAGCGGGGTCGCATGGGCGGCGGCATCGGGCGGTGCAAAACAGGTCGGCAGGCTCATTCCCAGTTCCATGTCGGGCTGACTGTCAATTGAGTTGGGAGATCAGTTCTGGCAGGTCGCGGGCGACCAGGTCGGGCGGCGCGAGGTCATCCGGCCAGCGCGCACCGACGCGGTTGATCCAGCAGGCGCGCAGTCCGGCCCGGCGCGCGCCCTCGACATCAAGCTGCGGGTCGTCGCCGACGTGCAGCACCGCTGAGGGCTCGATCCCCAGCCGCTCGCAGGCGGCATGGAAGATGCTCGGGTCGGGCTTGGCCGCGCCATGCTCGCGCGCGCCCAGGGTGAAGCGGAAGTGCGCCGCCAGCCCGATCCGCGCGAGGTCGGCATTGCCATTGGTCAGCGCCGCCAGCGGGTAGCGTCCGGCCAGCTGCGGCAGCCCTTCGGCCACATCGGCGTACAGGTCGACCGTATTGCGCGCGTCGAAGAAGGCCTCGAAGGCGCCCTCGGCATGGGCCAGGTCCTCGCCGCTCTCCTCCAGCGCGTGGCGCAGGCAGAGCAGGCGCTGGGTGGTGAAGTCGTGGGCCAGCTGCGGATGCTCGGCCGCAATCCGCTCGCGCAGGGCCCGCATCGCCGCCACCGGAAACCGCGCCCGGGTCTGTGGACAATGCCGCGCCAGATAATCGTCCACCGCCTGCTCGGCGCGCTGGATGGCCGGGGCCACCGCCCACAGCGTGTCGTCGAGATCAAGGGTGATGGCGCGAATCATCGGAAGGGCGCGTACAGAACCATCCCGGACGATACCACGCAGCCCGCGAACGCCGGCGCGGCGCGGCGAGCTGCGCTGCATGGGTTCAGGGAGAATGGGGCTCCCCACCGCGCAGGATCAATCCATGCCCCCGCAGAGCGCTCCCTCAGGCAAGTCGCGACTGGAGCGTAGACGCCCGGAGGAGGTGGCAGCCGACGCGCTTGCATTCCCGCCCAGCTGGATCAGGCAGATGCTTTCCGGCCTGCTCGACGGCGACCAGGCGGCCCTGGTACGTGAACTCCACCGGCGCCGAAGCTCATGTTCGGATCCGCTGGACCGCGCGCAGCTGGGAATGGCGCTGATGTTCGCAGGCGATCCGTTGGGCGCCCATGCCTTTCTGTCCGCGCTGCAACAGGACGATCCGGCCGTAGTCGGGCTGGCGCTGGCGGAACTCGAAGAACTGGACGTGGCCGACATCGGGTTTGATGGCCGTCCCGGACGCCTGCCCCTCGAGGCAGGGGAACTTGCAGTCGCGGTTACGCCCCATCTCGAGGCCAGCCCCATCAGCCGCGGCGCTGGTAGGCCTGGCGGACCCGGCCCGGCCAAGGCCGACAGGGCCCGCTGGGCCGCGGCGGCTGGAAAGCTGCTGTTCCCCCGGCTGCTTCCCGTGTTCGAGCGGCTTCGCAATGACCCGGATCGTGCCGTGGCGCGGATCGCTATCGAACAGTTCCAAAGGCGTGACGAAGATGCCGGAACGATCGCCTTCATCGCTGGCGAGTTGGTCTCTCTGGACTCAGACAAGACTGATCATGGTTGGCGCAAGCACCTATGCGCCGTGTTGGAGGAGTACGCACGCCGCGGCGGCGGACGGCACCGACAGGCCGCGGCAGCGGCTGCGGCCGGCTGCTTTGAGCGATGGCTGGACGGCCATGTGCTTGGAGGGCGCGAGTCGCTTGCCGCGCCGGATGGACTCGATCAAGTGAGGCTCATCTCGGCGATGGTGGCGCCTCGCCCGCCCGCGGTGGATCAGTTGCTGAAGCGGGTGCTGGCCGATGGCCGCTACCCTGTTTCCCTACAGGTCGAAGCGCTGATCGGCCTCGACACGCTGGGGCTTGCAGCCGAGGTGCCCAAGGGACCGCTGATCCACCGGGCCCTGTGCGGAAGCGAAGCCGACACCACGCGCTCGATCGTTCGCTTGGTGGATTGGGGATTGCTAGGACTCGACGAGCTGATCGCCGCCATCGAACGCCCGGAAGCCCCACGCGCAGCTACGTACCTCGCCAGTCGGTTCCGCCCTACGGTGGAGCAATCCGCGCGCCTCGAACGAGCGTGGTCTGCCGCGCTGCGGCACTCTCTGGGTCAATCGCCCAACGACGGCGGCAGGTTCTGCTGCGATCTGCTGGAGCGCGTTCAGGGGCGTGCTCAAGGGGAGGCCGAGTCGGCGGAATGGCGCCGGCTTCTGGAAGCACGGCTATCCGAGGCCGCAGCCGCAGCGAAGGATGACTTCCACGCGCAGCAGTGGGCGCTGAGCCTTGCATGGATGCAGGATCGCACCTCCTTCCCGGCGTCCGCAGGGCGTCGCGCTGGAGCGTGGTCCCGAATGTGGGAGTACTGGGCGCAAGAGGGGATGGATTGGACGAAGGCCGCTCCGTTGTTGACCGATGCGGCGGTGCTGGATGGATGGGGGACAGACTGCGGGGAGCCGTCGCCGTTGATAAATCCGGCCGCAGGGCCGGAACCCGACGCCCTGTTCCAGCTCCTGGGACATCGACTCGCCAGCGTCGAGCTGGCCCCGGACAGCCGGCAGCCCCCATACGTCGAGGCGTGGTCGAGGCTTGCTTCCATCCTCCGCCCGGTACCAAGCCTGGTGCGCCTTTCGCAGCGCCCGGAAAAGATCTCGCATTCGACCGTCCCTTCGCGCGACGAAGGGTTCGAGCCTTCCGAGGAGCGATGCCGGACCCTCGCAAAGGCGGGACTTGCCCCACTGGGTGGTGATCCCACGTATCGGATCAGCTTCTCCCACGAAGACCATAGGTTCCGATACCTGCTGCATGCCAATCCGGACGAATTGATGGATGCTGTCGCCCTCCTGGCGGGATTCAATGACTTCCTCGATCGCATCGACCACCCGCAGCGACTCTACGCACTCGCCCCGCCGTACGCCGATGACTCGTGGATGTTCGTGATCGCAGCGAATTGGCGTCGGTTCTGGGAGGTGAACCAGCAGTTGCGGTTGCCGTTGCTTGGCGTACATCCCTGGCGGTAGATGTGCTCCACCGAGCCGCTCGCGGCGTTTGCGGGCTTCCCCCGGCAATAACCCCCTCCCAACCGTCCGGCCCTTCGGCGCAGCCTGCGGGCATTCCTCGGCACGTGACCCTTCGGCTCGCCAGCGCGCCTCCTCACCCCCCCTACAGCGCCAAGCGCGGCAAGGGGAGGGGCTAGAGCAAGCGCTGGTGCTTGAGCCCCTCCCCTTGCGTGCCCGAAGGGCGCGTAGGGGGAGGCTGGGAGGGGGTCGCGGCAGTTCACGACACACCCGCTTGACGCCGCTGCGCAACACCACCGCGCAAGACCCGACCGGCCTGCGACAAGGTCCCACCGTTCGCGCTGAGGTATCGAACCCCGGACAATCGCGCCCCAACCCGCAAGTGCTGCCGGCGAGGCGCCAGAGCAGGCAGCGAACCCGCCGCTACTGCATCGGCGCCAGCAGGGCGCCGCGCCCGCGGACCAGGGTCAGGACCAGCTGGGCCGGGGGCGGATCGAGGCGGCGCTGCAGCTCGGCGAGATCGCTGAGGTCGCGACGATTGGTGGCGACGATCAGGTCACCCGGACGCAGCCCGTTGCGTGCGGCGCGGCTGTTCTGGGCCACCTGCTCCACCCGCACCCCGCGGGCCCCGCGCTGGCGCATGCGCTCGGGCAGTTCGGCGAGCCGCGCGCCTTCCAGTCGGGCATCGACCAGGGCGCCGTCCAGCTCGCGCACCCGCGCCTTCAGCACCACCTCCATCTCGCGGCGGTTGCCCTCGCGGAGCACCGCGATGCGCACCGGCTTGTCGACCGGCAGCAGGCCTTCCGCGTTGTGCAGAGACTGCCGGTCGGGCACCGGCGTGCCGTCGATCGCCACCACCACGTCGCCGGGTTTGAGCCCGGCCTGGTCGGCGGGGGAGTCCTCCTGCACCCGGGTGATCACCGCACCGCGGCGTTCGGTCACGCCCAGCAGTTTCGCCATCGCCGCATCGATGTCCTGGCTCTCCACGCCCAGCGAGCCGCGGCGCACCTCGCCAAAGGCCAGCAGCTGGCGCATCACGTCGGTGGCAAGGCCGACCGGAATGGCAAAGCCGATGCCGACATTGCCGCCCGAGGGGCTGAAGATCGCCGTGTTCACCCCGACCAGCTCGCCGCGCAGGTTGACCAGGGCGCCGCCGGAGTTGCCCGGATTGATGCTGGCATCGGTCTGGATGAAGTTCTGGTAGCCCAGCCCGGACAGGCCCTGGCGGCCCAGCGCCGAAACGATGCCCGAGGTCACCGTCTGTCCGAGGCCAAAGGGATTGCCCACCGCGACCACGAAGTCGCCGACGCGCAGCGCGCGAGGATCGGCCAGGCGCACGGCGCTGAGGTTCTCGGCCGGGATGCGCACCAGGGCGACATCGGTGTCGGGGTCGGCGCCGACGAACTCGCCGGCCAGGGTGCGGCCATCGGCCAGGGTCACCTGGATGTCGTCGGCGCCCTCGATCACGTGGTTGTTGGTCAGCAGCAGGCCCTGCTCGGCATCAACAATCACCCCCGAGCCCAGCGACTGCTGCACGCGTTCGCGCGGCACCGAAGGCAGGCCGAAGAAGTGGCGGAAGAAGGGGTCGTCTGCCAGCGGACTGCGCACCCGCACCACGGTGCGGCTGTGGATGTTGACCACCGCGGGGGTGACCGTCTCCAGCATCGGCGCCAGCGAGGGCAGCGGTTGACCATCGACGGCGGCGGGCAGGGCGGCGCGGGCCATTGGCGCGGCCAGGCAGAGCAGGACAAGCAGCAGTCGGAACACGCGACACCTCGAAGCACGGGCAGGTCCCCGCTAGGACCCGCATCCCCCCGGCCGGGTTCCCCAACCGCGGCGCCCCGCCCCCCGCCTCGGACCTCAGGCTTCGACCGCTCTGCGTAGGAGCGGACATGGCCGCGACCGCAGCACCCGGCCCTTCCCCAGCCTTCCTGAAGGCCCGCACCGCCCCGGTCGCGCCCAAGGGCACTCCCACAAAAGGTGCCACCCCGTCCCGCCTCGCCGCCCCCCCTGGATGCCGCTGCTCTCCTGTAGGAGCTGGCTTGCCTGCGACCGCAGCGCCTGGCCTGCCCCTGTCTCAAGGAAAACCGCACCGCCCCGGTCGCGCCCAAGGGCACTCCCACAGAGCGGCGCCGCCGCGCTGCGCTGCCGCGCCCTGGATGAAGCCGCTCTCCTGTAGGAGCTGGCTTGCCTGCGACCGCAAGACCTCACCCATCCCCGGTTTCCCGGGAATTCCATACCCCCCTGTCGCGGCCATGTCCGCTCCTACACAGGCGCGCAGCGCGACGCCCCTCCCCGGTCTCGAGAAAAAACCGCACCGCCCCTGTCGCGCCCAAGGGCACTCCCACAAAAGGCGCCGCCCCGTCCCGCCTCGCCGCCCCCCATGGATGCCGCTGCTCTCCTGTAGGAGCTGGCTTGCCTGCGACCGCAGCGCCTGGCCTGCCCCTGTCTCAAGGAAAACCGCAGCGCCCCTGTCGCGCCCAAGGGCACTCCCACAGAGCGGCGCCGCCGCGCTGCGCTGCCGCGCCCTGGATGAAGCCGCTCTCCTGTAGGAGCTGGCTTGCCTGCGACCGCAAGACCTCACCCATCCCCGGTT